>NZ_JBEPQQ010000004.1:0-786358 GCF_040547935.1 Bradyrhizobium sp. LA6.8
GCTGTCCCGTCCGCTTGACCGCCATCGCTACCCTCCAAGGCTTTGCCCTAGGGAATCACAATTGACGAATTACGCAACAGGCCCCTTGTGGGAGAGGGTGGCTAGCCGCGTAGCGGCGAGACGGGTGAGGGGTTATCTCCGCAAGCACATATCTTACGTTCGAACTCGCGGAGAGAGACCCCTCATCCAGCGCTTCGCGCCACCTTCTCCCACAAGGGGAGAAGGGATGGCAGCGTGCCTGCGGTCTCTTCAGCGGCCCTACAACACCACCCGCCGTCCCTCCTCTGCGGCCCAATAGCCGGCGTAGTTCACCTTGATCGTCTCATACGCCAGCGCCAAGTCCGACAGCGGCTGCCTCCCGCTCGCGGCGCATTCCATGAAATCCTGGATCTCCTGGAGATAGCCGCGTGTCCACTCCTCCTCGAGGCAGACATATTGCCAGCCGGTTTTGCGGTCGACCTTCTCGGTGATGTAGACGCTGGCGAGCTTCTCCTCGCTGGTCTGGTAGCTCATCAGATGCGTGTTCGGGGTGATGTTGGCGAACAGCGAACCGCCGGAGGTGTAGGTTTCGATCAGATTGCGCACGCCGCCCATGATCATGTCGCCGGAAAACACGGTCGCCTTGGTGCCGTCGGAGAAGGTCGCCGTCAGCGTGCCCCAATCCTCGACATCGACCGGATTGGCCTTGATGTAGGTGCGCTCCTCGGGTTTCAGGACGGCCGTGACGTTGCCGACATCGCCGGTGACGCTGGCGACACGGATGTTTTCGCCGCGCGCCCTGGCCTCCACCTGCTTGAGATAAAGCACGGCCGAGAGCGGATGGCAGCCCATGCGGATCAGCGAGCCGCCGCCGGTCATCGCCCATTGCGCGGCATGCGCGGCGTGCGAGCCGGAATGACTCTCCTCGCCCTTCATGAACAGGATCTTGTCTTTCGTCGCCCTGATGATCTCTGCGGTCTTGGTCACCGCCGGCGCGTAGATCCAGTCCTCGGCATACATGAAGAGTTTTCCGGTGCGCTCGATCGCGGCGCGGGTCGCGTCCATCTCCTCCAGCACCCGCTCATACATCAGCGCCTTCGGCACATGCTTGCCGATCGGCTGCGCGTCGCCTGCCCGGCCGAAATAGCCGGCGAACGGCTTTTCGCAGATCACGTGCTTGCCGGCCTGCATGCTGGCGACAATCATGTCGGCATGGAGATTGGGCGGGGTGCAGATGTCGATGACATCGAGCTCGCGGTCCGCGATCAGTTCGGCGAAGCTGCGATAGACCCGCGGAATGCCATGGCGGCCGGCGAATTCAACGACATGATCGCCGCGCGCCGCGACCGCCGCGACCTCGACATCCACACCGTAGACGCGGCGGAACGCATACATGTGCAGCTCCGACACGAAGCCGCAGCCGACAAGCCCCACCCGAATCCTGGCCATAGCGCCCCCCTTAGCCTTGCGTTGGGCGGCACTATAGCGCGACGACCAGCCTATTCCACCGAGACCCGCACCACGCCGGCGCTCATCATACCGAGCGCTTTGGCCGCCGGCACCGAGAGATCGACGATCCGGCCGCGGATAAACGGGCCGCGATCATTGACGCGGCACTGAATCGACCGGCCACCGTAGGACACCGTCAGCACGCTGCCGAACGCGCGCGTGCGGTGAGCGCAGGTCAGTTCGCCGCCCTTACCGGCTTTTCCGTAACCGTAGTATGAGGCAAGCCCGCTTTCGGCTTGCGCGACAGAAAATGCAGAAAGCGAAAAAGTGGCCAGACTGAAGAAAAGCGTCGTCTGCGTTCGCACGGCACCGCTCCCGGTTGCCCTGCCCGGCGCTGCAAACGTCGATTTGTTCCGGTAAGTTCCAGGAGCACTGCCGGGCGCGCCCGGCAGTGCCATCACACATTGTTACTGTTTATGGAACACCAGCGTGCGGACCTCGATGCTTTCGCGCGGCGCCGCATCGGCCGGCGTGGTCGGATCGACGAAGGCCGTATGCGGCCCGAACCGGGTCCGGCCGTCGGTTGCGGAATCATAGCACTTGAGCAGCAGCGCCTCGTCCGGCGTCATCTCGGGAAAATAGAACCAGCGGTGGTTCGGATTGTATTTCACCGAATAGGTCTCGCCGCGGCGATTGGGATAGATCAGATCGGAGGCGACGAGATCGTCGGGCGCAACCGTCGTGCCGTCTGCCATCGCCAGCGGTGAATCGCGCAAGGGTCCGCGGATCGGCCGCCAGAGGTTGATCACCTGCACACGCCCCTTCAAAAGCGCGTCGGCTTCGTCGGGCAGATGCTCGCGCACGCGGTTGGCGCCGGAGACGGCGGTCTGGTCGACATGCACGCGCGTCGCAGGCTGGCGCGGGCCGCCGTCGCGAATATCCGCCGCCCCCTCGACACGCCTGCGCACGGTGTGATCGAAAATGAAGACCCGATCGGCCTTCAGCGTCGCGCGCAGGAACGCCTCGACCGCGGGGTAGTAGACCGTGCGGATTTCCTCGTCGTTGTAAAAATCCTTCACCTGCGTCGGATGCCGCACCAGCGCAAATCCCTCGCGGTCGAGCGAGATATTGTTCGCGATCAGCCGCGCATCGAAGATCGGGACCTGATGCGGCTCCGGCAACGACGTGCTCTTGGGCTCGCCCGGCGGCGGATCGAAAGCATAGGTGCGCGGCTTGCCCGAAACCGGCGCGAGGTAGTTGAGTTCAGCAGTGACGAAGGGAAGCGATTCGATTTTTGTTTCTTGCAGGCCCATGGCCGGTCTCCCGATGTGGTCGTCTGAATGATTTTTGCGGGGATGCGGCGCGGTGCAAGGGAGGCGGTGTAAATAGCAATGGGGCTGTTGTCGGGAGTTCGAAATGCAGAAGGAATGTTTCGAGGAAGGCGATTGCGCTGGAAACGTCCTTCTTTTCTCACGATCCCTTGAAGCGCCCGTGAGAGCGTTCTTCCTTCTCCCCTTGTGGGAGAAGGTGGCGCGAAGCGCCGGATGAGGGGTATCTATCCGCGAGCTCCATCGCGAGAGGTGAGTACGCGGAGAGAGACCCCTCACCCGTCTCGCCGCTACGCGGCGAGCCACCCTCTCCCACAAGGGGAGAGGGAAAGCGCGCACTACAGCCCCGCCTTCGCAATCGCATCGGCAAAAGACCGATCCACGATCTCGGCCGCATCGAGCTTCTGCTTGATCAGGCCCCAGCGGAAATAGAGGTCGATCGTGCTCTGCTCGTCCGCGACCACGCCGTCGTCGATCGGCGCGATGCGGATCTTTGCGCGCGACAGCCAGTTCTGCGGCACGGCGGTCGGGATGTTCATCAGCTTGCCCCAGGTCGCGGCATAGCTGTCGACGTTGCTCAGCGACCATGCTCGCGCTGCCGTGAGGCGACGGATGAAGTCCGTCAGCTCCGCGCGCTTGTCGCGGATGGCGTCGGGCCGTGCGACCTGGAAGCTCAGCCCCGGCGTCAGGCCCTCAGAGGTGATGACGCGGCGCGACTTGAACAGCACCTCCTCCTGGCTGACATAGGGCTCCCAGGTCGACCATGCATCGACGGAGCCTTGCGTATAGGCGATCTTGGCATCGGACGGCGCCAGGAACGCGATCTGCACATCACTTGCGCTCCAGCCGTTCTTCTCGAGCGCGGCGAGGATCAGCTGATGGCCGATCGAGCCGCGGCCGGTCGCGATCTTCTTGCCGCGCAGATCGGCGAAGCTCTTGATCGGCGAATTCTCGGGCACGAGGATCGCGAGTCCCTCGCGCGTCTGACGGATCGCGGCAATCGCCTTCACCGGCGCGCCGGAGGCGGCGGCGAAGGTGAAGGGTGCATCGCCGACGATACCGGTCTCGATCGCGCCGGCGCTGAGCGCTTCCAGCAGCGGTGCCGCCGCCGGAAACTCCTTCCACTCGATCTTGTAAGGCACGTCCTTGAGCACGCCCGCCGCTTCCATCACGGCCTGCGAGTTGCCCTTCTGGTCGCCAACGCGCAAGGTGGTTTGCGCCGCCGCGAGCTCCAACGAGCCGAACAGCAGCGCACCGGCCAGCATGAGACGGATCATTCCGCCGCCTCGCCGCGAACGGCCTGGCGCTTGGCGACCAGCTCGCGTGTCAGCGGGATCAGCTCGCGGCCATATTCGATGGCGTCGATCAGGGGATCGAAGCCGCGGATCAGGAAGTGGCTGATACCGAGATCGTAATAGTCGCCGAAGACTTCGGCGACTTGCTCGGGCGTGCCGACCAGCGCGGTGGTGTTGCTGTTGGCGCCGGTGAGCTTTGCGATCTCGGTCCAGAGCCGCTTGTCGATGCGGCTGCCCTGGTCGGCAAGCGAGAGCAGACGCCGCGCGCCGGCCGTGGCATGGCCGTCGGCGGGCTTGCGGTAGCCGGTCTTGTCCTGGAGCGCGGTGGCGCGCGCCAGAATCTCTTCCGCCTTCTCCCAGGCCTGCTTCTCGGTCGGGGCAATGATCGGCCGCACCGAGAGGCTGAAACGCGGCGTCGGCCGTCCCTGGCGAACCGCCGCGTTGTGGACGCGAGAGGTGACGTCGCGCACCTGGGCATAGGATTCGCCCCACAGTGCAAAGGTGTCGGCATGCTTGCCGGCGACCTCGATCGCCGCATCCGAAGCGCCGCCGAAATAGATCCGGATGCCCTCGGGGCGATACGGCTTCACCTGCGAGAATGCGTTCTCGACCTGGTAGTGCTTGCCCTTGTAGGTGAACGGCTTGTCGCTGGTCCATTCGAGCTTGAGGACATCGAGGAACTCGGAGGTGCGGGCATAACGCTCGTCCTTGTCGTCGAGCGTGTTGCCATCCTGCCGAAGCTCGGTCGCATTGCCGCCGGTGATGACATGCAGAGCGACCCTGCCGCGCGAAAACTGGTCGAGCACGGCGAACTGGCGCGCCAGCAGCGTCGGCGCAGTGAAGCCCGGCCGCTGCGCGATCAGCACATTGAGGCGGTCGGTGACGCCCAGCACGTGCTGGGCAATCTGGAGCGCGTCCGGCGTCGTCGAATGAAACGCCAGCAGGGCGCGGTCGAAGCCGGCATTCTCGTGCGCCTTCGCCACCGTCTCGATATGGGTGGGGTTGAGGACCGGCCCTTCGCGAACGACGGTCTCGGACGAATTGTTGTTGCTGATGAAGCCGATGAACTCGATCGACATGATCGTCTCCCTGTTTGTTTTCCTGAAAGCTAGAGGCCCAATGCGGCGCGGCCGAGGCCGGTGCGGGTCGCATCGTCCTGCGGCGTGTGCACGCGGCCGCACAGCACGTCGCGATAGTGCCGCTCCAGTGGATTTCTGCGGGACAGGCCGTGATTGCCGGTCAGCGATAGTGCATCCTCGACCACGGCGACGGCGTTGTTGGTCACCGTCAGCTTGATCACGTTGGATTCGCCGGTGGAGAGAGCGACGCCGTCATCGAAGTCGCGGGCGAACGTCTCGATCAGCCGCGCATTGACCGCGAGCCTGGCCTCGATGGCACCGAGAATCTCCTGCGCCCGCGGCAAGGTCGCAAGCGGCGCGCCGAGGCTGGCGGGGACGCGCTGCTTCAGGAACGAGACGAACCAGTCGCGCGCGGCGCGGGCAATGCCGTCATAGATCGCGGCAACGAACACCGTGTGGACGGTCGCCTGCGCGACGTCGGGCGCACGCCACTCCGAAGGCCTTCGGACATCGACCTCGGCATCAAGCGGGATCACGACGTCGTCGAAGATGACGTCGTGGCTGCCGCTGGCGCGCAGGCCATGATGATCCCAGGTCTCGACGATGCGGGTGCCCGGCAGCCCCGCCGGCACCAGGAACTGGCCGACGCGCGGCTCGGCTTCGTCGGTCCGCGCCCAGACCAGATACCATTTCAGGATCGGCGACCCCGTCGAATAGATCTTGTGACCGGTCAGGCGCCAGCCGGTCTCGGTGCGCCGCGCGATCGTCGCCGGCAGGCCGCCGCGCGCGGGCGAGCCCAGCTCGGGCTCGACGCGGAGCGCGTTCACGAGCGCGAGGCCCTCGACGCTCTCACGCGCAAGCTTGCGCGAGAGCTTCGCCGGCCAGGTCGGGCTGCGCCCCATCACCAGATGGTTGATGTAGTGCATCGACAGCACCAGCGCGGTCGAGGAATCGGCCTTGCCGATGATCCCGATGACCCGCGCGGCATATCGCGCGCCCGCTCCGGCCCCGCCATGAACGGCCGGCACCGTCAGCGACAGCAGGCCCGCCTCGGACAGCTCGCGAAAATTCTCGAAGGGAAAGCTGCCGGTGCGATCATGCTCGGCTGCACGCGCAGCAAAGCCTTCAGCCAGCGCCTCGGCGCGCGCGATGTAGTCGGGCTCGCTATGGGCCGCCCGGCCCTTGGCTACGGACGTTACCATGTGGCGTCTAACCCCAGGAGACCAAGAATCTGGCGGCGCAGATCCGCGAGATATGGATCGCCGCGATGGCGCGGATAGGGCCGGTCGACACGGATGTCGGCCTTCACCCGCGCCGGGCGGTCGCTGAACACGATGACGCGGTTGGCGAGCACCAGCGCCTCCTCGGCGTCATGCGTCACCAGCAGCGTGGTAAAGCCCTTGCGCTGCCAGAGCGAGACGAGCTCGGCCTGCATGGTGATGCGGGTCAGCGAGTCGAGTTTGCCGAGCGGCTCGTCGAGGATCAGGATTTTTGGATCGTTCACGAGCGCGCGGGCGAGCGCGACGCGTTGCGCCATGCCGCCGGAGAGCTGATGCGGATAGGCATTGCGGAACGACGACAGCCCAACGAGATCGAGCGCGTCATCGACACGCTTCCGCTGGCTCTTCAAAATGCCCTGGGCCTCGAGGCCCAGGGCGACGTTGTCCCAGACCGACCGCCAGGGAAACAGGGTCGGATCCTGGAACACGACCACACGCGAGGGATGCGGGCGGGTGATGCGCACCTCGTCCTCGCGGAGCGTTCCGGCCTTGGGCTTGTCGAGGCCGGCGACGAGCCGGAGCAAGGTCGACTTGCCGCAGCCGGAGGGGCCGAGCAGCGCGACGAACTCGCCCGGCTCCACGGAGATGCTGACGTCGCTGAGAACAGGCAGCTCAGTGCCATCGATATCGAAGGCGTGGCTGACCTGCTCGATGTCGAGCGCGGCGCCGGCGGCCGGCGGCGTGACCTCGGCCAGTGCGGTTGCGGCTACCATTTCACGGTCCCCTTCTGCCAGACCAGCAGGCGATCGCGGATGGCGAACAGCAGCGTGATGGCGCCGGAGCAGAGCAGCGACATCACGATCAGCGCCGCATACATGTTGGCGTAGGCGGCCCAGCCCTGCGCCCATTGCAGGTACCAGCCGAGACCGGCCTTGACGCCGATCATCTCGGCGACGACCAGCACGGCGAAGGACGAGCCGAGGCCCATGAACAGGCCGACAAAGACGTGCGGGAGTGCCGCGGGGATCGCGACCTTCAGCACCAGGAAGGATGGCTTTGCGCCCAGCGTACGTGCGACGTCGTAGTAGGCGTTGCTGACGCTCGCGACGCCGGACCAGGTCAAGACGGTGACCGGGAAGCCGGTCGCGAGCGCGATCAGGAAGGTCGAGGCGCTCCAGCTCGACGGGAACGTGAAGAAGGCGATCGGCAGCCAGGCGGTCGCCGGCAGCGGGCCGATGAAGCGGAGCACCGGATGCACCCAATAGCCGACCGCGCGCGACCAGCCGATCGAGACGCCGGTCAGGAAGCCGACCGTGGCGCCGATCAGATAGCCGCCAAGCTGGAGCTTGACCGAGGCGAAGACGCTGTCGAGCAGCTTTGGCAGATCGTCGGTATAGACCTCGATGATCGACTGCGGCGGCGGGAAGAACGGCAGCGGCAGCCAGGCGAATTTTGCGGTGGCAACTTCCCACAGCGTCAGGAATGCGCCGAGCGCCACGAGCCAGGGCGCGCGCTGGCGCAAGGCCTTACCGGCGGAGCCGAGGTAGTCGGCGCCGACGGTGCCGAACAAGGCGATTGCGGCAACGATGAAGGCGGCGATGCCGAGCGAGTGCGTCCGCGACCAGTCGCCGACATCCTCCCACCACAGGCAGGACAGGCCGAACGCGATCCACGCGACGCTGGCGAGAATGCCGACGCCGGATTCCCGGACCCAGCTCGCAAGAACCGGCGCGCGCGAGAGGCGCGGCGCGCCGGAGGCGAGGCCGTCAGACAGCGAATACGTCGACATAGATGCGCTCCGCGAATTTGGCGGTATCGGTGCTTTGCTTGAAGACCTGGACGCTCTTCAGATCGTCGGCATAGGCCTTGAGCTCGCGCTTCAACACCTCACCCACGGGATGATGATGGTGGGTGTGGTAGCGCACCATGCCCTCGATATCGGCGAGTGATGCCGTCTTCGGCGCATAAGGCTGGAACGACTTCGCCGTTACGGTCGGGTTCTGAGCGGTGAACATCGCGGCATCGAGCAGCGCCTGCGTCAGGGCGCGCGCGACCTGCGGCTCCTCGCGCACCAGGCTGCCGCGCAGGCCGAGGATGCAGCAGCTCTTGTCGCGATATTCGCCGTCGAGGTTGGAGGCGACTTCCTTGTACTGGGTGTCCTTGAGCCAGAGATAGCCGAGCGGATCGGAGGACAGGAAGGCCTGCACCTCGCCCTTCTCGACGGCGACGGTGAGCAGGTTGCCGGGATAGGCGCGCCAGTCGACATCCTTGACCGGATCGATACCGAGCTTGGCGAGCTGAATGGAGAAGAAGTTCTTGTCGGGGCCACCGAGGTCGCCGACCGCGACGATCTTGCCCTTGAGGTCGGCGAGCTTGCTCACGTTGGAGTCGGCGCGGGTCAGGACGCGCATGCAGCCGCCATGGGTGCCGGCGGCGATCTTGACGTCAAAGCCCTGCTCCAGCGGCTTCAGCCAACGCAGCGCCATGCCGAGCCCGGCATCGCTCTTTCCCGTCGCGATCGCCTCGAGCAGCTGATCGGTCGAGCCCGAATAGTTGATGAGCTCGATGTCGAGATTGTGCTTCTGGAAGAAGCCGTGCTCGATGGCGACGGGCACCGGGGCGAGACAGACCGCGCCGGCGTTCCAGGAGAGTTTCAGCTTGCGCGGCGCGCCGGTGAGGACGGGGCCATCCGCGGCCGTCCGGCACAGCGGAAACTCAGAGAGATCGACACCGGGCGCGATCGCCTGTGGCGCAAAGGCCTGGGCTGCACCAAAGGCACCAAGCGGCGCGGCGAATGCCGCCGCAAGCCCCGCCTGCAGCAAATGACGCCGGTCGAGGCCCGATCCGCTGCCCTTGTTGTCGTTGCCCATCAGTCCCCACTCCTGCGCTGGCACAGCTCCGCCATTCACGCAACGTCTCGCGTTGCGCATGTTCCATGTGGAGCTGCGTTGAGAGAATAATTTCGCCGGCGCTTCCCGCGCCGCTTTGATGCGATGCGCAAATCATGCGGCGCGCCCGTCGCATCGTCAATGAAATGGAATTTCGAATGTGGCGCGAAGCGAGGTCATTCTCTCCATCAGCGCATGGGACAGCGATGAAACGATTTTCGTTGCTGCATCATCTTGCAAGGATACGCCGCGACTCCGCGGCCTGCATCATTCTTGCGCATCTCCCGCCGCGCACGCGGTGCGTTCTCGAAAGCGGCGCTGCGCTGAAACGTCATTGCCCGACGCATCTGCAATACGGATAGCCATTTCATTGACTGCGCATCGCGCCGTCATAGACTTGATCGTCTCGCTGCATCGCTCGCTCACGCGTCGTGGGCAAAGCAACAAGACAGGCTACATGAGCATCAACTCCGACGACCATTCCATCACACGCCGGCTCGCAGCATCGCTGTTCGCCGCAGCCATCACCTTGTCGACCGCGGCCGCCTCGTTCGCGGCCGACACCGTCGTGCTGCGCGTCGGCGACCAGAAGGGCGGCAACCGTTCGCTGCTCGAAATCTCCGGCTATGCGAAGGACCTGCCCTACAAGATCGAATGGTCGGAATTCCCTGCCGCCGCTCCGATCCTGGAAGCGCTGAACGCCGGCGCGCTCGACGTCGGCTATACCGGAGATCTCTCCTTCCTTTCGGTCTATGCGGCCGGCGCGCCGATCAAGGCAATCGGCGGCACAAAGTCGGATGCGAAGACGCAAGCGATACTCGTGCGCCAGGATTCGCCGATCAAGTCGGCCGCCGATCTCAAGGGAAAACGCCTCGCCGGCACCCGCGGCGGCTGGGGCCAGTTCCTGATCGACGCGACGCTGGAGAAAGCGCAGATCAAGCTGGAGGACGCGACCTTCGCGCCGCTCGGCCCGGTCGACGCCAAGATCGCACTCGTCGCCGGCTCGATCGATGCCTGGGCGGTGTGGGAGCCCTACGTCTCGTTCGCGACGCTGAAGGACAAGGCCCGCGTGATCGCCGACGGCGAAGGCCTGACGCCGACCATCACCTTCATCGTGGCCTCCGACAACGCCATCGCCACCAAGCGCGCGGCGGTGCAGGACCTCGTGCAGCGGCTGAACAAGGCACGGCTGTGGTCGCTCGATCATGTTGCCGAATACGCAAAGAGCACGGCCGAGCTGACAAAACTGCCGGAGGACGTGCTGCTGTCGGCCTACACCGCGCAGCGCACCAGCCCGATCGTGATCGACCAGAACGTGGTGAAGGAGGTGCAGGAAGCCTCCGACCGCTCGACGCGCTACGGCATCCTGCCGAAGACGCTCGATGTGAGCAAAGCCGTCGACCGCAGCTTTACAGCCGCGGCCGCGGGGTCAAACTAGCGCGGGGCGCGGCGGGATGCGCAAGTCTAGCCTCAAGGCCGGCCCGCTGCATCTCGTCGCGATCGTGCTCGCGCATCTCGCCTGCATGAGCCTGATCGTGTGGCTCTCGCTCTAGCCGCGCAGCGTCCTTACCAATATCCGCGATCATAGGCCCGGTACGGCCGGTAGTAGCCGTAGCGAGGGCCGTAGTATGGACGATAGGCTCGATAGCCGTAGTAGCTGGGACGCGCGTAGTAGCCGCCATACCCATAGCTCGGCCCGTAGCCGCCGTAATAGGCCGGCGCATAGCCATAGGACGGAGCGTAGCCATAGCCGTAGCCCGAGCCATAACCAGAACCACCATAACCGCCGTAATATGGGCCGCCGCCATAGTAACCATAGGGCGCGCTGCTCGCGATGGCACCGCCGATGATTGCTCCGGCGAGGAGGCCTCCTGCGCCCCATCCCCAGCCACGGCCGCGCCAATACACCGGGGTGACATCGTCACCAACGGCAGCCTTCATGGTCGCGACGTTGGTCGGCAGCGGAGCCGCCGCCGCCTGCTCGATTTGGCCGGCCATCACCGCGCCCGCCAGCGAACAGGCAATTGCCGTTTTCCAGATACTCATCGTCTTGCTCCCTGTCTGACGTTTTGCTTGGAAAAGGATCGCAAGGCCATGATCGGGCATCCTTGCCCCAAGTCAAAGCCTCCGAAAGTCACAGCCTGCATTGCGTGCACCGCACAAGAATACAAGCGCATGCCTCGATTGTGGTCCGGCCAACGCCAGCGCCCGCACGGGCATGACACCGGTGCGACGGAGCCACAGGCCACAGCAAAGCATTAAGCTTCCCGGGCGTTCGCAACCAACAAGCACCTTCCCGATTTACTATTCGTACCGTTACTATCGGTTCCAATGTGCGCGGCCGGGAGGCTTCTCGCAAAGCGCCAGAGGTGTGGGAGGATGACATGAGTGCCGCGAGACCCGAGCCGCTTGCCCGTCAGGCGCTGGCGTTCGTCCTGGCCGGCGGACGCGGCAGCCGGCTTCTGGAACTGACCGACCGGCGCGCCAAGCCCGCGGTCTATTTCGGCGGTAAGTCCCGCATCATCGATTTCGCGCTGTCCAATGCGGTGAATTCCGGCATCCGCCGGATCGCGGTCGCGACCCAGTACAAGGCGCACAGCCTGATCCGGCACCTTCAGATGGGCTGGAACTTCTTCCGCCCCGAACGCAACGAGAGCTTTGACATCCTCCCGGCCAGTCAGCGCGTCTCGGAGAACATGTGGTATGTCGGCACGGCGGATGCGATCTATCAGAACATCGACATCATCGAGTCGCACAACGCACGCTTCATCGTCGTGCTCGCCGGCGACCACATCTACAAGATGGACTACGAGGTGATGCTGCGCCAGCATGTCGACAGCGGCGCCGACGTCACGGTCGGCTGCCTCGAGATGCCGCGCCAGGAATCTTCCGGCTTCGGCATCATGCATGTCGACGAGAACGGCTGGATCCAGCAGTTCCTGGAGAAGCCGGCCGATCCGCCGCCGATGCCGGGCAAGCCAGACGTCTCGCTCGCCAGCATGGGCATCTACGTGTTCGATACGAAATTCCTGTTCGACCAGCTCAAGCGCGACGCCGAGGATACGAACTCCAGTCACGATTTCGGCAAGGACATCATCCCCTATATCGTCAAGAACGGCCGCGCCATCGCGCATCAATTCTCGACCTCGTGCGTACGCTCGGGCAGCGATCCCCGCGCCTACTGGCGCGATGCCGGCACGGTCGATGCCTATTGGGCGGCCAATATCGACCTCACCGACGTCGTGCCGGAGCTCGACCTGTTCGACCGCGCCTGGCCGATCTGGTCCTATGCGGAGATCACGCCGCCCGCCAAGTTCGTCCATGACGAGGAGAGCCGGCGCGGCCAGGCCGTGAGCTCGCTGGTCTCGGGCGGCTGCATCATCTCCGGCGCCTCGCTGCGCCGCTCGCTGCTGTTCACCGGCGTGCGCGTCAACTCCTACGCCACTGTCGAGAACGCCGTGATCATGCCCTACGTGAACGTCGCTCGCGGCGCTCGCTTGAAGAACGTCGTGATCGACCGCGGCGTCGAAATCCCCGAGGGGCTCGTCGTCGGCGAGGACCCGGAGCTCGACGCCAAGCGCTTCCGCACCACCGAGCAGGGCATCTCGCTCATCACCCAGACAATGCTCGACAGGCTCAATACATGACGCCTGTTCGCGTCCTCGCGGTCGCCTCCGAAGTCTACCCGATCGTCAAGACCGGCGGCCTCGCGGATGTCGCCGGCGCACTGCCGCTTGCTCTGAAGGCGCACGGCGTCGAGATGCGCACGCTGATGCCGGGCTATCCCGACGTGATGCGGATGCTGGGGGGAGCCGGCGAAATCCGGCGCTGGCCGGATTATTTCGGCGGCCCGGGCCGCCTGCTCGCGGGCTCGCATGACGGCCTCGACCTGTTCGTGCTCGACGTGCCGCATCTTTACGCGCGACCGGGCAATCCGTACGTCACCCCTGAGGGCGTCGACTGGCCGGACAATGGCCTGCGCTTCGCCGCGCTGTCACGTATCGCCGCCGACATCGGCCACGGCCTCGTCCCCGCGTTCGTGCCCGATGTGGTGCACGCCCACGACTGGCAGGCGGGGCTTGCGCCCGCGTATCTGCACTATGACAACCGTCCGCGGCCGGGCACCGTGATGACCATCCACAACATGGCCTATCAGGGCAAGTTCGATCGCACGCTGACAAGCGCGATCGGCCTGCCCGCGGCGGCGGCGTTCGACGTTCACGGCCTCGAATATTTCGGCGGCATCAGCTTCCTCAAGGCGGGGCTTCAACTCGCCGATCGCATCACGACGGTATCGCCGACCTATGCGCAGGAGATCCAGAGCGATGAAGGCGGCATGGGGCTCGGCGGCCTGCTGCGCGAACGCGCTGATGTGCTGAGCGGCATCCTCAACGGCATCGACACCGACGTGTGGAATCCGCAAACCGATCCGCACATCGCCTACCGCTTCGGCGCGGAGGACCTCACGTTCCGGGCCGCGAACAAGGCGGTGCTTCAGCAACAGTTTAATCTCGATTCCTCGGACGAGGCGCCGCTGCTCGGCGTCATCAGCCGCCTGTCCTGGCAGAAGGGGCTCGATCTCCTGCTCGAGGCCATTCCGACCATTTTGGGCGACGGCATGCAGCTCGCACTGCTCGGCAGCGGCGATCGCGATCTCCAGGATCGCTATCAGGCCGTCGCCCGCGCGAACCCCGGGCGTATCGGCGTCGTGATCGGCTATGACGAGATTCTGGCGCACCTGATCCAGGCCGGATCGGACGCCCTCATCGTGCCCTCGCGGTTCGAGCCGTGCGGCCTGACCCAGCTCTACGCGCTGCGCTACGGCGCCGTCCCGATCGTGTCGCGCGTCGGCGGCCTCGAAGACACCATCGTCGATATCGGCGAGGCCGACACATCGGACCGCGACGCGACCGGCTTCAAGTTCGCGCCCGTCACCGTGGAGGCCCTCACCGGCACGCTGCGCAAGGCCAACACCGCCTTCCACAACAAGGCGACCTGGCGCCGGCTGCAATTGAGCGGCCTTGCGACCGACGTCTCCTGGCGCAACCGCGCCGGCGACTATGCCGTGCTCTATCGCGATCTCATGGCGGCGCGCCGGACCTCATGATCATCACCGAATCCATGCTATAGAGCCGGCATGGAACCCTTCGCGATCAAGCTGATCGGCTTTGCCGCCGCAACCTGCACCACCGTCGCCTACGCGCCGCAGTTCATCAAGGTCTGGAAGACCCGCTCGGCGCGCGACATTTCGCTCGGCATGTTCCTGGTCATGGTGCTGGGCCTGGCGCTCTGGCTCATCTACGGCCTGCTCTCTGGCGACGCCCCGCTGGTCGCGGCCAACGCCATCACCATGGTGCTCGCCGGCGGTATCCTGTTCATGAAGCTGAGGTATGGGTGAGGTTGAAGCTGCGTAGAGCGGATTGGCGCGAGTACCCATAAAATCCGGGATGTCTGTTTTCGAGGGGCCCCGGAGCGGACATAGACAATCGATCATCGTGTGGTCCGTGCGGTACCTGAAAGGTAACGGTCCTTGATCCAGATCAAGTCAGACTGTTTGTAGCCCGCTGCTTAATTGCCAATATGCCAGGCCGCAGGAGCCGCCTCCGTAGCGGCGCCGGAAACATTCTTCGTCGCTACGACGCCGCCGTAACATGAAGGGGCAGCGACAGACGCATTCTCAACACCGATCTCGCGTTCCCAAGGGGGCGCCTATGAGTAGATCAGAAGCTGACGTCCAAGATCTGCGAATGATGGAAAGATGCCTCGAACTCGCTCGGCAAGGGGTGAAGCAAGGAGAGCTGCCATTCGGCGCCGTAATCGCGTTTCGAGGACAGGTCATCGCAGAAGCGACCAACCACGTTTCATCGGAATGCGACGTGACCCGACACGCGGAACTCGTGGCTCTTTCAGAGGCGCAGAAGATTCTAAGACAAAAGCGTTTGCCGGATTGCACCTTGTATTCAATCGTCGAACCTTGCCCAATGTGTTCTTTCCCGGCACGGGAGGCGCGGATTGGTCGCGTGGTGTTCGCCATTTCATCTCCGATCATGGGCGGATTTTCGAGATGGGACGTTCTGTCGGACAACAATCTGTCGAGCAAATTGCCGGAGGTCTTCGGACCTGCGCCGGAAATCGTCTCTGGCTTGCTATCCCAAAGGGCCGAGCAGGTTTGGCGCGACTGGAACCCGCTCGCCTGGCGATTTATGAGACGACGAGGCTGCTTCGGACGAGCGGCCGAGCAGACTTCGTGCCACGCGGGCGCGCCTCGGCCAACGTTTTCCTGGAACGCGCTGGCAGATATTTTGGCCGCGCCGGCTCTTTCGGTGAGTAACGTCTTCCTGCGCCGGCGTGCAGATTCAAACACCATCTCGGACCTGGACAAGCCTGGAGTCTGAGATCGGGAGCGCGCTGCTGCAGGATCAGGCGCGTGTGGCTATCGTTTCAAGTGCACGCGTCGGAATGGGGACTCGGTCTCGTGAACACAGGTGCGGGAAACCAAAGTGAGCTCCGAGCCGTCGCTTGGCGCTGCGCAAAGCCATCACCGCCATGACAGAGTCAACGGCGAGCCGGCCAAGACCAGGGAGTTGCCCCGGGTCTTGAACAAGCGAACGTCCAATCTTGCGCAGTTCAGGCTTACCTGCTGGCCCGATATCTATGAGCGCTGCCCTCGGAAGTTTTCGATGAGCGGGGTTTAGAACAACACGACAGACGGCAAAGGGAATTCTGAGTTCGGAAGCAATTCGAGCGACGATCTGCGACTCCATATCGGCGGCAACCGCCCCGGTGATGCCATGGAAATCCCGTCTCTCTTCAAGACTTGTCATCGGGGAAGCGACACCAGCTATCGCAGAGTAGCTGGCACCCGGGATCATCCGAATGAGTTCCTCGGCCCAGGGGAGGTCAGCTGGATAAGCTTCATCTTTCGCGGCAAATACCGACGAGGCGATGACGATGTGACCTGGTCGGAGCTTCGGATCTAGCCCGCCGCACACCCCGAAACTTATAATGCCGCGCGCGCCATGTCTGATGGCGTCACGCAAGTAAAAGGCGGTCCGGTCACCTTCAGCGATCATCGCTGGCGCGCCGGCTATTCTGGCCTCGATCGCAAGTCCAACGACGGCGATGACCGCCTTCACGTCACAGCGGGGGGCGCCAGTCTGAGCGTCGTTGACCGTGACATGCAGCGTCATCAGAGGCGTCGATAATCCTGAAACCGAAGTATTTCCAGACTCGGACAATCAAGAGTAAGCCGGCACTAGCACTGTCCGTCTAGACAAAATCGACAGGCCTCCCGATTGGAAGCCAGTTGTTGGAGAACTGTGCCTCGGACACCACAGCTGCCGCCTGATCGCGGCGGAGACTCGCACCTTCAATGGCGCAACGAACCCAAAGCGGACTCCTCGCAAATACCGTGAATCGCTGTGCTTCAGCGAGAGCGGTGCCATGATCGAATTTTGCCGCTGTTTTGCCCGACGTGTCAAACCCGTCGAAATACCGCTCGCGTATCCTGCCCGGCAAAAGTACGCTGCTAAGCTATTCTATTTGCTGGGCCGTTCTACTGTGCATGGGGTTGTTTTCGACATTTTTAGTCGGAACCCCGTAGGGTGGATTAGCCCGCGGCTGCGCGAAGCGCAGTCCGCCAGCGTAATCCACCACCTTCATTGCGGCTCGATGGTGGATTACGCTGCGCTAATCCACCCTACGATTCATCCAAACACATACGACGCCATCGCGACGTTCGCGACCTCGTCGACGAAGACGCGCTTGCCCACGTCGTTGCCGGCGGCACCTGCCGCGACCATCAGCGGCAGCAGATGGTCCTCGCGGGGATGCGCGAGACGCGCGCTCGGCGCGTTCTCCCAGTCGACCAGCATCGCGTTGCGGCGCGCCGCATCCGGGTTGCTGATCGCCTCGTTCAGATAGGCCTCGAAATCATACGAGACCGGCTTTGACTCCGGCCGGTTGAAGCCGCGCATGTTGTGATAGGTCAGCCCGCTGCCGACGATCAGGATGCCTTCGTCGCGGAGCGATGCGATCGCCTGTCCGACCTTGATGTGCTCGGCCGCATCGTAGCTCGCCTTCAGCGACAGCAGCACGATCGGCATGTCCGCGTTCGGATACATCAGGCCGAGCGGCACGAAGGTGCCGTGATCAAAACCCTGATTGGGATCCTCCCGGCAATCGAGGCCCGCGTGCTTGAGCAGTGCCCTCACCTGCGCGGCGAGCTCGGGCTTGCCCGGCGCCGGATATTTGAGGTGATAGGTATGCTCGGGGAAACCGTAATAGTCGTACACCATCGGCGGATGCGCCGAGGTCGACACGGTGAAGGCGTCGGCCTCCCAATGGCCGGTGATGACGAGCACGGCCTTGGGCTTCTCGGGGAGAAGCTGCGGCAGCCGGCCGAACTCCGCGGCCGTCTTGGCATATTGCACCCGCCGGTCCTCCATGAAGGGCCAGGGGCCGCCGCCATGCGACAGGAAGAGGGTTGGAAATCGCGTCATGGATGCCGGCTCGTCTCGTTGACAACATGCGCGTGCGAGCTGCCCGCGCGAACGGCGGCGAGCATAGGCAAACCGGTATGGTTAGCAAGTCGTTAACGATTTGCCGCCCACAATCCGGCCGTGGCCGAAGGAGTCGGCCTGAAGACAAGCGAGATGAGATGAAGAAGTTTGCGCTGGGGGACGTCGTCAACAGTGACAAGGGCCGCCGCGGCGTCGTTCGCGCCGCCTACAGGTCCAAGGACGGCCAGCAGTTCTACGCCGTCGAGAAGGACGGCGCGATGGACCATCTGGAAGAACACCGGCTGAGCCCGGCGCCGCGCGTCGAGCTCGCGGCCTAAGCCCAACTCATTTTCTGCTCTCGCTTGCAAGCCGGTCCAGGCGATCCGACCAGGGGTCGTCTCCGCTCGCGATGCGATCGTTCGTGATCAGCAGCAGGCGATCGCGGTCTGCGGCCGCGTCCCAATGCGGCAGATCCGGGCCGTTGGGATTGCCGTTCTTCGCAAAGTTGATCCAGTAACCGCGCATGCGGGTCGCGACCTCGCGATCCCCCCATGTGAGCAGTCCCGCGCCGGGCACGCCTTCCGCGCCGAAGATGAATTGCAGCTCGCGCCCGTGCCCTTCGTCGGGATTTGTGCGCCGGGCCTCGGTCACGTAAGCGAAGCGATAGCGAAACGTAGGCGCACCGGTTGCCGCATGGAGGCGGGCAAGCAGCCTGACCGGCTCGGAGAAGACCTTGTCGGTGTAGAATTTGGCTGCGCGCTCCGATGGCCTGGCGATATCAGGGTAGAGCTGGCGCAGCTCATCGCTGCTCTCGCCCGAGGACGCCAGCGTCTCCTTGATCTCCCGCTCGCCGTCGAAACGCGTCTCGTCGTCATTCGAGCCGATGATGAGGGGAATGCGGCTTTCGTGTCCCGCCGCAAATCCAGTGGCCACGTCTTCGTTCACCAGGATTCCATCCATCGCGGGCGCGAAGCTGCGCTCGGATTTGGCGAGCAGTTTTTGTTCGGCCGCAAGCAGCCGCGCCGGCGCGGCGACGCGCAAATCCGTCTCCTGCCCCAGCGCCGCCACGAATTGCCGGCCCATGGTCTCCGCCTCCTGCACCGGGCGCAGGCGCGCGCGGCCGGGCAGCGATTGCAGAATGGCTTTCTGGAAGAGGTCGCGCGATGGCGCGCACAGCATCAGCAGCGCGATCGACGTCGCGCCTGCGCCGCCGCCGAACAAGGTGACGTTGTTCGGATCGCCGCCGAAGGCCGCGATGTTGTCGTGCACCCAATGCAGCGCCGCGATCTGGTCCATCAGGCCGTAATTTCCGGAGCCACCTTCCGACAGCGCGGGATGAGCGAGCCAGCCGAGCGCGCCGAGACGATGATTCACGGTGACCACGATGAGGCCGGCTTGCGCGAGCTTTGCACCGTCGAACAGCGGATCGTTCGCGGTGCCGCTGATGAAGCCGCCGTCATGGATGAAGACCATCACCGGCAGCGGACCATCGACCCCGAAGGGACGGAATACGTTGAGCGTGAGGCAGTCCTCGCTCGCGCCCGGCAGCGAGGGCTGAAGACACGGCGCGCCGTACTCATAGGCGGTGCGCATCTCGGGGTTCTCGGCCGTTGCCTGCGGTGGGCGCCAGCGCAGCGCGCCGACCGGAGCCGCCGCGTAGGCCAGCCCCTTGAACGACGCCACCTCGCCCTCGACCGCGCCGAGCATCTGTCCTTCACGCGTCAGCGCGAACGGAAACTGCCCGACCGCCTGAGCGACGGCCGCACCGTCCCAGCAAAGGAGTGAAGACGCCACAACGAGTGCAAACTGGAGTCGCATCCTGGGGGATCTCGATGCGCCAAAAGGTTCCCCGACAGGTTACGTCTGCGGCCCGCGATGAGGCAAGCTCGGCGGCGCCGGCTAGCCGCCCTTGGCGACGATCTCCGCCAACGCGCGGCGTGCGACGATGCCGAGTTCACCAAGCGTGGAATGGCCCGATTGCGCCGCCTCGATCAGGCGCTCGGCGATGAACCTGCGGCTGTCGTGATCGCCGCCGTGCGGCAATTGGCGGCACGTCTGCTCCAGGACGACGTCCATGTTCGCTTTCGTCCGCTCACTCAGCTCTGTCATGACGCCCTGGGTACGCGTGGCTTGTAACCGCAAGCATACACAGAAGGATGTGGTCTGATTAGCCCGGACAATCCCGGCGGTTGTGCATCGCGGTGCGTGTATCGCCGCAACCTTCGCGCGGTCACGATGGTGCCGCAAACGACTACCGAAGATTGTACCTGTCCTGATGACAAGCCAAGCCTGCGGCGATAGCCTGCCGGCAAAACAAAAGACACGGGAGGAATACCATGCCAGACGCAATGGTCGCCGCACGTGAGTCCAAAGCGGCGAGTGGAACAGCCCAACAGGTCGACGTTGCCGTGGTCGGTGCCGGATTTGCCGGCCTTTATCTTCTCCATCGCCTGCGCAAGTCCGGCCTCACGGCGGTCGCCCTCGAGGAAGCCGGCGATGTCGGCGGCACCTGGTACTGGAACCGCTATCCCGGCGCCCGCTGCGATATCCAGACCATCGACTACAGCTACACTTTCGATCCGGAGCTCGATAACGCGTGGACCTGGTCGGAGAAATACGCGACCCAGCCCGAGATCCTGCGCTATCTCGGCTTCGTTGCCGATCGCTACGATCTGCGCCGCGACATCCGCTTCAAGACCAAGGTCACCGAAGCCAAATGGGACGAAGCGACTGAGCGCTGGCAGCTCACCACGAGCAGCGGCACGCCGGTCTCCTGCCGCCACTACATCATGGCCACAGGCTGCCTCTCCGCGCCGAAGCCGCCCGAGATCGACGGCGTCAAGGATTTTGAGGGCAAAGTCTATTTCACCGGGCGCTGGCCGCATGACGGCGTCGATCTCGCCGGCAAGCGCGTCGCCGTGATCGGCACGGGGTCGTCAGCCATCCAGTCGATCCCGCTGATCGCCGAGCAGGCCGCGCATCTGACCGTATTCCAGCGCACGCCAAACTTCGCGCTGCCGGCGCATAACGGCCCCTCGCCGTCCGATCGCATGGATATTTTCCAGAGCGACCGCGCGGCCTATCGCGAGCAGGCGCGACAGTCGATGACCGGCGTGCCCTATCCGCAGCAGACCGTCGTGAGCTGGCAATTGAGCGATGCCGAGCGTCGCGAGCGGTTCGAACGTGCCTGGGCCGCCGGTGACCTCGTCCACATCCTGACGCAGCTCTGGGCCGACCAGGGCGTCGACTTCAACGGCAATGCGCTGATCGGCGAGCTGATCCGCGAGAAGATCGGCGCTGCCGTGAAGGATCCGGAGACGGCGGCGGCGCTGATGCCGCACGACCATCCCTTCGGCGCAAAGCGCCCCTGCCTCGATACCAATTACTACGCGACCTACAACCGGCCGAACGTCACGCTGGTCAATCTGCGCCAGGAGCCGATCAAGGCGATCACCGCGAACAGCATCACGACGGCCAGGCGCAGCGTCGATGTCGACGTCATCGTGTTCGCGACCGGCTTCGACGCCATGACCGGCGCGATCCGCGCCGTGCATCCGATCACCGGACGCGGCGGCAAGTCGCTGACCGATGTCTGGGCGCAGGGGCCGCAGACCTATCTCGGGGTCACGGTCGAAGGGTTCCCCAACTTCTTCATGATCACCGGGCCCGGCAGCCCGTCGGTGCTGTCGAACATGGCGGTGTCGATCGAGCAGCATGTCGACTGGGTCGTCGACCGCATCGCTGCGCTGCGCGACGCTGGCTTCACCACGATCGAGCCGACCGAGACGGCGCAGGCCGGCTGGGGCCGGCACATGACGGACTGTTCGATGGTGACCCTGCACCGGCTCGCCAACACCTGGTACACGGGCGCCAACGTCCCCGGCAAGGTGCAGGGCCTGATGCCTTACACCGGCGGCGTCGGCCCCTATCGCAGCATTTGCGACGAGGTCACGGCCCGCGGCATGCTCGGCTTCAAGCTGACCGGCCCCAACGGCGCCGCGCAATGCAACGACGGCGAGGTGGTATGCCTGCAGCCGGATGTGCGGCTGGTGCTGAACCTGCTGGCATCGCTGAACCTGCCGCCGATCGAGTCGATGGGTGCGCTCGGCGCACGCGCCTTCGTCAACGAGTTCAACCAGGGCCGGCCCGCGGGACGGCTGATCGGCGATATCGTCGACGGCACGCTGCCCGGCACGAACGGCCCGCTGCCTTACCGGATCTACAAGCCGGCAACGCCGGGGCCCCATCCGGTCGTGGTCTATTTCCACGGCGGCGGCTGGGTGCTCGGCGACGAGCAATCGGACGAGCCGCTCTGCCGCGATCTGGTTCGGCGAACCGGCATGATGTTCGTCAGCGTCGGCTATCGCCATGCGCCCGAGCATCGTTTCCCGACCGCGGCCGAGGACGGCTATGCGGCAACGCGCTGGATCGCCGAGCACGCGACCGAGCTTGGCGGCAGGCCGGGCCCGGTGCTGGTCGCGGGCTGGAGCGCCGGCGGCAACATCGCCGCCGTCACCTGCCAGCTTGCGCGCGATCGCGGCGGGCCTGAGATCGCCGGCCAGCTCCTAGTCTGCCCGGTCACCGATTGCACTTTCGACCGGCCCTCCTACAACGACAATGCGACCGGCTATTTCCTGACGCGCTCGCTGATGTACTGGTTCTGGGACCTCTACTGCTCACCGGCCGACCGCACTGATCCGCGCGTCTCGCCGCTGCGCGGCAACGTCGCCGGCCTGCCGCCGGCCTTGGTCGTCACCTGTGAATTCGACCCGTTGCGCGACGAGGGCATCGCCTATGCCGAGGCAATGGCGGCCGCCGGCGTCCCGGTCGAGCAGCTCAGGGCGCGCGGCCATTTCCACTCGTCCTTTGCGATGGTCGACGTGGTGATCACCGGTGTAGCGGGTCGGGTGCAGATGGCCGAAGCCCTGCGGCGCTTCGCCGGGCTTCCGCCGAAAGCCAGCCGCGGCGATGAGGATAGCCACGATCATGCCAGCCCGGGCCACAGAATCGCGGCGGCCGCGAGCTGATTTGCGACAAGGCGGCCGGGAACCTTTTCCCGGCTGCTGCGTTAAGCGCTTGGCATTAAGATGCAGCGATAAGTGTGGGCCCCGGCACGCAGATCCGCGTGTTGGGGCAATTTTTGTTGCGTGAGGCGGGACGATGGGAGACGTGGTTGCGGATTCAAAGGTCGATTTCGGAGCGCCCGCAACCCTGCATAAATGGCCGTCGCTTGCGAACCAGCGCCGACCGGACAGAGATTCTTATCCGATAAGCGAAGGTACGCTCGACCAGTGTATATCGGCCTTCATGGAGAAGCCGGCCACGACCAGGCATCTCTATGAGATTCACACGATTGCGCAGCCGCCGCTGGTCACCGATATCCTCTCGCCCGAGCATGTCATCGAGCTATCGCGGTTGAGAGAATTTCTCTGATTGCGTGCAGACGCGGAAGCTGCACGCGCGCGACAAGCTTTTCATGAGGCAGGAACCTTCTACCGGATTTTCCCGTTAACCGGGATCGGAAGTCGAGACGAGAGCCCCAAGATGCTTGAAGCCGGCGTACCATCCGCGGTCGTGCCCTATGGCGCAGACCAGACCCTGTTCGTGGTGATTGATCGCCGCGACAAGGCGACTGAAATCCGCATCGAACGAAGCGATCTTGAAGCCACGATTGGCGAGCTTGTCGCCGGCTGCTTCAACGATCCGATCAAGGTGATCTCGTTCAACACGCTCGAGCATTGGATGAAGGACATCTCGACCGAAATCGCCGGCGAGATCAAGGCGCGCTGCGACATCGATGGCGTCCGGCTTCCCGACTATCTCAGCGACTTCGTCGAGAGCCATAGCTGACCTGACCGCGCGTCGTTCTCATTGATACGCTTCAAATCGCAGGCAACAAAAAAGCGCCGCTTCCGCGGCGCTTTTCGTGTGGCAGCATTATTGTTTGAGCGTGATCTTATCGGAAAATCACTCCACGCTTTTCCGGATCATGCACTAGTGGTGCCAGAACAATGCCAGCAGCAGAACGATCGGCAGCGGCACGCCAAGCAGCCAAAGCAAAGCACCTCGTCCAAAACCCATGACTTTACTCCTCCACGTTCATCATTGACATGACGCCAGAGACGAACAGAAGTTCCGCGCCTCGCAGCGAGGGCGAATGCGTTCAGTGCATGGTTATCAGGCGCGCCGGTACCTGCCGGCGATGACCTCGATTTCGCGGCGGCGTTCGCCGGCGAAGGTCAGGAGCTTTTCGATGGTCAGCGTATCCGTGATCCGTTTGGCGAGCCGCTCGGCGCGCGCGGCCTGATCTTCGAGATACTGGATCGTGTTCAAACGCCGCCTCCCCCGAGGACCCCAAATTGGAGCCCCGACTTGTTTGGGCACTCATGGTGCGCCAGGGCGACTAACACTCGGTTAAGCGGGGCAGCTCAAGTCAATCAATCGCGCTCTATCGCACCACGTCGAGCCGGACATTGGTGATGCCCTTGTCGACCATGCCGAGCGCCTCGGCCGCGGACGGCGAGATGTCGACCACGCGCCCGCGAACATAGGGCCCGCGATCGTTGACCCTGACGGTCACGAAGCGGCCCGAGGAGACATCGGTGACGCGCAGCTTGGTGCCGAACGGCAGGCTGGGATGCGCCGCGGTCAATTCGTTCTTGTCGAACCTCTCGCCGCTCGCGGTCTCCGTGTCCGAATAGAAGCTGGCAACGCCGTGCGAAGCGGTTTGCTTTGCGTCACGGTCGGGGACGCGTACCCGGCTGATCGGACGCGGATGCAAGGCCGCTACCCTATGGGGCCGCTGGACCGCAGCCTGCCGATTGGTGCCAAGATCGGCCTTCTGGCGGCCGACCGGCGATTGTGCGCAGGCGGCGAGCGATGCGGCACCGACGATGGCGAGCAGCAACCGGCATGAGCTTGCGAGGGAAATTCGGGCACTTTCGGCACGTGCAATGCGAGACATGGTACGCCCTCCGAACTGCCCGGAGTTTCGGCGGGCAATGAGGGCAGAACCTTGGCTGAAGGAAAGCAGGCTTAGGGCCACGACCGTTTCGCGCCGGCTGTGGCGATTCCACCACAGTGGCGTGTCCTAAGTCGAGCCAGACTCGCGAAAAACTAACCCGATACAACACGCCAGACGATCGGGCGCGTCTCCAGCTGCGCGTCGCTCGCCTCGGTGTCACCCTTCAGGAGCCGCATCAGCTCGCGCCGATAGAGCCGCCGCCAGCCGGTTTTCAGACTGGCGAGAAAGTCGAGTTCCCGTTGCGTCAGTGTGCACATCATGGACCCGATCCGGTTGCGCAGGCCGCGCCGTCAGCCGACGAGGCCGCCCATCGGCTTGACGTCAGCACTGCCGGGGAAGACCGCATCCGCCAGCACCTTCTCCTCGACACGCAGATGATCCCTGAGCAGGCCCTTCAGCACGGCGCGGAGATCGGTGGTCGGCTTGAGGTCGCGATCCTCGAACAGTTGCGCCGGCTTGAGGCCCGGCCAGTCCGCGATCACGCGGCCGCCGGCGAGCGCGCCGCCAATGAGGAAGGCGACCGTGCCCGTGCCGTGATCCGTGCCCTGCGTGCCATTGATGCGCGCGGTGCGCCCGAACTCGGTGACGACGGCGACGACCGTCTCGCCCCACACCTCGCCCATGTTGTTCTCGATCGCGGCAAACGCACCGTCGAGCGCGCCGAGCAGATTGTAGAGCTGGCCTGACGCTGCGCCTTCCGCGATGTGCGTATCCCAGCCGACGAAGCCCATCGCGCCGACGCGCGGGCCGTCGGGCTTGGCGAGATAGCGCGCGGCGGTGCCGGCGGCTTCGGCGAAGTAGGCGCGCACGCGCGCGATGCCGGGCGGCATCAATGTCGGATCGTCCGACATCGGATCGCCCGTGCCGGGCGCGCCGCCAAGCGAGGCGAGCTTCATGCGCGCCTGAAGCACGGTCGCGAGCTTCGGATCGGTGTGCTGGTAGAGATCGAGCAGGCGGTTCTGCGTGTCCTCGCTCGCCGGTAACAGTTTTTGCGGCACCCATGTCATGACGGGCGCCGAGCCGCGCACCACCAGCGGCGTCACCGAGCCGATGCCGAGCGCGCGGCTGCCGCGCGGATCGACGCGCCCACCCGACTCCATCGCGAGCAGCGCGCGGTTGAGCCATCCCGATGCGGTGGCACCGGGCTTGGTGAACCCGCTCTCCAGCACGTCCTGGCCGTCGAAATGCGAGCGCTCGCGGTAGGGCGTCGCGGCGGCATGGACGATTGCGGCCTTGCCGGTCTTGTAGAGCCGGTGCAGGTTCGGCATCGCCGGGTTGAGCGCGAAGAAGGAATCGAGCGGCAGCGCCGGCGGCTTGCCGTCCAGCACCAGCGCGCGATCGCCGCGCAAGCCGACCCAGTCGGGATCGCCGACCGGCGCGACCGCACCGAGACCATCGAGCGCGCCACGCAAGACGACGACGAGAAGGCGCGGATCGCGCCCTTCGGCGCGTGCGATCCGCGGCATCTGGCTCCACGCGAACAGCGCACCGGAGCCGACCAGAAGCTCGCGCCGCGTGGGCAAATGATTGACGAAGCCCATGCTCACCTCCTCTGAAAATCCGCCGACATGAACAACAATGCCAGCGCCTGCTGCCGGCTCTCGGCGCGGCCGACCGCCTGCTTCACCTCGGGCGCGATCTGCGATGCGAAGACGTCCTCGACGATCCCCTGCGGATCCGCTGTGGCCGCCACGCGCTCGGCAAAATTGTTGGCGATGTCGAGCCGCCGGCCGATGCCGTCGATCCAGCTTGCCTCGTCATCCGGATAGCCCTTGGGCGCCGACGGCCGCCACAGCCCTTCGCCGAGCAGCTCCTGGCCCGCCGTGAAACGCGTGGGGTCGACGACCGTAATCCCTGTCGCGCGCACCATGCCAACGCCCCATTCACTCGGACGCTTCAGTTTCGATGGCGGCCCGCGCCACGCCTCGTCCGACGAGACCATCGTAATCGCGACCTGCTTGAGATCGCCCTCGGTGTCGCGGAACGTCTTCGCCATTTGTTCGACGAGTGGCGGAGGCGGCTCGTCGGCCACGAAATGCCGTACGAGCTTGGTTGCGACATGGGTCGCGGTCGCCGGATGCGCAGCGAGGTCGCGCAGCACGGCGCGGCCCTGCTCGGCGTCCTCCTGCTCGTAACGCTTGCCGAGCACCGTCTGCCCGCCGGGCTCGTGGAGCCGCGGGTTGAAGGTGAATTCGCCGCCGTGCTCGGGATTGTCTCCGGGCGGAACAAGCGTCCATCCCGTCAACACATTGGCGAAGCTGATCACGTCGTCCTGGGTGTAGCCGGTCCGCACACCCAGCGTGTGCAATTCCATGATCTCACGCGCGATGTTTTCGTTGAGGCCGCGGCTGCGGTTGATGCCGGCGATCGAGTTCGCGCCCATCGAGCCGAGATTATCGAGATAGAACAGCATCGCCGGGTGGCCTTCGACCGCCAGCAGAAGATCGACGAAGTGGCCGAGCGCATTTGCGCGAATGGCCTCGCGCTCGTAAGCACCCGACATGCTCTGGATCTTGTAGGCCGAGATGCAGAAATGATTGGACCAGAACCACACCAGCCGCTCGGCGAAGCCGATGTCGGCGGCGAGCGCGGCTTCGATGCGCAGCTTGGCTTCCTGCAAGTAGATCGGACGGCCGGGATCGGGAACGGCGTCGGCCGCCTGCTTGGCCGCCATCTCGGCAGCATCCTTCTCCTGGCCCTGTGCTGGCGCTTGCCCCTCGGTCTGCGCCTGAGCCTGAGCCTGGTCACCCGGAGCAGTTGGCACCGCAGCCACCTGCTGCTTCTTGGCCTGTTGCTGCGCCTGCTTGGCGCGCGCGGCTCGCCGTGCATTGGCATCGGCCACTGTGCGATAGGCCTTCGCACTGGTGGGAAGGCTGGCGGCGGCGCTCAATGCGAGCGGCCGATCGAGCTCTGCGATCAACGCGCCGCGCGGGTCGGTCCCGACAGCCGCAAGTGATCCCGGTCGCGGCCCCATCCCGAAGCGATGAAGCGCCAGCACCGCTTCAGCCTTTGCAGAATTGCTCATGGCGAACGCCCAATTCTCCGAGCCACCCGACGGCAGCGCGATGTTGCCGCGTGCGGACTACGAACCGTAATGCTACAGACCGTAACACTAGAGATCGGCTTGCGCAAGCCGGGATTGAAAACGCCGCTGCACTATCTCGGTAGAACAAGCGCGCATCCGCTGCCCGGCGGACGCGCGTGAGAGGCCTAGAAATTCGGCCCGAGCGCGATCTTCGCCGCGCGCTGCTCCCAAGGCCCAGGATTCAAGATGAGCCCAGAGACTTTGCCCGCGGCGTCCCTGACGAAAGCGATCCGGGTACGATCTTCGTCGGCTGCGGTGAATTCGTTGCTTGATGTCGCCACGAACGGGGTCGCCTTGCCCTTCTCGAATTCGAGGACCGGCCAGACCCCCGTCGCTTCCGCGACGAGCTTGCCTTCCGCGACGCGAACCTGAAGCCGGACCGAATTGACACGGCGGTCGGTTCTCACGACACTGAGGTCGTTCACGCCGTCTTGCCCCTTGTGGACGAGCTTCATCTTGATCGTCGAGTTGGCTGGCCCTCGCAGCTTGGCCAGGACATCGGCGAGCGCGAGGCCTCTCAGCGGCGCGCCGTCAATTTCAGTGATGAGGTCACCCGCCGTCACACCGGCCTTGGTTGCGGGGCCGCCGCCAGGGTTCGGCTTGTTGATCCTCAGCCCCTCCTGCTCCATGGCGACGAAATTGCCGATTCCAAGCCATCCGGTTTTGCCATCGGCCAGACCCTGCCTGTCACGCGAGCTCACCGTGGCGCCGAAGTCATAGGTCCCGGCATAATCGGCGAGCGCTTCCGGGCTCAGGGTCACCGGCGCGGCCGGCGGGACGGCGATCGACTCGGGAATCGTCAATGCGCCATAGACGAGGTGATTGATCCCCGAATACAGCACCGCCTGGCGCCCTTTGCTGCCGGGCGTCGCCTGGACCATCTGTACGCCGATCAATTGCTCGGCCGGATCGATCCAGAAATACGTGCTCCAATGTCCAGCCCAGGAAAAGCTTCCAACCGCTCCCGGTATCCAGCTTTGGACCGGATCGGCGCGGATGGCGAAGCCAAGCCCGAAGGTTGTTCCGGCGCGGGCGCCGACCTCGTCGCCTCCGAAGATGCTGACACCCGATGGCAGTGCGTACGTCGTCATCTGCTTCACCGCATGCGGGCTGAGCACGCGCACGCCATCGAACTCGCCGCCGTTCAGCAGCATCTGACAAAAGCGGAGATAATCCGATGCAGTCGAGACGAGTCCGCCGCCACCGGAAAACAGCTTCGGCGGCGTCGTGACATCCCAGATCGGCGGCCGTTCCGGCATGGGAGAATCGACGAGGCGGTCGAGCTTCTCTTTCGGCACGTAGAAGCCCGTGTCGACCATATGCAGCGGCGCAAAGATGCGGCTCTGGAGGAATTGGTCGAAAGACTGACCGGAAGCGACTTCGACAACCCGGCCCAGCACGTCAATGCTCCAGCCATATTCATGGACCTCGCCCGGCTCGTGGGCGAGCGGAAGGCCGGCCAGACTGGACACGAAATCCGCCAACGTCCCGTCGCGTCGAAATACGGCCCTGAAGCCATAGAGCCCATGGATTGTCCTGATCCCGAAATCGGCGCTTGCGTCGGCAAGGCCCCGTTCCGGGTAGGCAAAATCGAGCTCCGGATAGATCAGGCCAGACGTATGGCGCAACAGATCGCGAACCGTCATCGGACGTTTTGGTGGTTTTGGCAGACCGAGCCCGTAGTCCATTTCGCCTGTCGCCGGGTCCGTCTTCTGGAAAGCGACCCGCATGTCCGCAAGCTCCGGCAGATATTGCGAGACGGGTGCGTCGAGATCGAGTTTGCCATCGTCCACCAAGATCATCGCGGCGACACTGGTTACCGGCTTGGACATCGAGGCAATCCAGAAGATGGAATCCGTCTTCATCGGGACGGTCTTGGCGCGGTCCTGAAATCCGATGGCCTGCAAATAGGCGAGCTGGCCGCCCTTCGCGATTGCGACGACGGTACCGGGGAGAAGGCCGTCCGACGGCGAGAAAGAATCGAAGCGCGCCTGATACCACGGCGCGATCCGCGCCAGCCGCGAGGCCGAGAATCCCAGGCTTTTTGCATCGCCCGGCGTCGCGAGGTCATCGGCGAACGCCGTCCCCGACAGGCAAAGCACAACGGGAATCGCCCACATCGATGCGACGAGTCTCATTCCGCAGTCTCCGCAGAAGCACAACAAATCTGAACAGGCACTCCTGCGGCAGATGTGAACCGTTAGAAATTGGGTCCGAGCGCGATCTTCGTGATCGTGCCGTTCCTGACGCCGATGCGCCATTCCGCCGAGCCGTTGGCGAACTGCGCGACATAGATGTCGCTGTCGAGCGCCGTGACACCGCGGAAGGAGACCGCACGCAACGCACCGAGCCGCGCCAGGATCGCCTGATCGAACGGAAGCTGCTGGCGCGTGATGTCGGCCACTTCCGACGTCATGTGCTCGTAGTCCGGCTGGCCCTTGCCGACACCATCGATGTAGCGGCGCAGCATCTCCTCACCATTGGCGATCGGAACGGCGCGGCGCGCGGCGCGGCCGGGACGCGCACCGAGGTTTGACGCCTCGACGTTGTGGAAGCGCGTCTGCCGGCCCGGCACCAGAACCTCAAGGCAGCGCCCCGACTTGTCGGCGATCATCCAGGGATTGTTCACGGTGGTCGTGGAGGCCCAGGTCGCGTTGGGCCTGACGACGCTCTGCATCCTGCGATTGCCGCTGGCGTCGAGATTGAAGACCTGAAGGTCCTCGCCCATCTCGTTGTAGACCATGATCCTGATCGGCGAGGTGCCGGCGCGGCCGCGCGCGCTCGCCTCCTCCGAACAGGAGACGATGCCGCCGAGTTCGTCATTGCCGTCGGCCCGGAACAGCACGTCGCCGGCCTTGCCGTCGGGCTCGAGCATCAGGCGGAATTCGGCCGTGCCGTTCTCGAACTTCGCGCCATAGATGTCGTAGCCGCCGGGGCCGACGCCACGGAAGAAGAGCGATTCCACCGCACCGAGCGCCTGGAACGTCCCGCGCATTTCATCGAGCTGCCGGTGGACCTTGGCTGCGAGCGGCGCGCTCATGCGTTCGTAGTTCGGCGTGCCGCGGCGTAAGTCTTCAATCCCGCGCAAGATCATCTCCTTGCCGCCGGCAGCCGGGACCTGCTCCCGGAAGCGGTCAGGAACCTCCGCAAGGCGGCGCGCGAAGTCGGCTTCGACCGCCTGCGCCAACGCCGCATCGATCCGCGGCGCGAGGCGCGCGCCGAAGACCGCGTTCTGGACCAGGACGCGCGACACTCTGGCCTGCTCGTCACGCAGAAAGACCAGGAGACTCTCGCCGTGGATCGAAAAGACGTCGGCACCTTCGGCAAGGAGCGTGGCCCGGCCCTGCACGGTTTCCTGTACCTGGAGCCGATCGCCGTCGCGCCGCACCGTCAGCACGCGGTTCGGCGCGATCCTGTACCAGCCGACATATTGATCGAGCGACGCGGGGTCGACGGCCGCCGTCGGCATCTCGGCGACGCGAACCGCGCGGATATCGCGGCCGTTCATGCGCAGCGTCAGCTCGGAGGAGCGGCGCTCCGCATCGAGCGGGAACGTGATCTCGCCGGACGAGGCCGCGTAGGCCGCGGTGCCGTCACTGCCAACCGTCAGGCGCAGCCTGCGCTGTCCGGTGAGCTGGCCGTAGAGGTCGTCGCCCTCGCGGAAGATGGCGAACACCGAGGCAGGACCCATAGCGTAGAAATTGACGAAGGGGCGGTAATGCTGGGCCGGCACCTCGCCGGTATCCGCGGCGACGGGCACGGGATCCGGGGTGCGATAGGCGATCATGCCGGCGGACACGATCACAGCCGGAATGATCGCGGCTGCGATCCACAGCCGCTTGCGCCAGCCGACCGCGACGGGCATGGCGGCGGCCGCGATGATGCGCTCGACGCGTGCGCGCACGGTCGATACCCGCGCCATCGCGAGCTCCACCGGCCGCGGATTTTCGCTGGTTGCGACATCGAGCAGGATTTCGGCATAGGACCACCGGTCGTCGATGACTTCGATCGCCTCGGCGTCGCTGATGATCTCGGCGAGCTCGGCAAGGCGCGCGAGCTGCCACCACGAGAACGGACTGAACCAGAACACTGCACGGTTGAGCGAGGCGAGCAGCAGGACGTAGAAATCGCGATTGGCGACGTGCGCGCCCTCATGCGCGAGCACCGCGAGGCGCTTCTTCGCATCCCAGCCGGAGAACTGCGGTGGCACCAGAATGGTCGAGCCGAACGTGACGGGACCGCCGACCTCGCGGCTGACGCGCACGTCGGCGTCGATCAGCTGCGGGCCGCTCATCGGCCTTGCCGCGCGTGCCAGACGCCAGGTCAGGCAGAGACCGATGGCCAGCCGCAGCAGCAACGCGCCGGCGACGCCGGCATAGACGATGGTGGCGACCAGCCACCAATTGATCGATACAGCAGCTTTTGCCGGCGCCACGACAGCAGCGCCCGGCGGAATCGGCAGCGCGGGTTGCGGGGCCTCCAGCATCGAGACTTCGGCCGGCAGGAAATCATCCGGCACGGATACCGGCAGAGGCATCCGGGTGATCGTCAGCGTCGGCCAGTGCATCACGAAAGGCATCGCCAGCGATGCCAGCAGCACGACGACCCACGCCGTCATGTGGACGTGCGGATTGCGCACGCGAAACAGGTTGAGACCGAACCAGACGACGCCTCCCAGCACGAAGGAGCGTAGCGCCGCCTCAGCCAGAGTTGCGATCATTCTTTCTTCACTCCCCTCGCCTTCTTCGCGTTGGCCACCTGGTCGGCCAGTGTACGCAGCTGCTGCTGGTCGAGCATCGCATTGTCCACCATGCCGACGAGGACTTCCTCCATCGAGCCGTTGCAGAACCAGTCGACGATACGCTGCACCGCCTTGGCCGCGACCCGCGCGCGCTCTTCTGCAGCGTGGTAGACATAGGTGCGTCCGTCCACGGTGTGCCGAGCATAGCCCTTTTCTTCCAGCCGGCGCAGCACCGTGCGGACCGTGGATTCCTTCAGACGCCGCGACAGCCGCTCGCGCACGACCTCGGCCGTAACGGGACCATGGGCCCAAACCAATTGCATGACCTCGTGCTCGAGGTCGCCCAGTTCGGGCAAACGATCGTCCATGGCATCTGACCTTGCGGATTGAGTTTTCTTGTAACGCTACAGATCGTCGCATATGCGGCCGCGCCGCGCAACGGCGATTCCACCTGAAATGGTGTTGCTATGCCGTCATGCCCGGGCTTGTCCCGGGCATCCACGTTCTTCGTCCCGCGCGGCAAAGCGTGGATGGCCGGGACAAGCCCGGCCATGACGATGTGGAGGCAGTCAGTACTGCGGCTCGTACATCTGGGACTGGACCAGGCCCTTCACGTCGTTGGGTGCGGGTCCGTCGGCGAGACCGCGCTGGTAGGCGACGTCTGCCACCGCAACGGCGATGCGGGCCGAGACCTCGCGAATGCGAGGGAGTGCCGGATAGAGACTGCCCTGCGCGAGGTCCTCCTTGCCGACGCAATCGGCGAGCGTATGGGCGGCCGCCATGAACATCTCGTCCGTCACCAGGCGCGAGCGGCTGGCGATGACGCCGAGGCCGACGCCGGGGAAGATGTAGGAGTTGTTGCCCTGGCGCGGCACGAAGGTGCGGCCGTTGAGCGTCACCGGATCATAGGGACTGCCGCAGGCGAACAGTGCGCGGCCCTCGGTATAGCGGTAGGCATCCTCGGCCGAGCATTCGGCCTTCGAGGTCGGGTTGGAGAGCGCGAACACGATCGGCTGCTCGTTGAGCGCGGCCATCGCCTTGAGCACCTCGGGCGTGAAGGCGCCGCCGACCGCGGCGACACCGATGATCGCCGTCGGCTTCAGCGTCTTGATCGCGGTGAGGAAATCAGCGATCGGCGCCTGGCCGGCATGGGCATAGCGCAGCTTATGGCCAGAGAGGCCGTCACGGCCGCCGACGACGAGGCCGCGGGAATCCACCAGCCAGTTGCGCCGGAGAGCTTCCGCCTCGGAAATCCCCTCCGCCATCATGGCGGAGACGACGAGATCGGCGATGCCGGTTGCCGCCTCGCCCGCACCGAGGAACAGGATGCGCTGATCCCTGAGCTTGCCGCCATTGACGCGCAACGCCGAGAACAGGCCGGCGAGCGCCACGGCCGCGGTGCCCTGGATGTCGTCGTTGAAGACGCAGGCCTCGTCCCGATATTTGTGCAGCAGCTTGAACGCCGAGTGATTAGCGAAATCCTCGAACTGGATCAGCACGCCCGGAAACGTCTTTCGCGCAGCCTGCATGAACTCGTCAACGAAGCTGTCATAGGCCTCGCCGGTGAGCCGCCGCTCGCGCAGGCCGAGATAATAGGGATCGTTCAAGAGCTCTTCGTTGTTGGTGCCGACGTCGAGCACGATCGGCAGGCAATGCTCGGGATGCACGCCGGCGCAGGCTGAATACAGCGAGAGCTTTCCGACCGGGATGCCCATGCCATTGGCACCGAGATCGCCCAGCCCAAGGATGCGTTCGCCATCGGTCACGACGATCAGCTTGGCCGGATAGGGCCAGTTCTTCAGGATCTCCGCGATCTGGCCGCGATCGCGCGATGAGATGAACATGCCGCGCGGCCGCTGGAAGATCAGGCCGTATTTCTGGCAGGCGAGCCCGACCGTCGGGGTGTAGATGATCGGCTGGATCTCGTCGATATTGTCGACGACGACGCGGAAAAACAGCGCCTCGTTGCGGTCATGCAGCGCATTCAGCGCGACGTATTTTTCAAGGTCCGTCGGCAGCGTGCGCAGATTGGTGAGCACGCGCTCGACCTGGGTCTCCATCGTCAGCACGCAAGGCGGCAGCAGGCCGCGCAGGCCGAGCGCGTCGCGCTCCGCTTCCGTGAAGGCGGTGCCCTTGTTGAGCAAGGGATCGCGCAGCAGCGTCATGCCGTGAGCGGGGTCGGATGATGTCGAATGGGCGCTGACCCGAGCAGGTCTATTCACGAAATCCCCCAGGGAGTTTCTTATTGAAGGGCAAACATTGTCGGCCAGCGCTCACCTGAGATCAAGGACGTAGAGACTCAAAGCTCGATTGTGATCTCGCACCGCAGCGAGATTTCGTGAAAAGCCGGCATTTGCGCGCGAGAAGAGGTTAACGTAGCAGGACTACTCGGGCTTGATGTCCGCGGCCTTCACGATCGGCCACCATTTCTCGGTCTCGGCCTTCTGGAAGGCCGCAAGCGCTGCGGGCGTCTGCTGCTCGGTCGGCGGTATCTCCTGCCCCAATTCGCCGAAGCGCTGCTTCACGGATGGATCGGCGAGCACCGCGACGATGGCCGCGTTTAGCTTTGTGACGATCTCCTTCGGCGTGTTCTTCGGTGCCCAGATGCCGTGCCAGTAGGAGATGTAGAGACCGGGCAGGCCCGCCTCGTCGACGGTCGGGATATCAGGCGCGGACGCGAGCCGCGTCGGCGACGTCACCGCGAACGCCTTGATCGCGCCGTTCTTGTACTGCGGCAGCGAGTTCGAGGCCTGGTCGAACATGATGTCGATCTGGCCTGCAACGAGATCGATCATGGCGGGTCCGGCGCCGCGATAAGGCACGAACTGGAAATCGGTGCCGGTCTTCTCCTTGAAGAAGACGCCTGCGACGTGCGCGCCCGTGCCGGCACCAGCCGTGCCAGCAGTCGCCTTGCCGGGGCTGGCCTTCAGCCACGCAATCATCTCTTTCAGATTGTTGGCCTCGAGCGACTTCCGGCCAACGATCAGCTGCGTTCCCATCGCGATCGTCGCGACCGGCTCGAAATCGGCGATCACATCATAGGGCAGCTTGAAGATTGCGCCGTTCAGCACATGCGTGCCCCAATGGCCGATGGTGATCGTCGTGCCGTCAGGCGTCGCGCGCGCGACGCGGGCGCCCGCAATGCTGCCGGAGGCACCGGCGACGTTCTCGACCACGACGGTCGTGTGCAGCTGAGCGGCGATCCGCTCGGACAGGATCCGCGCCAGCGTGTCGGTCGGGCCACCCGCCGCGAACGGCACCACGAGGGTGATCGGGCGCGACGGGAACGGCTGGGCGCCCGCCGGTACGGCCCACGCCGCGGATCCGATCAACGCGCAAATGACGATCACATGACCGCGTAGTCCGGCCCACAGCCCCTGCATTCCATCCACCCTTTTTCATCGCCCGCATGTTGTCAGCGGGCTGGGGCCGGAGTGAACGCTGCCGGGCGGGCAGAGGCAAGCTGGAAATTATGCCGAGCGCTAACCAGCCGCCCGCCGCGGGGCCAGATTGGCGGCGCCATCAGCCGGCGGCGCGATCTGCATCAGGATGGTCTGGACCGGGGACGCGACCTCGATGCCGTTCTGCTGGAAACGCAGCTTCATGCGGCGGTTGAATTCGCGCTGGACCGGCCAGCGGCCGGCCTCCGTGCAGCGGATCTGGCCGACGATCGACACCATGGCACCATCGACCTTGTCGATGCCCCACAGTTCGAGGTCGCCGCGAATTGCCGCGCGAAACTCCGGCTCGCGGCGCATCTCCTCGACGATGTCCTTGAGGATCTGGCCGGCGCGGTCGGTGTCTTCCTTGTAGGCGACATTGACGCTGACGGATGCATTGCCGGCGCCGCGGCTGGCATTGGTGATGGTCGTGACCGCGCTGAACGGCACGATGTGCACGGCGCCGTCGCCGGCGCGCAGACGAATGGTGCGGATCGAGACGTTCTCGACCACGCCGGACAGCCCCGAGACGCTGACATTATCGCCGACCTGGACCGTGTTCTCCAGCAGCAGGAACAGGCCGGTGATGAGATCCTGCACCAGCTTTTGCGAGCCGAAGCCGATGGCGATGCCGACGATGCCGGCGCCGGCCAGCAGCGGCGCGACGTTGACGCCGATCTCGCTCAGCGCGGTGAGGCCGACGACGGTGGCGATCAGGCAGAGCAGCGCCGTTCGCAGCATCGGCTGGAAGGTGCGCAGGCGCGCCGCGCGGGCGTAGTGCCCGTCGCGTGACAGCGTATTGATCTGGCGGTCCAGCAGCGCGTTGCTGGCTTCCCAGATGGCGGCAGCAATGAGCACAGCGATGCCGATGGTCGCAACCGCCGAAATCAGCCGGCCGCCGATCTGGCCTCCATAGAACCAGACGATGGCGTCGACGCCCCAGACTTCAAGCACGGCCACGAAGCCGATGAACGCGATCACGCTGGATACGATCTTGCGCAGCAGCGGCAGATAGCGGTTGGCGCGGATCTCGAGGCCCGGAAAGCGCTGGAGGATCTCCGGCTTGATGCGGAAGCCGCGGTCGATCAGGCTCAGCGTCACCATGATGGCGACGCGCGTGATCAGCGCGACCACGACGGTGCCGACGAAATATTGCAGCAGCAGCGAATAGCCGTTGCGGATGTTGAGCGCCCACACCGCCCACAGCGCGAGGTCGAGCGCGATGGCGAGATAGTGCCAGCCGCCGGCAATGCGGTTGCGCAGTCGCGCCGCGATCCCCTGCCGCTCCGCCGGGGCGCGGATGGCTTCGGCGACCTGGCGGCGGCATTGCAGGATGATGACGACGACGAAGAGATGCACGACCAGCAACACCATGCGCAGCAGCGCGGCATAGCCGGCGCGATGCAGGCCGAGCAGCAGCGCCACATTGGCGAAGGCGATGCCGGAGACACCGACGCCGACGATGCGCCGCGCCCAGATCTCGATATAGGCCGCGGTTTCTGCCCGAACCGGAACCAGGCCAAACGGCCCCGCCAGCGCGCGGACGACGCAGATGAGCCCGCGCGAGAACGCATAGGCATTGACGACGGCGAGGATCACGAGGCGGACGGTTGCGGGATCGCCGATCTCCGTGCCGAGCAGTGCGGTTGCGACGCCGATGAAAACGAACACGGGGAGCAGCTCGAGCAGGAGACGCCCGAGCACGAAGGGCAGCCGCAGCAGCAATTGCCAGACACGTGCGAGACTGTGGCGGCGCTTGTGCAGTTCGGGCGCAGGCGTGACATCGGCGACCGATGACGGCGGATCGGCGATGGGCAGCACCTGCGCCGGCAGGCGCGCGGTTTGCGGGACGCGTCCTTCCAGGAAGGCAACCGGCCGCCGGATCGCGCGAAAGATCACCCACTCCGCCGCAATGGCGCAGCCAAGCACCAGCGCGAGCTTCCACGCGATCTCGATCAGGAGGTTGTAGGCGACGGGATCGTTGGCGGTCCGTACGATCCAGTAATAGAAGGCGGGGAAATGCGTCAGCGTCCGCGCCACGTCGGCGATCTCGCGCGAGATCTCGCCGATCTCTTCCGACACCGTGAGCAGGAGCTGTGCGCCAAGGCCGTCGGCCGAGAGCGGGATCGGCGATTTCTGCTCGGGCGCGGCGGGCACCGGCTGCTGCTGACCGGGCACATTCGCGATCACGCGCAGCGTATCGATCATCTGCGCACGTTTTTTGTCGTCCTGGAGCGTCTCCAGCGCCCGCTTGGCTTCCTCCGGCGACAGTGCGGCAGCCCTGTTGGCGGCCGGCGGCTCGGCGCGAACGGTGGAAAGAGATGAGATCGCGATGAAGAGAGCGGCGAGGAACGCCGGGGCAAGCTTGTGCGACACGAGGATTCCCTGGAAAAGCGCATGCGCCGGCGGAGTCGGGACTGTCGCCGCCGAAGCACTGCGTCATGTCGTATCGACGCTATTCGCCCCGGCGCTGTGTCGGAAGTTGGCCAACGAGGCGACATTCTCTTGGCATTTGCCGCAATGCAGGAACGGGAACCGTCGGCTCCGCGCGGCCGAACATCAGCCGAGTGCGATGCGCACGACAAAACCCTCCCGTCATTCCGGGAGTCGGCCCGGAATGACGGCGAGGAGGAGGAGAAAGCAGGATGTCAAAGCGCCTGTCATGGCGGCCGCATCACGGCCATCCGACACGATCGGTGTGATGCAAAATACAGCGCCGGGTAGGTAGGGGCTTTGCCTCACTGATGCAGCCCGCTAAACCTTTACCCGGCGTGCCGTTCGCGGTTTCTGCCGCTATGCGATAGTCCGAACGAGCTCCATCGCACTTAACGCGGCTGGATCTGCGGAGGTGGAGTCATAGACCTCCCCTTGCTCTGAGATGGACGACGCGTCGCTTGTTTGCGACCAACAGCATGCTCCTCCCGTGACATAAAACTGTCAAGCAGGATCAATGGTGCCGGTATCACATTTGAGGACGTGTTCCCTCCACCGCGATAGATTGATCGCAGTGGATCAGGGAATAAATTCCCTCCCGCCGCGTTTGTGTCAGAGAGTCCATTCGCCTTCCGCATTCCATCCATTTCCAGAAAGCAAGACATGAAAGCATTACTTTGCATCGCCGCTGTCGCGGCCCTCCTGACTGGATCAGCCTTCGCGCAGACCCCGCCGCAGACCTCGACCAAGAAGGTCGACGGCACCGAGAACGTCTACGTCTTCCGCTATGGCGGTCATCAGTCGATGTTCATCGTGACGCCGCAGGGCGTGATCGCGACCGACCCGATCTCGTATTTGCGTCCGGCAAAGCCCTATATCGACGCCATCAAGGCCGTCACCGACAAGCCGATCAAATACGTCATCTACAGCCACCACCATTACGACCACATCGCCGGTGGCCAGCCCTTCAAGGATCTCGGTGCCACCTTCATTGCGCACCGGCGGACCAAGGAGCGCCTGCTCGAGCTAAAGAAGCAGAATTCGCTGCTCGCCGATGTCGTGATGCCGGACCAGGTGATCGACGACAAGAAGAGCATCACGCTCGGCGGCACCACGCTCGAGCTGAACTATGTCGGCCGCAACCATTCCGACAATTCGCTGGTGATGCGGCTGCCGAAGGAGAAGATCGTCTTCGTCGTCGACTTCGCGCCGATCGAGTCCGTGCAGTTCCGCAACATTCCCGACAACGCCTCGCCGATCGAGTATATCGCCTCGCTGAAGAAGCTGGCCTCGCTCGACTGGGAGCGGATGATCCCCGGCCATCCCTATGCCGGCGGCCGCTTCGGCACCAAGAAGGACGTCGAGGACGACATCGCCTACATGGAAGATCTGTCCGCGGAGGTGAAGAAGGCCGCCGATGCCGGCAAATGCTTCGACACCGCGATGAAGGAAGTGAAGCTGCCGAAATACGAGAAATGGGCGAATTACGAGACCGCCCTTCCCGCCAATATCGAGCGCTTCTGCTATTGGTGGGGCCGCGGGTATTGAGGGTCGGCTTGCTCAGACGCGACGAGCTTCGCTCGCGCTGAGATCGTAGGGTGGGCAAAGGCGCTCTTGCGCCGTGCTCACCACCTCTCGCCGGATGAAGATTGGTGGGCACGCTTTGCTTTGCCCACCCTAGGGATCGCCGCTAGCGAACGCGCCGCCCTGTCCTCGCCGACGGCGCCTGCGCGAAATACGGATTCGTCAGACATGTCGCCGGACGCCCCTGCGCGCTTGCCTGGCACTGGGCGAACGAGGAGAAAATGCAGTCCATCCGCTCGCCCTCCAACTCGCCGAAGACGTGCAGGCAGACCGGCGCATCGCCCCCATAGGTCTGGGCGCGCGCGGAACCGGCGATCAAGAGCGCGGCGAACAGGGAAACGACGACAGCAGGCTTGTACACGACAACCTCGAAATCAGAGAAACATTTCAGTCAAATCAACCGTCGACGAGCTGCCGATCCAGTCAAAGTTTTGCGTCAGCCAGATTCGCGCGGCCTCGCGCCCCTCGTCACGCAGGCGGCACAAGAGGCTCCATTCGGGATGGAACTGCGTGGCCGTTCCGAGCTGCGACATCAATTGGTCGTTTCCAATCCAGTGCATGAACATGCGGCTGTGCGTATTGCGATCGAGCTCGCCACTATCGATCAGCCGGGTCGCGAAGGCAATCGCGCGCATCTCACGCATCAGTGACGAATTGAAGCTGATCTCGTTGATGCGATGGAGAACGTCGGCGGCGCTCGCCGGCAGTTCGTCACGCCGGATCGCGGTCACCTGCACGATGATGACGTCTTGGCTACCTTTTCGATAGATCAGCGGAAAGATCGCGGGATTTCCGAGATAGCCGCCATCCCAATAATGCTCGCCGTCGATCTCGACCGCCTGGAAATATGGCGGCAGACAGGCCGAGGCGAGCACGGTCTCCGCGCTGAGCAGCGGCGTCTGGAACACCTTGATCTTGCCGGTACGGACATTCGTGGCGTTGAGAAATAGCTGCGGTGCGTCCGGCGATGAATTGAGCCGATCGAAATCGACCACGCGTAGCAGCAACGACCGGAGCGGATTGAAGTGGAGGGGGTTGAGCAGGTTCGGCGGCACCGTGTGCGTCAGCGTGTGGATGAAAGCATGGACAGGGTGATATTCCGGCGGCAGCTTGAGGGCCTGGATCAACTGGTTGAGTGGCGAGAACAGGTCATAGACCTGATCCATCCGCGAGACCTCGTACCAGAACGCATGCAGGTTCTGCCGCGCCCCCTCGGCTCCGCCGATGGCCATGCCTGAGGCCAGCACCACCGCATTCATCGCGCCCGCGCTTGTAGCGCTGATCGCCTCGATGGCGAGCCTGCCGTCCTCGAGCACGTGGTCCAGCACGCCCCAGACGAAGGCGCCGTGCGCACCGCCGCCCTGGAGCGCGAAGTTGACGTTCTTCTGGTTGCTGGTCTCACGGGCGGTCACTTTGCGGGCTTCCTGCCTCCCTTCCCCTCGCGCTCCAGCGCCTTGCGCACCTCGTCGAATTCCCCAAGCGAGGCCTTGTCGGCGCGGGGGAAGCGCAAGTCCAGCTTTTCGAGCGCCGCGACGATCGCCGAGCCGATCACGACGCGCGCGAACCATTTGTGGTCGGCCGGCACGACATACCAGGGCGCGTGCGACGTTGCCGTATGCCGGACGATGTCCTGATAGACCGCCTGGTAGCGCGGCCACAGCGCGCGCTCCTTGATGTCGTCCATCGAGAACTTCCACTGCTTGGCCGGTTCCTCGAGCCGCTCAAGGAAGCGCTCGCGCTGCTCCTCCTTGGATAGATTGAGGAAGAATTTCAGAACCACCGTGCCGTTGCGGCTGAGGTGGCGCTCGAAGGCGGAAATGTCTTCGAACCGCTCCTTCCAGATGTTCTTGGTGACGAGCCTTTGCGGCAGCTTCTGCCTGGCGAGAATCTCCGGGTGCACCCGCGTGACCAGGCACTCCTCGTAATGGGAGCGGTTGAAGATGCCGATATGGCCGCGCTCGGGCAGCGCGATCGCGTGGCGCCAGAGGAAATCGTGATCGAGCTCCTTGGTGCTCGGCGCCTTGAAAGCATGGACCTCGCAGCCCTGCGGATTGATGCCCTCGAAGATCGCCTTGATCGCAGAATCCTTGCCGGCGGCGTCCATGGCCTGGAGCACGATCAGCACCGACCAGCGGTCCTGGGCGTAGAGCTTCTCCTGAAACTCGATCATCCGCTTCTTGTTGGCGTCGAGAATCTCCTGCGCCTTCTCCTTGTCGAGATCGCCCTTCTCGTTGGTCTTGTAATCCTTGAGGTGAAACTTGCCCGATCCGTCGTAACGGAACGGCGTGATGTAGCGGTCAAGTTCCTGGGCGAGCGATTTGGATGGCTTCTTGCTCATGAGCGCGGGACACCTTGCGTTGCGGCTTCAATCGGTCGAGCACGCTACCAAGGATGCCCTTCGGAAGGAATATGATGAAGAGCACGAGCAGCACGCCGTAAACGAGATTGTCCCAGCCCACCGCCTTGGTCCCGAAGCCGATCCGTAAGGTCTCTGCGAGCAGGATGGTGATGACCGCGCCGACGGTCGGCCCGAGCGAGACGAACAGGCCACCGACGATGGCCGCGAACACCATCTGGAGCGACACCGCGATGCCGCTGACCGTGTCGGGCGTGATGAACATCTGGTACTGGACGTAGATCGAGCCCGCCAGCGCCGTCATCAATGCGCTGATCAGCGTAATCTTCAGCTTCTCCGCGGTGACGTTGACGCCGGCGGCGGCCGCGGCGTCCTCGTCCTCCGAGATCGCCTCCAGCGCGTAGCGGCTCATGCTGCGGTCGATCAAGTGCCAGACGACAATGCCCGCCAGCCACACGCCAAGCGCGATCAGGTACCAGGTCGTCTTGTCGTCGAATTGCAGCGCAAGCAGCTTGTTGCCCGACGCGCGGTTCGGCGTATAGCCAAGCGAGCCGCCGGTATAGTCGCGCGTGGCCGTGATGACCTGGAGCACGATGCCGGAGAGCGCCAGCGTCACCAGCACGAAATAGTGCCCAGTGATGCGGAAGCGGAAGCAGGGATAGCCGACGATCAGCGCCAGCACCCCGGCCGCGGCCATGCCGACGGGAATGCCGATCCAGGGCGACACGCCGAGATGATTCCAGAGCAGCGCCGTGACATAGGCGCCGATCCCCATGAAGCCGCCATGGCCGAGCGAGACCAGGCCAAACCGCCCCATTATCGACCACGACGTATAGGCGAACGACCAGATCAGGATCAGCACCAGGATGTGCAGATGATAGGGATCACGATAGACGAAGGGCAGCGCGATCAATGCTGCAAGCCCGATTGCCCACGCCACAAGCCGGCCCTGCCCCATCATCGGCGCCTCGCAAGCAGGCCCGCGGGCCGGATGAACATCATGACGATGAAGAAGGCGAAGGCGAGCACGTAGCCCCATTCGAGGTCGGAGAACAGGCCGCCGAGCGATATGATCTCGGCGAACACAAAGGCGGCGATGAAGCCGCCGATGAAATTGCCGAGCCCCCCGAGCACGCAGATCAGGAAGGTGATCGGTCCGAAGGAGAGGCCGACGAAGGGATGCACGTCATATTGCAGCACCAGCAGGCAAGCGGCGAGCCCAGCCAGCGCGCCGCCGAGCGCGGAGGTGATGAGATACATTCTCTTCGTGTCGACGCCCATCAGCGCCATGATCTGCCGATCCTGGGAGATGGCGCGGATCGCGGTGCCGGTGAAGGTGCGGGTCATGAACAGGTACACTGCGACCATGCCGACCAGCGCGGCCAGAAAGGATAGCAGCCGCGCGTAGCTGAAATTCATGTCGCCGAAGGCGAGCACCGGCAGGCGGATGCCGAGATTGCGGAAGTCGATGCCGAAGGCGACGGTGGCAAAGCTCTGGAGCACGAACAGCACCCCGCCTGTCGCAAGCAGCTGGTTGATCGGCGGCGCGGTGAGCAGCGGCGCGATCACGAGGTAGTGCAGCGCGGCGCCGAGGATCGCGACGAGCAAAATGGTGAACGGCGCTGCGATGAAGTAGCTGAGGCCGTAATACTGCACGATGAAATACATGGCGTACATGCCGATCATCACCAGCTCTGCGTAGCAGATCCAGGTCACGTCGATGACGCCAAAGATCAGATTGAGCCCGAGCGCGAGCAGTGCCAGCACGCCGCCGAGCAGGATGCCGTTGATCACGGCCTCCAGCAGATAGATGTCGAAAATGCCCAAAAAAGCTTGCATGCCTGCATGAACCTCATACCCCGAGATACGCTTCCTTGACCGTGTCACTCGCCAGCATCTCCGCCGAGGTGCCGGACGCCCGGATCGTGCCCGCCTCGATCAGATAAGCGCGATCAACCACTTTCAGCACCTGCTGCACGTTCTGCTCGACGATCAGCACCGTCAGGCCGCGGGCGCGGATTCGCTTCACCAGCTCAAACACCTGCTGCACCACGACTGGCGCCAGCCCCGCCGACGGCTCGTCGAGCAGCAGGAGTTTTGGATTCGACATCAGCGCGCGGCCGATCGCGCACATCTGCTGCTCGCCGCCGGACATGGTGCCGGCCATCTGGTGGCGGCGTTCCTTCAGGCGCGGAAACAGGTCGAACACGACATCCAGCCGCTCGGCATAGTGGCCGCGCGCCTCCTTCATGAAGGCGCCCATCTTGAGATTGTCGTCGACCGTGAGCTGCGGAAACAGCCGCCGGTTCTCCGGCACATGGGCGATCCCGAGGCTGACGATCTTGTGCGGCGGCGTCGCCACGACGTCGACGCCCTCCATCCTGATCGACCCGCGCGTGGGACGGATCAGGCCGGAAATGACGCGCATCAGGGTGGTCTTGCCGGCGCCGTTCGGACCGATGACGCCGACGGCCTCGCCCGCCTTCACGTCGAGATTGACGTCGAACAGCGCCTGAAACGTGCCGTAACCCGCGCTGACCGAACGAAGCTCCAGCATCGTCTAGCCTCCCGAGCGGCGGCGCGCTTCCGCCGCCGCGGCCTGCGTGGTCTCGGCATCGGTGCCGAGATAGACCTCGATGACGCGCGGGTCGCCGGCAACCGCGCTCGGCAACCCTTCCGAGATCTTCTCACCATGGTCGAGCACCATCACGCGGTCGACGACGCGCATCAGCACGCCCATGATGTGCTCGACCCAGATGATGGTGATGCCGAGCTCGTCGCGGATGTTGCGCAGCATGTCCGCCGCCTGGTCCATCTCGGTCTCGTCGAGACCGCCGAGGCTCTCGTCCGCAAGCAGCAGTTTTGGCGCGGTGGCGAGCGCCTTCGCAAGTTCGAGCTTCTTCAGGCCGGCTGCGCCCAGGCCATCGACGCTGGCATGGCGATCGGTCGGCAAGCCCACCATCGCAAGTGACCGCTCGGCCGCCTCCTCCGCCCTGGCACGACTGTGGCGGCCCTGGCCGTAGAAGCCGGCCAGTGCGACATTCTCGAAGATTGTCAGGCGTCGGAACGGCCGCGGAATCTGGAAGGTGCGGCCGATGCCGCTGTTGATGATCCGGTGCGGCGCAAGGCCCGCGATCTCGACGCCGCCGAACAGGATCGAGCCGGATGTCGGCGCCAGCGTGCCGGAGAGCATGTTGAAGATCGTGCTCTTGCCCGAGCCGTTGGGGCCGATCAGGCCGAGGATCTCGCCCTGATCGACCCGAAACGACACGTTGTTGACGGCGGTGAAGCCACCAAAGCGCTTCACCAGCCCGCTGACTTCCAGCACCGCCCTGCTCCGCCGCTACTGGTTGCTGTAGGTGGTGCCCTTCGGCAGCGGCAGCACGGCCTCGCGCTGCGCCTGACTCTTGGGCCACACCACAGAGGATTTGTCGTCGATGTACTGGATCACGACCGGGAACGAGCGCTCGTTCTGCCCGGCCATCGGCGTGCCCTCGCCGTAGAACTTGACGCCGAAGCCGAGCATCGTGCCGCCTTCGGGGATGTCGGTGTCTAGCGCGGCCTTGCGCAGCGCGTCGGGATCGACGCCGCCATACTTTTTGATCGCGCGCGGCAGCACATCACTCATGAACACGTAAGTGTTGGACGCGCCGATGCCGACATGCGCCGAGCGGATGGCAACGCCGGGCCTGATCTTGTCGAACTCCTCGCCGACCATCTTGATGACGGGCGGGAGCTTCGGATCCATGGTCTTCTGGTTGGCGAGCCAGATCGATATCGGGTCGGTGTTGAAGATGTAGGTGGCGTCGACCCCCATCCCCTCTTTCAGCTTCTCGTAGACGCCGTAGCCGGCGCCATGGCCCATCAGCGCGCCGAACTTCAGCCCCTGCTCGCGGGCCTGGCGCAGCAGCAGCGTGATGTCAGGGTTGTAGCCGGTGTGGAAAATGACATCGGGCTTGGCACGCTTCAGCTTGGTCACCAGCGCGGAGAGATCGGGCGCCGTCGCCGAATAGCCTTCCTTCATCACGACGTTGAAGCCCGCCTTCTTCGCGCCGGCCTCGTTGCCCCTGGAGACGTCGACGCCATAGGCGCCATCCTCGTGGATGATGGCGACGCGCAGGTCCTTCGGCTCCTTGTCGAACTTCGCCTTGGCATTCTGCGCGATGAAATCCATCGTCATCATGCCGAACTGGTCGCCGCTCGCCTGCGGGCGGAACACGTATTTGTAGCCCTTGTCGTTGAACACGGCCGACGAGATGCAGGTCGTCATCCACATGAACTTCTTGAGCTGCTCGACGCGGGCAGCGACCGGCACGCATTGCGCCGATGAGAAGAAGCCGAGCACCATGTCCACCTTCTCCTGCTCGAGCAGGCGGACGGATTCGTTGATGGCGATGTCGGGCTTGCTCTGCGCGTCGGCGTAGACCGCCTCGATCTTGTAGCCTTCGACGCCGGTCTTGGCGAAATGGTCGAGAATAATTTTTGCGCCGATATAGCCGAGCTCAGATCCACCGCCCGCGAGAGGCCCGGTCAGGTCGAAAACAACGCCGATCTTGATCTTCTTCTCTTGAGCCTGAGCCGAAGCCATCAAGCCCGTCGCTGATATCGCGACCAACAGCCCACGTACCAAGCGGGCAGCCATGCGCAGGCGCATCAAAACCTCCCTGGACGATTGTGCATTGCAGTCTTCTTGCTTTTGCTTTTTGGCCCATCACATGGGCTGGGGGCAGCGATGTCAAGCCTCGCGCTTCAGCGCGACGCGAACTGCTGCTCGATAAAGGCCGTGACAAATCGCGGCATGGTCGGCGTGAGATCACTCATCCCACGCACGAGATGAATGGCCGACAGCTCCGGATCGTCCTCGCGGGCGAGGTTGGCCTCGATCCGGGCCCGGGCCACGTCACCCGGCATGTCCAGGTTGATAATTTGAATCATTGCAATCGACGGACCGGTGACGACACAGTGCCAGTCCGGCTGGGTCCGGTAGTCGGCCGCGGTCAAGCCGGTCTCTTCCCCGAGTTCGCGGATGACACTGCCGGGAATGTCGAGCGCGCCGTCACTGACGTCGTCCAGATCGGGCGTGCCCGAGGGGAAATAGATGCGGCCCGCATTGGCGGTGTGCTGCGCCATCTCGCCCATGATGAAGGCGCCGTCGGAGGCGCGCAGCGCGCCCATACCAAAACCGTTGAACACGGCCTTGTCGGGAAAGCCCCAGTCGCGCCAGGCAAGGAAGCTCGCGAAATCCGTCTCGAAATAGGTCGCGGCGAGATGGCCGTCCGTGAACACGGCATCGCGCCCGAGCAGGACGCGGCCGTTCCACATCTTCGGCCGCTCGCGCTGCTTCTCGGCGAAATGCGCCGCAATCTCGGCGCGGCGCTCTTCGGCGAACGGCCAGGCGATTGGCCGCACGGCAAGATCAAGCGTCGTGACGCGATGAATGACCAATGACGTCATGACAGCTGACTACAATGCCTTCGCGTCAGTTATTTGGCATTCCCCGTGGTCTTCTTGGCCTGATCGACGTACTTGTTGGTAAAGGTCTTGCTGACGTCGATCTTGGCGGCGGCCACCTCGGGCGAGCCGACGCTGAACACCGCGAGCACCGCGTCCGCGCCCTTCGGGTCCATCTTGCCGGTTTCGGAGAACATCGGGATCGTGTTCTTCAGCGCGGCGAGATAAAGCTCCTTGTTCTTGCCGACCATCTCGTCCGGCATCTTCGCCATGATCTCCTCCGGCGAATGCGAATGGATCCAGCCGATCGTGGCCAGCATTGCGTTGGTGAGCGCCTGCGTTTCCTTCTCGTGGCCGTTGATCCAGGCCACGGTCGAGTACAGCGCGCCGCCCGGATATTCGCCGCCGAACGTCTCGAGCGTGTCCTTCTGGGTCCGGGTGTCGCTGAGGATGCGCAGATCCTTGTGGCTGCCCTGGAGCACGGTGACGGAGGGATCGAGCATCACGGCGGCGTCAATCTGCCCCTGCTCCATCGCGGCCACGGCGGTGGCGCCGAGGCCGACGCCGATCACGGCGGTGCCAGCGGGATCGAGCCCGTTCTTCTTGAGCAAAAATTTGAGGAAGAAGTCGGTCGAGGAGCCCGGTGCGCTGACGCCGACCTTCTTGCCGGCGAGATCCTTGATCGACTTGATTTCGTTCGTGTGCGACGGCGAGACCACCAGCACGAGGCCGGGATAACGGTCATAGACCACGAAGGCTTGAAGCTCCTGCTTCTTGGCGGCGAGGTTGACGCAATGGTCGAAATAGCCGGAGACCACGTCGGCGCTGCCGCCGAGCACGGCCTTCAGCGCGTCCGAGCCGCCCTTGAGGTCCACGAGCTCGACATTGAGGCCCGCTTTCTCGTATTCGCCGAGTTGCTTGGCCAGCACCGTGGGCAGATAGCACAGGCAGGCGCCGCCTCCGATCGCGATGGTCACCTTGCTTTGCGCCGCGGCAAGACCGGTGGTGAGCGTCAGCGCGAGCAGCAAGCCGGCGAGCCTGGCAATCGTGTTCTTCATTGGTTTCCTCCATTCGGCCGGCGGCACCATAGAGCAGCGGGACTGGCTTGAGAAGCACCGCTTAAGTGGCACTGGCCATTGGCCTTTCGGCGCAATAACATGCTCAGACAAGAACAATTCTTGATGGGGAGGATCATCCATGAATCGCCTTGCAATCGGGCTGTCGATCGCCGCCGCCTTTGCCGCCGGATGCGGCGCAAACCAACTGCTCCGGCCGGCGCTGGCCGCGGAGAACGTCACCGCGCAGATCATCCATACCGGCGAGATGGAAGGCGACGCGCTCGGGCCCGCCAACAATGTCGGCTTCCGTTCCAAGATGTTTGCCAGCGCCGACGGCGCCACCATCTCGATCCAGGTCGGCAATGTGCCCAAGCACATGCATCCCAACACCAACGAGATCCAGTACATCCTCGACGGGACCGGGACGATCTGGCTCGGCGACAAGGAGGTGACGGTGAAACCCGGCGACCTCGTCATCATCCCCAAGGGCACCCCGCATGGCGGCACCAAGCCGATCAGCGGTCAGGTCAAGGCGATCGCGATCAAGACGCCGCCGCAGGCGCCCGATGACACCAAGCTGCTGGACTAGGCTGCCCGCAACTCGGGCCGGTTGAACGTTCGGGCTCGCACTGCCGTGCGGGCCCATTTCGTCAGTTTCGAGGCTAGATCGGGCGCGTCTGCTTCCGGATCTCGTTCGCGATCGGCTTGAGGGTGTCTCCCGGAAGCTGGCCGACGAGCGTGTAACCCATGCCGCCATCCGCCCACACGAAGCCAGCGACATCGCCGGTCGATTGCGGCATCATCGGCGTATCCAGATTGCGGTTGCTCATCGGACGCGTCAGCACGACAACCCGGTCGCCGCGATCGTCATCGTACATGAACATCGCGGCCGGGCCGTGCGACGTCGCAACCAGGCGACCGCCCATCAACCGATAACCTGAGCCGGAGAGGTCCGGCACCTTGACCGGCTGTTTCAGCCGATTCGATACCCATCGCGTGAGCTCGGCACTGTCGGACGCCCTTATCTCGACCGGCCGCACGCGGTCCGGTGCGTAAACGCCATACGAATAGGCTGCCTCCTGTGCCAGCGCAGACAGTCCGTTCGAGCCCTCCTGCAAGACGCCGCGCATGGTCCACCCGCCGAGACCGCCGATGCCGAGAAGCAACATCGCAGCGATCGCCCACCACGTCCGCATGGGAGACCGCCTCCGGCTCTCGATGATGTGCGACAGATTCAGCTCGGCCGGCAACGGCTCGTCGGCGATCGACGCAAACGCCCCGCGCAGCTCCTCCCGCTGGGTGGCGAAGGCCGCAACGCGCGCGGCGACATCCTGATGATCGTCCAGATAGGATGCGACCTCCGCGCGCCGCTCAGGCTCGAGCGCCTGGTCGACATAGGCGTGGAGATCGTCCTCGGTGATCGGCCGCCGGTTCATTTCACGCCCCGCAATGCCACGACGTTCCCTGGAGCCACGCCCTCCATCTCCTGCAATAGCCTCTCCCGCGCGCGCGACAGGCGCGACATCACGGTCCCGACCGGAATCTTCAGCACTCCCGCGGCGTCCGCGTAGGATAGATCCTCAACCGCAACAAGCAACAACACCGCACGCTGCTCTTCCGGCAGTCTCGCAAGCTTTTTCAGGACATCCTGATAGATCAGCCTATGCTCCTGCGCGGCGGCGCTGGCGAGCTCACGCTCGCCTGCATCGTCGATCGGCATATGCCTGCCCCGCGCCGTCGCCTGGCGGAATTGCGTGACCGCCAGATTGTGGAGGATGCTGAACAGCCAGGCGCGCACGCTGCCGTCGCGCCGCTGATGCCAATGGCTGACGGCACGCTCCAGGCAATCCTGAACCAGATCATCGGCAGCCACGCGATCGCGCAAAAGCGCGCGCGCGTAGCGGCGGAGCGCGGGGATAAGCGGCTCGACCTGAACCAGCATGTCCTTCACGAGGCGCTCCACCTGCCCTTTGCCGACGTCGGACGGCGCGTCATTGCGCCTCGATCTGGACCGCCTCACCGGGCATAGCCGCGTCGCCGGCCGCAATCACCAGGTACCGCCTTGCTTCAGCGGCAGACTGGTCGACGATCTGCCGGATCGGACCGGCCACATTGACGATGGCAGATCCAGCCGGATTGGTCATGAACGCCGCCAACGGCTGCAACGGGCCACTGCCGTCGCCATGCTCCGCCAGGGCAAGCACATATTTCTGCTTGGGCTGAAGTCCCGTCACCGAAGCCTGCAAGATCTGAATCAGGCCTTGATCGAACAGCGACACGCTGGTCGGCGCCATGCCGTCCTTTGCACCGTCCTTCGACGCAAGAGTGAGATGAGCGACCTGCCCGGCGACGCCGAGTGCCTGCAAATTCCGGCGGTCATCAGGGTCAGGCGCAGCATTTGGAACATACGCGATCGCCTGCGGCGCCTGGCCGATCGGAACGTTCCCGACCACTTTATTGGTCGCCGTATCGATGGCCGCGAGCGCGTCGGCGTTCTCCAGCCCCACATAGATGCGCGTGCCGTCGCCGGACGGCCAGACGCCGTGCGGCAGATTGCCTACCGGGATCGTCGCGACCTGCGAGAAATCGTCGGTGCGGAACACTTTTACTTCGTTCAGGCCGCCAATGGTGACGTAGGCGAACGTGCCCTTGGCGGTGTGCGCGAAATTGACGTGGTTGGTGATCGGCCCGGTATCGATGGTCTTGATCGCGTTGAACGGTGGCCTGGCGTTGAACACCTGTGTCCGGCCAGTGTCCTTTAGCGTGAACCATACCTGGTCCCCATCCGGCGATGCTGCGATGTTCGGGCAGAATGGGCTCTCCTGCTTCACCGTGGCGATGATCTTGTGCTCGGCCACCGCGACGACGTCGGTCTCGGGATTGAACGACGAGCAGATATAGCCGTATTTGCCGTCGGGTGAGAAAATCTGCATGCCCGGCCCGTTCGGGGTCGTGATCCGGGTCTTCTCCTTGAAGCTGATCGGATCGATGACGGAGATGTAGTTCTCGCCGCGAACGGTGACCCACACTTCCTTGCCGTCCGGCGTGAAGAACGCCTCGTGCGGCGATCGTCCGACGTAAGTGATATGCTTGACCGCGTTGGTTGCGGTGTCGATGAAGCTCACCGAATTCGAACCGATCGACACCACGGCGAGCGTCTTGTGATCGGGCGAGAAGCCCATGCCATGTACGAGCACCTGGCCCTTGTAGAGCGGGCTGAAATTGCCGGGCTGCGGGTCGCCCAGCCGGATCACGCCAAGCAGCTTGTTGTCGACGGGATCGGTGACCGAGACCGTATTCGAGAACTGCTCTGCGGCGTAGACGCGGTCGTGGTGGCTCACCGGAATATCGGGAGCGGACAGCGCGCCCGGCGCCTGCCCTGCCCACGCGACCGAACCCGTCGCAAGCATCGTGGCCGCCAGGAAAATGCTCTTCATCATAGTGCTTCGTGACGTGGTCATCTGCGACTCCTACTTCTTCATTCCCGTGGACATATCCATCTGCATGCCCGGATGATGATGAACGGTTGTGTTGGGAGCTGAGGGCGGTTGGGTCGGGGCGGGCGTGGTGTCTGTCGCCGGCTCGCCGATCGCGAGCTTCATGGCCGCGATCTCCTGCATCTGGTCGACGATGATTTCCTGGGCGATGCGCCGCAGCTGCTCGTTCTTGCCATAACGCAATTCGATGACCGCCATGTCGATCGCGCCCTGATGATGCGGGCTCATCATTGCGACGAAGTCGCGATCGATGTCGCCGGTCGGCTTGGCCGCCATACCGTTCATCATCTTGGTCATCGCCGCTTCGTTTTCTTCCAAAAACGCACGCTCCTCCGTGCTCACCGCGGCCGGCGGGGCGGCCGGATGGGATTCATGCGCGAACACGAGTAGCGGGAGTGCGGACGCGACCAGAATTGGCGCGGCAAGGAACGCCGTGCCGAGGCCGGGTCTGGGCCATCGGCATCTGCTTCCGAACACCGCTACGGCGCGGCGGAACCGTGAGGGGGGCATCCTGAACTCCCATGCAGGTGGTTGCATGGGGGTATGACGTATGGCCGCGCGTTCTATTCCGGGCGGTCAATCACATAAACGTCAGCAGCCAAACGAGGCGGCCTACCCCCGCCCGTCCACGGTCGGGCGCCAGACCAGCAGCCTGCGCTCAACCAGCGTCACCCCGAAGTCGATCAAGATGACGAAGGCCGACAACACGAACATGCCGGCGAACACACCGGCGACGTCGAAGATGCCTTCGGCCTGCTGGATCAGATAGCCGAGCCCTGCCGCCGATCCCAGATATTCGCCGACGACCGCGCCGACCACGGCGAAGCCGACCGAGGTGTGCAGCGAGGAGAACATCCACGACAGCGCCGACGGCCAATAGACGTGCTGCATCAGCTGCCGCTCGCTCATGCCGAGCATGCGGCCATTGTCGAGCACGGTGCGGCTGACTTCCTTGACGCCCTGATAGACGTTGAAGAACACGATGAAGAACACCAGCGTCACGCCGAGCGCGACCTTGGACCAGATGCCGAGGCCCAGCCACAGCGCGAAGATCGGCGCAAGCACGACGCGGGGCAGCGCGTTGACCATCTTGACGTAGGGGTCGAACACTGCGGCAACCAGCGGCTGGCGCGCGAACCAGAAGCCGACCAGCACGCCGCCGAGCGATCCGATCACGAACGCCAAAATCGATTCCGTCAACGTGATGCCGAGATGCTTCCAGATCACGCCGGACGAGAACCATTTGACGATCTGGCTGAACACGTCGACCGGGTTGGAGAAGAAGAACGGCGGCAACAGGATTTTTCCGAACACCGGCACGGTCGCAAAGAGCTGCCACAGTACGAGGCAGACGACAGCGACCAGGACTTGCAGCGCAAGCAGCGTCACGCGCGACATCAGATCGCCTCCGCCGCTTGGGTCGATTGCGCGTAGCCCTTCATCACCTCGTCCTTGAGCACGCTCCAGATCTCGCGGTGGAGCGCATGGAACTCCTTGTCCAGCCGCACCTCGAAAATATCGCGCGGGCGCGGCAAGCTCACGCGCCAGTCGCCGATGATGCGCGAGGACGGCCCCGCCGACATGATCACGACGCGGTCGGCGAGCGCGATCGCCTCTTCGAGATCATGGGTCACGAACAGCACGGCCTTGCGGTCGGCGTTCCAGAGGTCGAGCAGCAGATTGCCCATGACCTGGCGGGTCTGCGCATCGAGCGGCCCGAACGGCTCGTCCATCAGGAGTATCTTTGGGTCGCGGATCAGCACCTGCGCCAGCGCCACGCGCTTGCGCTGGCCGCCGGAGAGCATGTGCGGATAGCGGTTGGCGAAGGCGCCGAGGCCGACGGAGGTCAGCCATTTTTGCGCGCGTTGCAGTGCCTCGGCGCGGGACGTGCCCGCGATCTCGAGCCCGATCGCGACATTGTCGAGCGCGGTCTTCCAGGGGAACAGCGCATCGGCCTGGAACAGGTAGCCGGCGTCCCGGTTCAGCCCCGCGAGCGGCCGGTCGAATATCTTGATGCTGCCGGCAGCGGGCTTGAGCAGGCCGGCCGCGACGTTGAGCAGCGTCGATTTCCCGCAGCCGGTCGGCCCGACGATGGCGACGAACTCGCCCTGCGCCACCGAAAGATGCGCCTTCTCCACCGCCGTATAGACCCGGTCGTCCCCCAGCCGGAACGCGACCTTGGCGTCTTCCAGCGCCACTGCCGTGGGCATCGTCATGTGTTCCCTCCGAACTTGGCCCGATGCCTTAGCCGCTCGCGCGGCCAAGTTCAATCGAGCCGCCAAGCGTGCTACGCATGGGGGCCGTCGCCTCCTTCACCCTCCCCTTGGAGGGGGAGGGTCGGTGCGCATGAAGCGAAGCGGAATGCGGACCGGGGTGGGGTGACGGTCCCTCCACGTCCAACACCGCCCGTGTTGAGAGATCACCCCACCCCGCCCGCGCTTCGCGCGAGCGACCCTCCCCCTCCAGGGGAGGGTAAGGAAGAGTGAGCCGCGTCGAATGCCTTCCAAACCTGCCATCAGCTATTCCCACGTCAGCAAGAACTTCGGCTCACTCAAGGCCGTCGACGATGTGTCGCTCGACATCGCCGAGGGCGAATTTCTGGCCATCGTCGGCGGCTCCGGCTCCGGCAAGACCACGCTGCTGCGGCTCGCCAACCGGCTGATCGAGGCCGATGCCGGCACGATCACGGTCGAGGGCGAGGATGTGCAAGCCGTCGATCCGGTCGCGCTGCGGCGCCGGATCGGCTACGTCTTCCAGAGCGGCGGGCTGTTTCCGCATCTGAGCGTCGCCGACAATATCGGGATCACGCCAAGGCTGCTGGGCGCACCGGCAGCGGACATCACCGCGCGGGTCGACGAGCTGCTCGAGCTCGTGCAACTCGACCGTCGCGCGCATCGCGATCGCCTGCCCGAGGCGCTCTCCGGCGGCCAGCGCCAGCGCGTCGGGGTGGCGCGGGCGCTCGCGGCACGGCCCCGCATCGTGCTGATGGACGAGCCGTTCGGCGCGCTCGATCCCCTCACCCGCGATGCGCTCGGCGACGACTATCGTTCACTGCACCGCAGCCTCGGCCTGACCACGGTCATGATCACGCATGACATGACCGAAGCGATCCTGCTCGCCGACCGCATCGCGGTGATGCGCGGCGGACGACTGCTGGCGCAGGGCACGCCCGCGGAACTCTCAAGCAGCAGCGACGCCTATGTTCTGGAGCTGCTGCGCACGCCGCGGCGCCAGGTCGAGCGGCTGAACGCGCTGCTGCCACAGAGCGGTGCGGCATGAGCCTGTTCGCCGATCCGCGCTGGGGCGAGGCGCTGTCGCATCTGCCCGACTATCTCGGCAACCATGTTCGGGTCAGCCTCGCCGCGCTCGCGCTTGGCCTCGCCGTCAGCCTGCCGCTGGCGATCCTGACGCGCAACCGCCCGGCCCCGCGCGCCGTCCTGCTCGCGCTCGCAAGCATCGTGCAGACGGTGCCCGGCTTGGCACTGCTCGCGCTGTTCTATCCGCTGCTGCTGCTGGCCGCGTCCTTGACACTCGCCTGGTTCGGAATCTCCTTCTCGGCTTTCGGCTTCCTGCCGGCGATGCTGGCGCTCGCGCTCTATTCGATGCTGCCGGTGCTGCGCAACGGCATCACGGGCCTCAACGGCATCGATCCCGCGCTGATCGAAGCCGCCAAGGGCGTCGGCATGACCGCGCGGCAGTCGCTCATCATGGTCGAGTTGCCGCTGGCGCTGCCGGTGATGATGGCCGGCATCCGCACCGCGGCGGTGTGGGTGATCGGCACCGCGACCCTGTCGACGCCGATCGGGCAGACCAGCCTCGGCAATTACATTTTTGCCGGGCTTCAGACCCAGAACTGGGTGTTCGTGCTGTTCGGCTGCTTTGCCTCGGCCCTGCTCGCGCTCACCGTCGATCAGCTGCTCGGCCTGATCGAGAGCGGCTTGCGCCACCGCAACCGCCTGCCTGCCGCGCTCGGCGGCATCGGGATCGCGGCGCTGGTCCTCGCAACGCTGGTGCCGACGATGGGACGCTCGTCGCAGAGCTATGTCGTCGGCGCCAAGACGTTCGCCGAGCAATACGTGCTGTCGGCCCTGCTGAGGGACCGCCTCCAGGCCGCCGGCCTCCCCGCGACCGCGCGGTCGGGACTCGGCTCCAGCGTGATCTTCGAGGCGCTCAAGGCCGGCGACATCGATCTCTATGTCGATTATTCCGGCACGCTGTGGGCCAACCAGCTGCACCGCACGGACATCAAGCCGCGCGCGGAGTTGTTGGCGGAGCTCAAGACGGCGCTCGCGAAGGACAACATCACCCTACTCGGCGAGCTCGGCTTCGAGAACGCCTATGCGCTGGTGATGCCGAAGAAGCGCGCCGAAGCGCTCGGCATCCGCACCATCGCCGATCTCGCCGCGCATGCACCGACGCTGTCCATCGCCGGCGACTACGAGTTCTTCTCGCGCCCCGAATGGGCGGCGCTGCAAAAATCCTATGGCCTCTCGTTCCGCGCCCAGCGCCAGATGCAGCCGGATTTCATGTATGCGGCCGTCGCCAGCGGCGAGGTCGACGTGATCGCCGGCTACACCAGCGACGGGCTGATCGCAAAGTACGATCTCGTCGTGCTCGACGATCCCAGGCACGCGATCCCGCCCTACGACGCGATCCTGCTGCTGGCGCCGAAGCGGGCCGGCGATGAGCGACTACAGGCCGCGCTCAATCCGCTGCTCGGCAAGATCGACATCGCCACAATGCGCGAGGCCAATTTGCGCGCCAGCGGCAACGACGCGAATTCATCGCCGGATGTAGTGGCAAGATGGCTGTGGGAGAAGGTGGGCCAGCGGTAGGCCCGGATTTCGTAGGGTGGGCAAAGGCGCGTAAGCGCCGTGCCCACCGTCTCTCAACACGCGCAACAGGATGGTGGGCACGCTTCGCTTTGCCCACCCTACGATCTGGGTCTGCGTAGCGATCAGCGCTACAGCCCCCGGATGATCCCGGCATTGATCAGCAGGCGGTTGAGCCGCCGCGCCTCGGCGCCGTCCTTGCAGCCGTAGAAGATGCCTTTGCAGCGGAGCATGATCTGCTTCTGCTCGGCAAAGGAGGGATCGAGCGGAATGCCGGCGGCTTCCTGGATCACCAGCGGGAGATAGGGGCCGTCAACCGTGTCCATCACGGCCTCGCTCTTCACCGGCTCGAAATTGATGGCGTCGATCGCGTAATAGGTCGCGTAGAGACGCGGGTCGTAAGCGTCGAGCTTCTTGCCGAGGGCACCCTCGTCGAGCCCGGGCTCGAGGAGGTTCGGCGCAAACTCAGGCTGGTGATCGCCGTAGCGCACGATCAGGAAGGGCTCGCCGGGAAAATTCTTCTTCAGCCCCGCGACAAACGCTCTGTACTGCTCAGCGCTCATCGCCTGCCGGCGCAGATATTCGTCGATGGACGCCACATTATTGCCCGGCGCGCGCCAGTTCGGCAGTAGGTCGGGGCGGAAGCGCGTCTCCCAGGGGAAATGATTGGCGCCGAGATAGATGAAAGTGAACAGCGGCTTGTTCGGCGGCTGCTGGCCCATTAGCTGGAGCGCCTTGTCGTAGAAAAAGGAGTCCGGCTCGACGTCCTTGGCGCCGAGATCCTTCGAGTCGAGGAAGCGTTCGACGCCGGTCGTCACCTGAAAGCTGCGCGCGCCCATGAAGCCGCCATAGGCGGGATAGAGCGATAGCGTGTCATAGCCGCAGCGGCGCAGCGCCAGCGGGAGGCCCCGCTCGACGCGGTTTGAGGCGATGCGCGTCACGAAATAAGCGAAGCGGCCGAACGAGCGCGAGGAGAGGCCAGCGAGCACGTTGTATTCGGTGAACCAGCTCGGCCCGCCATTGCTCTCGGCAAGGAACGTGCGCTGCTTGCCGTCAAAGGATTTGAAATGATCGCCATAGCGCGGCGGCACCTTGATGCCCTGGGCGGCGCGGATGTCGAAGCTCGATTCATCATGGACCATGATGATGTTCGGCCGGCGGCCCGCGGGGTGGCAGGCATCCACCAGCGGCATGTTGAGCCGCTCGTTGGTCGAGGCGGCCGACTCCATGAAGCCGTATTGCGCGAAGTCGGAAACCGCGCTGACGCCGGAGCGGAAGAATTTCGAGAGATAGCCGTCGTCGTAATAGCCGCGCCAGGCCTCGTCTGGATGATAGAGCGAATAGCCGACCAGTGCGGCAAGACAGGCGAGCGTGGACGCGAACGCCGGCAGGCGGCGGATGCGAAACGGATCGAGCCACCACAGCGCATACATCAGCGGCAGCGTGACGAGGCCGGCCCCGATCACCGACCAGCGCAAGTTCGGGAAGATCGTGAACAGGAACGCCACGGTGTCGCGGTCGATCATCATCAGGTCGATGAAGTTGACCGTCATCTGCACGACGTCGTGCTTGAGACGCGACAGCAGCACCAGCACGACGACCATGGTCAGCGACAGCGCACCCGACAGTGCCGGCCGCCGCAAGAGCGTGATCCAGAAGAAATTGAGGATGCCCCAGGCGAGCACGAACGAAAGCCGCGAACCGAAATCGGTCTCGGTCTCGTACATGAGCGCGAGGGCGGCAAGATGCGGCGCGGCAACCGCAAGCAGGCGCCAGATGCCGAGCGCGGCAACGCTCGCCAGCACGGCGGTGGTGGCAGAAGGACCTGGATTCGGCGCGGACGCCATCGACGGCACGCAACTTCTGGTCCGGCGCGATGAATACCCAGCCGTCGGGCCGGCCTGCGGCGTTCGGCGCAGCCGGAAGCCTGCACCGTGTCATAAAACTGTAATTGAATGGTCACGGACAAGCAACGCGTGTCGCGGTCCGACCTTCGCTTAATGTTAGCAGGCGGCGAACAGCCGCACGGCCAACTCCATCCCCTCACCCTGAGGAGCCTGCGAAGCAGGCGTCTCGAAGGGCGAGGCCCGAGTGGGCCTGCATGGTTCGAGACGGCGCTACGCGCCTCGTCGCCATGAGGGTCAGTCAGTTCAGGAGCCGCGGCCCGACTTCGCGATCCCCGCGATGAAGAGGTCGATCACCCCTTCCGCCATCCGCTCGGTCTCGCCCTCCTCCACCCCCCAGCGCGGAAAGTGGCCGTCGAGGTTCATCCGGGCAAAGCCGTAGACCAGGGCGCGGCCGGCGATCTGGATGCGCTTGAGGTCGGCCGACCGCAGCAGGCCCTGCTCCGCCGCGTCTGCCAGCATCCGTTCGGTCAGGGCGATCAGTTCGACATTGTCGCGTGCCAGCTCCGCGGAGCTGCCATGGGCGAAGTAGCGCCCCGTGGAGATGATCTCGAAATGCGCGGGGTTGCGCATCGCCCAGCGCAGGTAAGCGAGCCCGAAGGCGCGGAAGCGGCCGAGCGGGTCGGTGGCCGGCGCCTGGTCCAGCGCCACCTCGATCTCGGCACGAAAGCGCCGCTGCGCCTCCCCGGCCACCGCCGCCATCAGCGCGTCGCGGTTGGGGAAGTGCCGGAACGGCGCCCCCGGCGAAACCGCGGCCCGGCGCGCGGCCTCGCGCACCGAGACTTCGGCGCCTTCCGCAGCCAGTTGCAACGCAGCATCGATCAGCACGCGGCGGAGGTCACCGTGATGATACGGCCGGGCTTCTGGCGATTGGCGGCGGGCGCGCGGCTTGGACGGCTGTCGGGCAGGCATGGCGCTTCCTAGCATCACCCGAACGTGAATGTAAGCACCGATTACACCGTTGACGATTTCGCCAGCCTGAAATGTAATCGATGCTTACATTAAGGAGGAGACCGCCATGTCACAACGCCAAAACTGGTTCGAGGGCTGGCGGCTGCTCGCCGTTCTCACCCTGAGCCTGATCGCGCTCAGCCTGTGGATCGCGTCGATGCGGCAGTTCGAGGTCGAGGGCGTGCGGATGGTGATCCGTTTCACGGCGCGAAGCTCGCTGCTGCTATTCTGCCTTGCCTTCAGTGCAGCGGCGCTCGCCCGGCTGTGGCCGAACGCCTGGACCCGCTGGCAGCGCCGCAACCGCCGCGATCTGGGCCTGAGCTTTGCGGCCTCCCACGCCATCCACGCAGTTGCGATCGTTGCCTTTGCCAAAATGGACCCGGCCGGCTTTGTGGAGGCCACCTCGGCCGCCTCCTACATCTTCGGCGGCATCGGCTATGCATTCATCATCGCCATGAGCGCGACCTCGTTCGACCGCACCGCCGCGCTGCTCGGGCCGCAGGCCTGGCGCGTGCTGCACCTCGTCGGCGGCTACTATCTCTGGTTCCAGTTCATGGTGTCGTTCGGCAAGCGCGTGCCGGCGATGCCGCTCTATGCCGCCTTCCTCATTCCGCTGCTCGCCGTGATGGCGCTGCGGCTGATCGCGATGGCCGCCCACCCCCGCCGACGGACGGCCGAAGCGAGCTGAACGTCGATCAGCCCTGCGGCAGGAACCCCAGCCGCTTGGCGATGATGCGATCGACCGTCCGTTTCGGCAGCAATGCGCCGATCAGATGGCGCAGCGGGTCCGGCGTGATCTGGTAGCGCACCTTGGGGCTCGCGGCGGTCAGCGCCTCGAACACGATTTCGGCGATCCGCTCGGCCGGCAGACCCTTCGCACCGAGGTCCATCATGAACGCCATGACCTTGTTCAGCGCCGGCAGATAGGGCGAGTTCTGATAGACGGAGAGATCGATCTCTTCGGCCTTGCTCCAGATCGGCGTCTTCACTGCGCCCGGGGCGACGATGATGACGTCGATCCCGAACAGCATCAGCTCGCGCCGCAGGCTCTCCGACAGGCCTTCGATGGCATGCTTGGAGGTGCAGTAAGGCGCCGACAGCGGATTGCCGTTCTTGCCGGCGACCGAGCTGATCATCACGATCCGCCCCTTCGGCCCCTTCAGCGATGGGTCCGCGCCGAGCAGCGGCCCAAAGGCTTGCGTCGCGATGACCGGGCCGATGACGTTGATGTCCATCTGGCGGCGGAAATCGTCGACCGACAATTCCAGGACCGGCCCCGCGACCGCAATGCCGGCATTGTTGACGAGCCCCGCCAGCGTCTCGCCAGCCAGCGCCTCGCGAACCTGGCGCGCAGCGGCGAGCACGGCGGCCTCGTCGGTAACGTCGAACAGGAGCGGCGTGAAGTTCGCGCCGAACTCACCCCTGAGCCGGTCGGCGTCGGCCTGCTTGCGGACGCTGCCGAAGACGCGGTAGCCGCGCCCGATCAGAAATTTCGCAATGGCCCAGCCGATGCCGGTGGACGCGCCGGTGACGACGACAGATCGCATAGACCCCTCCCCCCTCAAGTTCCCGCGATCATGGAGAGAAGGATGTGTCAGCGCAATGCCACCCAACGCTCAAAGGGACGTCGCGGGTGTCGATTCTTAAGATGAAGCGGCGCGCGAACTTCGCGACATGAGATTGATTGCGCCCTGAAGATGCAGATGAAGATCCGAATCCTCGATCTTGAAGACGCTGGGCTTTTGGCGATCGCGAGCTTCTGGAAAGGTTCTGAAACGACGCGAGACCAAGAATGCGGTTTAAGCGTCAGTTCTTCGTGCTCAGAGGGCACGTCAGCTCGCGAAGAATTTGAATGAAGCAGCAATGCTTCGCGCGAGATGACGAGATGAAAGGAGCGAGACCGCCGTTCGCGATCTCGCTCCGATGTAGTCGAGAAGGTTTAAAATTTGGTTTGGCGAGCGAAGCTTGTGTTTCGCTCGTCATTCCGGGGCGCGACGAAGTCGCGAACCCGGAATGACGGCGCAGCCGTCAGTTCTTGCTCTTGTCGACCAGCGCGCCCTTCTTGATCCAGGGCATCATGTCGCGGAGTTTCGCGCCGACTTCCTCGATCGGGTGCGCGGCGAGCTTGGCGCGGGTCGCCTTGAACGAGGTCTGGTTGACCTTGTTCTCGAGCATCCAGTCGCGGGCGAACTTGCCGCCCTGGATGTCGGCGAGAACGCGCTTCATCTCGGCCTTGGTCTCCGCCGTGACGATCCGCGGACCGGTGACGTACTCGCCATACTCCGCGGTGTTGGAGATCGAGTAGTTCATGTTGGCGATGCCGCCTTCATAAATCAGGTCGACGATCAGCTTCACTTCGTGCAGGCACTCGAAATAGGCCATCTCCGGCGCGTAGCCGGCCTCGACCAGGGTCTCGTAACCGGCCTTGATCAGCTCGACCAAGCCGCCGCAGAGCACGACCTGCTCGCCGAACAGGTCGGTCTCGCACTCTTCCTTGAAGGTGGTCTCGATGATGCCGGCGCGGCCGCCACCAACGGCGGAGGCGTAGGACAGGCCGAGGTCATGGGCGTTGCCCGAGACGTCCTTGGCGATCGCGATCAGGCAGGGCACGCCGCCGCCGCGCTGATATTCCGAACGCACCGTGTGGCCGGGGCCCTTCGGCGCGATCATGAGCACGTCGAGGTCGGCGCGCGGGTCGAGCAGGTTGAAGTGGACGTTGAGGCCGTGCGCGAACACGAGGGCGGCGCCCTTCTTCATGTTGTCGTGCAGGTGCTCACGATAAATGTCGCCCTGGAGCTCGTCCGGGGTCAGCATCATGACGAGGTCGGCCCATTTGGCGGCTTCGGCGACTTCCATCACCTTGAAGCCGGCGGCTTCCGCCTTCTTGACCGAGCCCGATTCCTTGCGCAGCGCAATGGCGACTTCCTTGACGCCGGAGTCCTTGAGGTTGAGCGCATGGGCGTGGCCCTGGCTGCCATAGCCGACGATGGCGACCTTCTTGCCCTTGATCAGGTTCAGGTCGGCGTCGCGATCGTAATAAACACGCATAGTCGTTTCCTCGTTCAGGGCCAGAAGCGGCCGATAGTCAGTGTCCGAAGGGTGAAATTTGCGGATTTCGGGGGCTGTCTAGAGCATTTTCAGCCCCTAGGGAAACCCGTTTCTGCATGGAAATCCGCGACATCATGCATCCATGAAAACGGGGTAGAGGGAGGCGAGCAACAGGAGCGCCATCACGATATTGAAGGCGCGGACCAGCCGCTCCGAGGTCAGTACCGGTCGTAGTGCAGTGCCGAACAGGGCCCAGACCACCGTCGAGACCGTGCCGACGAGCAGGCTGATCAGGGTCTGGATCGCGATGTTGATCGGGAACTGGGCAATCGCCGCATAGGCGGTGATGGTGCCGATCACGATCACCCAGCCCTTGGCGTTGATCCACTGGAACATCGCCGCGGCCCAGAAGGTCATCGGGCCACGGCCGTCCTCCTCGCCCGGCTTGGCCGGACCCGAGAAGGCGATCACCGCGGCGAGGTAAATCAAGTAGGCGGCGCCGGCATATTTCAGGATGGTCTGGAGGATCGGATAGGCCAGAAACACAGTGCCGAGCCCGAGGCCAACGGCGCCGACCATGAAGGCGAAGCCGATCGTGATGCCGGCGATATGCGGGATGGTGCGGCGGAAGCCGTAAGTCAGTCCCGACGACAGCAGCATGATGTTGTTCGGCCCCGGCGTGAAGAACATCACGAGGGCGAAGATGATGAAGGCATAGAGCAGCGACTGGGACATGCTCACCTCACGCGGTCTTCGGCAGCGGCTGCGGGCGTCTCGCCAGCACCATCACCGCGATGCCGCCGATGACCGTCAGCATCCCTGCCAGCCGCAACGGGCCGAACTTCTCGCCAAACACGATGCTGGAAGCGGCCGAGCCGACGAACGGCACCAGCAGCGCGAACGGCACCACTTGAGCGGCTGGATAATCACGCAGCAGCCGGCCCCACAGCCAATAGGCGATGCTGGTCGAGATGGCGCCGATCGCCAGCAGGCAGACGAGGCCAGTCGGCGACATATGGATCAGCGACTGGAAGGTCGGCGCCGGCCCGTTGACGACCAGCGCCAGCGCGAACAGCGGCACGGCGGCGGTGAGGCAGAGCCAGGCGAACAGGTCGAACATCGGCGCGCCACGGGCGCCGCGCAGCAGGAGATTGCCGACGGCAAAGCAAATCGGGGCGATCATCAGCACCGCGAAGGCGCCAACGCTGAAATCGTAACCGACGGTACCGCAGATCAAGAGCAGTCCGACTGCGGCGACGACGATGCCAAGCGTCTGCACCGGCGTCGGCCGCTCGCCAAATGCGATCGCGGCAAAGCCGATGGTAAACAGCGCCTGGCTCTGCACGACGACAGAAGTCAGCCCCACCGGCACACCGTGGGCGATGCCATAGGCCTGGCTCAGGAACTGGCCGAGGAACAGCGTGAAGCTGATCGCGATCAGCAGCGACCAGGCGATCTTCGGCTTGGGAATGAACAGGCACGGCACCGCGGCAATGGTGAAGCGCATCGCCGTCATCAGCTCCGGCGAAAATTCGTCGAGCGCGATCCGGCTCGCCACGAAGGCAAGCCCCCAAATGACCGCCACCAGAATGGCGATGAGGATATCGGCCGGCTTCATTGTTGTTCTCGGTTCTGCTTTGTCGTGCAGCCCTGTTTGTTGTTCTGTTCTAGCCTTGCTCGCCGGCTTTCGGTTTCCGCAGCAGATAAGTGCCGTGCATGGGCGCGTGGTAGTCGACCGAGACCAGCGTGAAGCCGACATCGATCAGCATCCGTTCCATCACCCAGCCGAAGGTGGAATATTCGTCGCGCATGTGCGTGACGACGCTTTCGCGCGAAAAATCGTGGTTCTTGATATGGAAGTCGGCCCATTGCTCGACGTCGCGCTCGATGGCGTCGGGCATCGAGGCGTAGACGATGTCGCGCAGATAGAAGCTCGCGCCCGGCTTCAGTGCACGATAGATCCGCGACATCGCCACCGCCTTCCAGAAATCCGGCAGATGGTGCAGCGTGAACTCGCTGACGATCAGATCGTAGGATTCCGGCCGGTAGGCGAAGCTGAGCAAGCCGGCCGACTGCGTGCGCACCGGCGCCTTGCGGTCGCGGGCGTAGATCTCGGCGAGCGCCAGCATCGCCGGCGAGATGTCGATGGCGTCCACCTCGGCACCCAACAACGCCGCTTCGGTGGCGAGCACACCGTTGCCGCAGCCGATATCCGCGATGCGCCAGCCTCGCTGCACCCCAAGCATTTTCAGCGCGGCGCGCGCCCGCAGATCGGCATCGTCATGGGCGTCGTAGATCGAAGCCACTGCGGGCTCGATCCCCATCCGGTTGCGCTCGTTATAGTACCAGTCGCGCGCCAGCATGGCTCACATCCCCTCAGGCCCGCGGCCAATCGCGGCAACGCCGGTGCGCGACACCTCGACAAGGCCGAGCGGGCGCATCAGGTCGATAAACTGATTGATCTTGTCAGTATTGCCTGTGATCTCGAACACAAAGCTCTCGGTGGTGGCGTCGATCACGCGAGCGCGGAACGCATCCGCCAGCCGCAGCGCCTCGACACGATGCTCGCCCTGCCCGCGCACCTTCACCATCGCAAGCTCGCGCTCGATCGAGCGCTTGGTCAGGGTCATGTCGACGACGCGATAGACCGGGATCATGCGGTCGAGCTGGTGCTTGATCTGCTCGATCACCATCGGCGTTCCCGTGGTGACGATGGTGATGCGCGACAGATGCTTCTGGCTCTCGGTCTCCGAGACTGTGAGACTCTCGATGTTGTAGCCGCGCCCGGAGAACAGCCCGATGACGCGCGCGAGCACGCCCGGCTCGTTCTGCACGAGCACCGAGAGCGTATGCGTCTCGTTGGGATCGTGGCGGTCCTCGATGAAATAGGCGGATGCCGGCTGGTTCATGGTCGTCCCCTCTTGTCTCTCCGTCACGCCATCGCTGGCGCCTCTGCCCCGACCCAACTGCGGAACAGATCGAAATCGATATTGCCGCCGGACAGCACGAGACCGACGCGCTTGCCTGACAGTTTGGCTTTCTCCTGAAGCGCCGCGGCGAGCGCGGCGGCACCGGCGCCTTCCGCAAGATTGTGCGTGTCGGTCCAGTAGGCGCGGATCGCGGCGGCGACCTCGTCGTCGGAAACCTGCACGATGCGCGCGGCACCCTTGCGGATCAGCGCGAACGCGTCTGCGTCGGGAATGCGCGTTGCCATGCCGTCGGCCAGCGTGTTGCTGGTCTTCGTCGTCACGACCTTGCCGGCCGCGAACGACAGCGCATAGGACGGCGCTTCGGTGGACTGCACGCCGACGATCTCGGTCTTCAGGCCCAGAAGGTCGCGCGCCATGATGCAGCCGGAGATTCCAGAGCCCTGCCCGATCGGCACATAGAGAACATCGAGATCCGGCGCAGTCCGGAACAGTTCGAGCGCATAGGTGGCGACGCCGAGCACGAGATCCGGATGGAACGACGGCACCATGTGCAGGCCGGTGAATTGGGCGCGCCGCTGCGCCTCTTCGGCGGCTGCCTGAAAGTCCTCGCCATGCTCGACGAGCTCGGCGCCAAACGCCTTCATCGCCCGGTTCTTCTCGACCGAGTTGCCGCGCGGCACGTAAATCACCGCCGGCACGCCGTGGCGGCTCGCGGCAAAGGCCAGACTCTGGCCGTGATTGCCGCGCGTCGCCGAGATGATGCCGGGTGTGTTCGGCCGCTCGCGCTTCAGCCTTTCGAGATAGACGAGACCGCCGCGCACCTTGAAGGCGCCGATCGGCGTGTGGTTCTCGTGCTTGACGATGACCTGCGTCCCGAGGCGCTCGGCGAGCAGCGGCCAGCCGCGTGCCGGCGTCGCCGGCATCGCCTGCCCCACGATCGCATGTGCGCGCTCGAGCTCCGTCAGGTCGAACATGACGTCACACCAGCGCCTTGCCGCCGGCGAACGCCTTTGCGGTGGCTTCGTCGTTCGCCTGCTCGGGCAACAGCATCTCGTTGTGCGCCTTGCCGGAGGGGATCATCGGGAAGCAGTTTTCGAGCGCCGCGACGCGGCAGTCGAACAGCACCGGACGCTTGACCGAGATCATCTCCTGGATGGCGCCGTCGAGATCAGAGGGCTTGTGCACCTGGATGCCGACGCCGCCATAGGCTTCGGCGAGCTTGACGAAATCCGGCAACGCCTCCGAATAGGAATGCGACAGCCGGTTGCCGTGCAGCAGCTGCTGCCATTGCCGCACCATACCCATGTACTGGTTGTTCAGGATGAAGATCTTGATCGGCAGTTCGTACTGCACCGCCGTCGACATCTCCTGCATCGTCATCTGCACCGAGGCATCGCCCGCGATGTCGATGACGAGGCTGTCGGGATGGGCAACCTGCACGCCGATCGCGGCCGGCAGGCCGTAGCCCATGGTGCCGAGACCGCCCGACGTCATCCAGCGATGCGGCTCCTCGAAGCCGAAGAACTGCGCCGCCCACATCTGGTGCTGGCCGACTTCCGTCGTGATGTAAGTGTCCTTGCCGCGTGTCGCCTCGAACAGGCTCTGGATCGCGTGTTGCGGCAGGATCACGTCGTTGCTCTTCTTGTAATAGAGCGAGTTGCGGGCGCGCCATTGCGCGATCTGCTGCCACCAGGCCTTGATGTCGGGCTTCTTCGCTTCCGCCTTGAACACCTGGAGGATGTCGCCGAGGATGTTGCCGCAGTCGCCGATGATCGGCACGTCGACACGGATGTTCTTGTTGATCGAGGATGGATCGATGTCGATGTGGATCTTCTTCGAGCCCGGCGAGAACGCATCGACGCGGCCGGTGATGCGGTCGTCGAAGCGCGCGCCGACGCACAGCATGACGTCGCAATCATGCATGGTCATGTTGGCTTCATAGGTGCCGTGCATGCCGAGCATGCCGAGCCAGTTCTTGCCCGACGCCGGATAGGCACCCAGACCCATCAGCGTGGAGGTGATCGGGAAGCCGGTGACCTCGACCAGCTCACGCAGGAGCTTGGTCGCCTCGGGGCCGGAATTGATGACGCCGCCACCGCTGTAGATCACCGGACGCTTGGCGTTGGCGAGCAGCGACACGGCCTTGCGGATCTGCGTCGCGTCGCCCTTCACGCGCGGCGCGTAGGAGCGGTGCACGTCGGACTTGCGCGGCGGATGATAGGTGCCGGTCGCGAACTGCACGTCCTTGGGCACGTCGACGAGCACCGGGCCGGGACGGCCGGAGGTCGCGACATAGAAGGCCTCGTGCAGCACCTTGGCGAGATCGTTGACGTCGCGCACCAGCCAATTGTGCTTGGTGCAGGGCCGCGTGATGCCGACCGTGTCGCACTCCTGGAACGCGTCGTTGCCGATCAGATGCGTCGGCACCTGGCCGGAGATGCAGACCAGCGGGATCGAGTCCATCAGCGCGTCGGTCAGCGGCGTCACCATGTTGGTGGCGCCGGGACCGGAGGTCACCAGCGCAACGCCCGGCTTGCCGGTCGAGCGCGCATAGCCCTCGGCGGCGTGGCCCGCGCCCTGCTCGTGGCGGACCAGGATGTGCTGGACCTCGCTCTGCTGGAAGATCTCGTCATAGATCGGAAGCACGGCGCCACCGGGATAGCCGAAAATGTCGGTCACGCCATGATCGATGAGCGCGCGAACGATCATCGCGGCGCCGGTCATCTGGTTCGGATCGTGGCTCTTGTCGCTCATTGTCTTGCTCCGGATGCGCTGTTGTCAGCGGCTTCGTTCGTGTCGGGTTCGGGAAATAAAAAAGGCCCCGAAGAGGGCCCATGCACACCGCCTGTCTTGTGGATGGCAGCTAGCCACCCCCGGCGGTGTGCCTGGGTACGACGGCGATAAGGAGTTTGGTAATAATGTTACGCATGGCAGGTGCCCGGCTTCCCAAAGGTTGCGCGAAACATAACGGTCAAAGCCCGGATGTCAAGGCAATGCGACCGTTCCCGCGCGATTTTGCCAATGTAGCGGTGTTCCCAGGGTTCGGCGAGAGGTAAATTCGGGAACCCGGGTACAAAAGCGCGTCAGCCGGGGTCTCGGGCCGCATTCACGATGGCGGCAAGCCACCCCCTCGCCTCCTCCGGCTTCACCCATTCGAACTCGGGCAGTTGGTGCCGGAACCAGGTGAATTGCCGCTTGGCGTAGTGGCGGGTGTCGGCACGACCGATCATGGCCGCCTCGTCCAGGCCGATCTCACCGCGCAGATGCCGGATCAGGGCCGGCACGCCATGGGCTTTCATCGCCGGCAGCAGCGGATCGAGATGTCTGGCGGCGAGCCACTCCACCTCCCTCAACGCGCCGGCACCGAGCATGGCATCGAAACGGGCATCGATGCGGGCATAGAGCTCGTCGCGCTCGGGGGCGAGAAACACCGCGCGAAAACTGTCCTTGGGCAGCAGCGGCGGCTGGCCTTCATGGTGCCAGTCGAGCAGCGAACGGCCCGTCGCTTCGACCACTTCGAGCGCGCGCGCGATCCGGGTGCGGTCGCGCAGGTTCAATCGTTCGGCAGCGCGCGGATCACGGCGTGCAAGTTCCTCATGCAGCGCCTCGACGCCGTTCCGCTCCAGCCGCGCGCGCACGTCCTCACGTGTTTCGGCGGGAATGGGCGGCACCACGGAGAGGCCCGCCGTCAGCGCCTTGAAATAAAGGCCCGTGCCGCCGATGAAGATCGGCAGGCGGCCTTCGGCCTTCGCCTCTTCCAGCGCCTTCGTCGCGTCGACCACCCATGCGCCGGCCGAGAAATTCACGGCCGCATCGACGTGGCCGTAGAGACGGTGCGGTGCGCGTCCTTCCTCGCCATGTGTGGGGCGCGCGGTGATGATGCGGAGGTCGCGATAGACCTGCATGGAATCGGCATTGATGACGATTCCGCCCGTACTCAAGGCAAGCTCGAGCGCCAGCGCCGACTTGCCGCTGGCGGTCGGGCCTGCGATAAGCACGGCCTTGCCAACATGTCTTCTGCTGACTTGTCCCTCGCTCACGAAAACCTCAAATGTCCCTCGTCGCCACGCTGATCTGCAATCCCGACAATCCCGCGCTCGACAGCACCATCGTCGACGGCGCCCGCGCCGTGCTGCCCCAGGCGCAACCTGCGCACTGGCTGTTCGACGGGGTTGCGGTCGACATCCCCTTCGGCGCGCAGGATAACCTCCAAGGCGACCGTCACGCCATCGAACAGCGGTTGCGCGAGCTTCGCGGCGACCTCCCCATCGACATCGTGGTGCAGCCAGTCGGCTTCCGGCGCAAGAAGCTTTTTCTCGCCGACATGGATTCCACCATGATCGGCCAGGAATGCATCGACGAGCTCGCCGATCTCGTCGGGAAGAAGGCCCACGTGGCCGCCATCACGGAACGCGCGATGCGCGGCGAGATCGAGTTCGAGCCGGCGCTGCGCGAGCGCGTCGCGCTGCTGAAGGACCTTCCCGCCAGCGTGGTCGACGAGGTGCTGGCCAAGCGCATCACGCTGACGCCGGGCGGCCGCGAACTGGTCGCGACCATGCGCGCCCATGGCGCCTATACCTGTCTCGTCTCCGGCGGCTTCACGCTGTTCACGCGTGCGGTCGCCGCCAAGATCGGCTTCCAGGAGAACCGCGCCAACGAGCTCGTCGTCCGCGACGGCAAGTTCACCGGCGAGGTCAAGGAGCCGATTTTGGGCCGCGCGGCAAAGCTTGCGACGCTGGTGGATCTGATGGAGTCGTTCGATCTCGACGACATCGACTCCGTCGTGGTCGGCGACGGCGCCAACGATCTCGCGATGATCCAGGCTGCGGGACTGGGCGTGGCGTATCACGCCAAGCCAGCGGTCGCGGCTGCGGCTGCCGCGCGGATCGACCATGGCGATCTCACCGCGCTGCTCTACGCGCAGGGGTATCGGCGGGACGAGTTCGTGGAGACGTAAGTCTCAACACCGTCATGCCCGGGCTTGTCCCGGGCATCCACGTCTTGGTCAGTCCACGTTGCAAAGGCGTGGATGGCCGGGTCAAGCCCGGCCATGACGAGAAGCAAGAGCGAGCGCCCCCTACTGCACGCTCAGCGCCACAAACCTCAGCTCGCCGTCGGCGTTGGAGACGAGCAGCAGCACGGACTTCTTGCCGTCCTTCTTGAGCTGGTCGACCCGCTTCTGGATGTCGGCGCCGCTGGAGACGGCCTCCTGCGCAACCTCGACGATGACGTCACCGGCGGAGAGGCGCTTCTCGGCAGCGTCCGAATTGGCGTCGACATTGGTGACGACCACGCCCTTGACGCTGTCCTTGATCTTGTAGCGCGTGCGCAAATCCTTGCTGAGCGCGGCAAGATCGAGACCGAGCGCCTTCTGCGTCACCGGCTTCTCGGGCGCCGGCTCGTCGGTCTTGACCGCGGCCTGCACCTTGTCGGGATCCTGGAGACGGCCGAGCGTGACCTTCTTGGTCTCCTCCTGGCCCTTGCGGATGATGACGACATCGACTTCCTTGCCGACCGCCGTGTCGGCGACGACGCGGGAGAGATCCTTGGGATCCTTGACGTCCTTGCCGTCGAACTTGACGACGACGTCGCCGGGCTCGATGCCGGCGGGCTTGGCCGGGCCCTTGTCATCGACGCCGGCGACCAGCGCGCCGCGCGCGGGCTTGATGTTGAGGCTCTCGGCGATCTCGTCGGTGACGCTCTGGATGCGCACGCCGAGCCAGCCGCGGCGCAGTTCGCCGAACTGGCGGAGCTGATCGACCACGGCGACAACCGTCTTCGAGGGCACGGCAAAGCCGATGCCGATCGAGCCGCCGGAGGGCGAGATGATCAGCGTGTTGACGCCGATGACGTCGCCATCGAGGTTGAACAGCGGACCGCCGGAATTGCCGCGGTTGATGGAAGCGTCGGTCTGGATATAGCTGTCATACGGCCCCGAGGAGATGTCGCGGTTCTTGGCCGAGACGATACCGGCCGTCACCGTGCCGCCGAGGCTGAACGGATTGCCGATCGCGATCACCCAGTCGCCGAGGCGCAACTTGTCGGAGTCGCCGAACTTTACCGCCACCAGCGGCTTCGGCGGCTTGATCTTCAGCACGGCGAGGTCGGTCTTCTTGTCGACGCCAACCAGGTCGGCCTTGATCTTGGTGCCGTCGTTGAGGATGACGTTGATCTCGTCGGCGTCCGCGATGACGTGGTTGTTGGTGACGACGACGCCAGCGGTGTCGATGATGAAGCCGGAGCCGAGCGAGTTGGTCTTGCGGGGCGGGTTGTCACCGCGCTCGCCGCCCTTGCTGCCGCCGCCGGGGCCGCGGCGGTTCTTGAAGAAGTCGTCGAAGAACTCCTCGAAGGGCGAGCCGGGCGGCAGTTGCGGCATGGTGTTGCTGCCGCCGCCGCCGCCCTTGGCTTCGACGGTCTGCGAGGTCGAGATGTTGACGACCGCGTCGATCACCTTCTCGGCGACGTCGGCGATCCCGTCCGGGCCACGGGCAAGGGCCGGCGTGCCGAACGCGCTGAATGCACTGACGGCGAGCGCGGCCAGCCCTAAGCGCAAGCGGGTCGGGGCAATGGTGGCAGCGGTCATTGGTATCTCCAGAGAAAAGGATCAGGCCCCAAGGATTCGCCTCCAAGACTGCGCTCGAACGGGGGGACGGCGCAAGCGCGGAGCTTAACGGGCCTCAAGACCCGGATAATACGGCGAAAACCAGTCTCTCGCCTTCACTTTGGCGTTGGCGTGACGCCTAAATCGGACGGCGCATAACCCAGATCAAGACCAGGCCGGCCACGGCCGAACCGATCCCAACCGCCCGCAGGATATTGTCCGGCGTGGCGATGGCGCTTTTCATGGCCTTGCGCATCCAGTTGGGACTTGCCGCGAACATCAAGCCTTCCAGCACGAACAGGATGCCTAAGCCGATGAGGAAGTCGGCGAACGCAATGGACCTCATCGGAATGGAACCTCCCGTTGTGCTGTTCTTGTCTGGACGAAGGGCGGCAGAACTGCCGCCCTCTGTCTAGCTCACGGCTTCGCCGGCGTCTCGGTCGCCGTCTTGCCGGACGGGTTACCAAAGAACCGGAAGAAATCCGAGTCCGGCCGTAGCAGGAAGCGGGTGTCGTTCGCGCGCAGCCCGTTCTCGTAGGCCGTCATCGACCGGTAGAAGGCGAAGAAGTCGGCGTCTTTGCCGTAGGCTTCCGCGAACAGGCGGTTGCGCTCGGCGTCGCCGACGCCGCGGATCTGCTCGGCCTGCGATTTGGCTTCCGCCTCGATCACGGTCGCCTCGCGGTCGGCCTTGGAGCGGATCTCCTGTGCCTTCTGGCCGCCCTGCGCACGGAACTCGGCGGCTTCACGCTCGCGCTCGGTCTTCATGCGCTGGTAGACCGCCTGGCTGTTCTGCTCCGGCAGGTCGGCGCGGCGGATCCGGACGTCGACGACCTGGATACCGTAGCCGTCGGCCTCGCGATCGAGCTGGTCGCGGATGCGCTGCATCAGCTTCTCGCGGTCGTCGCGCACCACGTTGATGAAGGTGACCTCGCCGAGCACGCGGCGCAGCGCCGCGTTCAGGAGCGTGGTGAGCTGGATGTTGGCAGCCTGGATCGAGCCGACGCTCTGGTAGAAGCGCAGCGCGTCCTTGATGCGGTAACGCGCGAAGGCGTCGACCACGAGCCGCTTCTGGTCGGACGCGATCGCTTCCTGCGACGGGTTCTCCAGATCGAGGATCCGCTTGTCGATGTTGATCACCGAATTCCACGGCGCCTTGAAGTGCAGGCCGGGCGCGGTGACGACGTCGACGGGACGGCCGAACTGCAGCACGATGGTCTGCTCGGTCTGTTGCACCGTGAACAGCGACATGTAGCCGACGATCACGACGAGCAGGAGGGCGAGCAGCGTGACGATACCTGTGACCGGAGACCTCATCGGTTGCCTCCGCTCGACTGCTGACCGGTGGTAGGCGGCCGCTTGGTCGTCAACTCACTGAGCGGCAGATAGGGCACGACGCCCTGGCCCGAGGGGCCGCCGTCATAGACGAGCTTGTCGGCGCCGCCGAGCACGCGCTCCATCGTCTCCAGATAGATCCGTTCACGCGTCACGTCGGGCGCCTTCTTGTATTCTTCGTAAACCTTCAGGAAGCGGGAGCTCTGGCCCTTGGCCTCGGCGACCGTCTGCTCCCTGTAGCCTTCGGCGGCCTGCGTGATCTGCGCCGCACGTCCGCGGGCCTGCGGCACGACCTGGTTGGCGTAGGTCTGCGCCTCGTTCTGCAGCTGCTCGAGATTGGCGCGCGCCGCCTGGACGTCGCGGAACGCGTCGATCACCTGCGCCGGCGGGTCGACCTTCTGCATCTGCACCTGGCTGATGAGAATACCGGCGCCGTAGCTGTCCAAAGTCCTCTGGATCAGCTCCTGCACGCCCTGTTCGGTGACGTTGCGCGCACCGGTCAGGATCGGCTGGATCTGCGAACGGCCGATCACCTCGCGCATCGCGCTCTCGGAGACCGCCTTCACGGTGCCTTCGGGATTCTGGATGTTGAAGAGGAAGTCGCCGACGCCGTCCGGCTTGATGCGCCAGAGCACGGTGAAGTCGACGTCGACGATGTTCTCGTCGCCGGTCAGCATAAGGCTCTCTTCCGGCACGTCACGAATGGAGCGGCCGCGCCGCGCCGGATCGTCGATCAGCGTCATACCGATGGAGATCGTGTTGACGCGCAACGCCTTCGGCAGCAGCACGGTTTCGATCGGATAGGGCAGATGATAGTTCAGACCCGGCTGCACGGTGCGGACATGCTTGCCGAAGCGCAGCACGACGCCGAGCTCTTCGGATTGCACCCGGAAGAAGCCCGACAGCAGCCAGAACGCGATGATGAGCAGGACGATCAGCGTGATGCCGATGCCGGAGAAATAGCCGCCCGGCATGATCTGCTGGAGGCGGTCCTGGCCGCGCCGCAGAAGGTCTTCCAGATCCGGCGGCCTTGGCCCGACCGGTTGCGGGCCGTTGCCCCATGGTCCCTTCGGACCCGAGCCCCATGGGCCACCGCCCTGATTCTTCCACGGCATTCGACGCTCTCCTCGGCAGGGTGAAAATCGCCCCCGCCCGCTTTGTCCGGTCCGGCTTTATAGGGGACAGGCAAGTCCCTTACAACGCGGCCCGGGCTGTCCTTCGAGCTATGCTCGGGCACGAAAAAGTCAATGTAAACATTGACGAATGCGGTTAATTGCCCGCCCGCCGACGATATGTCACATAGGAGTAGTCGGCGCTGTCGTCGGGTCCGGCAGGATGCCGGATGCGCTCAACCTCATCCCACTCTGCCTTGTCGATGTCGAAATGCGTGTCGCCTTCGGGACGCGCGTGCACTTCGGTGATTTCGAGGCGATCGGCGCGATCGAGCCATTGCCGATAGATCTCGGCGCCACCGATCACCGCGATCTCGGCGACCGAACGCCGCAGGGCATCGCCACGCGCAACCGCGCCCGCATCGGCAGCCGATGTCGTCACGATGGCGCCATTGGCGCGATAATCCGCATCGCGCGTGATGACGATGTTGGTACGGCCAGGAAGCGGCCGGCGCAGGGTTTCGAAGGTCTTGCGGCCCATGATCACGGGCTTGCCGATCGTGAGCGCCTTGAAGCGCGCCATGTCGGATTTCAATCGCCACGGGAACCCGTTGCCGGCGCCGATGACGCCGTTCTCCGCGATCGCGACGACGAAGATGATCTCCATCAGGACGCGCTCCCCGCAAGTCGTGTCAGTGCCGGGCCCGTGACGCGGCACAGCGTCCAGTCGTCCATCATGACGGCGCCGAGCGATTGGTAGAACGCGATCGACGGCGCGTTCCAGTCGAGCACCGCCCATTGCAGCCGCGACCAGCCGTTGTCGACGCACTCCCTGGCGAGATAGACCAGCAGCGCCTTGCCGAGGCCCTTACCCCGATGCGACGGCCGCACATAGAGATCTTCGAGATAGATGCCGTGACGGCCGCTGAAAGTGGAGAAATTGACGAACCAGACCGCAAAGCCGACGGGCTCGCCGTTCCACTCGGCAATCGCGCAATAGAGCTGCGGACGCTCGCCGAACAGCGCTTCCGCAATCATCGCCTCGGTCGCCTCGACCTCGTGCGAAAGCTTTTCGTATTCCGCAAGCTCGCGGATGAGAGCAAGAACCAGCCCGGCTTCACCGGCGCGCACGCGGCGGATGGTCAACGGCATTTGCGCTAGACCGCGACTTCCGCCTTGATGTGCGGATGCGGATCGTAGCCGACGAGCTCGAAATCCTCGTAACGGAAGGAGAAGATGTCCTTCACATCAGGATTGATCCGCATCACCGGCAGCGTCCGCGGCGCACGCGTGAGCTGGAGCCGCGCCTGCTCCAGGTGATTGGAATAGAGATGGGTGTCGCCGAGCGAATGCACGAAGTCGCCGGGCTTCAATCCCGTGACCTGCGCGACCATCATCGTCAGCAGCGCATAGGACGCGATGTTGAAGGGCACGCCGAGGAAGACGTCGGCCGAGCGCTGATAGAGCTGGCAGGACAATTTGCCGTTGGCGACATAGAACTGGAACAGCAGGTGGCAGGGCGGCAGCGCCATCTTCTCGACGTCGGCGGGATTCCAGGCGGTGACGATCAGCCGGCGCGAGTCCGGGGTGCGTTTGATCATGTCGATGACATTGGCGATCTGGTCGATGCTGCGCCCGTCGGCCGTGGGCCAGGAACGCCATTGATGGCCATAGACCGGTCCGAGATCGCCATTGGCATCGGCCCATTCGTCCCAGATGGTGACGCCGTTGTCGCGCAGATATTTGATGTTGGTGTCGCCCTTCAGGAACCACAACAGCTCATGCACGATCGCCTTCAGCGGCAGCCGCTTGGTGGTCAGCATCGGGAAGCCGGCAGACAGGTTGAAGCGCATCTGATGGCCGAACACCGACAGCGTGCCGGTGCCGGTCCGGTCGGTCTTCTCGGCGCCGTCTGAAAGAATCCGCTCGAGCAGGTCCTGATACTGGTGCATGTGCCATTGAGCCTTTGGGGAGGCGGCGAACTTAACGGCGCGCCCCGCGCTACGACAGCAGCGATTCGCTGTTTAAGCCCATTATACCCCGAAAAGTGACTGTTCCCGGTGCAAACAACAAGGGGCGGAACTTGCGTCCCGCCCCTCGCCTATCGGCTTGAAAGTGCTCGTTAAGTTGCCGGCTTGAGCACCGGGGTCCACTTCGCGATCTCGTTCTTGACGAGGGTCGCCAGCGCCTCCGGCGTCCGGTCCTTGGGACCCGGAATGACGCTGCCGAGCTCGAGCAGGCGCTTCTTCACGGTCTCGTCGTCGAGCGCCTTGATGGCGGCGGCATTCAGGCTCGCAATGATCGCGGGCGAAGTTCCCTTCGGCGCGAACATCGCGTTCCAGGCCTGGGCCTGGAATGCAGGCAGGCCGGCCTCCGCCGTGGTCGGCACGTTCGGCAGCGACGGATTGCGCTCGGCCGTCGCGATCGCATAGGCCTTGATGGTGCCGGCATTGATCTGCGGCACCGCATTGACGATCTGGTCGCACATGTAGTCGACCTGTCCGGCCACCAGCGCATTCATCGCGGGGCCCGTGCCGTTGAAGGGCACGCCGACCGGCTTGATGTCGAGGATCGAGTGCAGGAGCTCGCAGGAGACGTGCGAGACCGAGCCGACGCCGGCATGCGCGGCGTTGACCTTCTCCGCGTTCGCTTTCACGTAGGCGACGAACTCCTTGAGGTCTTTCGGCGGAAAGTCCTTGCGCGCCAGGATCAGGATCGGCGTGCCCGCGAGCAGCGCGACCGGCTCAAAATCCTTTTCCGGGTGGTAGGCGAGTTTCGGATAGAGCGGCACGGAGGCTGCATGCGTGCCCATATGCCCGGTAATGAGCGTATAGCCGTCATTGGCCGCGCGCGCAGCGCGCGTGGTCGCGGTGGTGCCGCCAGCGCCGACCACGTTCTCGATGATGATGCTCTGTCCGAGCGTCTGCGCCATGTGCCCGGTGACGATGCGCGAAATCACGTCGGTCGGTCCGCCGGCCGCGAACGGCACGATCATGGTGATGCTGCGCGTCGGATAGGTCTGCGCCTCCGCCGGTGCGACAAAGCCGCACAACGATGCGAACGCCGCAGCACATGCGCCCGCAAGCGCGCGAATGGAAGTCATCTCGATCCCCTCGGACGTAAAACAAAAATGCCGGCCACAGGGCCGGCATTTTCATTTCACGAAGCGGTCACACAAGTCGATTCGACTTCCGAATGCGGCGTGCGGACGCAGGGCGCTGCGACGACGCAGGCGCGGTCAGTTCTCGGATTCGGTGAACACCTCGTCGCGCTTGGCACGCAGCACCGGCAGGACCGTGAGGATCAGCAGAAACGCCGCGATCGCCAGCAGCACCGCCGACAACGGACGCGTCAGGAACACGCTCCAGTCGCCGCGCGAGATCAGCAGCGCACGACGCAGGTTCTCTTCCATCAGCGGTCCGAGCACCATGCCGAGCAGCAGCGGCGCCGGCTCGAAATCGTGCTTGATCAGCCAGTAGCCGACCAGACCGAAGACGCCGGCAAGGATGACATCGACCGGTGCGTTGTTCACCGAGTAGATGCCGATCGCGCAGAAGATCACGATCGAGGGGAACATCAGCCGGTAAGGCACGCGCAGCAGCCGCACCCAGATTCCGACGAGCGGCAGGTTGATGATGATCAGCATCAGATTGCCTATCCACATCGAGGCGATCATGCCCCAGACCAGATCCGGCTGCTTCTGCATCACCTGCGGGCCCGGCACGATGCCGTGGATGGTCATCGCGCCGACCATCAGCGCCATCACCGCGTTCGGCGGGATGCCGAGCGTCAGCAGCGGAATGAACGAGGTCTGCGCCGCGGCGTTGTTGGCGCTTTCCGGCCCCGCCACGCCCTCGATCGCGCCGCGGCCGAACCGCGACGGGTTCTTGGCGAGCTTCTTCTCGAGCGTATAGGCGGCAAACGACGCGATGACAGCGCCGCCGCCCGGCAGAATGCCGAGGATCGAGCCGAGCACCGTGCCGCGCAGGATCGCAGGCGCCGAGTCGGTCAGGTCTTTCCTGGTCGGCATCAGGCCGGTGATCTTCTGCTGCACCAGATCGCGATTCATCTCGGCGCCGGCGTCGAGATTGCGGATGATCTCGGCGAAGCCGAATACACCCATCGCCACCGTCGCGAAGCCGAGGCCGTCGGCGAGCTCCGGAATGTTGAAGGCCATGCGCGAGGCGCCGGTCTCGATGTCCGAGCCGACGATCGAGAGCAGCAGGCCGAACACGATCATCGCGATCGCCTTCAGCACCGAGCCTTTGGCCAGCACCACCGCGAAGATCAGGCCGAGCACCATCAGCGAGAAATACTCGGCCGGACCGAACGCCAGCGCGAGCTTCGTGAGCGGCGCGCCGAGGACGGCGATCAAAACGGTCGCAACGCAGCCGGCGAAGAACGAGCCGATCGCCGCGATCGCCAGCGCCGGGCCGGCGCGGCCCTGCTTGGCCATCTGGTGACCGTCAATGGCGGTGACGACCGAGGTCGCCTCACCGGGTATGTTAACCAGGATCGACGTGGTCGAGCCGCCATACTGGGCGCCATAATAAATGCCGGCGAGCATGATCAGCGCGCCGACCGGCGGCAGGCCGAAAGTGATCGGCAGCAGCATCGCGACCGTCGCGATGGTGCCGATGCCCGGCAACACGCCGACCAGCGTGCCCACGAGGGCGCCGATCAGGCACATCAGCAGGTTGATCGGAGAGAACGCGACGGCAAAACCGTGAGCGAGGTTGGCAAAGAGCTCCATTACACCCTCACTGAACCAGGAAACGCGGGAACATCGGCATCGGCAATCCGAGGACGTACGGGAACAGGATTGCGCAGCCGAGCGTCAGGCAGGCGCCGACGATGGCGGCCTCCAGCCAGCGCGTCTCATGCGAGCCCAGCGCTGCAATCATGAAGCTCACGAAGGCCGTGACCACGAGGCCGAGCGGCCGGATCGCCAGCGCGAAAAACAGGATCGCGACCATCACGAACAGAGGCCCGCGCCAGGAATAATGGGCCATCGCCGGCCCATCGGTCAAAAGACCGGTCAAGGCGATGGCGGCCGACAAGGCCACCAGCAATCCACCGAACATCCGCGGTGCCGTGCCGGCGCCGAAGGAGAAGCCGCGCATGCCCTGCAGATCGCTCGACGCCCACAGCGCGAACAGGGCGAGCGCCATCAGGATGACGCCGCCGACATAATCCTGCGCCGACCGGATCGTCATGAACAGCGTGAGGATCGCCACTGCAAACAGTGGATAGGAATAGATCAGGGCCAGCAGCACATCGGATGATGCCTTCTTGGTGCCGCTACCGAACGATCCGAATATTGCACTGGGCGCGCCGGCGAGCAGCGCCGTCGCATGGCCGGTTACGACCTGCAGTGGGCCGCGCCCGGCACCCCAGCCGAAGATCGTCCCGATCGACCAGATGAATTCGAAAATCTGCGGCGCGATCGCCAGCAGGCAGAAGCCGATCGCCACCGAGGTGTTTCGGGTGGCAGTCGCCGAGTGGCCCATCGTGTCGGCCATGCTTGTCTCCTCCGCGACTCCTAAGTCACGAGCACTGTTGTTCTAATCGGCTGGAAAAGGATCCCCCGCCCGGATCACTGCCTAGCGATTTTCATTACACAATGCCAGCAAAACCAATCAGGCCTCCGGCGAGCAGAAGCCAGAGTGGATTGATGCGCGAGACGGACGCGAGCACTGCAACCGCCGCGGTCAGAAGCAGCGCAGCAAAGGTGCGATCGGTCGACTGGGCCAGGATCAGGGCGCTGGCTGCCATCAATCCAATCGATAGCGGAACCAGTGCAGTCTGAATCAAGGCGGGCCAGCGCGATTGGCTGGGCCGGCTCAGCAGACGGCTGACATAATAGGCAAGCAGCGCCGTCGGCAGGCACATCGCCAGCGTTGCCGCCAGCGCGCCGGGGATGCCGGCGACGGCATAGCCGATTAACGTGACGATAAGTACGTTCGGACCTGGCGAGAGCTGTGCGATCGCATAGGCGTCGGCGAACTGCTTCTCGGTCATCCAGTGATGCACGTCGACTGCGATGCGGTGCATCTCCGGCACCGCCGCCGCTGCGCCGCCGACCGCGAACAGCGACATTAGACCAAAGGTGAAGATCAGCGCCCAGATCGGGTTTTCGCTGTTCATGCTGCTACCTTCCGCCGCACCCAATATGTGACGCCGATACTGATGGGAATCGCGACCAGCAGCACCGCCTGGAGCGGCAGGCGAAGCACACCGATCGCAACGAACACGCCGAGCATGAGAATGAGCACGACAACGTCCATCCGCTTGAGCAGGGGCATCATCATGCGGAAGACCACCGCGATCAGCAGCCCGACCGCCGCGCAGGAGATGCCCGCGAGGATCCGGCGCAGCACCTCCACATCGCCGAACCGGGCGTAGATGATCGCAAGCACGGTCATGATCACCCTCGGCGGCAGCAACAGCCCGGTAAAGGCGGCAACGCCGCCGGCGATGCCGCGCAGCCGCGACCCGAACACCATCGACAGGTTGACGATGTTGGGCCCGGGCAGGAAATGGCAGAGCGCAAAGGTCTCGTTGAACTCGTCCGCCGTCATCCAGCGGTGCTGATCGACGATGGCGTGGCGGGCAAACACCAGGACCCCGCCGAAGCCGGCCAGCGACATCCGGGCGAAGGCCAGGAACAGCGCGACGAGGCCGGGCGGAGGAGCGTGGGCGGCTGGATGGTCCGGCTCTTGGGCGGCCGGTGCTGAATCCGTGGACATGTCAGGAGCTTAGAACGCTGGCCGTCCCAGGGCCAAGATCATACGGAGGCCCGGCCAGAACCTATCCAAAGGGAACCGCGGGATCACCGCTCGAAACACCTGTCATTTGAAACCTTTGCCCCCTATATTGGGGGTGCCGGTTCGCCGGCTATGGAAATAAACGGTCGTCGCAATAAACCATTCGGACCCGGGGGCGGTACCCGGCGCCTCCACCAAAGCCCACCAGCGGGCGCACCCAGAGCGGGTTTTGGCGGGGGCGAAATAGGATCGACGAGGGCGTAAAGGGCGTGCTTTTTCCCGGTATTGTTCCGCCGTTATCGGGCTACTGCAATAGTTGCCAACGACAACTTTGCTCCGGTTGCTCAGGCTGCGTAACGCAGTTTGAAAGACCATCTTAAAGTCCTAACGGGTTAAGCTCCGTTAGGCGGGGTTCGGAGGCACCTGGCAACAGAAGCCTCCACTTACCTCTTATTTCCTTCCCGGCGGGGACTCCTGCTGACCCGTCAGGCGCGGTACTATTGCGGCTTGGCGAGTCGGGCCGGCAGGGCCCAACTCCTGGAATGCAACAGGACCACCATGGCGACCGATCATATCCGATACGATGTGCTGGCCCGCGACGCGCTGCGCGGCGTGCTGCGGAAGGTGCTGACCGATGCCGCGTCCCATGGACTGCCGGGCGAGCACCATTTCTTCATCACCTTCGTGTCGAAGGCCGAGGGCGTGAAGCTGTCGCCGCGGCTCCTGGCGCAATACCCGGAAGAGATGACGATCATCCTCCAGCACCAGTTCTGGGATCTGACCGTGCTCGAGGACCGTTTCGAGGTCGGCCTGTCCTTCGGCGGCATTCCGGAGCGGCTGATCGTGCCGTTCAGCGCGATCAAGAGCTTCCTCGATCCGTCCGTGAAGTTCGGCCTCCAGTTCGACACCTCCGATGTCGCCGAGGTCTCATCCGAGACATTGCCGGCCGCTCCCGCGCCGTCGGCCGTCGCAGTGCCCGCGCCTGCCAGTGAGCCGGCCGAAAGTGCCGAGGAGCCGACCGCCCCGAACCAGGGCGGCGCCGAGGTGGTGCGGCTCGATCGTTTCCGCAAGAAATGATCTAGGTTGGGCGCGAAACGGTCGCGCCCGGCCAAACTGCCGATATAGAAGAGCACATGAAGAGGCTGCACGGCATTCCGTGCCGCAGAATGGATGTGCTCATGGCCAAGACTGCTCGCTCGAACACTGCTCGCTCGAAGACTGCCCGCCCCGCCAGCCGCACCGAGACCGACAGTTTCGGTCCCATCGAGGTCCCCGCTGATCGCTATTGGGGGGCGCAGACTGAACGTTCGCGCCAGAATTTCCGTATCGGCATCGACCGCATGCCGATCGAGCTCGTGCATGCGCTCGGCATCGTCAAGCTCGCCGCCGCACAATCCAACCTCGCGCTCGGCCTGCTCGACCAGCGCCGGGCCAACGCCATCATCCGCGCCGCGCGCGAGGTGATCGAGGGCAAGCTGGACGATCATTTTCCGCTTGTCGTGTGGCAGACCGGCTCGGGCACGCAGAGCAACATGAATCTCAACGAGGTCATCGCCAACCGCGCCAATGAGCTGCTCGGCGGCGAGCTCGGCGCCAAGAAGCCGGTGCATCCCAACGATCACGTCAACATGAGCCAGTCGTCGAACGACTCATTCCCGACCGCGATGCACATCGCGGCCGCAAGCCGCATCAATGCCGATCTCGTCCCTGCCCTCGGCGAGCTGCTGCGCGCGCTCCGCAAGAAGGAGAAGGAGTTCGCAAAAATCGTCAAGATCGGGCGGACACACACCCAGGACGCGACGCCGCTGACGCTCGGCCAGGAATTTTCGGGCTACGCCGCACAGGTCGAAAGCGGCATCGCCCGCCTCAAGGTGGCGGTGAAGGACCTCTATCCGCTGGCCCAGGGCGGCACCGCCGTCGGCACCGGCCTCAACTCCAAGCCGCGCTTCGCAAGACTGTTCGCAAAGCACGTTACCGGGATTACGAAGCTGCCCTTCACCAGCGCCGCCAACAAATTCGAGGCGCTGGCCTCGAACGACGCCTATGTGCTGGCGCACGGCGCCATCAATTCCGTCGCGACAGGCCTGTTCAAGATCGCCAACGACATCCGCCTGCTCGGATCGGGCCCGCGCTCGGGCCTCGGCGAGCTGATCCTGCCGGAGAACGAGCCGGGCTCTTCGATCATGCCCGGCAAGGTCAACCCGACGCAGTGCGAGGCGATGACGATGGTGTGCTGCCAGGTGTTCGGCAATCACACCGCGATCACGGTCGCCGGCAGCCAGGGCCATTTCGAGCTCAACGTCTACAAGCCCGTGCTCGCCTACAACATGCTGCACTCGATCCGGCTGATGGCGGACGCCGCGCGCTCCTTCACCGAACATTGCGTCAGCGGCATCCGCGCCGACGAAAAGCGCATCAGGGAGCTGATGCAGCGCTCGCTGATGCTGGTGACCGCGCTCGCCCCGAAGATCGGCTATGACAACGCCGCCAAGGTGGCGAAGACCGCGCATGCCAACGGCACCACGCTGAAGGAGGAGGCGCTGCGGCTCGGCTTCGTCTCGGCCGACGAGTTCGACCGGCTGGTGCAGCCGGAGAAAATGACGCGGCCCGGATGAATTCCGAATTCCGATAGTCATCCGTAATGATACGGTGCCTTGGGGCTCATAAATATAAGGCCTAAGGGCCGGGATTTGATTACCGTCAATGTTGTGGCGAGGCGGCGTGCTACGCAGGCCTCTCTGCCCTTTGACGGGGCTAATTCATCGTTTGATGGCCCAAGGGGCCAATTGACGAGGACGAGCGAATGGCGATCAAGTCTCATAGGGCGCAACACGGCACCCAGTTTCTGAATGTTTCATCCTGCCAGAAGAGGAGCGGATGATGGAGACGCGGCATGGGGAACGTCATCAACCTGAATCGTTTCAGGAAGCGCGCCGAGCGGGAAGCATCGGCGAAGCAGGCGGACACCAATCGGGCGAAGTTCGGCCGCACGAAGGCGGAGCGGTCGGCGGAGGAGACGCGCGCGGACCAGGCGAAGGCGCGTCTGGACCAGCATCAGATCGATCGCGAGGATCAGTCATGAAGTCGCCCGTGGTGAAACGGTCGATCGTGGTCGCCGGCCACAAGACCAGCGTCAGCCTGGAAGAGGCGTTCTGGAACGGCATGAAGGAGATCTCGGGCCTGCGCAACATGACGCTGTCCGAGCTGGTCGGCGAGATCGACGGCAACCGCCAGCAGGGCAATCTGTCCTCGGCGATCCGCCTGTTCGTCCTCGACTACTTCAAGAGCCGCGCCATGGCCGCCATCCAGCCGGAAAAGGTCCCGGCCCAGTAGCCGTTGGGCGTCCTCCAACGGCGCCTCCCGGTTCTGCACTTTAAAATCACTCTAAGGTGCAGTTTCAGCCGACCCGCGCGCTTGACCTCACTGCCCTGCGTTGAAAATACAGGGCATGACCGACACCAATGACACGCGTTCGCGGATGCCGCTGGGCCTGGCCCAGCGCGGCTATATCGGCGTCATCCAACACCTTTCCGCCAGGGATGCGGGCTCGGCGCTCTCGGACATTGAGCTCGAGAGCCGGCTGATCGAGCTCGGCTTCGTCGAGGGCGCCCGGGTCGAGGTCCTGCACGAGGGCCTGATCGGGCGCGACCCGATCGCCGTCCGTGTCGACAACATCACGATCGCGGTCCGCCGTCGTGAAGCCATGGCCATCATTGTCGCCTAGATAGCGACCGGAAATCTGATCCCATGGAAGCTCCTCTGCTGCATCTCGCCCTGGTGGGCACGCCGAACAGCGGCAAGACGTCGCTGTTCAACGCGCTGACCGGCAGCCGACAGAAAGTCGCGAACTATCCCGGCGTCACCGTCGAGCGCAAGGAAGGCTTCTTCGTCACGCCCCTGGGACGCCAGGTCTCGGTGGTCGACCTGCCCGGCACCTACTCGCTGCGCGGCCGCAGCCCGGACGAGGAGATCACCCGCGACTTCGTGCTCGGCAAGGCGTCCGGCGAAACCGTGCCCGACCTCGTGCTGTGCGTGGCCGACTCGACCAATCTGCGCCTGACCATCCGCCTGCTGCTGGAGTTGAAGCGCACCGGCCGGCCGATGATCCTCGTGCTCAACATGTTCGACATCGCGAGCCGCCGCGGCATCACCGTCGACGTGGAGCGGCTCGCCAAGGAGCTCGGCGTGCCCGTGGTCACCTCGATCGCGGTGCGCAAGAGCGGCACGGCCGACCTGTTGGCGCTGACCGACGAGATCTCGGCGAAACTCGCCGCGGAGCCGCGGGAGAACAGCTGGCGCGCGCTCAGCGTCGCCGAGCTGCGCGCCACCCAGCGCGAGGCCGACCGCATCATCGCCGACTGCGTCAGCCTGCCTGCTAGACCCGACACCTGGACCGCGCGGATCGATGCGGTGGTGCTGCATCCCGTCGGCGGGCTCATCGTGCTTGCGCTGATCCTGTTCGTGATGTTCCAGGCGGTGTTCGCCTGGGCACAGCCGCTGATGGACCTGCTCAACAACGGCTTCGACGCGCTCGGCGAATTCGTGCACGCCACCCTGCCCGCCGGCCTGCTGCAGAGCTTCCTTCAGAACGGCGTGATATCAGGCGTCGGCAGCGTCATCGTGTTCCTGCCGCAGATCATCATCATTTTCCTGTTCATCCTGCTGCTGGAAGACTTCGGCTACATGGCGCGCGCCGCGTTCCTGATGGACCGCATCATGGGCGGCGCCGGCCTGCACGGCCGCGCCTTCATTCCGCTGCTGTCGAGCTTTGCCTGCGCCATTCCCGGCATCATGGCGACGCGCGTGATCGACAACAAGCGCGACCGGCTGACCACGATCCTGATCGCGCCGCTGATGACCTGCTCGGCGCGCATTCCCGTCTACACGCTGATCATCTCCGCCTTCATTCCGGCCAGGGACGTCTGGGGCTTCATCAACCTCCAGGGTCTCGTGATGTTCGGCCTCTACGCCGCCGGCATCACAAGCGCGCTTGCGGTCTCGTTCCTGATCAAATTCTTCATGCTGCGCGACTATGCGCCGGCGCCATTCATGCTGGAGCTGCCGGACTACAAGATGCCGCGGCTGAAATCGATCGCGATCGGCGTCTACACGCGGGCGAAAATGTTTCTGCACCGCGCCGGCACCACGATCTTCTCGATGATGGTGCTGATCTGGTTTCTGGCCTCGTTCCCGCAGCCGCCCGCGGGCGCCACCGAACCCGCGATCGACTTCAGCCTGGCCGCGATCATCGGCAAGGCGCTCGAGCCGCTGCTTGCCCCCGTCGGCTTCAACTGGCAGATCGCGGTCGCGCTGATCCCGGGCATGGCGGCGCGCGAGGTCGCGGTCGCAGCGCTCGGCACCGTCTACGCGATCGAAGGCGGCAAGGAAGCGGCCGAGCAGATCGGCCAGGTGCTGGCGACGAAATGGTCGCTCGCGACCGCGCTGTCGATGCTGGCCTGGTACATCTTCGCCCCGCAATGCGCATCCACGCTCGCGGTGATCCGGCGCGAGACCGGCAGCTGGGCCTGGATGGCCGTGACCTTCTTCTACATGCTGGTGCTGGCTTATGCCGCGAGCCTTCTGACCTACAACGTCGCGGTCGCGCTCGGCGCGGGCTAGCGCCCTCTCCAAACTAAAATTGCGAAAACAACCCCATGCACAGTGGACGGCGTTTGCCGGGCCTGCGCCCGGTGACGTCAGTGAAGTCGTTGATACATCCGAGGAAACAGACCTAGCCCGGATGGAGCGCAGCGAAGTCCGGGAAAGCGCATCCGATGCGAGGATTCCCGGATTGCGCTTCGCTCCATCCGGGCTACGGACTACGGCGTGCCGGTTGCGCCGTCGGGCAAAACAGGAGGACGATGGCATCCTCCGCGGATTGCCACCTCGACTGCGCCACCACACGACTGGACGCGTTCGGTCCGAACCAAAATCAACAAATCAAATGGAGGCGACGCAAGGCCTCCTCCGGTGCCTCATCATTACTGGCAAACATAACCGCAGGAATTGATGCCGGACATCCGCGCGTTTTTTTACGCTCCCCATGAAAAAGGCCCCGGTCGATGCCGGGGCCCGAAGTCACTGGGAGGACACCAGCTCAGTAGCGAGCAGGAGCACCATAACCAGCACCATAACCGCCGAAGCGATAGTTCACGCGAAGCGTGACCATGTCCACATCCTGGCTGACCCCGGTGCCTAGGAGGGTGCGCCCTCCGGGCGTGACCACGGCTGCGAAGGAGGTGTTGTCATTCCCCATCCAGAGATGGTCGTATTCAACACCGACGGACCAGTTCGGTGCGAAGCCGTATTCCCAGCCGACACCCAAGGCGCCGCCCCAGCGCGTGTGACCTGCCGAGGCCAGGCCGACTCCGGTGATGTTGTTGAATACATCAAAGCGATTGCGAGTGACGGCCGCGCCACCCTTCACGTAGAGCAGTGACGCGTTCCATGCCCATCCGAGTTGGGCCGTGAAGAGGCCAATGCCATCGGTTTTCCCTGTGGTTGAAATCAGCGGATCAATCAGGCTCACGCGCGTGTTCTTGATCTCCGCCCAATCGCCCTGTGCTTCCAAGCCAAGCACAAACTGATTGGTTTGCCAGCGATATCCGATCTGGCCGCCGACGAGACCCCCGGAGCGATCAGCGCAACCGCCTCCCACTGTTCCTACGAGCGTGACGAAATCCACGCAATTATGGCTCTGCCCCCAACCTCCATTGGCGCCAATGTAGAATCCGCTCCAGTTATAGACCGCCACCATCGGTGCCGGCGGCGGTGCCTTGACGGCCATGTCAGCCGCCATGGCCGGAGCCACCCAGCTCAGCGCCGCGAAGCCGATCGCGGCTATCGAAAGCTTTTTCATCGTTTCGTCCCCTTTGCTCAAATCTCTCGTCCGTCAAAAAAGCGAGCCCTTATGCAGGCTGGCGTGCATAAGTGCTGCGAACAGCCTGAAGTCTATGCGCGAGGGGATTCCTGGCCCGTACCAAAATGGCAACACTCAAACGCCATCGCTGTGCACAGAAGAGTGCTTAGTCAGTCTTTGAAGTGCCGTGCGCTCCAGCACCGTCCTGTTCGTCAGCAAGCCACGCGCCGATGCCGGAGGATGGGATCACCCGCTTCGGCAGGTGCGGGTTGATCGTGCCTGCAAAGACGGAAAGTCCCTCATCGCGCTTGGCGCGCGCAAACAGCTTCGCTTCATGCTCAGTCGCGAAGGTCTTCGTCTCGCGCGGACTTCGTTGTCTCGGCAGAACGCCTCGCCGTTGCACTTCGAAGGTGACGTACCAGGTCGGACTCATTGCGCACACCAACATGTCACCAGTCCCTGGAGTCGCGTTGTGGTGCGGCTGTCATCCGCCTGTTTGATTCAGATCAAGCAGCGACTTGACTGCGAACGCTTGACGCGCCGGGCTGCGAACTGAGGATCGGTTGACCCGTCGGGCAACACAGGAGCACGATGGCATCGTCGGCTTCAGCGACATCCGGCTCGCGACCTTCTCCGTCCTGCGAGTGGCGGTGCGATACCGTCTTCGGGCTGGGTCGGCGTCGTGATCAGGGCCGACCGCCTCCCCATGAGCAGGGAACCCGGCGCCGAGCTGAGAGTTCGTTCCAAGGCCGTTCGGCTTAACCGAGTGCGAGCCCCGGAGCTCGTGCAGGGGCGGTGGCGCCCTTCTCTCGAAGCGTCAAGGGAAACCAATGAGCAGTCCATCCAGCACTGTTGCGGACAGTGCGCCCCGAGAGCTGTCCAGAATATCGACCGGCAGCGCCGGCCTGGACGACATCCTGGGAGGCGGCTTCGACGCCAACCGGATGTATCTCTACGAGGGGCAGCCCGGCACGGGCAAAACCACCATCGCGCTTCAGTTCCTGCTGAGGGGGGTGCGGGACGGAGAGCGCGTGCTCTACATTTCGCTGTCCGAAACCAAGCGCGAGCTGGACGTCGTGGCACAGCGGCACGGCTGGACGCTGGACGGCATCGACATCTTCGAACTGGTTCCGCCGGAGACGACGCTCGATCCGGAGCGCGAGCTCACGGTGTTTCATCCCGCCGAAATGGAGCTGAGCGAGACGACCGGCCTGATCTTTAGGGAAGTCGAGCGGGTCAATCCCAACCGCGTCGTGCTCGACAGCCTGTCCGAACTGCGCCTGCTTGCCCAGAACCCGCTTCGTTACAGGCGCCAAGTGCTGGCCCTGAAACATTTTTTCACCAACCGCAATTGCACAGTGGTCCTGCTCGACGATCTTTCGTCATCTCAGGACGATTTGCAGCTCCATTCCATTGCGCACGGCGTGGTGATGCTCGAACAGGTCGCGATCGATTACGGCGCCGAGCGGCGCCGGCTCCGCGTGATCAAGATGCGCGGCATCCGGTTTCGCGGCGGGTTTCACGATTTCACGATCGAGCGAGGCGGCCTGCAGATATTCCCCCGCCTGGTGGCGGCCGAACATCACAAGACCTTCGTCGGCGACTTCACCCCGAGTGGCAACGCCGAGCTCGACCAGCTCCTGGGAGGCGGCCTCGAGCGCGGCACCAATGCGCTGCTCATCGGCGCCGCCGGCGTGGGCAAATCATCGGTTGCGCTCACCTACGCGATCGCGGCGGCCGAACGTGGCGAGCACGCGGTGTTCTTCGCGTTCGATGAAGGCCGCGGCACGGTCGAAGCGCGCGCCCGGACACTTGGCCTGCACCTGCAAGAACACGTCGATTCGGGGCTTGTCCGGTTTCAGCAGATCGATCCCGCCGAGCTGTCGCCGGGTGAGTTCGCCGCAAACGTGCGAAAGAGCGTCGAGGCCGACAATGCCCGCCTCGTCATCATCGACAGTCTGAACGGCTATCTGGCCGCGATGCCCGACGAGCGATTTCTCATCCTGCAGATGCACGAACTCTTGAGCTACCTGGGGCAGCAGGGTGTGCTGACCATCCTGGTCCTCGCCCAGCATGGCCTCGTCGGTCCGATGGATACGCCTCTCGACATAAGCTATCTCAGCGATTCCGTGGTCATGCTGCGCTATTTCGAGGTCGGCGGAACGGTGCGGCGCGCTCTGTCTGTCGTCAAGAAGCGCAGCGGCCGACACGAGCATACCATCCGGGAATTTCGGCTTAGCAGCGCCGGCATCACGCTCGGCCCGCCCCTGAGGGAGTTCAGCGGCATCTTTTCCGGCAATCCGCATTATACCGGGGCACCTAAGCCCGAAGGGTCGGTTGAATGAGCGTTGAGCGAGATCACCATGTTCTCGTCTTTGCTCCGATCGGGCGCGACGGACTTGCCTCCGTCGAGCTGTTCCGGAGTTCGCACCTGGAAGCGACCAGCTGCCGCAGTCTGCCCGAACTCGTCAGCGAGATGGCAGCCGGCGTCGGCGCCGTGTTCGTTGCCGAGGAAGCTCTGTTCGGGAAAGACACCTCGCCGCTGGCACAATGGATCGAGAGCCAGCCGCCCTGGTCCGACCTGCCCTTCGTCGTCCTGACCAGCCATCGCGAGCAGCCGGCCGTCCTCGCCTGGCGCCGCAGCATTGTCGCGCTTCTCCGTAACGTCTCGCTGCTCGAGCGGCCGGTTCAGCCAATGACGCTGACCAGCGCCGTTCAATCGGCACTGCGCGCACGGCGGCGCCAATACGAAATCCGGGCTCTGTTCGCGGCGCGCGAACAGGCGGCTCAGGAGCTCGAGACGCTGGTGGTCGAGCGCACGCGGGCCCTTGCGGAAGCCGTCGAGCAATTGCGCGTCGAGATGGACGAGCGTACCCGGGTCGAGGAGACGCTTCGACAAGCCCAGAAGATCGAAGCCATCGGACAGCTGACCGGCGGGGTGGCGCACGACTTCAACAATCTGCTGATGGTGATCTCCGGCGGCCTCGACATGCTCGACCGCCAGACCGATCCGGACCGTCGCCGCCGGCTCATGGACGGGATGGTCCAGGCCGCCCAGCGCGGGGCCAGCCTGACCAGGCAGCTTCTCGCGTTCTCCCGCCGGCAGACGCTCCGGCCGGAGCCCGTCGACGTCGCCTCGCAGATGGGCGGCATGCGCGAACTGCTCGATCGAAGCCTGAGAGGCGACGTCCATGTCGAGTTCGATTTTCCGGACACGCTCTGGCCGGTGGAGGTCGATCCCGGCGAGCTCGAACTCGTGATCCTCAACCTCGCTGTCAACGCCCGCGACGCCATGCCCAATGGCGGCACGATTCTCGTGCGCGGGGAAAATCTGCCCGATCTGAATGACGAGCAGATCGCCGGAGACTATGTGCGCCTGTCCGTCGTCGATACCGGTGTCGGCATGAGTCCGGAGATCCTGTCACGCGTTTTCGAGCCATTCTTCACGACCAAGGAGGTCGGAAAGGGCTCGGGGCTCGGGCTTGCCCAGGTTCATGGATTCGCGACGCAGTCACGGGGGACGGTCCGCATTCGATCCGAAGTCGGCCGAGGCACCAGCATCGAACTCTATTTGCCGCGATCGCTCAGCATTCCTTCCAGGGAGCGACACCTGATCGATCTCAACATGGTGCGGCCGAAGAAGAGCAATCATGGCCGAATCCTTCTGGTCGAAGACGATGACGAGGTTGCCGCACTGGTGAGCGAGATGCTGGGCCAGCTCGGTTACGAGGTCACGCACGCGGCGAGTGGCGCGGCCGCGCTCGGTGCCCTGGCCGACGGCCGCGCCGTCGACCTCGTCTTTTCCGATGTCATGATGCCCGGTGGCATGAATGGGGTCGAGCTGGCGCGGGAGATCAAGAGAAGGCGAAGCGACATACCCGTGCTTCTGACCAGCGGATACTCCGAAGCCGCAGTTCACGACGCCGAATTGGCGGGTCTGCAGATTCTGCCGAAACCCTACCATATCGACGAGCTGGCCGCGGCGCTCAGCGCGGCCAAGTCAGAACCCGGGCGCGACATGGAGTCCAAGCGGTCCAGCCGCTGCTGATGGCGTGCGGTGTCGCATCGCGAAAGCGATCGACGACCGGCCGCCAAAGCGGCTATCAGTCCCCATGGACCGCTTCAGCACCGACAGATTGACCGCCGAGAGGCTTCGCGAAGACCACCTCGACGACCTCGTCACGCTGCATCTCGATGCCGAGGTGTCCCGCTATCTCGGCGGCGTGCGTGCACCCGAGGTCACCAAGACCTATCTCGCGACCAACATGGCGCATTGGGACCAGCACGGTTTTGGGCTGTGGGTGCTGCGAACGAAGGACGGCGCCTTCGCCGGGCGAGCGGGCATCCGGCACATCCTCGTGGACGACATCGACGAGATCGAGATTGCCTACGCCTTCAAGCGCGAGTTCTGGGGCCGCGGATTTGCGAGCGAGGTCGCAATCGCGCTGACGGACATTGGGCTGTCGCACCACGAACTGCCGTCTCTCATCGGCCTTGTCTATGTCAGCAACGGCGCATCCCGCCGCGTGCTGGAGAAGGCCAATTACATCCTCGAGAAGAGCACGACGCGTCATGGCAATGATGTCGTGATTTACCGCGCTCGGCGGTGAGATGCGTCTCGCGGGATGGGTAGCAAAGCGAAACTCATCCTTGCTTCCAGGCGCGTTGAAGCGTGATGGGTTTCGCTGTGCTCTACCCGTCCTACGGGCTATCGCAAAGCCGCTTTACGCTCAGCCGGTGCGGAGCCGGACAACCGACTGCGGCAACGAAGCGAGAAACAGAACGACGCACACACACAGCAGGACGATATCCTTGAACAGGAACTCGCCGGCCAGATTCCACGCCATCGGATCGGTTGAGAGGCTCCATGTGACGACGCCCGGCGTCGTAAAGAAGAACGACCACGTGATCGCGAAGGTCACCATGCCCATGAACGAACCCAGCGCCGACAAGACCGGACTGAAGCTGCCGGCCACGAGCAGCGCCGCGATCACGAATTCGGCGACACCGAGAACATAGGCCTCTCCCCTCAGGCCGAATACCGACAGCCAGGAGATGAACGGGCTGTGGCTGATGAACTGGGCGATACCCTGTGCGGATTGCAGTGTGAATTTCTGCATTCCAAACGATACGAATATGACCACCATGACCCAGCGCAGAATGGCGAGCGGACGATAAGAACCTCCACCATTCTCCGCGACGTTGAATCCCATCATGCGACGATTTCTCCCCGGATTGCGCATCCATCTATTGGCGAACGAAGCGTCCGCTACGGGCTATTCGGAGGGGAGCGTCTGTCGTTACATCCGCGGCGGGGTTCCACGATCACAGCTGCGTGCAACGCGCGTGTTCGCGCCGCGGTCGAGACTCGCGCATTTCGGATCGACAGGCTCTAGCCGTCGCCGCAATTGCGGTGACAGTGCATTCAATTGATGCGCACGGGGTCTCCTGCTTCGAGTTAAGTGCACTGTCACCGGCTACCCGGGTGCCGGGCCGACAAGGCCTGACCGGCAGGTAAGGCCCGCAGATGACGAAAGCAGACAAGGCGGTTTATGCGGCCGTTGAGTTTTCTAGTCCTCGCGGCGAGCGAGAACTCTGTCAGCAGGTCCGCGCATTCACGGACAAATCAGTACGGGAGTTTTCGCCTGCGCCAGCACCTTGTTTGTCACGCTACCGATGAGAAGCATGGAGAGTCCGCTGCGGCCATGGGATGACATCACGATGAGATCGCAACCTTTATTCTCGGCTGCTGCGATGATGGCTTGATGGGGTTGCCCGTTCTCCACTTGAATCGGTTCGCAGGAAACGCCGGCCTCCTTGGCCGCATTTGCCGCGCGATCCAACGTGCTCGTGGCCTGTTCCTTGCGCAGCTCGGCATATGTTGCGACTGCTTCACGGAACCGCCCTGTCATTTCTGAAAACGGCTCCACAACGAAGATTAGAGATACCTTGGCTCCAAGGGATTTCGCCAGCGCCAACCCATGCGCCACGCCGTGCTCCGCTAGCTCCGACCCATCTGTCGGAATGAGAATATGCCGGTACATGCTTCACCTCCCGCCTGTCTGGACGTATCGTTGCCTTCCGAATGTAAGCTGGGCCCGCGTTTCGGATACGGTCTTGAGATAGATCAATCTCTCGGCCCAGCTCGTAGGATGGATAGAGCGGAGCGAAACCCATCAATACGCCTGGATGGAACGATGGGTCTCGCTGCGCTCTACCCATCGTACAGGCCGCGAGCTACCGCTCGCCCGGCCACATCGCCATGGCCGCCTTCGCTACGCCTCTCAACTCCTCAGGCGTCGCGTCGTCCTTGGCCTGGATCGCCATGCCTTCGAAGACGCTGAGGTAGAACCGGCTCAGCGCATCGATGTCGGTTGCGGCAGGCAGTTCGCCGCTCGCGACCGCAGCCTCCAGCCGCCCGCGCAAATTGCCGAGCATGTCGAGCCGGGCCTTCTTGATCTCGCGGGCAATCGTTGCCGGCCATTCGTCGCTGACGGCGCCCAGCACGGCCATGCAGCCGGCCGGCGCTCTCCGGGATTTCGGCAGGGTCTCGGCCGCCCCGATCAGCAGATTCTCGATGCCGGCGCGCGCGGTCGCGCCTTCCGCAAGCCGGTCCCAGACCGGCTGGCCCTGGGTCTCGACGTAATGCTCGATCGCGGCAAGGTAGAGTGCCTCCTTGCTTTCGAAGGCCGCATAGAGGCTGGGCGAGCTGACGCCCATGGCGTCGCAGAGGTCGTGCATCGAGGCTGCCGCAAAGCCCTTGCGCCAAAACAGCAGCATGGCGGCCTCCAACGCCGCGTCGCGATCAAATTCCCGTGGCCGACCTGCCATCGCCCGTCTTTCTGTAATGATCAACACATAATTCACTTGACCGCGGCAATCAAGACTCCACATATTCTGTGTCGATCATTACAGAATTGGAGAGATCACATGACGCTGGCAGGAAAACGGGCCCTGGTGACGGGCGCAAGCAGGGGTATCGGTGCGGCCATCGCGAAGGCGCTCGCCGCGGAAGGCGCCGATGTCGCGATTACTTACGAGAAGTCGGCGGAGAGCGCCGCCAAGGTCGTGGACGCGATCAAGGCGACGGGCCAGAAAGCCGTAGCGATCCAAGCCGACAGCGCCGATGTCGCTGCCGTTCAGGCTTCGGTCGACAAGACCGTCAAGGAGCTGGGCGGGCTCGACATCCTGGTCAACAATGCCGGCATTCTGCGATTGGGCGGCCTCAACGACATCTCGCTCGCCGACATCGACGCGATGCTGAACGTCAACGTGCGTTCGCCGATCGCCGCGAGCAAGGCGGCGCTGCCGCACCTTGGCAAGGGCGGCCGCATCATCACCATCGGCAGCTATTTCGCCGACCGCGTGCCCTCGCCGGCGCTCGGCGTGTACGCGGCGTCGAAGTCGGCGCTAACCGCATTCACCAAGGCGCTGTCGCGGGAGCTTGGCCCGAGGGACGTCACGGTCAACCTCGTGGCACCGGGCTCGATCGACACCGACATGAATCCGGCGCACGGACCGACCGCGGAGACGCTGAAACAGTTCATGGCACTGGGCCGGTATGGTGCGACGGAAGACATCGCGAATGCCGTGGCATTCCTGGCGAGCGCGAAGGCAAAATACATCACCGGCTCGACCTTGACCGTCGACGGCGGCGCGAACGCCTAGACATTCTGGCGCTTCGTGTTCGTCCAACAGGAGGTTGAGAAGCTGGCCATGATTGCGATCGAGTTTCCGCCGACGCAGAAAGGCGCGAGCTTCAAACGCGATGCCGGCAAGGCGAGGATCGAGTCGGCCGGGACGGCGATGACAAAATAAGATGATGTTCGCGATCATCATGGCGGGCGGCCGATGCCTCGGCCGCCCCCGAGCGTTAGATGGAGCGTGTCGCGTGCTTCGTCTCTCGTCCAGCTTCGAGCATGACAGCACGACTGTCACTTTGGCTTGAACGTCAAAATGCCGTTTGCACTCATCGTTCGCACCCGTCATTGTTTCGCAACGCCGCCCGGATGTTGAGCGGGTTCCGGTGATCAAACGGGAGGCCTTGCCATGCAAGACGTCGAGAAGCGTGTCATTGGCAAGGTTATGTGGCGGCTTATACCGTTCCTGATCGTCTGCTATTTCGTGGCCTATCTTGACCGCGTCAATGTCGGCTTTGCCAAGCTGCACATGAACCAGGCGCTGGGTTTAAGTGAAGCAGCGTTCGGACTGGGCGCGGGCTTGTTCTTCGTCGGGTATTTCCTGTTTGAAGTGCCCTCCAACATCTTCCTGGAACGAGTCGGCGCGCGCGTCTGGATCGCCCGCATCATGATTACGTGGGGGATCGTCTCGGCGGCCTTCGCATTCATCCCATCGATATCGGCAGCAACGGGAATACCGACGACGGGCGTCTTCTACTCTCTTCGGTTGCTGCTCGGCGCCTGCGAGGCGGGATTCTTTCCTGGCATCATCTTCTATCTGACCCTGTGGTTCCCGGCGGTTTACCGGGCTCGGGTGATCAGCCTGTTCATGCTGGCGATCCCGATTTCGTCCATCATCGGGTCGCCCATCTCCGGGCTTCTGCTCGGCGTGACCGGTTGGGGATTGGAAGGCTGGCAGTGGCTGTTCATTCTCGAGGCGCTGCCGTCGGTCGTGGTAGGCATCTGCGTCCTGCTCTATCTGACCGATTTTCCGCGCCAGGCCCGCTGGCTGCAACAAGACGAGATTGCCTGGCTGGAAGACGTGCAGGCCACCGAGAAGCGAAACAAGGAGAAAGTCGAACACCTGTCATTGGGTCAGGCGCTCACCGATTACCGCATTTTGTTGTGCGCTCTGGTGTACTTCTGCCTAAATGCGGCAAGTTACGGCGTGGCGTTCTTCCTGCCAACCATCATCAAGGGTTTTGGCGTCAGTGATACCCAGACCGGCTTGCTCGCAGCGCTGCCCTTTATTTTCGGGGCCGCGGGCATGGTGCTGCTTGGTCGTCATTCCGATCGCACCATGGAACGAAAGGGTCACGTAGCCGCGGCACTGTTGATGGCAGCGGTGGGCATCGGAGTGGCAGGTCTCGTTTCCAACTCCGTCCTTGTCATGGCATTGCTTTGCTTCGCACAGATCGGCGTCTCCGCGGTCCCCCCGATGTTTTGGCCGCTGCCGGCGAGCTTTCTAACGGGAGCATCGGCTGCCGCCGGCATCGCCGCGATCAACTCGCTTGGAAATCTTTCCGGCTTCGCCGGTCCTTACGCAATGGGCTACCTGAAGGACTTAACCGGCAGCTTTACCGCAGGGCTTCTGTTGCTGGCAGGTTGTGCGCTGGTGGGCGCAGTCGTTGTCGTGCTGCTGCGCATCGATGCAAGGCGCGAGCAAGTGTCCGGCGAAATCGCGATGGCGCACTAGACGCTGGTGATCGTCGCTACCTGAAATAGCCGAGCACGAGATCGATGTCCGAGCTGCCGGCGACCGTGCCGTTGAGCTCGGCGTCGATGACGCGGCGGCAGGCTGCGATCGCGGCGTGATCGCCGAGATCGTTGGCGGCTTCCAGCACGAGCCAGGCGGCGTCGACGGAGGCCTTCTCGGGGGCCGAACCGCCGGCATCGACGGGCAGGCTCTTGTTCTTGCGAATTGCGGTGCCGAATTGAGGCAACATGGCAAATACTCCCCTCTGGCTCAGTGCACCTGGAGCTCGGGCTGACGGCCCGTATCGGCACCCGCGCCGGTCTTGCGCGACTGGTAGAACTTCAGAATGCTGCGCGACGTCTCGATCTTGAGCTTGCCGAACTCGCGCTCGCTGTCATGAAGCTCGCGCGCCGTGATCAGATGATCCTTGGCGCCGAGGAACAGCAGCGACATGGTCGTGTCCCACGAGAAGTCGAGCGCCTTGCACAGCACCAGAAGTATCTCGCGATTGCGGTCCATCATCGCGCGCTCGATCACGTCGACCGGAAGCGACGACAATAGTGACAGGCCGATCTGCACCTCGTCGAAACGGTGCTGGCGCGCATAGTTCGAGATCGAGTCCTGGTTGAGGTTACCCTGGCGGTACTGCGTCGTCACCACGCGCTTGGCGACGAAATAGCTGCGCGAGGACGGACCGAACTTGGACTGCAGATCGCCGGTGACGTCGGTCACCGAGCTCTGGATCTGCGCCATCATCTCGGGCCGCTCGTGCTCGAGGCGGCGGCGGACGTCTTCCGACGCCTTGGAAATGAGCTGCTGGAAGATGTGGCGCGGCACGTCCTTGCGCAGGCCGAGCTGCTCGGCGAGGATCGAGTCGCCCTCCGCGCGCCTGACCATGTGCAGCAGGCCCGAGCCCGAGAAGCGCGCGCCCTCGTTCCTTGCGACGGAGGTCACGACCGCCTGGTCGCCGCGCTTGACCAGCACGTCGGTGACGGCTTCGCCGATCGACTTGCGCTGGGCGATCGCAAGCAGATGCGCCTGGCCCTTGGTCATGGCGCTCTGGACCAGCATCTTCTCGTCGATACGAGCGGAGTCGCGCAGCACGGGACCGGCCACGTCGATCTCGTCGTCGAGGGCGAGCTTTTCGATGACATTGAGCGGAGCGTGGTCGCAGGCCGACATCAGCTCGGAGAGCTGCGCCCGCGCGGCGACCTCGATCTCGTCGGCGAGCCGCCCGATGACCTCGCCGAACATGCTGATCTCGTCGTCGCTGTAGCGGCCGGTGATCAGGATGTCGGTCGCATGCCACAACGCCTTCGCCCGGCTCTCGTCGGTGCCGCGCGCGATCGCGTCGTCCAGATCCTGCAGAAGCGATTTCGCCCCGTTCATCTCGTTACCCCAGTTCTTGGCTAGCCATCCCGCTCGTGCTGGCAGGACGCCGAATTCCTCTGGGAACCGACACTAGAGATCAAACGCGAGAATCCAGTAAAGTCGGCAGATCAGTTTTGCCGAGCAAAATTCGTTAAAATGCGCGGGAATGGGTTTACCGGCGGGCAAGGGCCAGCGCTTGCCGAACAGGCTGCCGCGTTCACGGATTCGACGGCGTCAGCACCAGCGGTGGCTTCGGCTTGGGTTTTGCGGGCGGCGGGCCCGGCGCCGGCCTCACCTCGATCGGCGGCGGCAGCGGGGCGATCTGCTGGCTCGCGAGCGGCGGGCTTGTGAGTGGCGGGCTCGGCACCGCGGGCGCTGCCTGCGGCGCCTTCGGCGTCGGCGCGGCCTTTGGCTTCGGCGGCGCGCGGCGCGGATCGCGGCCGGGCAACGGCACGTCGGTCAGCGACGGCTCGGGCACCGGATCGGGCGAGACCAGCGTCGGCAGCGCCGCGGTCGCCGGCGGCGGCTCGCCGCGCTCGATCGCGTCCAGCCGGCGCGTCTCGCGATCGATCGTACGCACCGCGAGCCAGGACGACAGCGGCGCGAGATCGACGGTGCGGCTGAGCTTGTCGGGGGGACCTGCCGCGAACAACTGGATCTCCGGCGGCGCGCCGGAAAGCCCGGTCATGATCGGCGTCAGGCTGGCGCGGATGTCGGCCTGGTCGGCGGGAATGTCGTAGCCGCCAGAGACGATGGCGCGGGCGTTCTTTGCTTCCAACGGTGTCGCGCCGACGCGCAGGCGCCCGTCGCGGATCGTGAACGGGATCTGCGCCGAGGCGACCGCGATCGGACCTGCCGACAGCGCGGGCTCGACGAGCTGCCGCAGCCTGTTGTCGTCGGCAACCTGGCCGCCGTCGCTGGCGCGGATGGCGATCTCGAAGGCACGCGGATTGAGGCCGCTGATTTCCGCGGCCTCGAGCGTCACCGTGCCATTGCCGGCGAGCGCACCGGTCAACGCCGCAACGCTGCGGCCCTGGCTGGTCAGGGCCATCTGCACCGAGGCGCGTCCCTTGGGCAATGCGAGATCGCGGTAGCGCAGCGCCGCCGCATCGACATTGCGCAGCTCGATACGTGCATTCAGCGCAACGCCATTGGCGCCATTGCGCGCGTCGAAACTCGCCGACATCTCACCGCCGCCGACACCGCCCTTGAGCGCGTCGAGCGCGAGCGACTGGCCGTCGCTCCGGATCGTGCCGCCGACGGGGCGCAGCTCGATGCCGTCAGGCAAGGTGCCGCGCAAGGCCTGGAAGGCGATCCGGCCGCGCCAGCCGCCGAGCAGCCCCGCACTCAGGGGATCGCCGGCATCATGTCCGGCGGCGCCGATGGCCATTGCGAACGCGGGCGCAAGATCGAGCGCGTCGAGGCCGATTTCGCCATCGACGCTCTTCTCCTGGTCGAGCGTCACCGCGAGATGGCCGCGCAGATGCGAGCCGGCCGCGCTGCTGTCGAGATCGTCGAAGGTCAGGCGGTTGCCGGAGAGGCCGACGCGCGAGGACAGGTTGACGCTCTGCACCGATCTGTCGGTTGGACTGGTCCCGAACAGCGGCGCCAGATTGGCATTGCGCACGCGCAAATTCACGCTGGCCTTCGGCTGGGACGAATTGGGGTCCGACAATTCGATGCTGCCTTGCGCATCCGCATCCAGCCCGCCGCCACTGAGCTTTGCGTTCAATTGCAACGGCCGGCGCCACGCGCCGCTCAACCGGCCCTCGAACTGCGAAGGGCCCTCGCCCGCGGCGGCGACGCGATCGAGGCCCAGCAGCGCCAGCAATGCGCCGGCCTTCGGCGTCGAGATTTTCGAGTCCAGCGTGAAGTCGCTGTTGCGCAAGCGGTCGATGTCGATGCCGTTGACCGCCGCCACCGGCGTCTGCCCGGCCAGCGTCGCCGTTGCCTTGAGCTGCGGCGCATCGAGATCGAGCACGGCGCGCGCGTCGTTGCGATCGGCATGGTCGGCGTTCTTGTCGAGGCTGAGGTCGAGCTTCAGCCGCGTCGCGCCGGGCAATGACGGGATGGCGTCGAACCGTGCGCGCACCGAAGGCGCAATCGGCTCGAGCAGCGCGGTGAGCTCACGCAGCGAATTGGCCGAGGATTTCAGCGCGAGCTTGCCGGTGGCATGAACGCGGTCGAAGCTGCCGCTCGCTTCGGTGGTCACCCCGCTCGCCTGGCCGAAGCGCAACTGCTCCAGCGACAGCGCCGCAGGGCCGTAGCCGAGCTTCGCCGTGAACGGCCGCAGCTCCTGTCCGGCCGACATCGCGCGGCCGACATCGAGCGCAAGCTTGGCTTCCTCCGGCCATTCGCCCTGCGGCCCCGCGAGCGCGCGCACGAAGCTTGCGGCGGCATCGAGGTCGAGACGGTCGGCCTTGAGCTCGGCGTCGATCCGCGAGCCCTTGCTCGCGCCGGTCTGGACGAAGGCGATGCGGCCCTCCACCGCGCCGCCCTCGATCTCGGCCTTCAACCTGTCGACGGCGAGATGGTTGGCGGCGATGGTCACGTCGCCGGCAAGGCGCAGCGGCCGCGTGCTACGGCGGTTGATCTCGCTGCGGCCCTGGAGCCAGGCCACCAGCGTATCGGGATCGGACGACTCGACGCTGAGACGGCCACTGAAGCTGTCGGCGCCGGGCGTTGCGCCGTTGAGCGAGAGCTGCGTCATGCCGGGTGCGCGCAGCTCGAGCCGCTGGAAAGTCCAGGACCTTCCGTCGGTCTGAAGCTCCGCCGTGATGTTCTGGAGCGGACGCCCGCCCAGCATGATCTGGTCGGAGTTGAACTCGATCTGCGCCGGCATCGGCGCCTGCGGGATCGCCGCAAGGCCCGCGCGCAGCGCCGGCAAGACGCGCTGCGGCTCGGCATCGTCCTTGCCCGCCAGCTTGTCGGCATCGACCTGGCGCGCCGACAGCACCGCGCGCAGCAGCGGCGAGGCGCCGAACCTGACATCGCCGACACCGCCAAACTTGAGCGCATTGTCCTCGGCGCCGAAGCTCGCATCGATCTGATCGAATTTGGCGCCGGCCGGATCGGCCTTGAGCTTTGCCGTGAGCTTCCAGGGTGTCGGCCCCGCCGTGCCCGCCTTCTTGACCGGGGGCACAGCGAGCGTCAGCGCGCCGTCGAATTTCGGCAGGCGGTTGTCGAAGGCGAGCACGCCTTCGAGATCGGCCAAGATTGCGCGCTCGCCGGGATCGATGTTGAGGTGGAGACGGGTGGCGCTGCCGTCGGCGCTCGGGCCGGAGGAGACGCGGAACGGATAGCGCACCCCGGTGGCGGTGAAACTGCCGTCGCCGCGGACCGAGCCGGCCAGCGAGCGCACGTCGCCGGAAAAGGTGATGTCGTTCAATTCCAGCGTCGAGCGGCTGGCGGCATCGTGCAGGGCGATGCGGCCGGTGAGGTTCAGCCGTTCGATCGCGAGCGAGGCCAGGTTGAAGGTGCCGCTCGCGGTGGACGGCAAATCGACCCGGCCCTTGGCATCCAGGCCGAGATCCACCGCCATGCCGTTGACGGTCAGCTCGGTGGCGCGCCATTCGCCGCGCATCAGCGAGCTCAGGCTGAACTCGACGTCGAGCTTGTCGGCGCGCAGGCGGCCGAGATCGTTGTTGCCGCCGAAGGTCACCGAGCGCAGCCGCAGCGTCGGCGCCGGCAGCAGCCGCGCATCCAGTTCGCCCGCCACCCGCACCGGCACGCCCATGATCGTGCCCGCCTCCGCCTCGAACTGGGGCCTGAATTGGTTCCAGTCGATGAAGTAAGGCCCGATCAGCGCGGTCAGCAGCGCAATGATGAAGGCAATCGCCAATCCGAGCAGCGTCGTCTGCACGGGTCTCCCCTCGGCCAAATCGGCCCGGGCCGAACCTGAGGGCCTCAGGCGCGCCGGAACAGCCCCTTATATAAGGGGAAGTGTGGCGAAGTCACAGCGACTGTTGCGCGCGGAGGTTAACGCTGGCGGGAGACCCTCATGGTGAGGAGGCGCGCTAAGCGCCGTCTCGAACCATAGAGGCCCCCGCGCCCGCGGCCATCCTTCGAGACGGCTCCTTTGCAGCCTCCTCAGGATGAGGACCGGCGCTCGCAGATGCAGCGCTGGCGGCCATCACCAGCTTGCCGGCAGGCGTTTCAGGCCGCGCAGCACGAAGGTCGGGCGCCATTCCGGGTTCTCGACGTCGTCGATGCGCAGATCCGGCAGCCGCCGCAACAGCGTCGCGATGGCGATTTCGGCCTCGATGCGCGCCAATTGGGCGCCCAGGCAGAAATGGATGCCGCCGCCGAACGACAGCGGCTTGACGTTGGGCCTGGTGACGTCGAGCCTGTCGGGGCGATCAGGGTAGACCGCCGGATCGCGGTTGGCCGAGCCGAGCAGGCACAGCACGGTCTCGCCCTTTGGGATGCTCTTGCCGCCGAGATCCGCGATGTCCTCCAGCGCAACGCGTCCGGTCATCTGCACCGAGGAATCGTAGCGCAAGAATTCCTCGATCGCGTTGACCATCAACTCGGGCCGCGCCTTCAGGAGCGCGAGCTGATCCGGATTGCGGTGCAGCGCGAGCAGGCCGTTTCCGATCAGATTGACGGTGGTCTCGTGGCCGGCGCCGAACAGCAGGATGATGTTGGCGGTCAATTCCTCGTTGGTGAGCTTGTGGCCGTCTTCCTCGGCCTGCACCAGCTGGGTGGTGAGATCGTCGCCGGGATTGCGGCGGCGCAGCTCGAACAGCTGCTGGAAATACATCTGCGCCATCATGTTGCCGGCGTTGCCCTTCGCGATCTCCTCCGGCGTCAGCGGCACGGGGTCAAGCAGCCGCCCGCCATCGCGCGAGCTGTTGTAGAAGGTCTCGCGATGATCCTCGGGGATTCCGAGCATGTCGCAGATGATGGTGACCGGCAGGCGGAAGGCGAAATCCTCGATCAGGTCCATGTGGCCGCGCTCGATCACCGCATCGATGGCCTGGTCGACGATCGCCTGGATCCGCGGCCGCATGTCCTCGACGCGGCGGGCGGTGAAGGCTTTCACGACGAGGCCGCGCAGGCGGGTGTGGTCGGGCGGATCGGATTGCAGCATCCAGTGGCTCATGCTGCGGAACACCGGCTCGTCCATGATGGCAGGGCTATAGCGGCGCTTGGAGCGCTCGACAAAATCCTTGCCGAAGCGCTTGTCGCGCATCACGAGGCTGACATCGGCGTGGCGGCTGGTGACGAATTGGCCGAACGGCGTCACATGGATCGGCTCCATCGTGCGCAGCCGGTCATAGTGCGGATAGGGATCGCGGATGAAGTCCGGCGACAGCGGGTTGAACAGCGGTCCGCCTGTGGGTTGCACTTGCTCGTTCATGGTGACCTCAATCGGTTGCCGCATGACACGAATACGCCGGCAGCCCCCTTGCGTGCGCGGCGTAACCATCCCCAAGATTATAAACTCGATACATTGTTGTATCGAGTTGCATTCTGCCCTAACCTGCGCCGATGTCAAGGCTGAGAACCAGGCCGACCAGGGACCACACACGCGACAAACTGTTCGAGGCGGCCGCGCGCGTGTTCGAGGCGGACGGCATCGGCGGCGCCAGCATCGAGGCGATCGCGGCCGCCGCGGGCTTCACCCGCGGCGCGTTCTATTCCAACTTCAAGAGCAAGGACGAATTGATCATCGCCATGCTCGAGGATCATGTCGAGCAGTCGATCCGGCGCAACCTCGACATCCTCGCGCAGCACGACAATCTCGACGATTTCATCGCGGCGCTGAAGACGATGGATCGCAGCCGGCAAGACCCGCTCGGCCGCTCGCCCCTCCTGCACATGGAGATGATCCTGTTCGTCGCGCGCGCCGAGAAACGCCGCCCGGAGCTTGCCAAGCGGCTGCGCGCGCGGCGCAAGCTGGTCGCCGACATCGTCGAGGCCACGCTGAAGAGCAACGGCAGGAACGACACGCTGAATCCACCGTGGATGGCCTCCGTCGTGCTGGCGCTGGAAGATGGCTTTCGCCTGCACCGCCTGATCGATCCGGAGACGACGCCGGCCGACAGTTTTCTGCGCGCGATCACGGATCTCAGGCGCAGGACGGGATTATCGTCGAACTAGCCTGGATCGCCGATATGAGGCTCGCGACCGGACCGTCATCCGACCGGCGTTGGATTCTCCGACAACTCGCCGTCCGCCCCCAATCGTGCGTTTGTGAAAACGTGGGCCTGCTTGCGGCAGGATCGGACAAGGCATGGCCGCTTCGGGAAATACGCCGGGCCTCCGCGCCGCTAACCGGTGAGACACCGAGCGATTGGCGCAGGCGCGTGGGTTAGCAGCAATCTCTCGACAGGGACGGCAATCGCTCTGGCGCAGTCGACGATCCGGTTGGCTAAACATCGCAACGTCACATCATGGGGACGGAGACAAACGATGGACAGGAAACGGCTTGCAATCGCGCCACGACGGAAGGCCGTCTCGACGGCGCTCATGTACGGGCTTTCGCTGACCGTGCGTTTCACCTCGCCGACGGCCGAAGAGGCACCGCCACAGATCGCACAAGACGCCAAGGTCTCGACGTCGATCCTGATCGATCGGGGCTGGACCAACAAACCTGCGCTGCCGGTCGCCCTGCGCGGCTGGCCATCGGGCCCGCGAAGCTGCCGCGCAGGATGTGAAGGCCCTGCGCTGCTGTCCTCGCTGCCGAACTGCACCGCGCCGTAAAGGCCCGGCGGTCTCCGTCTCACCTCTTCGCGTCATCATCGCTCGCAACAGGCACTGCTCGCATCGAGCGGCGGCGATGGCGCGCGTTTCGAACCAACAAACCCAGAACCAAATCCAGGAGTGAACCACATGCGACTGCTCATCATTGGCGCCGGCTTCGCCGGCATGTACGCCGCCCTCTCCGCCGCCCGCCTGCGCGACATTCAGGGGGTCTCGCCGGAAGAGCTCGAGATCGCGCTCATCGCACCGGAGCCGACGCTGGTGGTCCGCCCTCGGCTCTATGAGCCGAAGCCGGAAACCCTGACGGCGCCGCTGCTCGATGTCCTCAAGGCGATCGACGTCGACTACATCCAGGGGAGCGCCGAGACTGTCAACACCGAAGCGCTGACGGTGCAGATCTCGACTCCCAAAGGCACCCGCAAGACCCTGTCCTACGACCGCCTGGTGATCGCCACCGGCAGCCGCCTCTTCCGACCCAACATTCCCGGCCTTGCCGAACACGGCTTCAGCGTCGACTCGCTCGACGATGCGGTTGCCCTCGACAAGCATCTGCATGGCCTCGCCGACCGGCCGGCCGTCAATGGACGCGACACGGTCGTGGTCGCCGGCGGCGGCTTCACCGGCATCGAGGCGGCGACCGAGCTGCCCGCACGCCTGCGCGCCATCTTCGGCCAAAACGCCAGGACGCGCGTGATCATCGTCGAGCGTAACGGCGCGATCGCTCCCGACATGGGCGAAGGCTCCCGCCCGGTCATCGAGCAAGCGCTGCGCAAGCTCGGCGTGGAGACAAGGCTCGGTACCGGCGTTGCCTCGCTCGACAGATCCGGCGTGACGCTGTCGACCGGCGAACACATCGAAACCGAGACGGTGGTCTGGGCAGCCGGTATTCGCGCCGCGCCGTTGACGGCGCAGATTCCCGCCGAGCGCGACAATTTCGGCCGGCTGCTGGTGGACCGCGATCTGCGTGTGCCCGGCATCGCCGGTGTCTTCGCCACCGGCGATGCCGCGCGGGCCGCATGCGACGACGAGGGCAATTACGCGCTGATGTCGTGCCAGCACGCCACGCGGATGGGCGCCTTTGCCGGCAACAATGCCGCCGCTGAACTCCTGCGCGTCCCGACCAGGCCGTATCACCAGAAGGCCTACGTCACCTGCCTCGATCTCGGCGAAGCCGGCGCACTGTTCACGCGCGGCTGGGAGCGCAAGGTCGAGATGGTCGGCGACGTCGCCAAGAAGACCAAGCAGGAGATCAACACGGTCTGGATCTACCCGCCCCGCGCCGAGCGTGCCGCAGCGCTCGCGTCGGCCGATCCGGAGCGTGTGACGAGCCTCTAGAAGCGCGAAACGATCACGGCCGCACCTCCCTGGCTGCGCGGCCTGCTCAACCAAGACCAGCCGGGAGCCCTACCTTGAAACAGGAGACCAACATGAACCTGCACAACACCTCATACCCCGCGACATCAAAGCCGGAAGAGCTCGTTCCATCGCGCTACGCGCTGAAGGTCGGCGAGATCGACGTGCTGGTGGTCAGCGACGGCGTGCTGCCGCTGCCAACCACGATGCTGGCGCACAATGCCGACCCGGCCGTCCGGGCGACCTGGCTGCACGACATGTTCCTCCCGCAGGACGCTTTCGACTGGGCGTTGAATGTGGTCGTGGTGCGCAGCGGCGACAAGACCATCCTCATCGACGCCGGACTGGGGTCCGACCCGGATCTGCACTTGCCGCGCGCCGGCCAGTTGATCAAGCGACTGGAGGCCGCCGGCATCGATCTTTCGTCCGTGACCGATCTGGTGCTGACTCACTTGCACATGGACCACATTGGCGGACTGCTCGTCGACGGGGTGAAGGAGCGGCTGCGTAAAGACCTCCGGATCCACGTGGCGGCCGCCGAGGTCAAATTCTGGGAGGCGCCCGATTTCTCCCACACCGCGATGCCGCCGGGCTTCCCGGACGCGCTTCGGGCGACCGCCAAGCGGTTCGTCAAGGAGTACGGAAGTCAGCTGCGGCAGTTCGATGAGCAGCACGAGGTTGCGCCGGGCGTCGTCGTTCGTCGCACCGGCGGTCACACCCCCGGACACAGCGTGGTTCGCGTGGCATCCGGCGGCGACGGGCTGACATTCGCCGGCGACGCCGTGTTTGCCGTCGGGTTCGATCAACCCGACTGGCACAACGGTTTCGAACACGACCCCGAAGAGGCGGCGCGCGTTCGGGTCGGTCTGTTGCGAGAGATTGCCGCGAGCGGCGAGATGCTGGTGGCGACCCACATGCCGTTCCCGTCCGTCGGCCATGTGGCGGTCGCCGGCGACGCCTTCCGCTGGGTGCCGGTGTTCTGGGACTACTGATCGCTCGCTGAGCCAACGTGAGACCAGGGCGCGCATTCATGGCGGGCCCTGGTTTCTATGCGGCGAACCGAGTCAGCGCGGCGCGCCACCGATATTAGATCCGATCGTTGATCAGGACGCCGGACAACGACGGATCGTTCGCATTGGTCGTATCGCCTGATTTCGTCGCGCTATAGGTCGAGTCCGCAAGCGAGCTTTTCAGCTGCTGGAGAAACTGTTGCAGCAGCTCCGCCGTCGAATTGCCGCTTGACGAGTCGTCCGTGCCGTTGACCGAGGGAGGCTCGCCGGATGGCGGTGGCCCGTCCGGCGGCGGTCCACCCGCTCCGTGCGGTCCATGCGAGAGCGCCGCCTTGAAAATTCCTTGCAACTCGGTGGCCTGCTCGTCCGTCAGCTTGCCGGCCGACACTTGCTGCTGGATGAGGCCATTAATCTTCGACGCGAAGGCGTCGGGCGAAGATGCCCCGCCGCCGGATTGATCGCTTGCGCCGGTTGACTGCAACGCGGAGCCGATGCTGCTGAGCGCGGCCGACAGCGCCGACTGATCCGACGCATCGATCGCGCCGGAACCGACTTCCGTTTGCAGTTCGTCTTGTAATTGTTGCAACGGTGATGAGCGGTGGTGATGGGAGGAGAGCGCAGAAATCGAGGTCATGGTGGCTTTCCGTGCTTTTGGCGGACCCGAGGTGACGTTGCCCCGAGTCCCATCCAGTCCTGAGTTCGCCCCGGCAGTTGGATTTGCCCGGTTGCACGGTGGTAGGAACGGGAGCTGGCGCGGAGCATTTGGCAGGGCGCCGCGCCGGTTGCTCGATATTGCCAATCGGCAATCAGTAATATCCAGAAACAAAAATCCGACCAGCCGATCGTCAGCCGGCGCTGGAGCTACCCGTTGAAAGGGATGACTGCCGGATTGTGCGCGAACGCCCTGGAGCCGACTATGCCGACCGCTTCACCACGTCGCGATCTGCCGGCGTAACATCGAGCCGCCCCAGCATCGCCCTCGCCTGCTCGGCGCAGTGCTCGATCAGCCAGCGTTCGAATGCGACCGGGGGCAGCGCGGGCGCGTAGAGGAAGCCCTGGACGACGTCGCAGCCGAGCTCGGCCAGCGTCTTGCGCTGGCCTTCGGTCTCGACGCCTTCGGCGACGACGGTCATGCCGAGGCCCTGTCCGACGCGCACCACGGCGGTGGCGACCGCGAGCGCGCCCGCGTCTCTCTCGATGTTGCGCATGAAACTGCGGTCGATTTTCAGCTCGCGGATCGGCAGATGCGCGAGCCGGCTGAGGCTGGAATAGCCGGTGCCGAAATCGTCTACGGACAAGCCGATGCCGAGCGCGCGGATCGCATGCATCGTCTCCAGCGCGGCGGCGCCATCCTGCATGAAGGTTCCTTCGGTGATCTCGAGCATCAGCGCGTCCGACGGCAGATCGTATTCGGCGAGGATGTCCTTGAGCCGCGCCGCCAGCGTGACGTTGCGGAAATTGATCGGCGACAGGTTCACCGACACGCTGGGAATGTTGAGCCCGGCGCGGCGCCAGTCCGCCATCTGCCGGCAGGCCTCACGCACCGACCACAGGCCGATCTGCTCGATCAAGCCGCACTCCTCGGCGAGCGGGATGAATTTCGCCGGCGAGACGTCGCCGAGCACGGCATCATGCCAGCGCGCCAATGCCTCGACGCCGTGGACGGCACCGTCGCAACTGCGGATCTGCGGCTGGTAGCTGAGGGTCAGCGCGCCCTCGGCGATGGCGCGACGGAGTGCTGCAATCAGCGCCAGGCGCTGCTCGGTGAGCCCGTTCATTTCGGCGCTGAAGATGCGATGGGTAGAGCGGCCGGCTTGCTTGGCCATGTACATGGCCGCGTCCGCCTGCTGCATCAAGGTGTCGATGTCGGTCGCATGGTCGGGATAGAGGCTGATGCCGATGCTTGCCGACATCTGCAGCTGCCTGGAGCCAAGCCGCAGCGGCGCGGCGAGCGCCTCCGCGACCCCGGCCGCGACGCGCTCGGCGCTCTCGGCATTGCGCTGCGGCAGCAGGATGACGAACTCGTCGCCGCCGAGCCGTCCCAGCATGTCCTCAGGGCCGATCTGCTCGCGCAGGCGCTGCGCGAGCTGGATCAGCAGCTCATCGCCGGCGGCGTGGCCGAACGTGTCGTTGACGTCCTTGAAATGATCGACGTCGAGGAAGGCCAGCGCGACGTGGCTGCCGGTCGGGCAGGCATCGATGGCCGTGGTGATCAGGTGCCGCAGTTGCGCGCGGTTCGGCAGCCCGGTGAGAATGTCGTGATAGGCGAGCCGCGCGATCTCGGCCCGCGCTTCCTTGCGCTCGATCGCGAAGGCGCCGAGATCGACGCAGGCGTTGACGATGCGGCGGTGCCAGTTGCTCGGCGCGCGCGTTTCACGGAAATAGAAGGCGAAGGTGGCGATGACCCGGCCGTCCTTGGCCTTGATCGGTGTCGACCAGCAGGCGCGCAGGCCCACTTCGAGCGGACGCGTCTTGTAGGGCTGCCAGCGCGGATCGGTGTCGAGATCTTCGGCCAGCACCGGTTCGCCGTAGAAGGCCGCGGTGCCGCAGGATCCGACATTCGGACCGATCGCGATGCCGTCCAGTGCACGCGAATAGTCCTCGGGCAGGCTGGGGCCGCCGAGCGGATGGACGAGGCCTGCGGCATCGACGTGAAGCAGCGAGCAAACCACGTCGGGCGCGATCTCCTCGACCCGGCGGCACAGCCTGTCGGCGATATCGGTGATCGGAACCTCGTCGGCCAGCGCACTCATGATGAGCTGCTGGAGCGAGCGCAGCTGCCTGGTCTCGGTGATGTCCTCGAGCAGCGCGAAGATGTGCCTGGCACGGCCCTTCTTGTCGCGGAAGACGTCGATACGGGCGCAGACCCAGATCTCCTCGCCGTCCTTGTTGTAGACCAGCGTCTCGATTTCGCCGCGGCGGCCGCCGGTCATCAGGCGCTTGACGAGCTTCGCGACGGCCTTCCGATCGGTGTGGCGGCCGGCGATCAGCGCGCCTGCGCGGCGGCCCTCGGCCTCCTCGCTGGTGTAGCCAAACAGCGTCGCGAAGGTGGAATTGACGTAGACGATGTTCTGCTCCGTGTCGGTGATGAGCACCGCGCGGTTGGTCTGGTCGGAGACAGCGTGGAGAAGCCCGATTCTGACGCGGCGCTCGGCCTCCGCGGTGACATCACGCGCGAACACGACGTGATGGTTGACGCCGCCACGCGTGACGGATGACAGCGAGATGGCCGCCCGGATCCGGGTGCCGTCGCGCCGCACGAGGCTGATCTCGTCGCGGAACTCCGCGACCGGATCGGCCTGAAGGCATTTGAGCGTGAGAAGTTCGGCGTCGCGGCCGAGCGCCTCGGCGCGCGCGAGTTTCCAGATCCGCTCTGCACCGGCATTGAAATGCGTGATGCGACGCGCGCTGTCGACGATGACGATGCCGCCGTCGGCGCATTCGAGCGCAGCCAGCAGCACGTCCGAAATTTCTGTCATGGGACAATCGGCGGCAGACATCGTTGGACCCGGATGCATCGGGAAGATGGCAAGGGGGGCCGAGGCTAGCGCCGCGATGGTGTCCAAGACGTTTTTGCAACCGGGTCGCGTCCGGCCAAGACGCGACATGATTAACGGCTCGCGAAAGCTGCGAAGACAATCCGATGCATTCGGAACCTATTCGGCCGCGCTTGTGGGCTTGAGCTTGTGCAGCCGGCCGGCCACCGCCCGCACCTTGCGGGGAGCGGCCTGCCAGACCGCGAGCGCCGACAGTCCGCTCACGACCATGGCGATGGCGAAGGCGAGCGTGTAGTCGCCGGTGCGATCATAGAGAAAACCCGTGAGCCAGGGACCCGCCGCGCCGCCGGCCAGGGCCGCCAGCATGATCGTTCCAAAAATGCTGCCCTGGTGCCTGCCCTGGAAGATCTCGAACACCACCGCGCCCATGATCGAGGTGAGGCCGTAGCCGAGCGCGCCTTGCGCGAACACCATGACATAGACCAGCCACAGCGACGGCTGGAATTTCAACGCCATCAGCGCCGCGAAGCAGATCGCAAAGCCCGCGCAGCTGATCGCCCACACCCATTCCCGCCCGATCCGGTCGGAGACGTGGCCGAGCAGGATCTGGCCGGGAATGCCGAGCAGGCTGACGATGCCGAGCGCCCACACCGCGACGCCGGGGCTGAAGCCGATGTCGAGCAGGAATTTGGTCTGGTGCACCTGCACCGCGTACCAGATGTACAGGCCGCTGAAATAGCCGAGCGCGATCCACCAGAAGCGCGCGGTCGCAACCGCCCGCTTGAGCGTCCAGTCGGTGCCGACCCAGACGGGATCGACGATGTTGGAAACCGGTGTCGCCGCGCCCGCCGCCGGCGTGGCATCGCCGTCCGGCTGGAGGCCGATGTCTTCGGGTCGCTTGTGCAGGAACAGATTGATCGGCGCCAGCACGACGAGGATGAGCAGCCCCATCGCGGTACAGGCGGTGCGCCAGCCGGTCTCTTCGATCATGTGCTGCACCCACGGCAGCAACGTCACCGAGCCGATGCCGACGCCGGCAAAGGCGATCCCGATGGCGAAGCCGCGCTTGCAGATGAACCAGTTCGGCAGGAACAGCGATTGGCCGGAATAGCCGAGACACACCGAGCCGGCGCCGACCATGACGCCGATGGTCACGTAGAGATGCCAGGGCGTGCTGGTGAGTGGCGCGAGCAGCAGCCCGCCGCCCATCAGCACAACACCGAGCTCCATCACCGCACGCGGGCCGGCGCGATCCATCAGGCGACCGATCAGCGGGCTGACGATGCCCGACACGACGAAGCCGAAGGAGAACGCGCCGGCAGTGACGCCGCGTTCCCAGCCGAATTCCGAGATGATGGGAGGAAAGAACAGCGAAAACGCGGTGCGCGCGTTGACGCCGATCGCCATGGTCACGAAGGTCACCGCGACCACGACCCAGCCGTAGAAGAACGGAAGCCGCATGTTGTGCTTATTTCATCCCTAGATGGTGCTACCGACCATCCGGGGCCGTCTGGGTCAAGCGATTTTCACGAGATGCCCCTCTGGGCCGGGCGCTCAGGCCGCGTCGCGCTGCGAAGCCCGGACGGGCGCGTCGAATGCGATCTGGTCGACCGGCTGCGGGCGGCCGAACAGATAGCCTTGCGCAAAATTGACGCCGAGCGCCGTCAGCCGCTCGAACTCTTCGCGTGTCTCGACGCCTTCGGCGGTAACCGACATATCGAGGCCGCGTGCGAGCGTCACGATCGAGGCGATGATCGCGGAGCTGCGCGGCTGATGCGTGAGGTTGCGGATGAAGGACTTGTCGATCTTGATCTTGTCGAACGGGAACGTGGTCAGATAGCTCAGCGAGGAATAGCCGGTGCCGAAATCGTCGAGCGCCAGCTCGATGCCGATGTGCTTCAGCCGCTCCATGAAGGCGAGGTTCTCGACGCCGCGTTCCAGCAGCACGGATTCGGTGATCTCGATCTCCAGCCGCTGCGGCGCCAGGCCGGAATCTGCCAGCGCCGCGCAGATCGTCTCGAACAGCTCGGCTTCCTTGAACTGGATCGGCGACAGATTCACGGCAACCATGAGATCGCATGGCCAGGCGGCGGCGTCCGCACAGGCGCGCCGCAGCACGAATTCGCCGAGCGGCACGATCAGCCCGGTTTCCTCGGCAAGCCCGATGAACTGGTCCGGCGGGATCAGGCCGCGGCTCGGATGCCGCCAGCGCACCAGCGCCTCGAAGCCGCGACGGCCACCGCTGGCGACGTCCATAAAGGGCTGATAGTGCACTTCGAGCTGGCACTGCGCGATGGCATCGCGCAAATCGCCTTCCAGCGTGTTGCGGGCCTCGAGCTCGGCCGACATCGCCTCGTCGTAGACGGTGAAGCAGTTGCGGCCGGCCGATTTCGAGCGGTAGAGCGCGAGGTCCGCCTTCTTCAGCAACTGCTCCTGGTCGCTGCCGTGGTCCGGTGCGATCGCGATGCCGATGCTGGTGCCGATCTCGACGCGATGGCCCGGCAGCAGGAACGGCTCGGCCACCAGCTTCGCGATCCGCGCGGCGAGCTCGGTCGCGCAGGTCCGCTGATCGTCGCAAGCCTCCTGGATGATGGCGAACTCGTCGCCGCCGAGCCGCGCCAGCACGTCGGTGGCGCGCAGCGCAGATCTCAGCCGCAGCGCCACCTGGCGCAGCAGCGCATCGCCCGCACCGTGGCCTAGCGAGTCGTTGACGTTCTTGAAGCGGTCGAGATCGAGCATCAGGATCGCGAACGGCAGGCCCCGCACGCTCAACTGGCTGTTCATCATGTCGAGCCGGGTCAGGAAGAAGGCGCGGTTCGGCAGCCCGGTCAGGATATCAGTCTGGGCGAGCTCCAGCACCCGCCGGTTCGCCAGCGACAGCCGCCGCGAGTTGCGGCTTGCGAGCATGAGATAGGTTGCGAGCGACAGCGTCAGCAGCATGCCGACGACGATGACGGCAACGGCGCGGTCGTAGGCCGTCTCCAGCGAACCGCCGGCCGTCGGCATGGCGCGCACCTGCCAGTCGGTATCCCCGATCTTGAGGCTGCCCGACCAGTGCAGCGCCCGGGCGACGTCCCGCATCGACTGCGGCGACGTGGCGGCCGACGAATAGTCCGGCAGGGTTTGTTCCAGGCTGACGATCTGTCCCGTGAAGGGCGGATAGACGTTCACGCTGACCGCGGGGCTTGCTCCCGTGGTCACGCGAATGGACTGGATCAGCAGCGGCAGGTCGAAGACGCCGACGACGAAGCCCGCCAGATTGCGGCGCCGGTCCGCCACCGCCTCGCGCGAGGTTCCCTTGGCGTAGACGGGAATGGCAACGAGCACGTCGGGCTGCCGGCCGCCCTCCTTCGGTTCGTAGAGCCGCGTGCGAATGGCGGCGACGCGGTCGTTGTCGCGCGCGCGCTCGAGGGCTGCGCGGCGCTCTGGAACGGTCGCGTAATCCATGCCGTAGACCGACGACGTCTTCGGCTGGGTCGAGTAGAACACCGGGAAATATTCATCGGCTTGCGGCGCGGTCGCGAAGGTCTCGCCCTGGAGCGACTTGATGCGATAGCCGGACACGCCGTCCGTGGCCGCGGCGGCCTCGTATTCGGCGCGCTCCTTGCGGTTGACGCGCGGCAGCCAGGAGATGCGCAGCATGCCGGGATGACGTTCGAACAGCCGGGAGCTGAACGTCTCGAATTCGCTGCGGGTGATTTCCTCGTTGGTCGATTCGAACAGCGTACGCAGCGCGACGAGCCTGGAGATGTACTCGCTCATGCCGTTCTGCATGACGATGGCTTCGGTTTCGGCGGCGTTCTCGAACTCGACCCTGTTGACGCGGTTTTCCCATCGCGCCACGGCGGCGGCGCCGACGAGCGAGAACAGAAGACCGACGCCGACTGCGACCAGCGCAGGGCGATAGAGTCCGAGCAGCGGCGCGGCACGCCACCAACCGGTCCTACGTTCCCGATCCTGATCGTTCTGACCCCGACCGCCCATCTTGATCCCGCAAGTCCCCCTCGGCGCGGCAACCCACTTCTGGTTGAGCTGCCGGAACTGCTATCGGACAAGGATCGGGGTTAAGAACCGCACAATTTCAGAACCGGGTCGTCGCAGATTGCGCGGCTTAGTTAACGATTGGCCTGCAAGCAGGACCCATTGTGCGAGCAATTTGCCGCTTTTCCCCGGAGTCTTACGGAGCACCGTCACATCAGGGGTTAGCGAGCTGTTCAGGGCGACGGGACTATCGTTTCCGGCAGGTATTCCCTTATCCGGCAAACATCCTCATGACACGATCGCGATCAGCGGCCTGCGTCGCTCTGGCCGTCGCGCTACTCGCCGCGGCCAATCCTGCAGCGAAAGGCGACGAGGTCGGCGTCAGCGACGATGCGATCCTGTTCGGCCAGGCCGCCGCGCTCGAGGGCCCCTCCTCGGCGCTCGGACAGAGGATGCGGCAAGGCATCGTCGCGGCATTCACCGAGATCAACGAAAAGGGCGGCGTCCACGGCCGCAGGCTCCAGCTCATCAGCCGCGACGACGGCTACGATCCCGACCGCTCGGTGGCGCAGACGCTGCGGCTGATCGAGGACGACAAGGTGTTCGCGCTGATCGGCGCGGTGGGCACGCCGACCGCGATGGCGACGATACCGATCACCAGTACCAGGAACATTCCCTTCATCGGTCCGTTCAGCGGCGCCGAATTCCTGCGCGACCTCGAACTCTCCAACGTCGTCAACATTCGCGCGAGCTATGGCGCGGAAGCCGAAGCGTGGATCAAGCACCTCACCGAGGATCGCCAGTTCACCCGCATCGGCATCTTCTACCAGGACGATTCCTTCGGCCGCGACGGTCTTGCCGGCGTGAAGAACGCGCTTGCCAAGCGCGGCCTCGAGCTCGCCGCCGAAGGCACCTTCGAGCGCAACACCCGCGCGGTCGGCTCGGCCTGGCGGATGCTCAAGCGCGCCGAGCCCGAGGCCATCGTCATGGTCGGGACCTACGGCCCTTGCGCGGAGTTCATTAAGCTCGCGCATCGCAGCGGCTTCCATCCGACCTTCGTCAACATCTCCTTCGTCGGCGCCAATGCGCTCGCCCGAGAGCTCGGCCCCGACGGCGAAGGCGTCATCGTCTCGCAGGTCGTGCCGTTTCCCTGGGATCGCTCGCAAAAGCTCGTCGCCGACTACCAGGCGGCGCAGCAGGCGTTCGACCCGGCGCTGACACCGGACTTCGTCTCGCTGGAAGGCTATCTCTCCGGCCGCCTCGCTGCCGCGGCGCTGGAGAAGGCCGGGCCGCAGCCGACCCGCGCGAGCCTCCTGCGCGCCATCAACGATGTCGGCCGCTTCGACATCAGCGGCAGCATCGTCACCGTCGGCGCGCGCATGACCGACGCGCCGCCGAAGGTGTTTTTGACCGTGATCCAGAAGGACGGAACGTTCAGGGCGGTGGATCGGCTTTAGCTGCAGCAGGACGTCGTCATGCCCGGGCTTGTCCCGGGCATCCACGTTCTTGGCATCGCGGGCAAAGGCGTGGATGGCCGGGTCAAGCCCGGCCATGACGATGCGGAAGCTTTGGTGCGCACAGCGACTGTATAACTTGCGTTAGCTCCGCAGCTTCACGGCCGCCGCGTCCAGCGGTCGGCGTTCACTGCGCCCGGCGGGACTTCGCCTTTCACAATCGCCTCGACCTGCCGCACCGTTTCCAGCGACTGATATTCGATCGCCTGCGGCGTCAGCCCGCCGACATGCGGCGTGGCGATGACGTTGGGCAGTTTTGCGAGCTCCGGGCTCGGCATCTGGTCGGGCGCGCGGCCGACGTCCATCGCCGCGCCGGCGATGCGGTACTCGCGCAGCGCGCGTGCCAGCGCGGCCTCGTCGACGAGATTGCCGCGCGAGAGATTGATGAACACGGCATGCTTCTGCATGCGCGCCAGCGCCGCCTCGCCGATCAAATTCTCGGTCTGCTCGTTGGCGATGGCGAGGCAGACGACGTAGTCGGAGGCACCAAGAAGCTCGTCGAGACTGACCTGCCGGATCGAACCGTCGCTGACATCAGCGAAGGGATCGGAGACCAGCACCTCCATGCGCATCACCTTGGCGATTTCGGCGAGATAGCGCCCGATGCTGCCATAGCCGATGATGCCGATCCGGCTGCCGGCGAGCTGGCGGCCCATCCGCGCCTCGACCTTGCGGCCGGCCTGGTAATCCGCCGTCGCCCGGGACACGCCGCGGGAGAGATCGACCATGTAGCCGATCGCAAGCTCGGCCACCGCCTGCACGAAGCCCGGACCGGCGCGGGTCACGAGCACGCCGGCGTTCGAGGCTGCATCGACGTCGACATTACGGATGTCGACGGCACAGCGGACGAAGGCACGCAGGCGCGGCAGTTGCGCAAAGATCTCGCCGCGCCCTTCGGTCATGCGATCGGCGACGATGATATCCGCATCACCAGCCGCGCGCACGAGGGTAACCGCGTCCAGCGTGTCGTCGCTCTCGTGCAGGATCACCTCGGCGGCCGCGCGCAGGCCATTCAGGCTGCGGTCGCCGTAGTAATTGCGGCGCATCTCCGGCGTGTGAGCCAGCAAGACTTTCACGACAAGACTCCTTCAGTAGCCGAATGCCCGCGGCAGTGCGGTCGAGAGCCATGGCACGAAAGCGATGACGAGCAGGCAGAGGAACAACAGGCCGAGATAGCCCATGATCGGCTTCACCGTCTGCTCGATCGGCACGTTGCCGATCAGGCAGGCGCCGTAGAGTCCGAGCCCGAGCGGCGGCGCGAACAGGCCGATGCCCATCGCGATGACCAGCACGACGCCGAAATGCAGGGGATCGACGCCGAGCTGCACGGCGACCGGCAGCAGCAGCGGCCCGAAGATGATGAGCGCGGCAGCGCCTTCCAGCACCGAGCCCATCACGATCAGCACGCCGATCGCGAGCAGGATGAACAGCCACGTCCCTGATGTCTTGGACAATCCCAACATGAAGTCGCCGACCGCGTGCGGCACCTGCTGCAGGGTCAGCGTGAACGCCAGCGACTGCGCGGCGGCGACGATGAACAGCACGAGCCCCGCACGCGTCGCGCCCTGCACGAAGCTGTGTGCGGCCGACTTAAAGGTGAGCTCGCGGAACACGACGCTGCCGACGACGAGCGCATAGGCCACGGCAAACGCGGAGATCTCCGTCGCCGTCGCAAAGCCGCTCTTGAAGCCGAAGAAGATCATGAAGATCAGGCCGAACGAGGCGATCGCGCCGCTCCAAAGGCCAGACACCGGCATCTGCGGCGCAACGTCCTCGGTATCCGCCGGCCGCTTGCCGAAGATGATGGACACCGCGATCAGGACCAGCGCCATCAGCGCCGCCGGCAGGAGGCCAGCGACGAACAGGCCGCCGATCGACAGGTTCGCGACGAAACCCAGGATGATCAAATTGATGCAGGGCGGAATGGTTTCCGCCATCACCGCGGATGCGGCAAGCAACGCCACCGCGCCGCCCGGATTCTGCTTCGAGCGGCGTGCGGCCGGGATCAGCACCGAGCCGACCGCGGCGACGTCGGCCATCTTCGAACCGGATATGCCTGAGAACAGCACCATCGACGCCACCATCACGACGTTGAGCCCGCCGCGCATACGGCCGACACCGCGTTGCAACAGCTCGATCAGGCGCACCGACATGCCGTTGGCTTCCATGAGGTAGCCGACGAGGATGAAGAAGGGGATCGCGAGCAGCACGAAATTGTCGATGCCGCGCGCCATCTGCTGGGCGAAGATCACGCCGGGCAGCGCGCCCTCGACCCAGATGAAGATCAGCGCGGCCAGCGCCAGCGCGAACCCGATCGGCAATCCGCCGAACAGGGTTGCGAAGAAGCCGGTAAACATCAGCGTACCCGCTGACGGCACCGTGGACGGCGACAGATAATCCCAGGCGAGATAGAGGCCGCTGACGATGACGACCGCAACGAGGCCCCTGACGATGTCAGGCAGCGGCCGCGCGCAGAGCTGGTCGATCGCGAACACCGTCATGAACAGCGCGCCGATGCCCATCGGGTAGAAGGTCAGCTCCAGCGGCAGGCCGGACCCGGTGGTCTGGCCTGAAGTCAATGATCCCAGCTTGATCGCGTTGTAGGCGACATAGCCGGAGATCAGCACGACCAGAAGCGCGCTCGCGGCATCCACCAGCGTGCGCAGCCGCACCGGCAGCAGATCGCGGAAGAAGGACACGCCGACATTCTCGCCGCGCGCCAGCGCGCTCGCCGCGCCGAAGAAGGCCGAGCCGACCATCAGGCCGCGCGCGACGTCATCAGACCATTCGACCGGCGCATTGAAGCAGAAGCGCAGCAGCACCGACGCGCAGACGACCACGAGATCGGCGGCCAGGAGGATGGCCGCAATCGCGTCGCTGAGGCGAAGCAGCAGCGTAATGCTCCCGTGGCGGCCGCCCGAGAGGGGCACGGCGGCTGTCAACGCCATCTCAGACTTGGTCATCTCAAGCTTGCGTCGCGCGGATGATGTCGATGACCGGCTTGGACTCCGGCCGCGCCTTGATGAAGTTCTCGTGCTGCGGCGCGACGCGCTTCTTGAAGGCTTCGCGGTCGCATTCGGCCACCGTCACGCCCTTCTCGGTCAAAGCCGTCAGCGCCTCCTTCTCGACCGCAAGCCCATGGGCGCGCGTATCGGCCGCGGCCTTCTTGGCAGCATCGAGGAAACCCTCGCGCAGCTTCGGATCCATGCGGTTGTAGGTCACGTCGCTGAAGTAGATCGCGAGCGGCGAGAAATTGTGCTGCGTCAGTGAGTAGAATTTTGCCGTTTCGAAGAACTTGCTGGCCAGAATCGTCGGCGGATCGTGCTCCAGCCCGTCGAGCACGCCGGCCTGGAGCGCCGTGTAGATCTCGCCGAAGGCCAGGGGCGTCGCGGCGGCGCCCATCAGGCGCAGGCATTCCGTGATCACCGGATTCGGCAGCGTCCTGATCTTGAGGCCGGCGAGATCCTCCGGCGTCTTCACCGGCTTCCTCGCGAGCACGCTGCGTGAGCCGAAATTATAGGCCCAGGCGATGATGCGGATGTTGCCACTCTTGAGCAGCGCGTCCTCGATCGGCTTGGCGGCGCCGGAATCGAACGCCTTGGTCTGCTGCGGGAAGCTCGAGAACAGAAAGCCGAGGTCGAAGGTGCCGACCAGCGGCACCAGGTTGGCCGAGATCGACGAGCCCGACACCATGAGGTCGATGACGCCGAGCTTCACCGAATTGATGACGTCGATCTCCTGCCCGAGCTGGTTGTCCGGGAAGAAGGCGACCTCGACCTGCTCGCCGAGCCCGTTGCCCTTCAGGTTCTTGACGAGGTTGTCATAGTAGACGCGGCCGTTGGCGTATTTCGGATCGTTCGGCAGCGAGGAGGAGCATTTCAGCTTCAGCGTCGCCGCTTCGGCGCGACCGATGATGGCAGGAGAGAGAACGAGGCCGGCGGTGACCGCCGTCGACGACTTGATGAACGTGCGACGGCTCACGGGCACGATGGTCATGGCGCGGTCTCTCCCCGAATATTCTTGTTTACGGCCGAGATCGCTGCCGCGGCCTGTTGCGCGGACTGTATGGCCAAAGCGACGGGGCAGGCAAGGGTTGCGGCCGGCCGTCGCAAAGCGGCGTGTTGCGAACATCGACGTCATCGGCGCCGTCAAAACAACCATGTTTGTCCGGGATTCTCGATCGGATCGGCCTGGTGGCCGATGTGCGACAGGACGCTTCGCGCAACAGCGGGGATCAATCCAATTGGTGCATGGATCAATGCGCAATTCACATGGATGCTGCCGGAGCGATACCCGGCGGCTCCGGCAGACGCCCTGCCCCATTTTGCCGCAGCTTGCTGCGTGATCCAGTGCACAGACAGACACGTGGCCGCGACCTAGAAAAGGTGACATCATCGCGCGCATTGCCGATGGAGGTGACACCATGCGCCGTCCAGTCCTTCGCAATTTGTTTCTTGCCTCCAGCCTTGTCGCGCTCGCGCAATTGATGACGCCGACCGACGCCGACGCCGAGGCGCGGCTCGCACTGGTGATCGGCCAATCGGCCTATCGCACGGTGCCGGAGCTGCCCAACGCCGCCAACGACGCCAAGGGCATGACGGAGCTGCTCGGCAATGCCGGCTTCACCGTCACCACGGCGGCCAATTTGGCGCAGAACGAGATGCGCGTTGCGATCTCCGATTTCGCCGGCAAGGTCAGCGCCAGCGGCGCCGACACCGTCGCACTGGTGTTCTATGCCGGCCACGGCCTCCAGATCGACGGCGAGAACTATCTGGTGCCGGTCGATCTCGATCCCAAGCGCGAGGCCGACATTCCGCTCCAGGGCGTGCGACTGAACGATCTGCTCAACACGCTCGGCGCGCTGCCGACGCGGGCACGCATCTTCATGCTCGACGCCTGCCGCAACAATCCGTTCCCTGCGCTCAGCGGCGCCGGCCACGGGCTTGCGATCGTCGACACCAAGGCCGGCGCACCCGGCTCCTTCATCTCCTATTCGACCTCGCCCGGCGCCGAAGCCGAGGACGGCTCCGGCATCGACAGCCCCTACACCACGGCCGCGCTGACCGTCGCAAAACAACCGAACCTGCCGATCGAGGAAGTGTTCAAGCGCATCCGCATCGCCGTGGCGCAATCAACCGACGGGCGGCAGATCCCGTGGGAGAGCTCGTCGCTGACGACCGACTTCAAGTTCTTCGGCGACAGCAGCGGTCAGCAACCGTCCCTTCCGGGCGCATCGTCGATGGCGCTCGCCAGCGGCACGCGCGGTGTCGAGGACTGGCGCAGGGATTTGCAGGGCAAGGACGCCAGGGCCGCCTATGAGCTCGTGATCGCGGACGACACCGTGCCGGCGTATCAGGCCTATGTCGAATTGTACGCGCAGTCGTCCTTTACACCGCGCCTGCGCACGATCCTGGAGCGTCGGCGACAGATGCTGGCCTGGGAGCGCGCGACCGCGATCAACACCCGCGCCTCGTTCGAGGCCTATCTGGCCAATTGGGACAATAGCGACCTCGCCGCCACCGCGCGCCGACTGCTGCTCCGCGTGCAGAACCGCAACTATGCGTTACCCGTCGCGGCCGCAGCGGCCCCTGCTCCGGTCGCGGTCGCAATGGCCCCCACCTGCCCGTGCTCGGCGCCGTCGACACCGGCAACGCCGGTCAATCCGGCGGTGGCGCCCGTCATCAAGAAGCGCGTCGACGACACCCCACCGAAGCGAAAAGTGGTCGAGACGCCGCCGAAGTCGCGCCGGCCTCCGCCCGACGAAGTGATCTACGAGCGCGCGCCACCCCCTGGCTTGCCGCCTGAAGCCGTGGGCGTCGGAATCGGTGTCGGGATTGGTCTCGGCATGGGCGGTCGTGGCGGAGGCGGCTACGGACGCGGCGACTACAATCGCGGCAGGTACTGAGCCCCAGTTCACCAAGCGAATGGATGTCCGCAGGCCGTGCCTGCGGACATTTCTGTCGATGGTGAGCGGCCAGCAACTCTCGTGCCCCGGACGCAGCGCAGCGCTTCCGGCGATGCGAAGCATCGTCCGGTGCGGAGCGCTGCAGAGCCGGAGCCCACGCGGCAGCAATCGGCGTAGCACGATGGGTCCCGGCTCTGCGGCGCAGCACTGCGTGCTGCGCCGCGTCCGGGACACGCAGATCGTGGACATTGGCGAAATGCTGTAGTCTGAGCGACGCCAGTCTTTCCGGGGATTCCATATCGATGCCGCACGACGCGCCCGCCAAGAGCTCATGGCCGCTGTTCCGGTCACTCGCGTCCTATGCCCTGCCCGGCGACCTCATGGCGGGCCTGACGCTGGCGGCGATTGCGATCCCCGAGCAGATGGCCACGGCGCGGCTCGGCGGTTTTGCGCCGCAGATCGGCTTCTTCGCGTTCATGGCGGGCTCGCTCGGTTTCGCGCTGCTCGGCGGCAACCGCTTCCTGTCCTGCGGCGCGGATTCCACGATCACGCCGATCTTCGCCGGCGGACTTGCCGCGCTCGCTGCCACCGGCTCGCCTGAGTATCAGGGGCTTGCGATCGCGCTGGCGCTGATGGTCGGCGCGATGATGCTGGCCAGCGGCGCTTTCCGCCTCGGCGGCATCGCCAATCTTTTGTCCGTGCCGGTCATGGTCGGCTTCCTCGCCGGCATTTCCGTCCACATCATCGTGTCGCAATTGCCGGGCGTGCTCGGGCTTCCGTCACCGAGCGGGCCGACGCTCGACCGCATCGGCGTGCTCGCGACCGAACTCGGCCGCACCGACCCCTTTACGCTCTGCATCGGGCTTGGTGTGCTCGCCGTGGTCTTCATCGCCGAGAGGATCAGCGCGAAAATTCCGGGTGCACTGATCGGGCTCGTCGCCGCGACGCTGGCCACAATCGCGCTCGGCCTCGAAAGCAAGGGCGTCAGCGTCGTCGGCGCGGTGCCGGGCACGCTGCCGCGGCCGACCTTGCCTGACCTTGCGCCGGAGCTGTGGGTGCGCCTGGTGCCGCTCGCCTTCGTCATCACGGTCGTGGTGATGGTGCAGACCGCCGCGACGACGCGGTCGTTCCCGTCCGATCCCGACAAGCCCGCCGATGTCGACCGCGACTTCCTCGGTGCAGGCGCCGGCAGCGTGCTGTCCGGCCTGTTCGGTGCGTTTCCGGTCAATGCCAGCCCGCCGCGAACCGGGATCGTCGCCGAGACCGGCGGACAATCGCAGCTCGCGGGCCTTGCGGCCGGGGCAATCGTGCTGGCGCTGCTCGCGTTCGGGACGGGGCTGCTGCAGCACGTTCCGGACGCCGCGCTCGGCGGCATCCTGCTGTTCGTGGCGCTGCGGATCATCCGGGTGAAGCAGATCACCATGATCTACCGGCAATCGTTCAGCGAGTTCCTGTTGATCGTCGCCACTGCCGCGCTGATCATCGTGCTGCCGATCCAGCAGGGCGCCTTCCTCGGCATCGTGCTGTCGCTGCTGCACGGCATCTGGAGCACGACGCGCGCGCGGCTCGTCGAGTTCGAGCGCGTGCCGGGCACCACGATCTGGTGGCCGGCGCATCCGCACATCACCGGCGAGCGCATCGCCGGCGTCGCCGTGATCGGGCTCCAGGCGCCGCTGTCCTTCCTCAACGCGCCGGGTTTTCGCAGCGACGTGGCCAAAGTGCTCGGCACCTCGACGCCGCAACTGCTGGTGCTGGAGGCGAGCGGCATGGTCGAGATCGACTTCACCGCCGCGCAGATCCTGCTCGACGTCTTCAAGGCGTGCAGCGAACAGGGCGTCACCGTCGCACTGGCGCGGCTGGAATCGGTGCGCGCGCAGAACGCGTTCGAACGTTTCAGACTGTTCGACGCCCTGCCCCGCGAACACGTCTTCCACAGCGTCGATGAAGCCGTGCGCAAGCTGGCGAAATAACCACCGCCTTCACTCGGTCCGCCGCCCCAAAGGGAGCGATACTTTTGGTCGCCGGCCAGTTCGCGGAGTAAGACCATGGCCGCCGCGTCAAAGCTAGCACTTGATTTCCTGCTGCGACGGGCGACAATGATGTCGCGCCAGCTTCCGGTACCGAACTTCATATAAGACGGGGAAAACCCGCTTGGCCGCGGCTATACCGTCGCTGCGCGGGAGGGATCGTTATGACGGTAGGGTTCAAGCGCTGGCTGCAGCGCCGACATGATCCAGGCCGCCGATCGTATCGCCGTTACGATTGGGTGCGATGCAATCGCGCCGCTGCTCCGCGAAGAACGCCCCCTGGTTCGCGGCGAACTCGCCACCCCGGCGCTGCAAGTGGAACGCCACCAAATGATCATCGAGCCAATACATTGCGGACGTTGTCGCGGGCGCATGCGTTGGGCCACGGAGGCGCGATAGACTGAAAGGCACTCCAGGCCGGCGTTAGACTGGCCAAAGGATATTAGCTCAGACACACCGAGGGAGGAATGCATGACGACGGTAACCCGACGTAACATCCTCAAGGGCGGCACGGCGCTTGTGGGCGGCATGGCCGGCATCCTGGCCACTGGCAGGGCTCCCGTTTTTGCACAGGGCACCACGGTACACTGGCTGCGTTGGAATGACTTCGTGCCAGCTTCCGATCAGCTATTGCGCAAGGAGCTGCTGCCTGCTGCCGAGAAGGCGCTGGGAATCAAGATCAATCTTGAGACTGTGAATGGCAACGACCTGCAGCCGCGCATCACCTCGGCGATCCAGTCGGGCTCAGGTCCCGACATCATCATGCTCTTCAATAACCACCCGCAGATCTATTCGGAGAGCGTCATCGACCTGTCCGACATCGCAGGTCGTGTGAGCGAGGCCGAAGATGGCTATTATGATCTGTGCAAGTCCAACTCCGCCGACGGCCAAAAATGGATCTCTTTGCCGTGGACCATCGTCGGCGCCATGATCGCCTACCGAAAATCCTGGTTCGATGAGATCGGCTCATCGACCTTCCCGGACACTTGGGAGAAGTATCGCGAGGTTGGCAAGAAGCTCAAGGCCCAGGGCCGGCCGATCGGTCAGACGCTCGGCCACACGTTCGGTGACGCGCCGACGTTCAGTTACCCGTACATGTGGTCGTGGGGCGGCACCGAGGTCGAGAAGGACGGCAAGACTGTCAACATCAACAAGAAAGAGGTCATCGAGTCCGTCAAGTTCATGACGGCTTTCTGGAAGGAAGCCCACGACGAGGGCGGGCTTGCCTGGGATGACACCAACAACAACCGTGCGTTCCTGTCGCAAACCATCTGCGCCACCCTCAACGGCGCTTCGATCTACATCGAATCGCTGCGCAACCCCGACAAATATATTACTGAAAAAGGCGCACAGCTGAAGACCGACATCCAGCACTCGCCGTTGCCCAAAGGCCCGGCCGGCCAATTCGCCATGCACACCTACTTCTCTCACGTCATTCCGAACTATTCGAAGAATCAGGACGGTGCGAAGGCGTTGTTGAAGTGGGTCCATACCAAGGCGAACTACGAGCCGTGGTTCGTCTCCCAGAAAGGTTTCGCGACACCGCCGACCCACGAATGGGAGAAACACAAGTTGTGGGAAGAGGACAAGGTCATGGCGCCCTTCAAGATCGCCGGCCTCCTGGGTCAGACGCCCGGGTACCCTCTGCCCTCATCAGGCAAGAAGGCTGCCGAAGTGCTCACCAAATACATCATCACAGATATGTACGCCAAAGCGATCCAGGGCGCTCCGGCGGAGGATTCCGTGAAATGGGCGGAAGTCGAACTCAAGAAGGTCTATTCTTGAAAGTACGTGCGCAGCACGTCGCACGGCTGCGAAGTGGCTGCCGCGCGCCCCGCGTCTCGGACTTGTACGGTGCGCCGTCTCTCTGTGAGGCGGCGCGATCAAAGTTTCGCATGACGCGTCTGTTGGCGTGCGCTTAGAGGTGAAGCGAGATGGCGATCGCCGAGACCCAAGTCTACATGCCGCAGGCGCCGCGGCCCAGAATCCGGCTGCTTGAGGACGAGCGTTGGCTCGCATTCGTGCTGCTGGTGCCGACCCTGGCGCTGCTCGGTACGTTCATCGCCTATCCGTTCTTGCGCGGCATCTTGTTGTCGGTGACCAACTCGCGCGTCGGCGTTCCAGGCGAGTTCGTCGGCCTCGCCAACTTCTACAAGATCTTCAATGACGGGATCTTTCGCACCTCCGTCTACAACACGTTTCTTTATACGGGCGTAACCACCGTCTTCAAGCTGGCGCTCGGGCTGTGGCTGGCCATGCTGCTCAACCGGAATTTCCGCGGCAAGGCTTTCACCCGTGCTTTCATCCTGCTGCCCTTCATCATCCCGACCGTGCTCTCGACTTTCGCCTGGAAGTGGATGTTCGACCCGACATTTAGCGTCCTCAATTGGCTCCTCTACCATCTCGGTTTGATCAGCGGTCGGATCAATTGGCTTGGCGATCCAGACCTCGCCATGATCTCGATCATCATCGTCAACATCTGGCGCGGAGTGCCATTCTTCGCCATCAGCCTGCTCGCCGGCCTGCAGACCATCAGTCCCGAACTTAGCGAGGCCGCCGCCATAGACGGTGCCAGGCCGTGGCAGCGGTTCTGGCACATCACCTGGCCCCTGCTGCTGCCCGTGACCATGGTCGTGGTGCTGTTCTCGGTGATTCAGACGTTCGCCGACTTCCAGATCGTCTATGTGATGACAGGCGGCGGACCAGCCAATGCAACGCACCTGTTCGCCACCTACGCCTATCAGATCGGCATCGGCACCGGCCTCCTAAGCGAGGGCGCTGCCATCTCGCTCGCCATGTTTCCGGTCCTGTTTCTGGTCGTTATCATCCAACTTCTCTACATCCGCCGCGTGGAGGTCCGCTGAGCCATGATCGAGGGCGCAAGGTGGCGAAAGTGGGCGTTCTTCTACGTCCCCATGGCGATGTTCCTGCTTTTCCTGCTGTTCCCGTTCTACTGGATGGTGATCACTTCGGTGCGGCCGGACGGCGAGCTTTACCGACCCTGGAATTCGATCAACTACAATCCGTTCTGGACCTGGAACCCGACCTGGGACCATGTCAGGTACCTGTTCGAGGAGACGCTGTTTGCATCGTGGCTGTGGAACACGACGTTCATCGCGCTCGCGTCAACCGCCATCTCGCTCGTGTGCGGCGTGTTTGCCGGCTATGCTCTCTCGCGGCTGAACTTTCCATTTGCAGGCAGCCTGGGCACCGGCATCTTCATCACCTATCTGGTGCCTCAAACGCTGCTCTTCATTCCGCTGGCAGAGATCATCCGCAACTATCGGCTGGGTGACACGCCCTGGTCATTGATCCTGACCTATCCGACCTTTCTCATTCCGTTCTGCACCTGGCTCATGATGGGCTACTTCAAGGCGGTGCCCAAGGAGCTCGAGGAATGCGCGCGCATTGACGGCGCCTCGCGCTGGCAGGCCATGCTCTACATCGTCATCCCGGTGGCGATCCCGGGCATCCTCTCGGCCGGCATCTTCGCTTTCACCCTGTCGTGGAACGAGTTCATCTACGCACTTGTCTTCCTGTCCTCGCCTGGACAGAAGACCGTGCCGGTCGGCGTCACATCGGAGCTGATCCGCGGCGATGTATTCTTCTGGGGACCGCTGATGGCTGGCGCCCTGCTCGGATCGATCCCGGTTGCTATCGCCTATTCGTTTTTCGTCGAGCACTACGTCGCAGGACTGACTGGATCGGTGAAGGGCTGACAGCACCCCGGATCATCAGGAAAGTGGGCATGCGGAAGGCGGGTGGAGCGAATGGGCCAGGTCGTCCTCAAGGGGATCAACAAGTTCTACGACAGCGTGCACGCTGTCAAAGACGTCAATCTGCAGATCCGCGACAAGGAGTTCGTGGTGTTCGTCGGACCGTCCGGCTGCGGCAAGACCACGACGCTGAGAATGATCGCCGGGCTTGAAGCGATCAGTTCCGGCGACATTTCCATCGACGGAAACGTGGTCAATGAATTGGCGCCGATGGACCGCGACATCGCCATGGTGTTCCAGAACTACGCCCTGTACCCGCACATGAGCGTGCACGACAACATGGCGTTTGGCCTGAAGATGCGCAAATTCGAAAAGCCCGAGATTGACAAGCGCGTGCGGGAGGCGGCCGACATCCTCGGCATCGGTGAATTGCTAACGCGCAAGCCGCGCCAGCTGTCCGGCGGCCAGCGCCAGCGCGTGGCGTTGGGTCGTGCCATTGTGCGTCACCCCCGCGTGTTCCTGTTCGACGAGCCGCTGTCGAACCTCGATGCCAAGCTGCGGGTACAGATGCGCGTTGAGCTCAAGAAACTGCATCTCCGTCTCGGCACCACCGCCATTTACGTTACCCACGATCAGGTCGAGGCCATGACGCTGGGTGACCGGGTCGTCGTCATGAAAGACGGCGTGGTCCAGCAAGTGGGGGAGCCGCTCGAACTGTACAATCAGCCCGCCAACAAGTTCGTCGCCGGCTTCATCGGCTCCCCGGCCATGAATTTCGCCGCCGTTACGGTGACCGAGGCGAACGGATCGCTGATTGCCGAGAACTCCGGCCTGCGCATCAAGCTGCCGGACGAGACCGCGCAGCGGCTGCGCGGCCATATCGGACGCGAGGTCATGCTCGGCGTGCGGCCGGAGGACCTTACCGTGGCGGGTAGCGCTGATCTCGGCCACTCATGCTTCGATGCTGTGATTGAGGTGGTCGAGCAACTCGGCTCGGAAATCCTGCTCGATATGAAGGTCGGCGAGAGTATCATGGTGGCGAGCGTCGAGCCGACCGCGAGGGTGAGGGTGGGCGACAGGCTGCGCGTTGCCATGCGGCCTTCCAGGCTTCATGTTTTCGACGCGCAGACCGAGGCGGCCATCTAACCCCGGCAGAGGATCAATTCCACCGGTGAGCGGGAATTCGCCTTCTTGTCACCAGCTTCGATGACGCCCGGAGAGCTCGATGGCACTTGGCTCGTTGCCGGGCACACCGGATTTACGAGTACACGCCTCTAGGCCAGGGTCGGATGATCCCGCTGTATCGCCTCACGGATCCAGCTGGCATGGATCGCGCGAAACAGGATCTGCGCGGTCTTGAGGTCGTTCGCTGTCATGCAGAGATCGACGATGCGATGGACGGCGGCGTCGCGCATCAATCCATCCGAGATCTTCATCGCGATTTCCATCGCCACCTTGGCCGCGCGTTCATAGCGCTCACCTTCGCGCGTGTCGTTGCGCGCCGAACCGGCCGCGCTCGCGGCTGCGGCGTCACAAATCGCGCGGATGCGCTCGGCGGCCTCGATGTCGCCGAGCGGTCCTTCGATCGTCTCGTCCCAGATGTCCGCCGGCTTCTGCTTCGCGAACCACTTCATCGCCCCGTCACCAATGGTCTTCCAGCCGCCGTAGTTCCGCGCTCCCGCCTCGCCCAGCATAGAGAGGCCGATCGAGATCGGCGAGGCGATTTTTCCGCCACGTATTATCGATATGCAGTCAGGACGTCCGACGTGGTCCGATGGCCTCGAACTGCGCCTTCTGCTCGTCATTCAGCGTGGCGTAGAAATCCTCCAGCGCCGCGCGAACCGACTTGACGCCGTCGAGCATCGTGTCGAGCCGCTTGCGAACCGCGGCCATTCGCGTCGGCGGCGTCATCACGTCGCTGGGCTCGCAGGCCGCCTTGAGCGATGCGCTGACCTTGGCGCTGGTATCCTGGAGCACCTGTAGCGCAGCACGCTGGGTGTCGTTGGGATGAAGCCTCGCCTCGATGTCAGTGCTGGGCCAATCGAGCGCAGCAGGCGTCGCGCAATTCTGGACCAGCGATCCCCCGGTGTTGCTGGAAGCCGTCGCACGACGCTGATCCTCGGCCAGCGCATTGAAGCGCGCCTTCTGCTCGTCGGTGAGCGAGCCGTAGAATCGATCGAGGGCGGGCTGAACGAGATCGACGGCTTTCTCCATCGCCTCGATGCGCTGCTGCATCGCCGTCAGCCGACCTGGCGCTGTCGCCGCGACCTGCGACGGGCAGGACGCGCGGATCATCTCGGACGCCTGGATCGAGGCATTGCCGAGTTCGTCGAGGCTTGCGCCTTGCGCCTCGGTCGGCTGCACCGCGGCGGCGATCTGGTCGATCGGCAGACCGACGATTTCGCGGCGGTCGCTGCCGCAGAGCCGATCCAGCGGGACGCCGCGCGCCTGGCGCCGTCCCACCGGCCGCTGCGGCAGATAGGCCGAGAGACCGTCATAGCCGTAGGGCCCGAAGATGCCGGCATAGATGTCCGGATAGCCGTAGCCCCAGAAGCCGAGACCGTCGCCCCAGATCGTGTAGTCGTAGAGATCGTTGTAGGCGAACGGCCAGAACAGCGGTCCGACCCAGCCATAACCGCCGCCCGCATGTTGCCACCACCCGCTGCTGGCGCCGTGCCAGCCGGCGAGCGCGGCCGCCGCCGCGATCTGGGCTCGCGCGGCCGGATTGCTGATCAGACGGCCGTTGCGGAAGGCGCTGGAATGCACGTTGAGGGCGTTGCGAAAATTCGCAGGACGGACGGCCGCATTGCGGATCTGGCCGAAGTTCGGGCCGCGATGTCGGGCTCCCGTTGCGAAGCGGGGCCCGCCATGATGCCCGCCGCCATGCGCGTGCCCGAAGCCATGACCACCAAAATGGCCGCCTCCATGATGACCACCACCATGATGACCGCCGCCGTGATGGCCACCGCCATGCCCGCCTCCGTGCCCACCACCATGGCCGCCACCGTGCCCGCCCTTGCCCAGAGCCGTGCCCGCCAGCATGCAGGCAAGCGCCATCACGGCAATTCCAATGACAGGTCGCAACATCGCATCCTCCCGCAGAGCCGTGCCATTGAGGCAGCGGAAATTGACGGGAATTGGAACCGGCCTGACTGCCGAAAGTTCCGCGACCGCGACGCAGCCGGCCGCGCGCTACGCCTCCGGCACGATCTTGCCGGGATTGAAGATATTCAGCGGATCGAGCGCCTGCTTGAGCGCCCGCATCGCGTCGAGCGCTTCGGGGCCGAGTTCCGCCTTGAGATATTTCTGCTTGCCCTGGCCGATGCCGTGCTCACCGGTGCAGGTGCCGTCCATCGCCTGCGCGCGCTCGACCAGGCGATGCATGAACTCCTCACCGCGCGCCATCTCGTCGGCATCGTTGGTGTCGCAGACCAGCGAGCAGTGGAAATTGCCGTCCCCGACATGGCCGACGATCGGCGACAGCAGGTTGAGGCGCTTGAGGTCTTCCTCGGTCTCGCCGACGCAATCGGCAAGCCGCGAGATCGGCACGCAAACGTCGGTTGCAACCACGCCGATGCTGTCGCCGGGACGCAGCGCCTTCACCGACCAATAGGCGTCGTGCCGCGCCTGCCACAGCTTGGTGCGATCTTCCGGCTTGGTGGTCCAGGAGAAATCGCCGCCGCCGCAATCTTTTGCGATCTCGCCGAAGGCCTTGGACTGCTCGCCGACCTCGACCTCGCTGCCATGGAATTCCATCAGCAGCAGCGGCGTTTCCGGCAGCGTCAGCTTCGAATAGGCGTTGCAGGCCTTCACCTGCGCGGCGTTGAGCAGCTCGATGCGCGCCACGGGAATGCCGGTCTGGATCGCCAGGATCACCGCCTGACATGCCCCGTGCACGGTCTCGAACGACACCGCGCCGGCCGCGATCGTGTCAGGGATGCCGCGCAGGCGAATGGTCAGCTCGGAGATGATGCCGAGCGTACCTTCGGCGCCGACGAACAGATGCGTCAGGTCGTAGCCTGCCGATGATTTCTTGGCGCGCGTGCCTGTGGTGATGATCTCGCCGTCGCCACGCACGACCTTCAGCGCGAGCACGCTATCGCGCATGGTGCCGTAGCGCACCGCGTTGGTGCCGGAGGCGCGGGTCGAGGCCATGCCGCCGAGCGAAGCGTCCGCGCCGGGATCGATGGGGAAGAACAGGCCCTGGTCGCGCAGATGCTCGTTCAGCGCCTTGCGGGTCACGCCGGGCTGGATCACGCAGTCGAGGTCCTCGGCATGCACCGCGAGCACCTTGTTCATGTCGCGCAGGTCGATCGAGATGCCGCCGGCCGGCGCATTGACCTGGCCCTCGAGCGAGGTGCCGGTGCCGAAGGCGATGACGGGCACGCGGTTCTTGGCGCAGATCCGCACCACGTCCTGGATGTCGGCGGTCTCCTGCGCCATCACCACGCCGTCCGGCGGCTGGTTGGTGATCCACGTGGTGGTATGGCCGTGCTGCTCGCGAACGGCCTGCGAGGTGATGAGGCGGTTGCCGAACCGTGCGGCAAGCTGCTCCAGCGCGCTTGCGAGGGCTTTCGGCTCGACCCGCGGCGGATTATTGGTGATGGTCGTACCCACGGACATTCCTCCCGACAGAAGAACCGTGGCAAAGGACATCTGACCGGTCAAGTCAAGCGACCGCGCGCATAGCAGGAAAGACACATGCTGGAGACCGCCGCTGCCGAGCCGTTCCGCTCGTCGATCATGCAGATCGAGCCGCAATGGATCGACTATAACGGCCATCTCAACATGGCCTATTACAACGTGATGTTCGACCGCGCGATCGACCAGATGTGGTTACAGCTCGGAATCGGGCCGGGCTACATGAAGGAGCGAGGCGGCTCGACCTTCACTGCCGAATGCCATGTGCGGTATCTGCGCGAAATCCACCTCGGCGATCCCGTGCAGGTGTCGGTCTGGCTGCTCGAAGCCGACGACAAGCGGCTGCATACGTTCCAGGAGTTGCGGCATGCGACCGAAGGCTGGCTGTCGGCGACCTCCGAAAACATGTCGCTCCACATCGACATGGGCTCGCGAAAGGTGGCGGCCTTTCCGCCCGATATCCGGCAGCGCATTGCAGCGGTCGTGGGCGCTCACGGCGCCGTGCCGCGGCCCGAGGGCATCGGCCGGAACGTGGCGATGCCCTCGAAGCGGTAGTGCATGATCTGATCCGAAAGAGTGTGAAGCGGTTTTCCGGTAAGATCATGCACCCATCAGACCGCGCTATATCCTGTTGCGGCCGCGGGCAAGGCCCACCACGGCCGAGACCAGGAACAGCACGACCGCGATGAAGAAGATGATCTTGGCGATCTCGATCGAGGCGCCGGCGATGCCGCCGAAGCCCAGGATGCCGGCGATCAGTGCGATAACCAGAAACGTCACAACCCAGCCTAGCATGGTCAAACCCTCGTCTTGATGTCTGTCTGCGTCGGCGCGGCTGGCCGCGCCACCTGTCCAGACAATCTCGACGCGGGAACGATGGTTCCGGCCCACGCAAGCTGGAAATTCGCCCTCGCCGAGGGAACAAATCGGCCCGCCGCGCACGTGGAAAACCTCGCCCCGGCGCCCCATATAGGGACCAATCCCTGTTAAGAAGGCTCCCTTCCACCACCCCGCGGTGCCATCGTGGGGCCAATGATTCGCATGACCGACCCGAGCAAAATCACCAGCGTACCCGACCATCAGCCCGCAGCCGGCGGCATCGCCGCGCGTGCGCGCGCCTCCGTGGGCCCGAAATACCTGTCCGGGCTCAATCCCGAGCAGCGCGACGCCGTGGAGACGCTGGACGGCCCGGTCCTGGTGCTGGCCGGCGCCGGCACCGGCAAGACGCGCGTGCTGACCACGCGCATCGCCCATATCCTCAGCCAGGGCCGCGCCCGCCCCGCCGAGATCCTGTCGGTGACCTTCACCAACAAGGCCGCACGCGAGATGAAGCATCGGCTCGGCCAGATGCTCGGCCATGCGGTCGAAGGCATGCCGTGGCTCGGCACCTTCCACTCCATCGGCGGCCGCATCCTGCGCACCCATGCCGAGCTGGCGCAGCTCAAGTCGAACTTCACGGTGCTCGACACCGATGACCAGGTGCGGCTGCTCAAGCAGCTGCTGCAGGCCGACAACATCGACGACAAGCGCTGGCCGGCACGCATGCTGGCCGGCCTGATCGACGGCTGGAAGAACCGCGGCCTGACGCCGTCGCAGGTGCCGTCAGGCGAAGCCGCCGTGTTCGCCAACGGCAAGGGCGGCAAGCTCTATGCGAGCTACCAGGAGCGGCTGAAGATCCTGAACGCCGCCGATTTCGGCGATCTGCTGCTCGAGGACATCCGGATCTTCCGCGAGCATCCGGACATCCTGCGGCAATACCAGCAGCGCTTCAAATTCATCCTGGTCGACGAATATCAGGACACCAACGTCGCGCAATATCTGTGGCTGCGGCTGCTGTCGCAGGCGCCGGCGTCTCCCTCCTTCAGCTCTCCCCGCGTGCGGGGAGAGGTCGCATCGCAAGGCGACGCGGGTGAGGAGGACTCTCCGCAGACTGAACTCGTGGAGACAGCCCCTCACCCCGACGCTCTCAGCGCGAGCGAAGCTCGTCGCGCCCCCGCAAGCGGGACAAGCGAGCAGACGCCCCACGTCAAAAACATCTGCTGCGTCGGCGACGACGACCAGTCGATCTATGGCTGGCGCGGCGCCGAGGTCGACAACATCCTGCGCTTCGACCACGATTTCCCCGGCGCCAAGGTCATTCGCCTCGAGCGCAATTACCGCTCGACCGGCCACATCCTCGCCGCCGCCTCGCACCTGATCGCGCACAACGAAGGCCGGCTCGGCAAGACGCTGCGCACCGAGGATCATGACGGCGAGAAGGTCACGGTGACGGGCTCGTGGGATTCCGAAGAGGAAGCCCGCGGCATCGGCGAGGAGATCGAGCAGATCCAGCGCCAGGGCGACAAGCTCAACGAGATAGCGATCCTGGTGCGCGCCTCCTACCAGATGCGCGAATTCGAAGACCGTTTCGTCACGCTCGGCCTGCCCTATCGCGTGATCGGCGGCCCGCGCTTCTACGAGCGCGCCGAAATCCGCGACGCGCTGGCTTATCTGCGCGTGATCAATTCACCGGCCGACGATCTCGCCTTCGAGCGCATCGTCAACGTGCCCAAGCGCGGCCTTGGCGACGCCACCGTGCAGATGCTGCACGACCACGCCCGCAAGCGCCGCATCCCGCTGTTCGAAGCGGCGCGCGCGGTGGTCGAGACCGACGAGCTGAAGCCGAAGGCGCGCGGAAGCTTGCGCGACGTCGTCGCCCAGTTCGACCGCTGGCGTGCCCAGCGCGAGGTCACCGCGCACACCGATCTCGCCCAGATCGTGCTCGACGAGAGCGGCTATACCGAGATGTGGCAGAAGGACCGCTCGGCGGATGCCGCGGGCCGGCTGGAGAACCTGAAAGAGCTGGTGCGCTCGATGGAGGAGTTCGAGAACCTGCAGGGGTTCTTGGAGCACATCTCGCTGGTGATGGATCGCGACGGCGGCGCCGAGGAAGACGCGGTGTCGCTGATGACGCTGCATTCCGCCAAGGGTCTCGAATTCGACAACGTGTTCCTGCCCGGCTGGGAGGAAGGCCTGTTCCCGAGCCAGCGCACGCTGGACGAACAGGGCCGCGCCGGCCTCGAGGAAGAGCGCCGGCTCGGCCATGTCGGCCTGACCCGCGCGAGGCGCCGCGCAAAGATCTACTTTGCGACCAACCGACGGATCCATGGCACCTGGTCGACCACGATCCCGTCGCGCTTCCTCGACGAATTGCCGTCCGCCAATGTCGAGATCACGGAATCCAAGGGCGGCTCGGCCTGGGGCGGCACCGGCGGCTACGGCGCCTCGCGTTTCGACGACATGGAGGCGTTCGGTTCCACCTATTCGACCCCGGGCTGGCAGCGCGCCCAGGCCAACCGCAACCGGGGCGGCGGCCGCAGTGGCGGCGGCCAAGGCGGCTTCGAGGAACAGGCCTCGTCGTTCTCCTCCTCATCCGGCCCGGATTTCGGCAGCTTCTCCTCACGCCGCCGCGGGCCGATGACGATCGAGGGCGAGCTGGTCGCCAAATCCACCGGCACCACCTCGGAATTTTCCCTCTCCGACCGCGTCTTCCACCAGAAATTCGGCTACGGCCGCGTCACCAAGATTGACGGCAACAAGCTCACCATCGCCTTCGACAAGGCCGGCGAGAAGAAGGTCGTGGATAGCTTCGTGCAGCGGGCGTGAGGCCTGGTATGCCTCAGTACGTCGCCATCATCGAGGACACAGGCCCGGACGACGCCGTCAGCTTGTGGTTTCCCGACCTGCCGGGCTGCATTTCCGGCGGCGACGACGTCGACGAGGCCCTGGAGAGTGCGCCCGAGGCGCTCGCATTTTATGCGCAGGAGCTGAGCGCGGACGGCCGCCAGCTTCCCCCACCGAGGACGCTGGACGAGCTCAAGGCCGACCCTGCTGTGGCCGACGACCTCAGGAAACACACGGTCGCCCTGATCGAATGGCCGCCCCTCCCTGAGGCCGAGTGAGGACTGTTCGCCGCACTGGCCGGACGTTCGACGGTTCTCGCCCGAACAGCCCTTGACCATCGCGAACTTCCCCGTATCAGATGCGCCCATGGTCCGGGGCTCCATCACACTGATCTTGCTGGCATTGGTTATGCCGTCGCTAGCGGCGGCGGAGACCATGAGCTTTGGCGATTCGATCGGGCTCCTGGCCAAGAGCTGCGGCGCGGAAATCGTCGCCAATTGCCGCGGCGTCAACCCGGACTCGACCCGGCTGAAAGAGTGCCTGTCCCGCAACCGCGACGTGCTCTCGCAGCAATGCCAGAGCGACTATCTCGGCGCCTTCGATGCCATCCAGAAGCGCGTCGCCGCGCGCGTCACGGTGGCGAACGCCTGCCAGCGCGAGATCGTCAAGGTCTGCGGCGGCTCGACCAAGGAGACCAGCAAGTCGATCCCCTGCCTGGTCTCGACGCCCAAGGGCATCAGCAACAACTGCCTGAAGGCCGTCGACGACGCGGGGTATCGGTGATGCGCGCGAACGGAATCGCCATCACGCTGGTCGTGGTCCTGGCCCTGCTCGCGGGCGCAGCAAGCGCGCAGACGGCGGCGCCGACCCGTGACGACATCGTCGCCAAGCTGAACCATTTCGAACAGGCCGCCGAAGTCGACCTTCCCGCGCTGAAGCAACAGGTGATGGAGCGCGCCAAGGCCAGGATCAAGAACGATCCGGGTCCGGTGAACCGGCCGCTGATCGCGCCTGATCTCGCCAACCTGCCCGCCTTCAACGCGCAGATCCAGTTCGACGCCGACACGCCGATCATCCAGCCGGCGTCCTATCAGACCGTCGGCCGCATCGCGGACGCGCTGGTTAACTCCTCGCTGCTGCCGTACACGTTCCTGATCGTCGGCCATGTCGAATCCAATGCGAAAACGCGCGAGGCCAATGCGATCCTGAGCCAGCGACGCGCCGATGCGATCCGTGACGTCCTGGTGAACACGTTCAAGATCTCGACCAAGCGGCTGCATCCGATCGGCCTCGGCGAGGAGCAGTTTCTCGACCGGGCCAAGCCGACCTCGGCGGTCAACGGTCAGTTGCAAATCCTGACCTATGCCAAGGTGCCGGAGGAGGCGCCTGCGCATCCAGCTGCGGCGCCTGGGCCTGCGGCGAAAAAGCCCGCCAAGAAGCGCTGAACGAGATCACCTCCCCTGACGGAACTCTTTGAAGTTCCGACCGTTTTGCGGCCTGTCGAAAGCGCAACAGGCATGCTTTGCGCGACACGCGAGCCGGTTTGTGCACTGCCCTATCAGGTGCTATAGCCTGTTCTCGCCCTTCCCCGACCCCATGCTGCACGAGACCGAGATGGCTGGTTATTTTCAACGCCAACTGGCCGATTACGTCGAATATCATCGCGATCCCTGGAACTGCGCGATGCACGTGGTCGGAATCCTCCTGCTCTTCACCGGCGCCGTGCTGCCGCTCACCCTCGTGCGTTTTCCCATCTTCGGGATCGAGGTGAGCCTGGCCGTGGTTGCGGCCCTGCCGGTGCTGGTTTACTGGCTGATGCTGGACGCCGGGATCGGACTCGGCATCCTTGCCGCGATGACCGTGCTGCTTTCGGTCGCAACCGCAATCGGCAATCAGGCCTCGATCGTCATGATGTGGTCGATTTTTGCGCTGCTGATCGGATCTGGCGTCGCAGCGCAGATCGTGGGCCACAGGGTTTTCGAGGAACGGCAGCCGTCGATGGTCGACCACCCCGCGCATTTCCTGCTTGGACCGATGTTTGTCATGGCGAAATTATTCATTGCACTGGGCTTCCGTCGCGACCTTGCCGCGATTTTGGCGCCTGTTCCGACCAATTCCCTTTCAACCCGATAGCTCTAGAAGCGAAACAGTAAACCTTCTGCATGGCTCTCGTACTGGTTACCGGTGGCAGCGGCTTCATCGGACATCATCTCGTAGAAGCGCTCCGCGCCCGTGGGCAGCGGGTACGCGTTCTCGATGTCCGTGCGCCGGCCGCGGCGAACGCAGACGTTGAACACATCCACGGCTCGGTGCTGGACGGTACCGCGGTGGACGCGGCGATCGCCGGTGTCGATCAGGTCTATCACCTCGCCGGCCTGCCCGGCATGTGGGTCGCCAACAAGCAGGACTTCCACGACGTCAATTGCCGCGGCACCGAAATCGTGCTTGCCGCGGCGATGAAGCGCGGCGTGTCGCGCTTCCTGCACTGCTCGACGGAATCGATCCTGTTCCCCTATTCCGACCTCAACGGCGTGGCCGCCGAAGAGGCGCTGCAGCCGGCCGATGCGATGCCCGGCGCCTATACGCGGTCGAAGTCGCTCGCCGAGCACCACGCCGCGAAGGCGGCGGCCGCGGGCTTTCCGCTCGTGATCGGCACGCCGACCATGCCGATCGGCGCCGCCGACCACAACCTGACGCCGCCGACCGCAATGCTGTGGTACTTCCTCCAGAAGAAGGTGCAGCCGCATCTCAACTTCCTGGTCAATCTCGTCGATGTCCGCGACGTCGCGATGGGCCTTGTGCTGACCATGGAGCGCGGCCGCATCGGCCAGCGCTACATCCTCGGCGGCGACTGCGTCCCGCTCGGCAACATCCTGCGGATGATGTCGGCGATGAGCGGCCGCCGGCAGTTCCCGGTCGTCGTGCCCGGCAAGATCGCCGAGCTCTCCGCGATCATGCTCGAATCCATCTCGGATCGCATCACGCGCCGGCCGCCCAACGGCACCGCCGAGGGCGTGCGCATCGCGCTTGCCGCGAGCGACCTCTCGATCGGCAAGGCGCGCACCGAGCTCGGCTACGCGCCGCGCCCGATCGAACCGGTCTTGCGCGAAACCATCACCCATCTGCTCGCCCGCAACGGCCAGCGGCCCTCCGGCGCCATCGAGCATCACGCGCTGTCCTCGCGCGCGAGCTAAGGCCTCCGCCCAAACGCAAAGAACCTTCATGTCCTTCGATTTCAGCAAGCTTCTCTCCGTGGCCTGGGGTGGCTGGACCACGACCTGGCCGACCGAACTCCTGGCCTTGATCTGGCTCGCCTTTCTCGCCAGCTGGGTCGGCGCCTCGTTCTGGCAGGGCCGCACCCAGAAGCAGGTCATGACGCTGGAGTCGCAGCGCTATCGCCTGCCGATCCTGGTCGGCGGAATCCTGTACACGCCGTGGGTTGCACAGGTCCTGGGCTGGAAGCCGCTCTGGGTGCTCGGCAACACCGGCATCTACATCGCCGCGGTCCTCTCGGCCGCCGGCATCGCCTTCGCCTGGTGGGGCCGGCTGCATCTCGGAAAATTCTGGTCCAACACCATCACCCACAAGGAAGACCACCGCGTTATCGACACTGGCCCCTACGGCATCGTGCGTCACCCGATCTACACGGGACTGATTGCAGGCATGCTCGTCACCGGCATCGCGATCGGCCTCGTAACGACGATCCTCGGCGCCATCCTGATCTCGCTCGGCATGTGGCAAAAGGGCCGGATGGAAGAGGTGTTTCTGTCCAAGGAGCTCGGCGAAGATGCCTACGGCGCCTATTGCCGCCGCGTGCCGATGATCATTCCGTTCCTGTCGCCGCGGTGAAGCGTCCTGAAGGCGCGGTCGCTGCGTTCCGCTTTCTCTGCACGACGTTACCGCTAGTGTCGGACTTGCGCTCGATCCAAGCTTTACCATCAGTCGCTTGCTTGTCAGCCAAGCAAGCGACGATACGAAATATCTCGCAGGACGAGAGCGGGTCTGCGAGGGCATGCGCCTAGCCCTAGCCGGGGTGCCAGAGGAGTGATGTCCGTAAACTGACAACGCTACGGAGAAGCCTATTATGCAGTTGTCAAAGGTCGCCGCGTTGGCGCTCATCGCTAGCTGTCCAAGCCTGCTGTCTGTATCTCGGGCGGCGGCCGTTTCTGAATGCTCAATCTCTGGCACACTAGCGGATTGGGGCGAGAACTCGACGGCCGACATTGACCTCACGTCCGGAGGAAGTTGCCAACTTCCAATCAAGATACGCGGCACGGTGAGTGGCTCGGACATCTCTCAAAAGCCGTCACACGGCAAGCTAAAAAGGCTCAACCTGTCTACGTTCGAATACAAGGCGAAGGCCAAATACAAGGGTAGCGATACCTTTGCCATCAAAGCGACGGGTCAGGGACCGACAGCTTCTGGCACGTCGGTAATCACTGTGCGCGCGACGATCAAATAGCGTTCCTCGCTCGATTGCATGGTGAACGCGGAAGCAACAGCTGCCCGATGTCTCGCGCCAATGGCACCACAATGAAAAGGGACCATCGGAGTAACCGATGGTCCCAAAAGCCTCAAAGGCTCTTCGCTGGCAAAGGCCTTGCCGTGTCTTGCCAAGTTGGGCTGCGAGCAGACTTGGCGGGCTGCTTGCAGGGTTGATGCTCGCTCTACGCTGGCCTTCTGGACCCTGGCCTCTTTGACGCTGGCCTTATGGACGCTGGTCCCGTCGGACACTGGTTGCCATCGGCTCTGGTCACGTCGGCGCTCGTCGCTCTCGGCGCTGGATGGTGCGAGAAACCAACTCGATCAACCAATGCCAATTGAACTGCCGACCCGACGAATAGTCTAGGTGTTGTTGTCTGTTCCTCTCGAAGAAATTTGGGTTAGCGAGGCTGCCAATTCCCGCATCGTTGGACGTCTTTCTAACGACAACCGGCAGCCAGCCGACCGAATTGCAAACGGCACACGGCCTCGCGCTGGACTAGTCAGCGCGAGTTTTGCTTTTTCGGGGATCGCACCCTTCTGGCGGGTTTTGTCACTGCGATGTCAGCCACAGCAGGGTTTGCGACTGACGCCTCGAGAATTTCGTATTGAGCATGCTTCCAATGGACTTCCGCCTTTCCGTCGGGTTGCCCATCGGCGACCCAGAGGTGGTAGGCGCGCTCGCGAATTGCCTCTTCCAGATTTGGCATGGGATTTTCCTTGCGAATGATCCGCCCGGCCCCAGCCAAAAGACTTGCTCTCGTAGGGTTAATGAAATCTTAACGGGGCAGCGGAAGCCAAGCGTCGCGCGGGTGCCGCTAAAGGGCGGTCGGCGCTCATTGCGAGAGATCTCGGCAGCGCTCGCGGACGCAGGTCGCAACGAACGGTAATCCGCATGCGGCGACCGGCATCAAACTCATGCTTACCGAGGGTCGACGAGGCCGTGCACGGGCCGCCTCTTTGGGGGCTCGGGGCTCGATTGACACCAGCACAGCGAAACTAGTCAGTCGATTGGCGCGAGCCGTGCGTTCCACCGCGCCGCAAGGTTTTTGATCTGCTCGAAATGCAGGATCGCCGGTTCACCCTCGCGGACGATTGTCGTCCGCTTGCGTTCCTTGGGTGGCAACGTCATCGCGCGCGATACTGCCGCGCGCAGTTTCATCGAGCCGTGATCTGTCAGGGTGACGAGTTCTTCCGGGTCAAAGGCCATGGGTCCACGCCTACGCTACCGGCTGGCCCGCAAGCCAGCACACGCGCCCCGAATGCCCAATTCTCCAGATAGCCCAACATGGTTAATAGTTCGTTATCGTTTGGCTCTGTCATTTGGATTGGCGCGCGGGTCACGCGGCGTCTTGTCCCGCAAGTAAAATGAGCCTCTCAGGCTGCACCAGCCCCTATTTGGATCGAACCCAATCCCAGCCGATTTCAAATGCTAAAGGAGGTGGCTACCGCCAGGCTTGCAGCAGGGGTAGTTCGCCCGTGCCGCGCCGGTCCGCGCGGTAGCCCCAGTGAGCCATTGCAGTCGCAGTTGATCAGGCTACCGCTGCCAACCTGCCATCGGCATGCGGATTTGCGCAAAGCAGACGCTTGCGAATGGCCTCTTCAACAAGCGCGAGCGCTTCCTTGGCTTGTCGCGCTTCGGCCTCCGCAACTTCGGCGCGAAGCTCTACGGCCGTCAACTTATCCTTTTGAGCTTCAATGCAGCACTGGGCTTGCTCCAGCGCTCGGCAAGCATCTTGCAGCTTAGTTTGGGTGGCTACGGTGAGTTCACGCTGTGCCCGCTCGGCGGCCTCCGCTCGCCCTTCGGCCAGCCGCAATCTTTCTATGGCGCTCGTGCAAAGTGATTGGGCACGGGCTTCGGTCTCGCGGGCGTGCTTCTCCATATCGCGGAAGACATCGGCCGCTTGATATACCAGATCGAGAGCTGTTGCTCCCTTGTCTGGTGCCAGCGGTGAGGGAAAGCTCAAGATGCCCTCATCCCCTCCAACTGGCGCTCTGGAACCACGCTGCGCCATGCAGTTCAAGCTCGTCGCGAACACATATACACGGGCAGTATCATGAATAGCTATGGTTAACGGATGGTTAAACAGTTGCATGCCTGGAGATGTCGTGACGGCGCGCGGCGGGCAATGGCACGGAAAATCAGTCAGCAACGTTCTTTGGGCGTGCCTAGCGTAGGAGCAGAGGCTCGCGCCGGCGGCTGGACCGGCACATCCGCCGCAGATTTTGCTCTCCATGCAAATTTGGTCGGCTGCCATTCCTCGGGAATAGGCGCTGATCGAGTTCCGTAACGGTTGACCTTTTTGCCGCTACCCAGTTGGATGCGCGCGCAAAAAGGCACGACGACATCCCATCGTGGATCTGGAGAGGTCGACGATAAGGTCTGAGCCCGCGCGGGGCTTTGGGCGATCCGTCGTTGGACTGTGCCGTACGTTCAACAGGGGATTTCCATGACCTTTTCCAGCATCTTCGCGCAGTTCGTCGCGCTGATCGGCGGTGCCGCGCTGCAATGGCGGCGGCTGTCGGGCACCGCGCCCGCGCCGGCCTGGGGCCAGGCGCCGGCGATTCCCGAAGCGAAGCCACAGGGGGCGCTGCCGACCTTGAAGATGCCGACGGCCAGGGGCTGGAGCGAGGGCCAGAAGCCGACGGTCGCCCCCGGGCTCAAGGTCAATGCATTCGCGGCCGGGCTCGACCATCCGCGCTGGATCGAGGTGCTGCCGAATGGCGACGTGCTGATCGCGGAGGCGACGCAGATTGCGGGCGCGCCGAGGTCGGTGTTTCACTATGCGATGCAGGCGACGATGCGGCGCGCCGCAGCGCTCGGCGTCAGCGCCAACCGCATCACGCTGCTGCGCGACAAGGACGGCGACGGCGTCGCCGAAGTGCGCGGCGCCTTCATGGAGAACCTCAGCCAGCCCTTCGGCATGGCGCTGGTCGGCAGCACATTCTATGTCGGCAACACCGACGGCGTGATGGCCTTCCCCTATGTCGCCAATGCCGACCGCATCACCGCGCCGGGCAAGCGGCTCACGACGTTCAAGCCGAGCGGCCACTGGACGCGCAGCCTGCTCGCAAGCCCCGACGGCAAGAAGCTCTATGCCGGCGTCGGCTCGCTCAGCAACATCGCCGAGATGGGCATGGAGGTCGAGGAAGGCCGCGCCGCGGTCTATGAGCTCGATCTCGCCGCCGGCACGCATCGCATTTTTGGTGCGGGACTGCGCAACCCGGTTGGACTCGCGTGGGAGCCCAATACGAACGTGCTCTGGACCGTCGTCAACGAGCGCGACGGGCTCGGCGACGAGACGCCGCCGGACTATCTCACCTCGGTGCGCGACGGCGGCTTCTACGGCTGGCCCTATTGCTACTGGGGCAAGACGGTCGACGATCGCGTGCCGCAGGATCCCGCGATGGTCGCCAAGGCGCTTCAACCGGACTATGCGCTCGGCGGCCACACCGCTTCGCTCGGCCTATGCTGGATGCCCGCCGGCACGCTGCCGGGCTTTCCGGACGGCATGGTGATCGGCCAGCACGGCTCGTGGAATCGCAGCACGCTGTCCGGCTACAAACTGGTGTTCATCCCGTTCGAGAACGGCAAGCCTTCCGGCCCCGGTCGCGACATCCTGTCGGGCTTCCTGTCCCCGGACGAGAAGGAATCCTACGGCCGCCCGGTTGGCGTCGTGATCGGCCCCGACAAGAAGTCGCTGCTGATGGCCGACGACGTCGGCAACGTGATCTGGCGCGTCACGGGCGCGTAGAGGTTACGTCCCGACACAAAGCGTGGCGCGCTGCTTGCGTAGCAGCGCGATCACGGAGAGCGCCGTGATCAGGCCCGTCTTGGGATTCTCCGACGGGATGTTCTCGATCGACATCGAGAAGCGCGCCGAATCCGCTTCGACCTCGATGCGGTGAACGTTGCGCGTCACGGTCGGATCGGCCCAGATCTGCACCGAGGTGCGGTCGGGCCCGACGCCCGCGAGCGACAGCGCGACCGCGACGTTGAGATTGGCCGGAAAGCCCTTTGCGGCCTCGCGCGCGGTGCCCTCGAACAGTTTGAGCGGCTCGCGCAGATTGTCGATATCGATGTTGTTCTCGACGATGAAGGGCGCGCCCTTCAAGCCGTCGATCGGCTTGCGCGTCACCATCTTCACCGAGTTGATGGTGCCGATTGCGGCGGCGTTGACGGCGTCCAGCCCGATCAACGCCCCGGTCGGCACGATGATGCGGCCACCATTGGCGCGGGCGAGATCGACGAGATCGAAATTGTCGAGCAGCCCGCCGACGCTGACGACGACCGCGGCCTTGCCGCGTTTCACCGCGGGTTCGACGATCGCGCGCAACTGGCTGCTCGGCGCGCATTCGACCACGATGTCGGCGACTTCGCCGAGCTGCTCGATCGGCACGATTTGCGGCGGACGGCGCAAACCGCCGATAAAGGCCTGATGCTTTGCGGGATTGCGCACCGCGACGGCCGACAGGGTCAAGCCCTCGATACCCTGATCGAGCGCCGACGCGATCTTGGTGCCGATCGAGCCCAGGCCTGCGATGGCAACCCGCAATTCGTTCGAAGCTTTCTGTCCAGTCATCGCGTCCCACCTTCTCGCCAGGCCAATGTCATAGCCGCTCACGCCTCCCGCGCATAGCTGCGCAGGCGCGCCTCCAGCACCGCCAGCATGGCATCGCGGGCCGGGTCGCGCGAACCGCGCAGCCACGCGGCGGCAAGCGGCAGCCGGCCAATGGGGCCGCTCTGCTTCGGCCGCAGCGGCACGAAGCGCACGCCCGTCACCGCCATCCGGGTGGTCCAGCGCGGCACGATCGCAACGCCGAGCTTCGTTGCCACCAGATGGATGATGGTCTGCTTCTCGTCGGCGACCTGCACGATGCGCGGCGTCAGCCCGGCCTGCTCGAACAGCTTGATCGTGAGGTCGTGGCTGTGCGGCCGCGAGCGGCGGTCCGGCACCAGCATCGCCTCGTCGGCGATCTGCGCCAGCGTGATCGACTTGCGCTCGGCCAACGCATGCCGCTGCGGAAACGCCACGATCGCGGTCTCCTGGAGCAGATCGCGGAATTCGAGCCGCTTGTCCGCACTGTCGGGCGGGCGGACGAAGGCGAGATCCAGCGCGCCGGTCAAAATCTTCGGCAGCAGCCGGACGGTCTTGTCTTCGAGCAGCTGCACCGCGATCTCAGGATGCTTGTCGCGGAAATCGCGCAAGAGCGGCGGCAGCAATCCCGCCGCCGCGCTGTCGATGGCGCCGACCCGCAGCCGCCGCGCGGCGCCGGCACGCGAGCGGTTGCGCAGATTATTCTCGACCGCCTCGACCTTGGCGAGGATGGCGCGGGCATCGCGCAGCAGCGTCGAACCGTCTTCCGTCAGCGACACCGCGCGCGTGGTCCGCGCGAACAGCCGCGTTCCCAGATCTTCCTCCAACAGCCTGATCTGCCGGCCGAGCGCGGAGGGCAGCATCTGAAGCTGCTGCGCCGCATGGCCGAAATGCAGCTGCTCGGCCGCCGCCACGAAGCATCGCAACTGATGCAATTCCATCCAAGGTCCTCTCGTCTCGCCAGGCGAGGATTATATCATTTTTTTGTATAAACCAGCGCCAATTGAGTATGCCTCCTTCCCCCGCCTAGGCTCGTTGCCGGCGTGGACCTCAGGGTCCGCCGATACAACAACAAGCCGGAACTCGAGGAGGCCAGGGTGGCGAGCGAGATTCAGACGCGCGTGCTGCGCAAGATCACTTGGCGCATCGTTCCCTTCATCATGCTGCTGTACTTCGTGGCCTTCATCGACCGCGTCAATATCGGCTTTGCCTCGCTAACGATGAACAAGGACATCGGCCTGTCGCCCACCGTCTACGGTTTCGGCGCCGGCATCTTCTTCTGGGGCTATTTCCTGTTCGAGGTGCCCTCCAACATCATCCTGCACAAGGTCGGCGCGCGGATCTGGATCGCGCGGGTGATGATCACCTGGGGCCTCGTGTCGGCCGCGATGGCGTTCGTGCAGGGCCCGACCAGCTTCTATGTGCTGCGCTTCCTGCTCGGCGTCGCCGAAGCCGGCTTCTTCCCCGGCATCATCCTCTATCTCTCCTACTGGTTCCCGGCGCGCCAGCGCGCCGCGGTGACCGCGCTGTTCATGGCGGCCGCGCCACTCTCGACCGTGCTGGGCTCGCCGATATCAGGCGCGCTGCTGGAGATGGACGGCCATCTCGGCTTCAAGGGCTGGCAATGGCTGTTCGTGCTGGAGGCGGTGCCGGCCGTGCTGCTCGGCTTCGTCGTGCTGGGCTTCCTGACCGATCGCCCCGAGAAGGCGAAATGGCTTGCCGACGATGAGCGGCGCTGGCTGGTCGAGACCATGAACGTGGAGACCACCAGCAGAGCCGCGACCGCGAGCCACAGCATCTGGCGCGGGCTTGCGGACCCGCGGGTGCTGGCGCTGTCGCTGATCTATTTCGGCACCTCGGCAGGCCTCTACACGCTCGGCGTCTGGGCGCCGCAGATCATCAAGCAGTTCGGCCTGTCCACGCTCCAGGTCGGCTTCCTCAATGCGCTGCCGGCAACCGCCGCCGTCGTCGCCATGGTGCTGTGGGCGCGGCATTCGGACCGCACCGGCGAGCGCACCTGGCACGTCGTGCTCGCCTGCCTGCTCGCGGCCGTGGGGCTCGCCTTTGCCGGCCTTGCGACCGGCGTGGTCACCGTGCTGGTCGCGCTGGCGCTGGTGAACATCGGCATCTCCTCGGCCAAGCCGCCGCTGTGGAGCATGCCGACGCTGTTCCTGTCCGGCCCCGCGGCCGCAGCAGGGATCGCCACCATCAACTCGATCGGCAATCTCGGCGGCTTCGTCGGACCCGCCATGATCGGCTGGATCAAGGAGCAGAGCGGCAGTTTTGTCGGCGGACTCTATTTCGTCAGCGGCCTGCTCGTTCTCTCCGCGGTCCTGACCCTGCTATTGTCGCGCGCGCAGACCGCGCCCGTCGAACCCGTCCCGCAATCCCACTGACATCTCAAACGGAGCATCTTCATGCGCACCCATTCGATCGCAGCAATTCCGGCCGACGGCATCGGCCCCGAGGTCATCTCGGCCGGCCTCCGCGTGCTGGAGGCGCTGGCAAAACGCAGCGGCGACCTCGCCTTCAACGTCAAGACGTTCGACTGGGGCTCGGACTATTACAAGAAGCACGGCGTGATGATGCCGGCCGAGGGCCTTGCCGAACTGAAGAAATTCGACGCGATCTATTTCGGCGCGGTCGGTGCGCCTGATGTGCCCGATCACATCACGCTGTGGGGCCTGCGGCTGCCGATCTGCCAGGGCTTTGACCAATACGCCAATGTGCGGCCGACAAAAATCCTGCCGGGCGTCGCCTCGCCGCTGCGCAATGTCGGCGTCGGCGATCTCGACTGGGTGATCGTGCGCGAGAACTCGGAAGGCGAATATGCCGGCATGGGCGGCCGTGCCCACAAGGGCCTGCCGGAAGAGGTCGGCACCGAGGTCGCGGTGTTCACCCGCGTCGGCGTCACCCGCATCATGCGCTACGCCTTCCAGCTCGCGCAGTCGCGGCCGCGCAAATTCCTGACCGTCGTGACCAAGTCGAACGCGCAGCGCCATGGCATGGTGATGTGGGACGAGATCGCCGCCGAAGTCGCGACGGAATTCCCCGATGTGACCTGGGACAAGATGCTGGTCGACGCCATGACGGTGCGCATGACGCTGCATCCGAAGAGCCTCGACACGATCGTTGCGACCAACCTCCACGCCGACATCCTCTCCGATCTTGCCGGCGCACTCGCCGGCAGCCTCGGCGTCGCGCCGACCGGCAACATCGACCCGCAGCGCCGCTTCCCCTCGATGTTCGAGCCGATCCACGGCTCGGCGTTCGACATCACCGGCAAGGGCATCGCCAACCCGGTCGCGACCTTCTGGACCGGTGCCCAGATGCTGGAGCATCTCGGCGAGAAGGACGCGGCAATACGGCTGATGTCGGCGGTCGAGCGCGTCTGCGCGGCCGGCGTGCTGACGCCCGATGTCGGCGGCAAGGCGACGACGAAGGAAGTCACGGACGCCGTGATCGACGCGATCCACGGGACGAACGTGTAATCGCTACTCGACGTCATGGCCGGGCTTGTCCCGGCCATGACGAGTTGTGGATCAACTACTTCCGCCCTTGCGGCGGCGGCGCCGGCGCCGCCATCGCGGCCACAGGCTCCGGCGGCGTCAGATGGCGCGGGACGATGATGGACTGGCCGGGGGTGAGGGTCGCGTTCTCCGCCAGCGAGTTGCTCTGCGCCAGCGTCCACAGTGGCACGCGGCGGGCGGCGGCGATGCTCTCCATGGTGTCGCCGGTGCGCACGGGCACCCGCACGCCGCTGTCCCACAATTCGACCGGCGTGTTCGCCGGAACGAGATAGCGCAGCGGCACCGCATCGGCCTGGCTCTGCGCGGGGATGCGTGGCAGCTGCGTCACCATCTCGATGATCTGGCGATGGATGTCGTCCGACTTCTCGATGTTGATGTGCGAGACGCGGCTGTTCTCCTTGAGGTCGTAGCTCGCGTAATGGCCCCGATAGCCGGGCACGGCCACGACGTCGCCGCCGCCGAGCACGCTGTCGGAGAGGAAGATGTTGATGAAGCGCTCGACATTGAGCGGCACGTCGCCGGTCGCATGCGCGGAATCGATGGCGATGACGAGGCTGATCCGGATGTTCTCCTTGGCCGCCATCTCGGAGATCACGACCGAGCACAGCCCGCCCATTGAGTGGCCGATCAGCACGATCGGCGCCGGGCTCTCCTTGTAGCTGGAGATGACACGATCGCCGATCCATCGGCAGATGGTGAATTCATAGACGTCGGCCGAGAAGCCGGCCTTCGTCAGCTTTTCGCTGAGCCGGTCCATGCCGGTCGAGAAGATCGGCCCCATGGCGCCGCGGAACAGGTAGATCTTTGGCGGCGGCAGCGGCTCGACCGGCGGAGCGGGAGGCGGCGGCGCAGTGGTCGCGACCGCGGGGCGCTTCGGCTTCGCAGGTGAGGCAGCGGCCATGCCGGTGCCTAGGGCGAGCAGCGCAACCGCTGCCAGCACGACTAGCCGCCTCAAATCGATCATCCGTCCAGCAGTCCCACCATGGGAGGCAAAGGCCTCCTCCGCGGGCTTAGTGACCACCGATTGGGTGGATTTTGGGGCACGGAACCGGGCCCGTGACGCCCGTCGGTCGAGGTTCTCATCCTGCCCCTTACATCCCCGGCATCAATTGAAGGGAACCCATGGCTGGGCTTCGCAGGTATCAAGGATCACCGAGCTCTGGACTCCCTTGTAAGCGTCATCGTCGAAAAAGACCGAATAGGCGGGGTGTCTGTCAGACGAACCAGCGCCCTGCCTCAGGCAGACGAAATACGCCCCCGGCCCGTGGTCCGTAGGGCGGACGGCGGATGTCTCGAGTCCCCCGGTCAGCTTGACTTCGGCGGCTGCCTTCCTGACGCCCTCCTGCACCGCCTTGGCACCAGGCGGACGCGGAGGATGATAGACAGGAGGCAAATTCCCGCTCGACGCGCATCCCGCCAGCAGCAGCGTCAAGACGGCGGACAAGGCCGCCGGAGATCTGCGGCGGCCGAAGACGGACCTTCGCTGGCCGCACGCCAACTCATATCGTGAATGCATCGCTTGTCCCCGGTGCCGCGCTCGCTGCGCGCCTCATCCCTGGGTCAGGACGAGATAGAGGCAGCCGGCGACCGTGGGCAGGAACGCGACCAGGGCCGTCATCCAGAAGCCGGGCTCGAGCATCGAGTCCTGGTCATCCCTCTCGTCGACTGCACGCCGATCTGCGTTGGTCCGGCTCCACGCCTCATCGGCTGTGAACAGGGGAACGCTGTTCGCGCGCGCATCGTCGCGTGCTGCGCTTTGGCGCAAAGCGCGTTGGGAAGGGCGAGTTATTCCGGATGTCAGCATGTCATCAACTCTGATCGGCTACCAATATGTCGGGCTCGGATGTTGCGGGGCGCGCGGCCGCATCACTGTGTCAGCGCCTGCTCTGAATTCGCTCCGGGCACAGGCGGCGGGGCCGGATTGTTGGCCGGGCTCTCCTTGGCGCCGGAATCGGTCCAGGCCGGCGGCAGGCCGAGCCCCTGCCCCGCGAAGCCGGTGATGCCGGGAAACCGTCCGAACGCTTCACAGGCGACGTATTTGGGCGCACCGCCGAGCCGCACGGGAATGCTGTCCATCGGCGGCAGCGCGGGGATGCCGCCGAACGGCGATTCTCCGGTCGTAACCAGTTTTGCGAAGTCCGTGCCGAAATCGGCGGCGAGATCGTAGGCATCGCCCTCATTGGCGACCCGCGGAGAGTTCGTAATCGAGTTGGCGCCGCGCGCCCAGACCATGGCCGCCTTCTGAAATCCTGCAAAATCGCGCGCTTCCGCCTCGACCGACAGGCTGCCGAGCCCGACCGGAAGCCTCGGCACCGGTACAGGCACGCCGGGCAGCGCAACGGTCTTGGCAATCGACAGGGCCTTCGATGCGCCGGAGGCGGTCGGGCTGGTCGGCGCGGCATGCGTCACCGTCGCCTGCACCGTGAGATCGGCGTCGTCATCGGATAAGACGATACGGAAGCGCTCGCTCAAGCGGAGACACAGCTCGCGGCTGATGGCGTTCGCAACCAGCCGACGTTCCTTTTCGTTCAACACGACATCGGTGCGCGCGGGAAAGACGGTCGATGCGATCCGGATCGTCTTCGCCGCCAGCACATCCTGCTTGTTCACGCGGATTTTCGATCGCGTCACCAGCCCGTTCGCTTCCGACATCCGGTCGTAGCTCCTGAGCGAGCCGGCCTGTTCGAGCGGCGCGGTCGCACACCCTCCGAGCGCAAGCGCGGCACCCATCAGGGCCGTCCGTGGAAAGCGCATGGTCCCATTCCCGCATCGGCAGCTTATTAGAGAGATCGCTCTAATAATCACTTCTCACGCCTCGCAACATCCGTCAACATAAATAGATGGAACTCTCTAATTTTGATTTTCTCGTGGCGGACCGTCGTGCTAAACGGGGCGAATGTGAATGGAGATGTCCGGTTTGAGGAAAGTCGACCCCGTCAAGCATGAGCGGAAGCGCGGGGAAATCCTCGGCGCGGCAATCCGCTGCTTCATCAGGGACGGCTTCCGCGGCGCCAGCACGACAGATATCTGCACCGAAGCCGGCATCAGTCCGGGCCACCTCTATCACTACTTCGCGAGCAAGGAGGCGATCATCGAGGCGATGATCGACCTCGGTCTCGCGCGGTCGGCCGAGCGGTTTGAAAAGATTCTCGCGGCCGCCGACGTGATCGAGGCACTGCTCGTCGATATCGAGGAAACCAGCCTGCGGTTTCGTCCCGCCCAGATCCTCAATCTGGATGGTCTCGCGGAGGCCGCCCGCAATCCTGAATTCGCTGCGATCATCGAACGCCACACCGCGGCGGTCCGCCGCATGTGGAGCGACTTCCTGCGCCGGGCGCAGCAGCAGGGGCGGGTGGATCCGGGGTTAGATCCGGACGCGACGGCAAACATCCTGATCGCCCTCGTCGACGGATCCCGCGCCATGCCGATCCGCAATCCCAAGCTGGATATCAAGCAGAGCGTAGAGCATCTGAGAACGATGCTCGTCCGCTTCCTGAACCCGCCCGACGCACAGAGCGCTGCGATCAAGCCCCGCATTCAGAAGACCGGTCGTCCCCTGAAGCTGGTCAGGAAGCGATAGAGCCCGACCCTAGAGCGGCAGGAGCCGGTTCAGCAATTCCAGCAGCGTGCGCTGCTCGGCCGCGCTGAGCGGAGCCAGCATCTTTTCGTTGTAGGGCTCCGTCAGCCTTGCCCCCTCGGCAATGAGCTTTGCGCCTTTCGGCGTCAGCATCAACTCGACGGCGCGGCGATCCGCCTTCGAGCGGTTGCGCTTGATGAAGCCGGACGATTCGAGCTCGTTCAGGATCTTGATCAGGTTCGGCAGGCGCAGCCGAAGCAGGCTGGCGAGGCTGCTCGGCGGCACGCCGGGATTGTCACGAATGACGGCGAAGATCGCATAGGTCGCCGGCGTCAGGCCCAACGCGGCGAACTCCTCGTAAAAGCCTTCGAAAAACTTCAATTGCGCGAGGCGCAGCATGAAGCCGGGCGTCCGCCGGAGCGCGCGCAGGTCCAGCGATTTCTCCAGCTGCTGATCGGACTTCAACCCGGGTCTTACGGTTTTCGAGCTCATGATCCTCAATCCGCGGCGGCCACAGCCGAATTGACACTCTCAAAAATAGCTATAAAATATAACTATTATTTAGCGGCACCAAGACCGCATATGGGAGGGACACAATGAACAGCAAATTCCTGCACAAATTGTGCATTTTGGCTTTGATGATGGTTGCCGCGCCGGGCTTTGCCCAGGATGCCGTGAAGATCGGCATCCTGAACGACCAATCCGGTCCGTTCGCGAGCTATCAGGGTATCGGCTCGGTCGTCGCCGCAAAAATGGCCGTCGAGGATTATGGCGGCAAGGCCGCCGGCAAGCCTGTCGAGGTCGTCGCGGCGGATCACCAGAACAAGACCGACATCGGGATCGGCATCGCCAGGCGCTGGTACGAGAATGACGGCGTCGACGCGATCTTCGACATCCCGAACTCGTCGATCGCGCTCGCTGTCGCCGGCATGAGCGCCGAGAAGAACAAGGTCTTCGTCGGATCGGGCGCCGGCACGGTGCTGCTCACCGGCGAGAAATGCACGCCCAACACCGTGCACTGGACCTACGACACCTATGCCTACGGGCGTGGCCTCGGCAAGGCGATCGTGCAGCAGGGCGGCAAGAAGTGGTTCTTCATCACCGCCGACTACGCGTTCGGTCACGATCTGGAGAAGCAGGCCGCGGAGGCCGTGAAAGCGTCCGGCGGCGAGGTGCTTGGCAGCGTGCGGCATCCGCTGGGAACGGCCGACTACGCCTCCTTCCTGCTCCAGGCCCAGGCTTCGGGCGCGAACGTCGTCGGCTTCGCCAATGCCGGCGACGATACCATCACCTCGATGAAGCAGGCCGCCGAGTTCGGGCTGACCAAGGACCACAAGCTGGTCGGATTGATCCTGGGGATGAACGGCCTTCCCTCACTCGGACTGAAGTTTGCGCAGGGCGCGCAGATCATGAACCCGTTCTACTGGGATCTGAACGACGGCACGCGGGCTTTCGCCAAACGCTTCGCCGAGCGCATCCCCTCGAAGGCTTATCCCAACGACATGCAGGCCGGCGTCTATGCCTCGGTCATTCACTACCTCAAGGCGGTCGACAAGGTCGGCGGCGCCAAGGACGGCAAGGCCGTCGTCACCGCGATGAAGGAGATGCCGACGGACGATCCGCTGTTCGGCAAGGGCTACATCCGCAAGGACGGACGCAAGATCCACCCGCTCTATTTGCTCCAGGTCAAGGCGCCCGAGGAGTCGAATTCGGCCTGGGACCTGCTGAAGGTCGTCGCCACGATCAAGGGCGAGGACGCATTCCGCTCGGAGAGCGAAGGCAAGTGTCCGCTGACCACGCAATAACGGCCGGGAGCTGACCATGAGCGGCATTGCATCCAGTCCGATCGACCCGTTCGCGCCTGACTTCCTGATGGATCCCTATCCCGCCTGTGAAGCGCTGCGCGCGCTCGGGCCTGCGTTCGCGCTGGAGCGTTACGACGTGTGGGCCATGGCGGGCTATGCCGGGGTCGAGGCGGCGCTGAAGGACTGGAAGACCTTCATCAGCGGCGAGGGTGTCGGGCTTCACGGGATGAATCCTGCGCTGCCGAAACCGCTGACACTCCAGATCGATCCTCCCGATCATGACAAGGGCCGCCGCGTCCTCGGCCGCACCCTGTCTCCGGGCGTCGCAAGGAAGCTGCGCGAGACATTTCAGCTAGAAGCGGAGAGGAAGGTCTCGGAGCTGATCGACAAAGGCACCTTCGATGCCGTGGCCGATCTTGCGGAAGCCTATCCCATGAAAGTGTTTCCGGATGCGATCGGCATCCGGCCGGATGGCCGCGAGAAGCTGCTCGCCTGGAGCACCTTCGTGTTCGACAGCTTTGGCCCGGAGAACGAAATGCTGGCCACATCGCGCAAGGCGGGCCTCGCCGCACAGAGCTGGATCATGGAATGCTGCGCCCGGGACGCGTTGCAGCCCGACGGGCTCGGCATGATGATCTATCAGGCGGCCGACGACGGCGAGATCACCGAGCACGAAGCAACGCACCTGGTGCGGCCGTTCCTCACCGCCGGGATCGACACCACCGTCAACGGCATCGGCAACACCCTGCTGGCACTCGCCACGCATCCGGATGAATATCGCAAGCTGCACCACAAGCCGGAGCTGGCGCGCAACGCCTTCGAGGAGGGGTTACGCTACGACTCACCGGTGCAGACGTTCTTTCGCACCACCTCGCGCGACGTCGAGATCGGCGACGGCGTGATCCCCGCGCACCGCAAGGTGCTGCTGTTCATGGCCTCCGCCAATCGCGATCCGGCGCGGTGGGACAAATCCGACCGCTTCGATGTCGAACGGAGCGCGACCGGGCATGTCGGCTTCGGCGCCGGCATTCACGCCTGCGTCGGCCAGATGATCGCGCGTCTGGAAGGCGAATTGATCTTCGGCGAGCTCGCAAGGCGCGTGAAGACCATCGAGCTCACGGCAGAGCCCAGACGCAGGCTCAACAATTCCCTGCGTGGGCTGGAGAGCATGCCGGTCCGCGTGACCGCCGCTTAGGCGGCACCACGCGGTGCCGCGGGGCGCGACGACGCGCCCTCAGTTCCTGGCCGGCGCCGTTGCTGCCGCCGAGCGCGCCTGCCGCGGGGCCCTGGGTGCGCCGGGTTCGGCGACCGGACCTGCCGGGGCGCGCGAGCGCATGATGGCGGCGTCGATCTCGCCGATGACGCGGCGCTGGATCGCCTCGTTCTTGTCGATCGAGATGTGGCCGACGCCGGTGCCGCGGACGTCGACATTGTCGAGCTTGCCGCGGAGACCAGTCGCAGCGCGCACAGGCTCGCCGGGACCGTCGCCGATATAGATGTTGATGTAGCGTTCGGCGCCGGTCGACAGCCTGGTCTTGAAGACGGAATCGAGGCCGATCGCCAGCTTCACGGGCACGCCGAGCTGGTTGAGCTTGGCGATCATGTCCGGCAGCGCGGTCGCGCCGGAGGAATGGCCGACCAGGACAATGGTCTTGACGCGACCGGCCCTGTAGTCGGCCGCGGCCTCATCAGCGAGCGAGGACCAGGACACGAAGTTCGCGACGGTCACCTGGATGCCCTGCGCCTGGAGACGGGAGCCGATCGTGTCGAGGCCGAGCGAGAAGATGTTGAGCACGCCGCGGAGGAGGTAGACATGCGTGGTCGCGGCTGCGGACTGGCTCGGCGCCGCCCTGGCGGTGGTCGGGCTGATGGCAACAGCTGACAGCAGGAGCAGGCAGATCGCCCACACACGGAGGGCGGGCAACTGGCTGGCGCCGGCGGTGTGACGGCCGTTCGGTCTCATCTCGATGTTTTCCCTGGGGACGATACGCTTTGCGACTGGCCGGAATCGTAGCCACGGCCTGCTCGCAGACGCAACAAAGAGGCGCGTGAGCGGCAATCTTAGCCACAAGCCGTGACCATCCCGCAACACTTGCCCGGAACCTGCCACCGAAGGGGCTGTTTTGAGACCATTTTTCTCCGGCCAATTGCGGCCGGGCAAGTGCATTCCTATTTCAGGGCTCCGCTGACCTCCTCCCGGACGGTTCCAGCCTCCCCTCCCCAGTCTTTACCTTTCAGCCCTGCGGCCATCATGTCCTCCATCATTTCCGTCGCCAATTTGTCGAAGACCTATGGGTCCGGCTTCAAGGCGCTCAAGAACGTCAATCTCGACATCAAGCGCGGCGAGATTTTTGCGCTGCTCGGCCCCAACGGCGCCGGCAAGACCACGCTGATCTCGATCATCTGCGGCATCGCCAACCCAAGCGAAGGCACGGTCCTCGTCGGCGGCGAGAACATCCAGACCTCGTACCGCAAGGCCCGCTCGCTGATCGGCCTCGTGCCCCAGGAATTGCACACCGACGCCTTCGAGAGCGTGTGGGCGACGGTGAGCTTCTCCCGCGGCCTGTTCGGCAAGCCGAAGAACCCCGCCCATATCGAGAAGGTGCTGAAGGACCTCTCGCTCTGGGACAAGAAGGACAACAAGATCATCACGCTCTCCGGCGGCATGAAGCGCCGCGTGATGATCGCGAAGGCGCTGTCGCACGAGCCGCAGATCCTGTTCCTGGACGAGCCGACCGCCGGCGTCGACGTCGAGCTGCGCAAGGGCATGTGGGAAGTAGTACGCACGCTGCAGCAATCCGGCGTCACCATCATCCTGACCACGCACTACATCGAGGAAGCCGAGGAGATGGCCGACCGCATCGGCGTCATCAACAAGGGCGAGATCGTGCTGGTCGAGGACAAGGCGACGTTGATGGAGAAGCTCGGCAAGAAGCGGTTGACGCTGCATCTGCAGGGCAAGGTCACGACGCTGCCGGACAGCCTCAGCCATTACGAGCTCGACGTCTGCGACGGCGGCGCGACGCTCGTCTACGACTACGACACCAAGGGCGAGCGCACCGGCATCACCAGCCTGCTCAGCGACCTCCGCAACGCCGGCATCCGCTTCAACGATCTCGACACGACGCAATCGTCGCTCGAGGACATCTTCGTCGACCTCGTGAGGACGTCATGAATCATCGCGCCATCCGCGCCATCTATCTGTTCGAAATGGCGCGCACCTGGCGTACGCTGCTGCAAAGCATCGTCTCGCCTGTCGTCTCGACCTCGCTCTATTTCGTGGTGTTCGGTGCCGCGATCGGCTCGCGCATCAGCCAGGTCGAGGGCGTCAGCTACGGCACCTTCATCGTGCCGGGCCTGATCATGCTCTCGGTGCTGACACAGAGCATCGCCAACGCTTCCTTCGGCATCTACTTTCCGAAATTCACCGGCACGATCTACGAAATCCTGTCAGCGCCAATTTCCTATGGCGAGATCGTGCTCGGCTATGTCGGCGCCGCCGCGACGAAGTCGATCATTCTCGGCCTGATCATTCTCGCCACTGCCGGCCTGTTCGTGCCGCTGCACATCCATCATCCGGTCTGGATGCTGACCTTCCTGGTGCTGACGGCGGTGACGTTCAGCCTGTTCGGCTTCATCATCGGCATCTGGGCCGACGGCTTCGAAAAGCTCCAGATGATCCCGATGCTGGTGGTGACGCCGCTGACCTTCCTCGGCGGCAGCTTCTATTCCATCGACATGCTGCCGGCAGGCTGGCGCACCGTGGCGCTGCTGAACCCGGTCGTCTATCTGATCTCGGGCTTCCGCTGGAGCTTCTACGAGATTGCGGATGTCAGCGTGTCCGTCAGCATCTGCATGACGACGGCGTTCCTGGTGATCTGCCTCGCCGTGATCTGGTGGATTTTCCGCACCGGATATCGGCTGAAGAATTGACCGCAGATCCGTAGCCCGGATGGAGCGCAGCGAAATCCGGGACAAGCGTCACCTCACGCACCAGCGGCCCCGGATTGCGCTTCGCTCCATCCGGGCTACGGCGCTACCTCACCTGTAGCAGTGGAAGCGATGGTAGCCGTCATAGTAGCCGCGGCAGCGGTAATGGCGGTGATGCGGAATGCCGAACACGCCCTCCACCGCACCCACGGCCCCTCCGACACCGGCGCCGACCGCGCCGCCAACGACGCCACCAACAGGCCCGGCGATCCGGTTGCCTTCATAGGAGCCTTCCTGGGCGCCGCGCACGATGCCCTGAGCGTGGCCGGCTTGCGGCAGCGACAACAGCGCGAGCAGGATGGCGGCGGCTGCGAACAGCAGGCGGACGGGCAAACCGGCCGGCAATTGCGCGGCGGCGATACGGGCTTTGTTCATCTTCGGTCCCAAGGGAATTAAAGGGGAAAGGGCAGCGGAAGCCGCCCGTCGAGGGCAGCCACAATCAACGCCTGAAGCGGCCGAATGGTTGCGCCTTTGTGACGAATTGTCGGCGTTGTGACTGCTCGGCACGCTCGCGAAAATGTCAGCGCCGCCGCCAGCCACGCGGCACAAAGCGGCCTTGCTTACGCCCGGCATCGCGTTAACGATGGAGGGGCAGCCCGCTGGAACGAAAGCCGGATTGCAGGCATATTGCACGCCGGGGGACGGAGAGCCGCGGCGCCTAGCGTGAACAGGCCGGAGGCCAGAACTCAAATGCGTTTCCTGATGCGTTCCTTTTTCATCGCTTTTTCCTCATTGATGTTTTTGAGCGCGGGCGCCGCGCAAGCCAAGGTCGAGATCACCGTCGACAAGGACAATCAGCAGATGACCGTCGCCGTCGACGGCGTCGCGCGCTATCACTGGCCGGTGTCAACCGGCATCCCCTCGCGCGAAACGCCGGGCGGCGCCTTCCGCGCCTTCCGCATGGAAGAGGATCACTACTCCAAGGAATTCGACGACGCGCCGATGCCGCACGCGATCTTCTTCACCAAGGTCGGGCACGCCATCCACGGCACCGACTCGGTCAGCCGCCTCGGCTCGCCGGCGTCGCACGGCTGCGTGCGACTGTCGCGCCAGAATGCCTCGACGCTCTATGCGCTGGTGCAGCAGCAGGGCGTGCTCAACACCACGGTGACGCTGACCGGCTCGGCCCAGGTGGCTCTGGCCCGCAACCCGCGCGGCCGCAACCCCACAGCAGTGGCTCGCGCGCCGCAGCCGGCCGAAGAGCAGTACGCCACTTCAGGCGATCCCGTGAATCTCGCACCGCCGGCGCAGCCTGCCCGCCGCTACATGCCGCAGGACGACAATTACATCTATCCGGCCGACGGCAGCGACACCGGCACGCGCTATCCCGCGCCGCGCTCGGCCAGCCGCCCGCTGTATGACGCACAGGTCTATCAACAGCAGCAGCCGCAGCAATACTACAATCAAGGCTACGGCCAGCAGGGCTACTATCAGCCACAGCCCCGGCAATATTATCAGCCGCGCGGTTACTATCAGAACTGACGCTACCGGAACGCAGCGTTGCCGCGTTCGACGATCTTTCGCGCAGCATCGACGAAGGTACGCGCGACCGGCTCGAGGATCTCGGGCCCGGTCGCGGCGAGATCATCCGACGGCGTATGAAACGTCCGATGGCGCCCAGCCATGCCGAGGAAATTGGCGTAGCCCGCCGCATGCACATCGCGCAGCTCACCGACCGCCTGCTTCTCCGTCACCAGACGCTTGGCCTCGACTTTTGCAAAAGCCTCGTCGGTCAGCGCGACGGCGGATTTGCTCAGCACGAGATAGCGCTCTTGCTCGGGCCGATCGGTGCGGGCGCCTTCCGCGAAGGCATAGCAGGCGTTCGACGAGCCGAAGTGAATCCACGCCAGCGTGTCCTTCGGTGCCGGCGCTCCGTGCTTCAAAAACAGCTCCATGCCGCCATGGCCGATCTCGTGGCCGGCGGTGGCGATGAAAACAAAATGCGCCGGCCATTTCTCGGCGGCGACGGTGCGCGCCAGCGCGAGAAAGTTGGCGACGCCGGGGCCGCGCTCGCAGACGCACGAGTACCAGCCGGTCATCGGCGTGGAGACGACGATGACCGGGCCACGGCCGGCCCCGATCTCGGCGATGACGTTGCGGCCGACAACATCGCGCTCGTAATGGCCCTTGACGTCGAAGGTGACAGGCGCGCTTGAGGCGAGCGCGCGCTCGAACACCGCTCGCGACGCCGCGCCGACCACGATCACCGGCACCGGCCAGGGCGCATCCTCCTGCGTGACGTTATAGGCGAAGCGGTCGTCGGCGGGGTTGCCGATCATCAGCAGCATGGCCGCCGGCTTCCTTGCCGCGGCTTCCGCGATCGCCGTACGATGGGTCGGCCCCAGATAGGCGCCGCGATCGAACGGCAGATCGAGCAGAAGGATCTTGCCGGTGACATCGCCATCGCGCGCGAGCGGCGCGGCGAGATGGAAGCTGGCCTTGTCCTCCGGCGGCCACCAGAATGGCGTCGCCTCGACAGAGATGCCGGCAGCTTCAGCGCTGGCCCGCTCGACGACATATTGCCGCCCGAGCACGACGGGCTGGAAGCTGATTTCGAAACCCGCCTGCTTCATCTCGCCGGCAATCCAGTCGGCCGTCGCGCGATCGCCCGCCGAGCCGAAGCGGTGCAGACCGAAGGATGCATAGCGCGCCACGTCTTCGTAGAGGCTCGCACCCGAGAGCACATCCTTGGCTAGCGCCTGTCCGACCATGAGAATCGCCATCGTTGCGATGAAGATAAGCCGCATATGAATGGCTCCCTTTTTTGAGAGCCAGTTTCCGCCTTCCCCGGCCGCCGTCAAGCGCCTGTCGACCGCGAAGCTGGACGAACCGGGCGAAGATTTCATAAGCTCCTCCTTTCACCTGGGCTGCGAACCTTGATGCCGTCACGTACCGCGACAATCCTGATCGTGCTCTCGGTTCTCACTGCGGGACAAGCCATGGCCTTTGATCTCGAAGCGCATCGCGGCGGGCGCGCGCTGTTGCCGGAAAACACCCTGCCGGCCTTCGCCAACGCGCTGTCGATGGGCGTGGACACGCTGGAGCTCGACGCCGGCGTGACCGCGGATGGCGAGGTCGTCGTGTCGCATGAACGCGGGCTCAATCCCGACCTCGCGCGCGATGCAGGCGGCGCCTATGTCGCCGCGCCCGGTACACCGTTCGTGAAGCTGCGGTTGGCCGACGTCAGGACCTATGACGTCGGCCAGATCCGGCCCGACAGTTCTTACGCGAAGCAATTCCCCGACCAGCGGGTCGTGCCGGGGACACGCATTCCTACCCTGGGCGAGCTGTTCGCGCTGGTGCGCAAGGCCGGCAACACGCGCGTGCGTTTCAATATCGAGACCAAGATCGATCCAAACCATCCGGACGAGTCGCTCGATCCGCGAGGCTTTGTCGCAAAGCTGCTCGGGCTGATCGAGGCCGAGGGATTTTCCGATCGCGCGATGATCCAATCGTTCGACTGGCGGACCCTGCTGCTCGTCCAGCAACAGGCGCCCAACATTCCGACGGTGTATTTGACGCTCCAGCGCGGCTCGGGCCAGACGGTGTCGTTGGACAAAGCGACGAACTGGACGGCGGGTTTCAGCCCGGCCGATCACGGCGGCTCGCTGCCGCGGACGATCAAGGCTGCGGGCGGCGCGGTCTGGTCGCCCTATTTCGGCGATGTGACCGAGGCGGTCATCTCGGAGGCGCACACGCTCGGACTGCGCATCGTGGTCTGGACCGTCAACAAGCGCGAGGACATGGCGCGCATGATCGAGCTCGGCGTCGACGGCATCATCTCGGACAGGCCGGACCTGCTGCGGCAAGTCGCGGGCGAGAAGGGAATTGCATTGCCGGCGGGAACGCCGGTGATGCCGTGAAGTCTATCCGCCGTCATGGCCGGGCTTGTCCCGGCCATCCACGTGTTGCGGCATCGTCGGAAGAACGTGGATGCCCGGGACAAGCCCGGGCATGACGACCTCTCGTAAATCTGCGTGCCGTACCTTTGGCGTCTCTACTCCCCATCCCTCAAGCGCCGGTACAACGCGCCCAAAATATTGGAATAGTCGTCGGTCCAGACCCGCACCCGGTCGTCGGCTTCGGTCAGCTCCCATGACTTGGAGGAGGCGAGCCGGCCGACGTCGGCCTCCTCGCGCGCGGAGATGACGACGTCGGTCGAGAAGATGTAGTCCCCGTCGCGTCCGGAATCCTCGTTGAAGACCCAGCTCTTCAGATCGTTGGCATCGGCGATTCCGACCACGACGGTCTCGAGATCGAGGTGCCGGTTGGAGACGTGCATCACCACGGCGCCGTGCGGCGCCAGCTTGTCCTTGTAGATATTCATCGCCTCTTCGGTGGCGAGATGAATCGGAATCGCATCCGACGAATAGGCGTCGACGATGATCAGGTCATAAGCGCCGTCGGGCTCTTTCGCGAAGGTGAGGCGAGCATCGCCGATCACCGGCTTCAGGCCCGGCATGCAGCTCGATATGTAGCGAAAGTTCTTCGGATCGCTCGCCGCGTCGACCATGGACTGGTCGATCTCGAAGAAGGTCCAGCTTTCGCCGGGCTCGGCGGCGCAGGCGAGCGTGCCCGATCCTACGCCGATTGCGGCGACCTTCAGCGGCGCGCCCTTGCGCTCGCGGATCGCGGTGATGGCCTGACCGATGCCGCCGTCCTTGTGGTAATAGGTGATCGGCTCGGGCCGGCCGACGACCGGCGTGCCGTCATTGTTGCGGAAGCGCTCGGCACCGTGGATCGTGGTGCCGTGCATCAGCACATGGAAATAGCCGCCGGGCGTCACCACGATCTTGTGCACGCCGAAGAAGCTGCGCACCGTCGTGACGCGGCCTTCGTCCGCCGGATAGACGCGGATCAACGCCAGCGCGAGCGCGGCGGTGGCGAAGATCTTCCAGCGGCTGGCGTTGAGCGCGAGCGCCAGAAGTGCCGCGAGCACGCCGACGGCCCCCGCGACCCAGACGCGATGATCCTCGAACCAGGTCGAGAGATCGCCGGTCATGTAAGACGGCGCGACGAGCGCCACTGCGAGCACGGCGAGTGCCAGCCAGTACCATCTGACGATGCCCGCCAGCCGCTCGTTCGCCGGCGGCCGGCACAGCGCGGCGAGCGCGACCAGGATCGGGTATTCGGCGATCCAGGAGAAGGTGAATGGAGCAACGAGGCCAGCAAAGAGGCCGCCGACCATGCCGCCGAACGACAGCGCGACATAGAAGCCCGTGAGATATTTGGCGGCCGGGCGTGTCCGCGCCAGCTCGCCATGGCAGGCCATGGCGATGACGAAGAAGCACAATTGGTGGCCGCCGAGGGTCAGCAGCAGATTCTGTTCGCCGCCGAACGCCAGCAGGACGATGACGCCCGCGATCGCGACCGGCTGGAGCATCAGCATCCATTTGTGCGGCAACAGCGGCCGCGACTGGAACACCACCACCCACGTGAGCAGATACAGCGACAGCGGCAGCACCCAGAGCAACGGCGCCGCCGCGACGTCGGTCGAGATGTGCGCCGTGACGGCGATCAGCAGGCCGGACGGCACCGCGGCGAGGAAGATCCAGCGCAGCCGCGTCACGATACCTGGCGCCGGCGCATTGACATCCTCGGTTTTTGCGTCGACCACGGCCAGCTTCGGCGAGCGCAGCAGCAGCACGCCGCAGGCGGCGATCAGGAGGATCAGAAGGCCATAGCCAAGGGTCCAGAACCGGTTCTGCGTGTGCAGCGTGAAAATCGGCTCCAGCAGGAACGGATAGGACAACAGCGCGAGGAAGCTGCCGATGTTGGAGGATGCATAGAGGAAATACGGATCGTGTCCGGCAGGATGGCCGGTGCGGACGAACCAGGCCTGCAGCAGCGGATTGTTGGCGGCGAGCGCGAAGAACGGCAGGCCGATCGAGACCACGAACAGGCCGAGCAGCCAGAACGCATAGCCGGAGGCCGGTGGCTCGCCATAGGCGGTGGCGATGCCGAGCGGCAGCGTGGCGAAGGCTGCGATCAGCAAAACCAGATGCACCGCGACCGGAACGATGCGATTCCTGATCTGCATCAAGAGATGCGCATAGGCATAGCCCGCCAGCAGCAGCGACTGGAAGAACACCATCGCCACCGACCACACCGCCGGTGAGCCGCCGAGCCGCGGCAGCACCATCTTGGCGAACAGCGGCTGCACCGAGAACAGCAGCAGCGCGCTGACGAAGATCGCGGCGGTGTAGACCGTCAGCAGCAGCCGGTTGCGCGACGAGGACGGCTGCTCCGTGGCGGCGGGTTGCACGATCGAATCCATGGAAGCTCCGGCTTAAACCCCGGCGGGCGCCGGACGCGCGCAATGGAGCACAGGGCGCATGAACGGGCAATAAAGGGTCTCGTGATGTTGCAGCGACGATTGCTTGATATACAGATGTCATTCCAGGCTTGGTTCTTCGGACCATCCCGGAATGACCGTGGAACATTTTGAATCCTTCATGACCGAAACCGACGTCATCATCATCGGCGCTGGCCATAACGGCCTCACCTGCGCGGCCTATCTCGCGATGGCAGGCCTGCGCGTGCGCGTCGTCGAGCGCCGCAAGGTGGTCGGCGGGGCCGCGGTCACGGAGGAGTTTCACCCCGGATTCCGCAACTCGGTCGCGGCCTACACGGTGAGCCTGCTCAATCCGCAAGTGATCCGCGACTTGGGCCTCACTGAACAGGGCCTGCGGATCGTCGAGCGGCGCGCGCAGAATTTCCTCCCCGCGCCCGACGGCAGCTATCTGCTCACCGGCGAGGGGCGGACAAAGGAATCCGTCGCACGGCTGAGCACGCATGACGCCAACGCCCTCGACGGGTTCTCGCGCGAGCTGGAAGACATCGCCGACGTGCTGCGGCAGTTCGTGCTGCGTGCGCCGCCGAACCTGCTCGACGGTTTTGGCACGAACGCGATCCGCGAAGCCGTGAACGCGTTCCAGAGCGCCAACATCCTGCGTGGGTTGACGCTGGAGCAAAGCCGCAGCCTGCTCGATCTCTTCACCCGCTCGGCCGGCGAGATGCTGGACGAGCGCTTCGAGCACGATCTGGTCAAGGCGCTGTTCGGCTTCGATGCCATCGTCGGCAATTATGCCAGTCCATACGCGGCGGGCTCGGCCTATGTGATGCTGCACCACGCCTTCGGCGAGGTGAATGGCAAGAAGGGCGTCTGGGGCCACGCCATCGGCGGCATGGGAGCGATCACGCAGGCGATGGCGCGCACCGCGCAGGGACGCGGCGTCACGATCGACACGGATGCGGGTGTGCGCGAGATCATCGTCGAGCGCGACCGCGCGGTGGGCGTAGTGCTGGAGAACGGCACGTCCCTCCGCGCGAAATATGTCGCGGCCAACGTCAATCCAAAGCTGCTCTATACGCGGCTGATCGCGGCCGACGCCCTGCCCCCGGACTTCCTCGCACGCATCCGGCACTGGAAGAACGGCTCCGGCACCTTCCGCATGAACGTGGCGCTGGACCGCCTGCCCTCCTTCACCGCGCTCCCGGGCGACGGCGATCACCTCACCTCCGGCATCATCCTGGCGCCAAGCCTCGGCTACATGGACCGCGCCTATCTCGACTCGCGCGCGCTGGGCTGGAGCCGGGAGCCTGTCGTCGAAATGCTGATCCCCTCCACGCTCGACGACACGCTCGCACCGGCGGGCAAACACGTCGCGAGCCTGTTCTGCCAACACGTCGCGCCCGAACTGCCCGACGGAAAGTCCTGGGACGACCATCGCGAGGAGGTCGCCGATCTCATGATCGCGACGGTGGACAAATACGCACCTGGCTTTGCGGCAATCGTGCTTGGCCGCCAGATCCTCTCCCCGCTCGACCTCGAACGGCAATTCGGTCTGTTGGGAGGCGACATCTTCCACGGCGCGCTGACGCTGAACCAGCTGTTCTCGGCGCGGCCGATGCTGGGCCATGCCGACTATCGCGGGCCCTTAAAGGGCCTCTATCATTGCGGTTCCGGCGCCCACCCCGGCGGCGGCGTCACCGGCGCGCCCGGCCACAACGCCGCGCAGGCGATCTTGAGGGATCACCGCTCGCTGTTCGGAAGCCGTGGATAGGTCTGTGGAAAGAGCTGTGGACAGGCTGTTGGCAGGGCTGTGAGAAAACAGTGGACAGCCTGCGCGCGGCAGGCCCGGCGCGCCCCGTACAAGGCGGTGGAAAAGCTGGGGATGAGTGGCGGGATAAAGCCGTGGACAACTTTGGGGAAACGAGTGGAAGGCCTGTGGGCATTCCGGTGCCCCCAAAACGACCTCGCCCGCCGGGGGTAACTCCCCGTGCGGGCGATCGTCAGGTAACAGCCTCTAAAGAAAAACAGCCCCCGCCAGGAAATGGGAGGCGGAAATTACTTCAAGGAACTGCTAATCGAACCGAACTTGTCGTTCAAGCTGGTGCCCAGGCTGTTCACCACGGTGATGATCGCCAGCGCGATGCCCGCTGCGATCAGGCCGTATTCGATTGCGGTTGCACCGGATTCGTCCGACCAGAACTTCAAAACCATGCTCTTCAAGACTCGCCTCCGTTTCAATTCCAGGATGCGTTGGCTGGATCCAACACCCGGAAATCTACGGGATACAACCTGCAGTCAGGTTAAATCGGAACCTGCAAGTTATGCGGAAAATTGGGAACAAAAGTTTCAAAAATTGAACTGACGGAACCCTAGAATGCAGCTTTCTCCCACTCATCGCGCCTGCTTTTCGATCGGCACCGAGGCCGCGGCCAAGCGCGTCGTCGACGTTCTCACGGAGGTCTTTTTCGACGGCGATGCGGCGGTCGCCGCCTTCGAGCGGCCGGACGGACAGTGGGACGTCACGCTCCATTTCGCCGAGGCGCCCGATCAGGCATGGCTGCGGGAACTCATTGTAACTTCGGCAGGAAACGAGATCGCCGAAACGCTCGTCTTCGACATTGTCGAGGCCAAGGACTGGGTCAAGGCGAGCCTCGAGGATCTCGTCCCGGTACCGGCCGGCCGCTTCGTCGTGCACGGCAGCCACGACCGCGACCACGTCGCGCCGAACAAGCTTGCCATCGAGATCGAGGCAGCGCTCGCCTTCGGCACCGGCCACCACGGCACCACCCGCGGCTGTTTACTGTTGCTTGACCACGTCCTGAAGAGTTCCCGGCCGAGAAACCTGCTCGACCTCGGCACCGGCACCGGCGTGCTGGGCATCGCAGCGGCGAAGGCGCTGCATCGCGCGGTGCTCGCCTCCGACATCGACCCGCCGTCGGTGCGGGTGGCGGCAGAGAACGCGACACTGAACCACGTCGGCAACCAGGTGCGGGTGATCCGCGCCACCGGATTTGCCGCTCCGGACTTTGCCAGATGCGGCCCGTTCGACCTGGTCCTGGCCAACATCCTTGCCAATCCGTTAAGGCAATTGGCCGGCCCGATGGCGCGGCACCTCGCGCCCGGCGCGCGCGTCATCCTCTCAGGCCTCTTGACCCACCAGGCCCCCGCCGTGATCGCCGCCTACCGCGCACGCGGCCTCGTGCCGCTGCGGCACGTGCGGATCGAGGGGTGGAGCAGTTTGTTGCTGAGGAAACTGTCGTAGGGTGGGCAAAGCGACTTGTCCGCCATAGCTCGAAGAGCGACGGCGGAAGCGTGCCCACCACATCTATTTGGGATCAAGGAGACATGGTGGGCACGGCGCTCTGCGCCTTTGCCCACCCTACGACACCGCCCTACTCCGCCGGCTTCTCGTCCCGGCGCGTCGCGCGCTTGCCCTGCAAGGCGCGCCTGGCGCGGCGCTCGGCGAAACGGTCGATCATCTGGCTGATGAGACCGCGCGGCTTCTTCGGTGTCGTTGCGGCCGGGGCGCGGTGGGCCGGCGGCGAAATCTTCTCAAACATGAACGCTGGCATCGTGTGTCCCCTCGCCGTTGAGATGAACCACCCGCTCGAATTTCCCTGTTATCCGGACGAAGCGCAACTGCTGCATCCTGTACTCCACTCAATTCGAATGGACCATTTTCAAGCACGGTCCGTGCCAGATGCGACCCCGAATGCGTCTACATTGCGGACTGATCGGCATGATCCTAAACTGAGCCATGTTCGAAGCACACTTCCAGACATTCGAGGAGCCCGAGGCCGGCGTCGCATTGACGGCGCGCCTGGCCGCGCTCCGTGAAGAACTCGCCCGCCGCAAGCTGACCGGCTTCGTCGTTCCGCGCGCCGACCAGCAGCAGAACGAATATGTCCCCCCCTCGGAAGAGCGGCTGGCCTGGCTGACCGGCTTTACCGGTTCCGCAGGATTGGCGGTGGTGCTGACGCATGAGGCCGCGATCTTCGTCGACGGCCGCTACACGATCCAGGCGGCCAAGCAGGTCGACGCAAAGGCCTGGGCGGTGGAATCGCTGATCGATCCGCCGCCGGAGAGCTGGGTATCGACGCACCTGAAAGCCGGCGACCGCCTCGGATTTGATCCGTGGCTGCACACTTCTTCGGCAGCCGAGCGCCTCGCCGCCGCCTGCGCCAAGGCCGGCGCCGAGCTGGTCGCGGTCGACAGCAACCCGGTCGACGCGATCTGGCAGGACCGGCCGCAGCCGCCGCTGGCCCCTGTCGCCGTGCACAGCCTGCAAAATGCCGGGGTCGCCGAGGCCGAGAAGATCACGCAAATCAAAAGCGAGATCGTCAAGCTCGGCGTCGACGCGCTGGTGCTCTCCGACAGCCACGCCGTGGCCTGGACCTTCAACATCCGCGGCGCCGACGTCGCCCATACGCCACTGCCGCTGTCCTACGCGCTGGTGCCGAAGGACGGCCGGCCGACCGTGTTCATCGACCACCGAAAACTCTCCAATTTGACCCGCGACCATCTGGAGCAGTCCGCCGACGTGCGCGAGCCCGATGCGATGGCACCGATGCTGATGGCGCTCGCCAAGAGCGGCGCCGCGATCGCACTCGACAATGCCACCGCGGCCGATGCGCTCAGCCGGCTGATCGCAAGCGCCGGCGGCAAGCCCGTACGCGGCAGCGATCCGATTGCACTGCTCAAGGCCGTCAAGAACGCGACCGAGATCAAGGGCACACAGACGGCGCACCGCCGCGATGCCGTGGCGCTGGCGCGCTTCCTCGCCTTCGTCGACCGCGAGGCATCAAGCGGCAAGCTGACCGAGATCGACGCGGTCGAAGCGCTTGAGACGTTCCGCCGCGACACCGGCGCGCTGAAGGACGTCTCATTCCCGACCATATCAGGCACCGGCCCGAACGGCGCCATCGTGCACTACCGCGTCACCCGCAAGAGCAACCGGCGCATCTCGCCGGGCGACCTGCTGCTGATCGATTCCGGTGCGCAATATGAAGACGGCACCACCGACGTCACCCGCACGATGGCCGTGGGCGAGCCGACCGGCGAGATGCGCGACCGCTTCACCCGCGTGCTCCGCGGCCACATCGCGATCGCGCGCGCCGTGTTCCCCGACGGCACCACCGGCGCGCAGCTCGACACGCTGGCGCGGCAATATCTCTGGGCCGCCGGTGTCGATTTCGAGCACGGCACCGGCCACGGCGTCGGCAGCTATCTCAGCGTGCACGAAGGACCGGCGCGGATCTCGAAGCTCGGCACCACGCCGCTGAAGCGCGGCATGATCCTCTCCAACGAGCCCGGCTATTACAAGACCGACGGCTTCGGCATCCGCATCGAGAACCTCGAGTTGGTGGTCGCCGCCGATATCGAGGGCGCCGAGAAATCGATGAACGCGTTCGAGACGCTGACCCTGGCGCCGATCGACCGGCGCCTGGTCGACGTCGCGATGCTGGGCAAGGACGAGCTCGACTGGCTCAATGGCTACCACGCGCGCGTCCGCGCCGAGGTGCGGCCGGCTCTGGACGAGGCGACGAAGGCCTGGCTCGATCAGGCGACGGCAGAGCTGAAGGCATAAGCTCGCGCCGGAGATGCATGGCGCTACGCGATTTGCGCAACGCTCTCACCTCACACTCGCTGTCATGCCCCGCGAAGGCGGGGCATCCAGTACGCCGCAGCCTCTCGATTCAATCACTACGGCCTCTGGAATACTGGATTCCCCGCCTTCGCGGGGAATGACACCGAAGATGTGGCACGACCGCACAACATCTCAGCACACGTGCCCCGTAGGATAACGGTCTCCACACGCTGTTATCCTAACCGTCCCAAAATCCGAATAGCCGCATTCCGAAACGCCGATATCCGTCTTGCGCGAGCACGCTACAGTCGATTCGACTTCGAAAGACGGACGACTATGCACGGCATGATCAGCAGGCCGCCGGACGCGGCGACGAAAAACATCGCGACCTCGCGCGTGGTGTTGCTGCTGCTGGTCGTCATGACCGGCATCGCGCCGATCTCGCTCTACATCCTGGTTCCGGCGCTGCCCGTGCTGGCGACGACGTTTGGGCGCGACATCTCGATCGCGCAGATGACGGTGTCCCTGTACATGGTCGGCATCGCACTGTCGCAGCTCATCATGGGACCGCTGTCGGACCGGTTCGGCCGGCGTCCGGTGCTGCTTGGCGGCCTCGCGCTGATGGTCGCGGCGAGCATCGCCTGCATCTTCGCCGAAACCCTGCCGCAACTGATCGCAGCGCGCTTCTTCCAGGCGCTCGGCGGCGCCTCCGGCATGGTGGTGAGCCGCGCCATCATCCGCGATATCTACGAGCGCGACCGCGTCGCCTCCATGATCAGCCTCGTAATCGCAGCGCTCATGATCGGCCAGATGGTCTCACCGCTCACCGGCGGCCTGATCGAGACCGCATTCGGCTGGCGGGCCATTTTCTACGCCGTCACCTTCGCCGCGATCGCGGTCGCAATCGGCATCGCGATCGCGTTGCCCGAGACCCGCCGCGATCGCGCGGTCGGCAGCGGCGGCTTTCGCAGCGACGTCGGCACCCTGATCAAGAGCCGCGCCTTCATCGGCTACGTGATGTGCCAGGTGCTGGCGTCCCAGATCATCTTCACCTTCGCCGGCGGCGGCCCCTACATCGTCGTGACGCAGATGGGCCGGACCAGCGCCGAATATGGCGCCTGGTTCGCCACGACCGGCTTTGCATATCTCGTCGGCAATCTGCTCTGCGTCCGCTTCGCGCCGCGACACTCGCTGGAGAAGCTGATCTGGTTCGGCCTCGGCCTGCAACTCTGCGGCAGCCTGTTGAACCTGCTCTGGAGTTTTACGGGCTGGAACGAAGCACCCGCATGGCTGTTCGGCACGCAGATGATCGTGATGGTCGGCAATGCCTTCGTGATGGCGAACTCCGCCGCCGGCGCCATCAGTATCCGCCCTGAAGCCGCAGGCACCGCGTCAGGCGCAATGGGCTTCCTGCAACAGGGCATCGGCGCGCTGATGTCGCAATTCGGCGCCTATCTCGGCGGCCATTCCGCAACGACGCTACCGCTGACCTCGGCGGTGCTGGCCATCTCCCTGCTCTGCGCCTGCATGATGATCTTCGTCGTCCCCCGCCGCGAGGTGGTGGTGAGCGAGGAGTTGATCGAGCAGGCGGAGGAGGAAGAGAGCGGGATGATGTGAGGGGCGATTGGCCTCGCACCAATCTCGGTGTCATTCCCCGCGACAGCGGGGAATCCAGTACACCGCGGCCCATCGGTTCTATCACAGCCGTCTCGGAGTACTGGATCGCCCGGTCAAGCCGGGCGACGACAGCGGAGTGAGTGGCGCGAGCGCGCCCCTCTCACTCCCCGATCAGCGTCAGCCACTCGTCCTCGGTCAACACCTTGACGCCGTGCTTGTTGGCTTCCGCGAGCTTGGAGCCCGCGCCCGGGCCGGCGACGACGAGGTCGGTCTTCTTCGACACCGAGCCCGACACCTTCGCCCCCAGACGCTCCGCGGTGGCCTTGGCCTCGTCGCGCGTCATCTTCTCCAGCGATCCCGTGAACACCACCGTCTTGCCGGCGACGGCGGAATTGCTCTTCGGCTTCTCGGCATCGATGATCTCGACTTCCTTGGTCAGCCGCTCGACGATGCCGCGATTGTGGCTCTCGCCGAAATAGTCGGCGATGCTCTTGATCACGGTCCCGCCGATCTGGTCCAGCGCGTCCATCTCGGCCATCGCCTCCTCGTCGCCCTTGGCGACCTTGAGACAGGCGTCGTGGAAAGCGTCCCACGAGCCATAGCCGCGTGCGAGCGCCAGCGCCGTGGTCTCGCCGACATGACGCATCCCGAGCGCAAAGACGAAGCGCTCCAGCGCGATTCTGCGCCGGCTCTCGATGGCGCCGAACAGGTTGCGCACCGACGTTTCGCCGTAGCCCTCGATCGCCTCGAGCTTCAGCTTCGCATTGCGCTTCTCCAGCGTGAAGATGTCGGCGGGCTCCTTCACCCATCCCTCGTCGAAGAAATACTGGAGCTGCTTCTCGCCAAGACCGTCGATGTCGAAGGCGCGCCGCGACACGAATAGTTTGAGGTGCTCGATCTTCTGATAGGGACAGGCGAACTCGCCGGTGCAGCGGGCGCGCGAGCCCTCTTCGCCGGCTGCCGTCTCCTCGCGCGTGACGTCGGTGTGCAGCGGGCACGGGCACTTCGTCGGGAAATGGAATTCCCTAGCCGTCTTCGGCCGCTTGTCGAGGACGACGTCGACCACCTGCGGGATGACGTCGCCGGCACGCTGGATCACGACGGTGTCGCCGATCCTGATGTCGCGCCCCTCGCGCAGCACCTCGCCCTTGTTGCCGATGCCCTTGATGTAGTCCTCGTTGTGCAGGGTGACGTTCTGCACGATCACGCCGCCGACGCCGACCGGTTCGAGCTTGCCGACCGGCGTGAACGAGCCGGTGCGGCCGACCTGGATCTCGATGTCGCGCAGCACCGTCACGGCGCGCTCGGCCGGGAATTTGTGCGCGATGCCCCAGCGCGGCGTGCGTGAGACGAAGCCGAGCCGTTCCTGCCAATCGATGCGGTCGACCTTGTAGACGACGCCGTCGATGTCGTAATCGAGTTTTGCGCGCTGCTCCTCGATCGACTGATGGAACGCGAGCAGCTCCTCGACGGAATGACAGAGCCTGGTCAACGGATTAGTCTTGAAGCCGCAGCGCTCGAACCAGCCGATCATGCCGCTCTGCGTACCCTCCGGCATCGCGCTCATCTCGCCCCAGGCATAGGCGAAGAAGCCCAGGGGGCGTGAGGCGGTGATGGTCGGGTCCTTCTGCCGGAGCGAGCCGGCGGCCGAATTGCGCGGATTGGCGAAGATGGTACTGCCTTCCGCCTTCTGCCGCTCGTTGAGCGCGAGGAACGCCTTCTTGGTCATGTAGACCTCGCCGCGCACCTCGCAGACGTCAGGGACGTTGCGGCCTTTCAGCTTCTGCGGCACGTCTTCGAGCGTGCGGATGTTGGCGGTGACGTCCTCGCCTTCAGCGCCATCACCGCGGGTCGCCGCGGTGACGAGCTCGCCGCCCTCGTAGCGCAGCGACATCGAGAGGCCGTCGATTTTCGGCTCGGCCGAGAAATCGACCTTGTCGTCGTCGAGCTTCAGGAAGCGCACGATGCGGCCGACGAAGTCGCGGACGTCCTCTTCGGCAAACGCGTTGTCGAGCGACAGCATCGGAACGGAATGCCGGACTTTCCTGAAGCGACCCGACGGTGCCGCGCCGACTTTCTGGGACGGCGACTCCGCGCTGACGAAATCCGGAAAGCGCTTTTCGATCGCGTTGAAGCGCTGGCGCAACGCGTCGTACTCGGCGTCGGTCACGGTGGGCGCGTCCTCTTGATAGTAGCGCCTGTCGTGCTCTTCGAGTTCGAGTGCGAGCCGCATGTGCTCGACCTTGGCCTGCGCCTTGGTGAGGTCGGCGACGTCGCGAAGCGGCCTTGCTTTGGATTTTGCTGCTCTTGCCATGGTGCTTGGATACGACGGAGCGGGCGGGAGGGTAAAGGCGGTTGGTCTCGTGCCCCCGGACGCTGCGCAGCGCGGAGCCGTGCGCTGCAGAGCCGGGGCCTGTGTGGCGGCATTCCGTGTCCCGGCTCGCGCTACGCGCATCCGGGACACAAAGTCTAACTCGCCGCCTTGAGCAGCCGATCGGCGGCCGCCCTCGCCTCGGCCGTGATCTCGGCGCCGGCGAGCATGCGGGCGATCTCCTCGCGGCGGTGGTCGGCGGCCAGCGCATTGACACGGGTGGCGACGCGCTTGCCCTTGTCGAGGGCGTCCTTGGAGATCAGCAGATGCTGGCCGGCACGGGCGGCGACCTGCGGGGCGTGGGTCACGGCCATCACCTGCACCTTGCCGGCAAGCCGCGCGAGCCGCCCACCGATGGCGTCCGCGACCGCACCGCCGACCCCGGTGTCGATTTCGTCGAACACCAGCGTCGGCGCCGAGCCGCGGTCGGACAGCACGACCTTGAGCGCCAGCAGGAAGCGCGAGAGCTCGCCGCCGGAAGCGACCTTCATCATCGGACCCGGCTTGGTGCCGGGATTGGTCTGCACCCAGAACTCGACGCGGTCGAAACCTTGCGGGCCCGGCGTGGCCTCATCGGTCTCGACCTGCGTCATGAACTTGGCGCGTTCGAGCTTGAGCGGCGCGAGCTCGGCGTTGACCGCCTTGTTGAGCTTGTCCGCCGACTTCTGCCGCGCCATCGACAGTTTCTTGGCGGCAGCGGCATAGCGCGCGTCAGCCTCGATCGCCGCCTGCTCCAGCTTCTTCAACCGCGAAGCACCGGCATCGATCAGGACGACGTCGGCAGCGTATTTGGCGGCAAGCGCGGCGAGGCCATCGACCGGCGTCGAATATTTGCGCGAGGCGGCGCGCAGCGCGAACAGCCGCTCCTCGATGCGCTCGAGCTCACCCGGATCGAAGTCGGTCGCGGCGAGCGCGGCCAGGAGATGCTGGTCGGCTTCCTCCAGCGCGTTGATCGCGGTGTCGATCGCCTTCACGGCAGGCTCGACCAGCGCCGGCGAATTGACACCGCGCCGCTCCAGCCGGCGCACCGCGGCCGACAGGGAGGCGACCGGCGAATGATTGCCGCCGACGGCTTCCTGCGCCTCCCGCAAATCGGAGGCGATCTTCTCGCCCTGCATCATGGTGGTGCGGCGACCGGCGAGCGAGGTCTCCTCGCCTTCCTTGGGCGCGAGCTGCTTCAGCTCGTCGGAGGCGTGGCGCAGATAATCGGCCTCGCGCGCGGCGCGCTCCATGGCGGCGCGGTGCTCTTCCAGCGCGGCGCTGGCCGTACGGCGCGCGTCCCAGAGCGCTTCGACCGCGGTGACGTCCTTTTCGAGCCCTGCGAAGGCGTCGAGCAGGCGGCGGTGGGTGGCAGCATCGACCAGCGCGCGCTCGTCGTGCTGGCCGTGGATCTCGACCAGGGCGCCACCGACCGCCTTCAGCGTCTGCACGCTGATCGACTGGTCGTTGATGAAGGCGCGGGTGCGGCCGTCGGCGAGTTGCACCCGGCGGAGAATCATCTCGCCGGTATCATCCAGGCCGTTCTCGGCCAGAATCCTCGTCGCGGGGTGATTTTTGGGGATATCGAAGACGGCGGTGACCTGCCCCTGCTCCGCGCCATGGCGCACGAGCCCGGCGTCGCCGCGGCCGCCGAGCGCCAGTGCAAAGGCATCGAGCAGGATGGATTTGCCCGCACCGGTCTCACCGGTCAAAACCGCAAGTCCGGTGGCGAATTCGATATCGAGCCGCTCGATCAGGACGATGTCACGGATCGACAGACGCGCCAGCATGGAATCAAATTTCCTAGCCGAGACTAAAGGCCTATCTTCTTGAAGGCCCTGCTCATCCAGGAACCCTGATTCTCGCTCGGCTCGAGACCCCCGGATTTTACAAGATTATAGGCGTCCTTGTACCAGCGGCTGTCAGGAAAATTGTGGCCAAGCACCGCGGCTGCGGTCTGCGCCTCGGCGACGATGCCGATCGTCATATAGGCCTCGGTGAGCCGGAACAGAGCCTCCTCGACATGGCGGGTGGTCTGGTACTGCGTGACGACGGCCTTGTAGCGGTTGATCGCCGCCGTGTAGTCGCGCTTCTGCATGTAATAGCGGCCGACGTTCATTTCCTTGCCGGCGAGCTGGTCGCGCGCACCCTCGATCTTGGCCTTGGCCGAGGTCGCATATTCCGAGTTCGGATATTTGCGGTTCACCTCTTCCAGCGCGGCGATCGCCTTCTCGGTGCGGGCCTGGTCGCGGCTGATGTCCGGGATCTGGTCGTAGTGGGAGGCGGCGATCAGGTACTGCGCATAGGCCGCGTCCGGGCTGCCGGGATGCAGCGTGACGTAGCGGGTCGCGGCGCCGATGCAGCCGTCATAGTCGCCGCCCTGGTAGGAGGCATAGGCCGACATCAGCAGCGATTTGCGGGCCCAGTCGGAATAAGGATGCTGGCGGTCGACCTCTTCGAACTTCTTGTTCGCCCCCTTCATGTCCTTCTTCTCGTTCATGAGGTACAAGCCCTCATTATAGATCTTGTCGGCGGGCTCCTCGGTGAAGGTGTCGTCCTTGGCGGTGAACTTGTCCCAGAGCGCGCCGGTGCCGCAGCCGGCCAGCGGCAGCGCGAGCACCACGAAGGTGGCGGCTTGAAGCAGCCCGCGGACTCCAGGCGAGACCGAGAGATATCCGCGCGTCATACGCTGTGCCGACATGAATTTAAGCCCTGACGCCCTGTGATGCGGTGTCCGCCAGCCCATGAACCCCGTCATGGGCGCGAAATGTAGCCGTGGCGCCTGCCATGCGACCACGCCGTGTAACCGAAAAACGATCTCGAACCAACCGGATAGGCAGGCATTTCGCCCGGATTAAGGCGAACGCGCCGCAATCCTAGCCGATCATCGTTACCAGGAGTTTCCCGGGGAAAGCCGCCGCCAAACGCCGGCGGCAACAGAACGCCAGTGGCGACAGGTCCCTTCAGGACACGTCCGGCCCGTAGGCCGCGGCGATCCGGCCGCCGACGATGCCGCGACCGACTTCGCCCACGGGACGCGTGGTGCGGCGGACCGCCTCGCCCTCGACCACCCGCCAGGCGGTACGGTCGGCGAGCAGCGCGGTCAGGACAGCGTGGTTGAGCTTGTGACCGCCACGCACCGAGCGGTAGGCGCCAAGCAGCGGCAGGCCGGCCAGCGCGAGATCGCCGATCACGTCCAGCACCTTGTGGCGGGCGCATTCGTCGGCGTAGCGCAGGCCCTCGGTGTTGAGCAGCCGCTCGTCGTCGAACACGACGGTATTGTCGAAGGAGGCGCCGAGTGCGTAACCCGCGCTCCAGAGCCGGGCGACGTCGCACATCAGGCCGAAAGTCCGGGCACGGCCGACTTCGCGGCGGAAGCGCTCCGGGCTCAGGTCGAAGCCGTAGCTCTGCTGGCCGATGACGGGATTGGTGAAGTCGATCTCGATATCAACGCGGAATCCGTTGGCGTGGGGCCGGATCTCGCCGAAGGAGTCACCGACCTTGGCCGAGATCGGCTTCAAGATCTGAATGAAGCGGCGCTGTGCCGGCTGGCTGACGATGCCGGCCTGGTCGATCGCGGCAATGAAGGCCGCGGCGCTGCCGTCCATGATCGGCACTTCCGGTCCGTCGATCTCGATGGTGGCGTTGTCGACGCCCATGCCCCGCAGCGCAGCGAGCACGTGCTCGGCGGTCGAAACCAACGGGCCGTCACGATCGCCGAGGACGGTGGCGAAGTCGGTCGCGATCACCTGGTCGGCGGTCGCCTGAATCTCACGGTCACTTCCCTCGAGGCCGGTGCGGACAAAAACAAACCCCGCATCGACGGGCGCAGGCCCCAGCGTGAGAGTGACGGGAAGCCCGGAATGAACGCCAACGCCGGCCACGGTGGCTTGCGCACGAAGCGTTGTTTGCCGGCTAAATTTCATCAGGAATCCGCCCCACTACGACCCACTGCGACTTATACTAGGCCCGCTTGGCCGGCCAGTGCCGACGGTTGCGAATCTCCGTATCCCCAAGTCACGGCAAACCATAGTCACAGCCTCAAACAGCGCCAACTCACGCTTTTTTACCGATTGTTACCCCAAACCTGCCGTATTCGCGCCAAGGCTTAACCAAATTGCGCCGGAGTTTGGGACCGTTATCAGCAGTTTTACTGAACCACCAAATGCGTAATTAATGATTTAAAATCAGTTGTTTGGTGCCGCAATCCGGGCATGCACGGGACCAAAGGAAAGGTCCCGGCAAGCTTCCCGCCGGGACCTTTTTTCGTCAGCCTTATTGTAACAAACCTCAGGTCGCCTGACGCCTCAGGAAGGCCGGGATATCAAGATGGTCGTCACCCTGTGGCGCCGGCGCAACAGGCGCCGGGCGGCCATGCATGTCCAGGCCCTGAGGCGCAGGACGGCGGGCATACTCTGATACCGGCTCGCTCGCCGCGATCTGCTGCGCCACGCTCTTCTGGGGCCGGCGATCGGGCAGCGGCGGCATCGCGGGACCGGCGGTGCGGGCTGCGACCGGCGCCTCACTCTCCTCGTCGCGGCGGCCGAGGCCGACATTGGCGAGGCGCTGGAGCAGCGACAGGCGGGTCTTCTGCGGGGTCTCTTCTTCAGCCTCGCCGCGGGCCTGGCGAAGCTCGGCCTGGGCCGGCATCGGCAGTTCGTCGATACGCGGCATCCGCGGGGCACGGACCGGCCCGCGCTCGGCCTGCGGTGGGATGAAGGTTTCCGGCGTCATCGGCTCCTGCATCGCGACCGGGGCCATGTCGGGCTCCGGAAACAGCGTCGGCTTCTGCGCGATCGGGCGTACCGTGACGTCGCCATAGGTCTGCATCGGCGCGGGCGCCTGCGGGACCTCGGCAACGGCAGCCGCGATGGCGGCAAGCGCGGCGCGCTCGACATTCGGACGCGGCGCGGTCGGGGCGGCGGCCGGGATCTGGGCTTCCAGCTTCTGGGCGCGCTCGGCCATGCGCTGATTGTCGGCGCGCAGACGCGCGGTCAGATCGGCGAGACGGCTCTCGGCAGCGGCGGCCGGAGCAGCGGGAGCCTGCTGCACCTGTTGAATCTGCTGCGGCGCCGCGTTCGCGACCGGGGCGCTGGTGGCCTGGGTGTTGCGGGCGATCGTTGCCTGCTCGATGCCGGTGGCGACGACTGAGACGCGGATCAGGCCGTCGAGCGCTTCGTCGAAGGTCGCGCCGACGATGATGTTGGCGTCCTGATCGACTTCCTCGCGGATGCGGGTCGCGGCTTCGTCAACCTCGAACAAAGTGAGGTCCTTGCCGCCGGTGATCGAGATGAGGAGGCCCTTGGCGCCCTTCATCGAGCTATCGTCGATCAGCGGGTTGGCGATCGCGGCTTCAGCGGCGGTCAGCGCGCGCTTGTCACCGGAAGCTTCGCCCGTACCCATCATCGCCTTGCCCATCTCGCGCATGACGGCGCGAACGTCGGCGAAGTCGAGGTTGATCAGACCTTCCTTGACCATCAGGTCGGTGATGCAGGCAACGCCGGAGTAAAGCACCTGGTCGGCCATCGCGAAGGCGTCGGCGAAGGTGGTCTTCTCGTTGGCGACCCGGAACAGGTTCTGGTTCGGGATGATCAGGAGCGTATCGACGACCTTGTGCAGCTCGTTGATGCCGGCCTCGGCGGTGCGCATGCGGCGGCCGCCCTCGAAGTGGAACGGCTTGGTCACGACGCCGACGGTGAGGATGCCCATGTCGCGCGCGGTCTTGGCGATGACGGGTGCAGCGCCGGTGCCGGTGCCGCCGCCCATGCCGGCGGTGACGAACACCATGTTGGCGCCCGAGAGATGGTCGCGCAGTTCGTCGATCACCTCTTCCGCCGCCGCCGCGCCGACGTTCGGCTGCGAACCCGCGCCGAGGCCTTGCGTGACCGCCGTGCCCATCTGCACGATGCGCTGCGCCTTCGACATCGTCAGCGCCTGCGCGTCGGTGTTGGCGACCACGAAGTCGACGCCCTGGAGGCCCGCCGTGATCATGTTGTTGACGGCGTTGCCACCGGCGCCGCCGACGCCGAACACGGTGATCCGGGGCTTCAATTCGTGAATATCAGGAACATTGATGCTGATGGTCATGTTTGCCTCTCGATCACGCGCGCGTGGGTTCGCCCCGGCCGGCGGCCGCGGGAGTTGGTGAAATGCGAAGGTTGCGGAACCGGTTCATCAGAAGCCCTCGCGTAGCCATCGTCCGACCTTTCCAAAATAACCGCCCGTCCCTGTCTTGACCTGCTGCCGCGTATGCCGCGGTTCGACATGCTCGTGATGAACATATTGCGGGTAGACGAGGAGCCCGGCCGGCACCGCGAACGCGGCGTTCTTCGCCTCGTTGGGCAGCCGGCCGAAACCGAGCGGACGTCCGACCCGCACGGGCCGGCCGAGAATCTGTGTGCCGAGTTCGACGAGTCCGGTGAGCTGCGAGGCGCCGCCGGAGAGCACGACGCGGCCGTTGGGCTCTGAGGCGAAGGGCGAATCCTTCAGCTTGTCCCGAACCATTTCGAAGACTTCCTCGGCACGGTGCTTGACGATGTTGGCGATGGTCGCGCGGGAGACGATCTGCGGCAGATCCTGCTCGTCACCGGCTGTCGGTACAGACATCAGCTCACGCGAGTCCGATCCACCGGTGATGACGGTCCCATATAACGTCTTGATTCGCTCTGCATCGGCAATGGTCGCGGAGAGTCCACGCGCGAGATCCATCGTGATGTGTTGCCCGCCGACCGCAAAGCCCGCCGCATGCACGAAGCGGCCGCCGGCATAGACCGCGATGGTGGTGGTGCCCGCGCCCATCTCGACGACGGCGGCGCCGAGATCGGCCTCGTCGTCGGTCAGCACCGACAGGCCGGCCACATAGGGGCTCGCCGCCATGGCTTCGACATTGATGTGGCAGCGCTCCACCGCCAGCATCAGGTTACGGGCAACGGTGGCCTCGCAGGTGACGACGTTCATGTCGACACCGAACTGATGCGCGACCATGCCGCGCGGATCGCGGATGCCCTTGACGCCGTCGAGCGTGTAGCCGACCGGCAGCGCGTGCAGCACGGTGCGGCCCTCGCCGGTGGCGTGGCGCATGCCGGTCGAGGTGACGCGGCTGACATCGGCCGGCGTCACCGCGCCGCCGCGGAGGTCGGCCGCGGCTTCGACCAGCTGGCCGGAGAGCCGGCCGCCGGAGACCGACAGCAGCACGGACTCGACCCGCACCTTGGCCATCTTCTCCGCCAGCCCGACGGCCTGGCGTACCGCCTGCTCGCATTCGGCAAGATCGATCACCGCGCCGGCCTTCATGCCGCGCGACTGGATCTGGCTGTAACCGATCAGCTCCACCGCGTGGGTACGGTCGCGCAGGGCTTCGCTCGGCGCCGACGGCCTCAGCCGCGCAATCATGCAGGCGATCTTGCTGGTGCCGATATCGAGGCAGGCGACGATGCCGCCGCGCTTGTGCGGCATCGGGCGCGTCTTCGGGGTCTGGGTGCGATCAAGACCGGTCATGCGGCGTCCCCGGCCTTCTTTTTCTTCTTGTCCTTGAACAGGTCCTCGCGCGCCTTGGCGGCGTCGTCGGACAGCTGCACCACCAGGCGATCGGGCAGGCGCATGTCGACGGCGACGATGTCGCGGGAGAACAGCTTGTCCTCCTTGTCGAGCCTGGACAGCATCGCGAGGGCGTTGCCGACGTCCTGCTCGGGCAGACGGATGTCGAGGCCATCCTTGAGCCTCAGGTTCCAGCGCCGCTCGCCGACATAGATCGCGGCCTTGGTCACCGAATTGATCTGCGGATAGCGCGCCAGCAGCGCCAGGAAATCGCGCGCCTGGGTGTCGGCGCCCTTGCCGACCACGAGCGGCAGCGACAGGAACCGGCGCGAGACGTAAGGCTCGAGCACCGCACCATCATCGGCGATGACGGAGAGCCGGCCGGCCTCCTGCCACAGCGCGAATGCCTGGCGCTCGGTGATGTCGATCATGAGCCGGCCCGGATAGAGCTTCAGCACGGTCGCATCCGCAATCCAGGGATTGGCCTTGAGCTTGTCGCGCACGACGTCGGCGTCGAGGAACAGCAGCGAGGAGCGGCCGCTGACCCCGCCGACCGCGAGGATCTCGTCCTGGCTGAGCTGCTTGCGGCCGTTGATCACGACAGAGGTGATGCGGAAGCCCGCGGAATTGGCCAGCGCGTTGCGGGTGTCGCTGACTGCCGCGATGAAATCCTGGAGGTGGCCGCCCCTGACGATGCCGAAGCCGCAGCTTCCGACCAGCAGCAGAACGGTCATGGTGATCCCGATCCGGCGCGGCGCATAGCGCTCGACCAGCGCGACCACGCGCGGCGGCGGCTCGCGCTCGACGACGGGCTTGGCTTTGGTCTTGGACCTGATCTTGTTCTGGGCGGCAGCGCGCTTCTGGTCGCGCTTGTCCTGTACCCACTCGCGCAGAAGCACGACCGCTCCGATAGCGGCCGCCTTCAGGTCAGCTTGGGGCCTCAGCGATCTCAGAAACGACCGGGTGAGGCTTCCTGCACCATCCATTGCACGAGCTCGTCAACAGTTAGCCCGCGACATCGCGCGGGTCCTGGCGAACATGACGTCTCGGACTTGCCGGGCCGGGTGCTGGTCTTCAGAAGAAGAAAACCTCTCCCCTTCAAAGCGTTCGCTGGAGGTGACATCACCCGCAACAGCCCACGCGCCGGCAGCCAAAGCGTCATATGCGCCGCCAGCGTTAACCTTCGGACGTCCTGGTAAACAAAAGGTAAACTTCGTTAACGCGGGATGCGTTTTGCCCAGGCATGTGAGGCATTTATGCCGCGATGTCCGGCATTTTACCGGTTTTGGGTTCCAAAACCGGCCATTTCGCCGGTTCGGCCGTTAACCAGTCCTAATTATTTTCTTACGCCCCGCCCGGCGAGCTCGACCAGGCCGCGCAGGAAGTCGACGAACTCGATGCCTTCGGCTTTCAGCGCCTTGGGGTAGAGCGAGGACTTGGTCAACCCGGGCAGCGTGTTGGTCTCGAGATAGATCAGGCCCCTGTCGGAGACGATGAAGTCCGAGCGGGAATAGCCGGTGCAGGACATCGCGCGATGCGCCAGCATCGCCTGCTCCTTCAGTGCAGCGGTGATCTCGGGCGCAAAACGGCCGGGGCAGATCTCCTGGGTCGACTTCAGGAGATATTTTGCGGCGTAGTCGAAATTGCCCTCGCCCGGAATGATCTCGATCGGCGGCAGCGAGACGATCGAGCCGTCGGTGCGCTCCAGCACGCCGCAGGTTGCCTCGACGCCTGCGATGTAGGGCTCGATCACATAGTCTTCGTGCTCCGCCGCATTGCGGACGGCGACGAGATCCTGCTTGGCGTTGACGAAGATCAGGCCATAGCTCGAGCCGTCGCGCGCCGGCTTTGCGATCAGCCGGCCGTATTCGGCGAAGGCCTCGTCGATCTTGTCCAGCGCAACATTGGCCGGCGGCGTCACGCCGCCGAGCGCGGCGAAATGCTTGGCCGCGATCTTGTCGAAGGCGAGATGCGAGGAGGCCGAGCCCGATCCGGTGAAAGGCACGCCGCGCGCCTCGCACATCACCTGCAATTCGCCGTTCTCCGCGCGCCCGCCATGCAGGCCGAGCACCAGCACGCGGCCCTCTGTCTTGGCCTGGTCGAGCGCCTGCCCCAGCGGAATGCCTGATGTGCCGGGCTTGAACTCGTCCTCGAACGGACGGGCGTGTTCGAGCAGTTGCTTCGACTGCACGACATGCACCTTGTCCTCGACGTCCCACCACCAGAGATCGGCCTCGGGCAGCGCCTGATGTAGCGCCTGGGCTGAGGCGACCGAAACCAGACGCTCCCGGTTGGAGCCGCCGAAGAGGATGGTGATGCGCATGTTCTCTCGTCGCCTGTCCAGGTTAGCCGGGAATTCCAATCCGCTTGATTTCCCAATGTAGCTCAATTCCGGAATTTGCCTTCACCCGTTCGCGCACGGTCTCGCCCAGCGTCTCGATGTCGTGCGCGGTGGCATCGCCCGTGTTGATCAGGAAATTACAGTGCATCTCCGAGACCTGCGCGCCGCCGACGCGCAGGCCGCGGCAGCCGGCGGCGTCGACCAGCTTCCAGGCGGAATAGCCGGGCGGGTTCTTGAAGGTCGAGCCGCCGGTCTTTTCGCGGATCGGCTGCGCGGTCTCGCGGTGGGTTTGCACCTCCGCCATGCGGGCGCGGATCGTATCAGTATCCTTGATCTCGCCGCGAAAGCGCGCGGAGGTGAAGATGATGGAGGGATCGACGCCGCTGTTGCGGTACACGAACTTCATGTCGGCGTTCGAGAACACGTGCTTGCTGCCGTCCCTCGCAATACCGGTCGCCTCGATCAATACGTCCTTGGTCTCGCCGCCATTGGCGCCCGCATTCATGCGCAGCGCACCGCCGATGGTGCCTGGAATGCCGAAATAGAATTCGAGCCCGCCGATATTGGCGGAGGCCGCCACTTCCGCCACGCGCTTGTCGAGCGCGGCAGTTCCAGCGGTGACGACATCGCCGCTCGCGCTCGCCTCGCCAAAGGCGCGCGGCGCCAGCCGAATCACCACGCCCGCAATGCCACCGTCGCGCACGATCAGGTTGGAGCCGACTCCGACGACATAGACGGGAATGTCGGACGCAAGATGCGCGAGGAAGTAAGCGAGATCGTCCTCGTCCGCCGGCGTGAACAGCACCTGCGCGGGACCACCGACGCGAAACCAGGTGAGCTCGGCGAGCGACTGGTTGGCCAGCATCCGGCCACGCAGCTCCGGCATCGCGGCTTTGAGATCGGGCGTGAGGTCGGGGAAGCTCATGCCACATCCTCAAGTGAGGAAGGCACAATCTCTCCGTTCCCTCCCCCCTTGCGGGGGAGGGTCAGGGAGAGGGGTAGCCACGAACTCAGACCTCGCCCGGGGCCACCCCTCTCCCCCGCCCTCCCCCGCAAGGGGGGAGGGAGCGCGATGTGCCGTGTGGCTGTCTGTGAGACTCTCATGAGAGCGCTCACCCCAGCGCCTTCAATTCGTCGGGCAAGGCATACGCCCATTGCGTGATGTTGCCCGCACCGAGACACACGACGAGATCGCCGGACTTCGCCAGGCCCTTGACGATCCCCGCGAGCTCCGGCGCACCCGGCAGCGGCACCACCTCGCGATGGCCGTGCGCGCGCAGGCCGGCGACGAAATGATCGCGGTCGATGCCGTCGATCGGCGCCTCGCCGGCGGCATAGACATCGGCGACAACAACCGCATCCGCATCGTTGAAGCAGGTGCAGAATTCCTCGAACAGCGATTGCAGGCGGGTGTAGCGATGCGGCTGCACCACGGCGACGATCTTGCCGTTGGTGGATTCCCGCGCCGCCTTCAGCACTGCCGCGATCTCGACGGGGTGATGACCGTAATCGTCGATCACCGTGACGCCGTTCCACTCGCCTGTCTTGGTGAAGCGGCGCTTGACGCCGCCGAAGCCTGCGATCGCCTTGCGGATCGCCTCGTCCGACACGCCGAGTTCGCGCGCGACCGCAATCGCGGCCGTCGCGTTGGAGGCGTTGTGGCGTCCCGGCATCGGCAACATGAGATCGGCGATCTCGTGCACGGCGCCGGTCTTGCGATCGCGGAACGCGACCTTGAACTTGGAGCCACCGCCCATCGGGGTGAGATCGACGAGCCGCACATCGGCCTGCGGATTCTCGCCATAGGTGATGATGCGACGATCCTCGATCTTGCCGACGAGGCTCTGCACGACGGGATGGTCGATGCACATCACGGCGAAGCCGTAGAACGGCAGGTTCTCGACGAAATGCCGGAACGCGTCCTGCACCGCCTCGAAGGTCTTGAAGTGATCGAGATGCTCGGGGTCGACATTGGTGACGATCGCGACATCGGTCGGCAGCTTCAGGAACGTGCCATCGCTCTCGTCCGCTTCGACCACCATCCAGTCGCCGGCACCGAGGCGCGCATTCGAGCCATAGGCATTGATGATGCCGCCATTGATCACGGTGGGATCGAGGCCGCCGGCATCGAGCAGCGTTGCGACCATCGTGGTCGTCGTGGTCTTGCCGTGGGTGCCTGCGATGGCGACGCAGCTCTTCAGCCGCATCAGCTCGGCCAGCATCTCGGCGCGGCGCACCACGGGAATGCGGCGTTCGCGCGCCACCATCAGTTCCGGATTGTCTCGCTTGATCGCGGTGGACACGACGACGACCGCAGCGCCGTCAACATTCTCGGCCTTGTGGCCGACAGAGACCTTCGCGCCCGCCTTGCGCAGACGGTCGAGATTGTAATTGTCGGAGGCGTCCGAGCCCTGCACGACATAGCCGAGATTAACCAGCACCTCGGCGATGCCGCTCATGCCGATCCCGCCGATCCCGACGAAGTGGATGGGTCCGATCTCGCGCGGCAGTCTCATGCTCTGTTCCCTGACCTTGCCGCCGGAAAGGCGGCATCTGGCGAAGGTCACGGCCAAATCAGCCGCGCGCCTTTCCTACTGGATGCCCCGCTTTGGAAGGCCAAGACAAGGGCTTTTTCGCGTCAGATTCCCGCGACTTTGATCACCAGATCGGCCAAACGTTCGGCCGCATCGAGCCGCCCCGCCCCCTTCGCGGCCGCGGCCATGGAAGCAAGATGCGCGGGCTCGGCGGCGAAGGCGGAGATCTCGGCGGCGAGCCGGTCGGAGGTGAACTCGGTCTGCGGGATACGGATCGCGCCGTCGACCTTGGCCAGCACCCCGGCATTGGCGAACTGGTCCTGGTCGATCGAGCCGGGCAATGGCACCAGGATCGAGGGCCGTCCGATCGCAGCGAGTTCGGCGACCGTGCCGGCGCCGGAGCGCGACACCACCAGATGGTTGGAGGCGAGCCGCGCCGGCAGATCGGTGAAGAACGGCGCGAGCTCGGCATTGATCTTGAGCTTGTCGTAGACCGCGCGCACGCGCGCCATGTCCTCGTCGCGCACCTGCTGGGTGAGGACGAGCCGGCTCCACAGCGCGGGCTCGAGCCGCTCGATCGCACCCGGGACGATGTCGGCCATGATGCGTGCGCCCTGGCTGCCGCCGACGACGAGCAGGCGCAGCGGTCCGTTCGCTTCAGGCGCGACATACGGCACGGCGGCTGCGGCGAGGATCGCCGGACGCATTGGCGTGCCCACGGTCGTGGTCTTGCCTGCCAGCGCCGGATCGCGGTCGAGCACGCCGGGCAACGACGTCGCGATGGCGCGGACGCGGCTCGCCAGGAACCGGTTGGCGCGGCCGAGCACCGCATTGGCGTCGTGGATGACGCTGGGGACGCCCGCAAACTTCGCAGCGACCAGAGGCGGCAGCGTCGGGTAGCCGCCGAAGCCGACGACGGCGACGGGCTTCAATCGCTTGATCAGGCCGTAGGCGGACAGCGTGCCGGCGGCGAGCGTGAGGCCGGCATAGGCGAGCTGCAATGGATTGCGGCCACGCGCGGTCTCGCTCAAGACGACGTCGATCATGTCCTTGCTGAACAGCCCGCTATAGCGCAGGGCCCGCTCGTCCGTGACGAGGCGGACGCGAAAGCCGCGCCGGATCAGCTCGACACCGAGCGCCTCGGCCGGAAACAAATGGCCGCCGGTGCCGCCCGCGGCGAGAAGAATCAGGGGGGAAGTGTCCATGGTAGCGGTATTTACAGGGAAAAAGCGCCTATTGCGAGCCGTGCTCGTGCCCCGGCGCAGCGCAGCGCGCCGCACTTCGCGGCGTGGTGCGCTGCTGAACCGGGGCCCATGGGTGCGGCATTCTGGGTCCCGGCTCTGCGCTCCGCTTCGCGGAGCTTGTCCGGGACACGAGAGTGGTCACGCGTAACTGCGCATCGCCTCGGCATGGCCGCTCGCCTCAACTTCAGTCCGCGGGCGCAGCCGCGTCAGGGCCAGCATCATGCCGACACCATAGGCCAGCGACACGATCGAGGAGCCACCATAGGAGATGAAGGGCAGCGTCATGCCCTTGGCGGGGATGAGCTGGAGGTTGACCGACATGTTGATCGCGGCCTGCACGCCGAACAGGATCGCAAGGCCGGACGCCGCAAAGCGCGAGAACATGTCCTCATTGGCGTAGGCGCGCGACAGCGTGCGGATCACGACGAAAGCGAACAGCGCCAGCATCGCAAGGCACAGGATGATGCCGAACTCCTCGGCGGCAACCGCGAACACGAAGTCGGTGTGACTGTCCGGCAGGCTGCGCTTGGCGATGCCCTCGCCCGGCCCGAGCCCGAACCATCCGCCGTTGTAGAAGGCTTCCATGGCGGTATCGACCTGGAAGGTGTCGCCGGAAGCCGGATTCATGAAGCGCTTGATGCGGCCGGCGACGTGCGGGACGAACAGATAAGCACTGAACAGACCGGCCGCGGCGGCGCCCGCCAGGCCGAACACCCAGATCATGCGCATGCCCGCGATGAAGAACAGCGAGCCCCACACCATCAGGATCAGCATGGTCTGACCGAAGTCGGGCTCCATCACCAGCAGCGAGACCAGCATCAAGAGCAGTACCAGCGCCATCGAGGTCGCCGGCATCTCCGGCCGCCTGGTCGATTCCGCGAACAGCCAGGCGGCGATGACAACGAACGACGGCTTTGCAACTTCGGAGGCCTGGATGTTGACGCCGAGCAGCGTGATCCAGCGCCGCGATCCCTTCACTTCGGGGCCGATCGCGAGCGTCAGCACGATCAGGATGATGCTGGCCGCGAAGATGATCAGGGCCGAGCGGCGGATCGCGCGCGGCGTCAGGAAGGACACCCCGAGCAGCACCAGGCAGGACGGCGCCAGGAACATCACGTGCCGGCTGAAGAAGTGGAACGGATCGAGCCCGATGCGGGTCGCGACCGGCGGGCTCGCCGCCAGCGACAGGATCACGCCGGTGAGCATCAGCGCCAGGATGGCGCCCATCAGCGGCTTGTCGACGGTCCACCACCACTCGGAAAAGGGGGTGCGTTCTTCACGGGAGAGCATGGGCGGCCGCTTTCGGACAGAGGTCGGTCCATTGGTCGCCGAGGTTGGTTACCGGGGGGTTAAGGAAACGCGGATGTTTGGAGATAGGAGCGAGCGCCGACCTCACATGCTCGTCATGCCCCGGCTTGACCGGGGCATCCAGTACGCCGTGGCCTCCCGGCTCAAGCACCGCCTCTGGGATACTGGGTCGCCCGGTCAAGCCGGGCGACGACAGCGGAGCAAGGAGTAGCCGCGCCCTACACCACCGGCTTCACACCCGGCAGCGCCTGAACCAGTTCGCGGAACTTGGTGCCGCGGATCTCGAAGTTGCGGTACTGGTCGAAGGACGCGCAGGCGGGTGACAGCAGCACCACCGCATCCGCGAGGCCCGAGGCTTCGGCATCGCGCGCGGCGTGCTCGACGGCGACGTCCAGCGTCTGGCTGATCTCGTGCGCCACTTGCGTGCCCAGCGTTCCCGAAAATTCCTGCGCGGCCTCGCCGATCAGATAGGCCTTGCGGATGCGCGGGAAGTAGCCGGTCAGGCCAGTGATGCCGCCCGCCTTGGGCTTGCCGCCGGCGATCCAGAAGATCTCCGAAAAGGACGACAGCGCATGCGCAGTCGCATCCGCGTTGGTGCCCTTGGAGTCGTTGACGAACAACACGTTGCCGCGGCGGCCGACCTGCTCCATCCGATGCGCGAGGCCGGGAAAGCTGCGCAGCCCGTTCTGCAGCACATCGAGGCTGATGCCCATCGCGAGCGCGGCGGCGGCGGCGCAGGCCGCGTTCTGCGCGTTGTGCTGGCCGCGGAGCGAGCCGATGCCGCCGAGCTTTGCGACCTCGCTCCGCGCGCCGCCAGCGGTGCGCACGATATTGCCGTGCTCGACATGGATGCCGGAGGCCAGCGGGTTCTTGACGGAGATCCGCACCACGTTCTTGCCGGCGCGGTCGAGCCGGTCGGCGATGTCGCGGCAGAAGCCATCGTCGACACCGACGATCGCGGTGCCGCCTCCTTGCACGCTGGCGACGAGACGCTCCTTCACCGCAGCGTAGTGCGCGAGGGTGCCGTGACGGTCGATGTGGTCCTCGCTGACATTGAGCAGGATGCCGACGGAGGGATCAAGCGAGGGCGTGAGGTCGATCTGATAGGACGACATCTCGATGACGTGGACGCGGCCCGTGCGCGGCGGCTCCAGCGACAGGATCGCGGTGCCGATATTGCCGCCCATCTGGGTGTCGTAGCCGGCGACCTTTGTCAGATGCGCAATCAGCGCGGTCGTGGTCGACTTGCCGTTGGTGCCGGTGATCGCGACGAACGGCGCGCTGGGCGCGTGACGGCGACGCTCGCGGCAGAACAGCTCGATATCGCCGATCACCTCGCAGCCGGCCTCGCGCGCCTTCAGCACGCTCCAGTGCGGCACCGGATGCGTCAGCGGCACGCCGGGCGCGAGCACCAGCGCCGCGAAATTCGCCCAGCTGACATTGCGCAAATCGGCCGTGATGAAACCCGCTTGCGCGGCCTTGGCGACGTTCTCGGCATTGTCGTCGGCGGCAATCACCTCGGCGCCGCCCGCTTTCAACGCGTGACAGGACGCAAGCCCCGAGCCGCCGAGGCCGAACACCGCGACCGTCTTGCCGGCGAAGGATGTGACCGGGATCATCGATCGATCACCGCAGCTTCAGCGTCGACAGACCGGCGAGCGCCAGCATCACCGAGATGATCCAGAAGCGGATCACGATCTGCGGCTCGGTCCAGCCGAGTTGCTCGAAATGGTGATGGATCGGCGCCATGCGGAAGATGCGCTTGCCCGTCATCTTGAACGACACCACCTGCACGATGACGGAGACCGCCTCCAGCACGAACAGGCCGCCGATCACCGCGAGCACGATCTCGTGCTTCACCGCGACCGCGATTGCGCCGAGCATGCCGCCGAGCGCGAGCGAGCCGGTGTCGCCCATGAAGATCGAGGCCGGCGGCGCGTTGAACCAGAGGAACCCGAGACCGGCGCCCAGCAGCGCGCCGCAGAGCACCGCGAGCTCGCCGGTGCCGGCGACATATTTGATCTGGAGATAGTCGGCGAACACCGCGTTGCCGGCGAGATAGGCGATCATCGCAAAGCTCGCGGTCGCGATCATCACGGGCACGATGGCGAGGCCGTCGAGACCGTCGGTGAGGTTCACCGCATTGCCGGCGCCGACGATGACGAAGGCGCCGAACACGACGAAGAACCAGCCGAAATGCAGCACGGTGTCCTTGAGGAAGGGAATCGTCAGCGCGGTCGACGCGGGATCGCGGTTCAACCGCACCAGCGCATAGCAGGCGACCAGCGCGATGGCTGCCTCGATCAGCAGGCGCAGCTTGCTGCCGAAGCCCGTCGTGGTCTGCTTGGTCACCTTGAGGTAATCGTCATAGAAGCCGACGAAGCCGAAGCCGAGCGTCACCGCCAGCACGATCCAGACATAGGGGTTGAGCGGATTGGCCCACAGCACGGTGCCGACCGTGAGGCCGGACAGGATCATCAGCCCGCCCATGGTGGGCGTGCCTTTCTTGGCGAGATGCGATTGCGGGCCGTCGGTCCGGATCGGCTGGCCCTTGCCCTGACGGATGCGCAGATGGTCGATGATCCAGGGCCCGAACAGGAACACGAACAGCGCGCCGGTGACGACGGCGCCGCCGGTGCGGAAGGTGATGTAGCGGAAGACGTTCAGGAAGGTGCGAACGGCACCGAAGCCGGGAAATGTGTTGGAGAGCTCGATCAGCCAGTAAAACATTCAGACGGTCCTATGGCGCCTTTGCACGCGGCCCTGGTGTTGGCCTTGACTTGCCTCACGCGCATTCGCGGGTCTTCTTCATGGGGTCGGGCGACCTCTGGGAAAACGAACGGCTTCGCGCCGCAAAGGGTGGGATTCGGGAACAGCGCCTTCCAAGCAGTTTACGCCTTTGCCTGCAAGGCGGCCACTAGGCCCGGCACAAACTTGTTGACCCAGAACATCTTCTTGCTGCCCTTGACAACCACGACATCGCCTGCCCTCAGCAGATTTGCGACCTCGCCCGGCTTCAGCGTGGCGGGGTCGTCGTGCCAGCCCAGGCCCTTGCCCGCCGGCAACACGTCGTAGAGATGGCGCATCAAGGGACCTACGCAGTAAACGCCGTCGATGCCGTCGAGATGCTTGGCGAGGGCCGTGTGGTAGCTCGGTGCGTCATCGCCCAGTTCCAGCATGTCGCCGAGCACCGCAATGCGACGGCCGCCGGTCACGTTGCGCGCCTGGAGGCTTTGCAGTGCAGCAGCCACGCTGGCCGGATTGCCGTTGAAACTGTCGTCGATCACGGTGACGCCGCCAATCGCCTGCTCGACGCCGCGGCCGGTCATGATGCCGACCCGGTCGAGCTTGATCGCGAGCGTCGCCGCATCGAGGTTCGCGGCGCGGATCGAAGCGAGCGCCGCAAGCGCATTCTGCACGCGGTGCGGTGCGCCCGGCGTCAGGCTGAAGGCGATCTCCTTCTTGCCGAGCGCGGCCACGACCTGCCAGCTCTCGCCATGCGGCGCGTGCGCGACCTCGTGCACCTCGGCTTTCTCGCCAAACCGTACCACCTTGCCCTTCCAGTCCGGCGCCTTGATCCCGGCAGGCAGCACCAGCACGCCATCCTCGGGCAGGCCGAGCGCGATCGACACCTTCTCACGCCTGATGGCTTCGAGCGAGCCGAGCTTTTCCAGATGCACCGGCTGAACGTTGACGACGAGCGCAACGGTCGGCCGCGTCAGCTCGCTAAGCCGCGCGATCTCGCCGGTCTGGTTCATGCCCATCTCGACGACCCAGAGGCTGGCATCGGGCCTGGCGTTGCACAGCGTCAGCGGCACGCCCCAGAAATTGTTGAAGCTCGACGGACTGGCATAGGCGCCGGGATAGGCCGCGAGGAATTCCTTGGTGCTGGTCTTGCCCGCGCTGCCGGTGAGCCCGATCACCGGTCCGTTGAAACGGGCGCGTGCGGCGCGTGCGAGGCCCCAGAGACCGTCGATCAGCGTGTCCTTGACGACGATCTGGGGAATGCGGATGCTGGCGATCTCGTGCGGCACGATCATCGCGACCGCGCCCGAAGCTTCCGCCTTGTCGGCGAACTCCCAGCCGTCGCGCGCGCCGGCGAAGGCCGAGATGAAGCCGCCGCTCGGCGTGCCGCTGAGCGCGACGAACAGGCTGCCCGGCTTCACCAGGCGGCTGTCCTGGGTGACGAATTCGATCGGCGTGTCCGGAAATGATCCCGCAGCGCCCAGCGCACGCGCCACTTCGGCAACCGTCCATATTGGCGCGCTCATGCATCCCTCGACGCTAATGCGGCGGCGACCGCCTCGTGATCACTGAAGGGCAGCACCTCGCCGCCGACGATCTGTCCGGTCTCGTGGCCCTTGCCGGCGACGAGCAGCGCATCGCCGTCTTCCAACTCCTCGATCGCGGTGCGGATCGCCGCGGCACGGTCGCCGATTTCGCGGGCACCTTTTGCAGTCGCGAGGATTTCTGCGCGAATGGCTTCCGGCTTCTCGCTGCGCGGATTGTCGTCGGTGATGATGACGCGGTCGGCGTTCTCGGCCGCGATCTCGCCCATGATCGGGCGCTTGCCGGCATCGCGATCGCCGCCCGCGCCGAACACGACGACCAGCCGGCGTTTTGCGTAAGGCCGCAAAGCCTGCAACGCCTTCTCCAACGCGTCGGGCTTGTGGGCGTAGTCGACGAAGATCGGCGCACCGTTGCGCTCGCCGACGCGCTCGAGCCGACCCTTGGCGCCTTCGAGATGTTCGAGGCTCGCGAACACGTTGGCCGGATCGCTGCCGGTGCCGATCGCCAGACCGGCCGACACCAGTGCGTTCTCGATCTGGAATTCGCCGGCCAGCGGCAGCCGGACCGCATAACGCTTGCCGCGATGTTCGACGGCAAGGACTTGCGAAAAACCTTCGACCTCTGCCCCGGCGAGACGAATGCCCTCGCCTGCCCCGTCGCCGTTGCGGCCGACCGCCATCACGCGCAGGCCGTGCGACCTGGCAGCATTGATTGCTTCCGCCGAGCAATCATGATCGGCGGAGATCACCGCCGCCCCATCCGCCGGGACCAATTCGCGGAACAGGCGGAGTTTTGCTGCGAGATAATGCGCGACGGTTGGATGGTAATCCATGTGGTCGCGCGAGAGATTGGTGAAGCCGCCGGCGGAGACACGCACGCCGTCGAGGCGGTACTGGTCGAGCCCGTGCGAGGACGCCTCGAAGGCGAGATGCGTCACGCCTTCGCGCGCGATCTCATCGAGCTGCCGGTGCAGCGCGATCGGATCCGGCGTCGTCAGCGAACCGTAGACGGTGCGCTTGGGCGAGACGAGACCGATGGTGCCGATGCTGGCGGAGGCATGCCCCAGCCGCTCCCAGATCTGGCGCGTGAACGCGGCGACCGAGGTCTTGCCGCTGGTGCCGGTCACCGCCGCGATGGTCGCGGGCTGTGCGGGGAAGAATTTGGCCGCGGCCAGCGCCAGCGCGCGGCGCGGATTGGTCACCGTGACGAACGGCACCTTGCTGCCATCAGGTGCATGGTCGCCGACGACGGCCACCGCGCCTGCTGCAATCGCGGCATCGATGAAGCGCGCGCCGTCGGTCTTGCTGCCCGCGAGCGCGAAGAAGAGATCACCTGACTTGACCATACGGCTGTCGAGCGCAACGCCGGTCACATCGAGCGCCGCGACAGCGGGCTCGATTGCGGCATCATTGCCTGGAACGTCCTGACCTAGGAGGTCGCGCAGCTTCATGGTCTTCCAGTCGACATGCCGTCCGGAAAGCCGGATCTTCGGAAAAGCCCCGACTCAGCAGCGGCGACGGCCCACCCCCGTTGATTACTGGGTTGTCCTGGATGCTGCAAGAATAAGGCGGTCGGACGGCGGCAGGTCAAACCGTGGCTCGATGCCCAGAAGCGGCGCGATCCGCTCGATCACCTTGCCGCCGGTCGGCACCGCGTTCCAGCCCGAGGTGATGAAACCTTTTGTTTCGGGCAGCGCCTGCGGCTCGTCCAGCATGATCAGGATCTGATATTTTGGATTGTCGGAGGGCATGATCGCCGTGAAGGAGTTGAGCACCCGCTTCTTGGCATAGCGGCCATTGATGACTTTCTCGGACGTGCCGGTCTTGCCGCCGACATAGTAGCCCTTGACGTCTGCCTGTCTCGCCGACCCGACCTCCGCATTGAGCCGCATCAGATACCGCATCTTGTCGCTGGTCTCTTGCTTGATCACGCGCTTGGCCATCGCCGCCGCTTCAGCTTCGCTTCGCTTCATGAAGGTCGGCGGAATCAAATAGCCACCGTTCATCAGCGCGTTGATGCCCATCACCGCCTGGAGCGGCGCCACCGACAGACCCTGGCCGAACGCGATGGTGACCGTGTTCAGCTCACTCCAGCGGCGCGGCACCAGCGGAGCCGCGCTCTCCGGCAGCTCGGTGCGCAGCCGCGTCAACTGGCCCATCTTGGCAAGGAACGCCTTGTGCGCCTCGACACCCTGGCCGAGCGCGATCCGCGCAGCGCCGATGTTGGAGGAGTAATAGAACACTTCCTTGGTGTTGATGAAACGTCCGAGCGAATGACTGTCGTGGATGGTGAACTTGCCGTAGTGCAGGTTTCCGCGTGCATCCCACGACGAGTTCAAATTGATCTTTCCGGAATCGAGCGCCATCGCCAGCGTGAACGCCTTGAAGGTCGAGCCCATCTCGTAGACGCCCGTGGTCAGGCGGTTGATGCGGTCGGGGTCGTGCGCTTCCTTCGGATTGTTGGGATCGAAATCCGGAAGCGAGACCATCGCCACGATCTCGCCGGTCTTGACATTCGAGACGATGCCGGAGGCGGCCTTGGTGTGGTACTTCTCCTTGGCCTTCAAGAGCTCGTCGCGCAGCGCGTGCTCGACGCGCAGATCGACCGACAGCTCGATCGGCTTCTGCAGGCGGTCGGTGGCAAAGCCTGCGCGGTGGAGATCGGCGAGCCCTTGATTGTCGAGCCACTTCTCCATGCCGGCGATGCCCTGGTTGTCGATGTTGACGAGACCGATGAGGTGGGCGACCTCGTTGCCGGTCGGATAGACGCGCTTGTTCTCGCGCAGGAAGCCGATGCCGGGAATGCCGAGCTTGTGGATGTCCTGTTGCTGCTTCGGCGTGATCTCGCGCTTGAGCCAGACAAAACCCTTTCGCGCCGACAAGCGCTCGCGCACCTCGGCCTCGTCGAGGTCGGGCACGGTGGCGGTGAGAAGCTCGATCGCCTCGTCCTTGTCGATGATGCGGCGCGGCTCGCCGAACAGGCTCGCGGCCTTGACGTCGGTCGCGAGGATCGCGCCGTTGCGGTCGACGATGTCGGGCCGCGCGGTCGCGACCACCTCTTGCGCGGCAGCACGGCGCGCGCTGTGGGCGTCGGCACCGATCGCGAACATCACGAGCCGGCCGCCGATCAGGACGTAGACCGAGGTAAAGGCGATCATCGCGAGGCCAACGCGCGCGCGCGCCTTCGCGGCGCGGTCAACGTTGCGCCCGTAGAGCAGGCTGCGGATCAGCCGCTGCCGCCAGGGCTCGGGCGGCTTTTGAGTTGGCTTGGCCGGGGTCACAGCGCTCATTGCTTGTCCTCGGGCTGAGGCACGGAGCCCGTCACCGTATCCGGCTCGCTCGCGGCTTCGATGGTGTTGAGCATGGCCCCGATCGGATCCGGCTCGCCTGGCCTGAACATCCGCGGCGGACGCTCCGGCAGGTTCTTCAGCGAGTCATATTGCGTGCCGTTGACCGGCTTGAGCGGCAGATGCCGGTCGGAAAGGCCCTGCAGACGCAAGGGCGCATCGAGCTTGGCCCATTCGGAGCGCAGCGCCGCGATTGCATCGCGCTGCTCGCGGATCTCCGCATGCAGCCGCAGCACCTTTTCGGTGCGCGCCGTGGAGTCCATCTTGATCCGGTAGACATAGGCCGCCGCGAAGATCAGCGCGCCGATGACGAGGAGGTGGATGAAGCGCATGCGCTAGCCACCCCTCATCACGTCGGCGAGCTTTGGCCAGGACGAGGTCTCGCCGTCGTCGTGCGCGGGCGCGGACGTGCGCTCGGCGGCACGCAGTTTTGCGGAACGCGCGCGTGGGTTATGGGCGACTTCCTCTTCGCCAGCGATCACCGGCCGCCGCGTCAGCAACTGGAAGCTCGGCGCGGTTTGCGCCACTTCCGGCAGATGCCGCGAACCGCCGCCTGTCTTGCTACGCTCGGAGAGGAAATTCTTGACGATGCGGTCTTCCAGCGAATGAAACGAGACCACCACGAGGCGGCCGTCCGGCCTGAGCACGCGCTCGGCCGCGGCGAGCGCGGTCTGGAGTTCCTCGAGCTCGTCGTTGACGAAGATGCGCAGGGCCTGGAACGTTCGCGTCGCCGGATGAATATCGCCGGGTTTCGAGCGCACGACCCGGCCGACGAGATCGGCGAGCGCGCGCGTTGTCGTGAACGGCGTCTCCTGCCGGTCGGCGACGATGGCGCGGGCGATACGGCGCGACTGCCGCTCCTCACCAAAGAGATAGATGATGTCGGCGAGATCGCTTTCCGAGGCGCGCGCGACGATGTCGGCCGCCGTCGGCCCCGCCTGCCCCATCCGCATGTCGAGCGGACCGTCGAGACGGAAGGAGAAGCCGCGGCCGGCCTGGTCGAGCTGCATCGAGGAGACCCCGACATCCATCACGACGCCGTCGACGGCATCGAAGCCTTGCGCCGCACAGACCTCGGCGAGATTGGAGAAGCGGTCCTCGACCAGCGTCAGCCGGCCCGCGGAGCGTTCGACCAGCTCAGCCCCGCCGGCGATCGCCGTGCGGTCGCGATCGATCGCAATCAGCCGGGTTCCCGGCACGTCGAGAATGGCGCGGCTGTAGCCGCCGGCGCCGAAGGTGGCGTCGATATAGATCCCGCCCGCGCGCGGCGCGAGATGATCGACCGCCTCACGGCCAAGAACGGGGATGTGCGGAACCGAGCTCATGCGCCACACCCGCAGAGCGTCCATGCGAGATCTGGGACGAGCGAGTCCATTACGCCTCGAATAATTCCGCGTCGCGGCGGTTCCACGACCCAACCCTCGTCCAGCATGGTTACCGAGCCCGGTCATCCCGGGCCGCAAACCCAGTGTTCCCAGTGGAATTTGTCGGGCAGCCATGGGATTTCGAGCCAAAATACGCTTTGGCCGCCTCCGGACGCGGGTCGGCTCTTCAATCCTCAGTAACGGCCCTTAGCGTTAAGAAAGCGTTGATCGGCTTGTTACAAGTCGAAAAGGTGACGCGTCGGTGATGCTCCATCCACACACATGCGCCAAAATGCATCCATTAACCGCGCCGCGCGATTGCGCGCGGCGGAGGGTAAAGGAATAGTAAAGAGAAGGGCTTGGCCCACTCTCTGTCCGACTTGAGCTGTCTATGTCGTCCGGTCCTTCCACGCCGTCTGGATCTGATTCGAAACGTCAACGCGTTCTCCCGGTTCCCAAGGCCGCGGCGAACACGCGGACGTTCGAGCCGGATTCCTCGATCGTCTCCGACATCATCCCTTCGCCGAACCATGGCGACCGCAACAAGGGACGGCAGCCGGATATGATCCTGCTGCACTACACCGGCATGCCCGACGTCGAGGGCGCGCTGGCGCGGCTGTGCACGGCGGGCACCGAAGTGTCGGCGCATTACGTCGTGCTGGAGGACGGCCGCATCGTGCAATGCGTGCCCGAGGCCAAGCGCGCCTGGCACGCGGGCGTCTCGTCCTGGGCCGGCGAGGACGACATCAACTCCTGCTCGATCGGCATCGAGATCATCAATCGCGGCCATGACTGGGGCTATCCGGAATATCCGTCGCGCCAGATTGCCGCCGTGATCACGTTGTGCCGCGGCATCATGCTTCGCCGCAACGTCGCCGCGCACCGGGTGCTCGGCCATTCCGACGTCGCGCCGGCGCGCAAGAAGGATCCCGGCGAGAAATTTCCGTGGCATTCGCTGGCCAATTCCGGCGTCGGACACTGGGTGACGCCCGCGCCGGTCGTGCGCGGCGAGAGCCTGATGCTCGGCACCATCAGCGACGAGGTGCTGAGCCTGCAGCAGGCGCTCGCCCGATACGGCTACGGCGTGCCGCTGACCGGCAAATACGACGCCGCGACGATGGAAGTCGTCACCGCCTTCCAGCGCCATTTCCGCCCGGCCCGGCTCGATGGTGTCGCGGATCACTCGACGCTGTCGACATTGCAGGCGTTGCTCGCAAGCCTGCCGGCGGGTGCAACGGCTGTCGCGGCGAAGTAACGGCGCAAGCCACACACTCCGGTCATTGCGAGCGCAGCGAAGCAATCCAGACTGCCTCCGCGGAAAGAGTCTGGATTGCTTCGTCGCTACGCTCCTCGCAATGACGGAATGTGCGGCGATTACTCCATCTCCCGCATCCGTCGCGCATACAGCCGCCGTAGCGGCTCCAGCTGCGTCGCCGCCGTCGCGGCGACATACGCCTCGCGCGCTTCGTCCTTGCGCCCAAGCCGTCGCAACAGATCCGCGCGCACCGCGGGCAACAGCTCGTAGCCGCCAAGCCCGCCGCGCGCGGTGATCGCGTCGACGAGATCGAGCGCGCGCGCCGGGCCGTCGACCATCGAGACTGCGGCGGCGTGGTTAAGCTCGATCACCGGCGACGGATTGATGCGCAAGAGCACTTCGTAGAGGCCAGCGATCTGCGGCCAGTCGGTCTGCTCGTAGCTCGGCGCACGGGCATGCAGCGCGGCGATCGCGGCCTGCACAGCATAGGGCTGCGGGCGGCCAGGCACGCGGAGCGCGTCGTCCACGAGACGCAGACCTTCCTCGATCTGCACACAATTCCAGAGCGAACGATCCTGCTCTTCCAGCAGAACGACGTCGCCGGCTGTGGTCTCGCGCCCGGCACGGCGCGCATCGTGCAGTAACATCAAGGCGAGCAGGCCTTTGATCCCGGCGCGATCCGGCATCAGCCGGTCGAGCAACCGGCCGAGCCTGATCGCTTCGACCGCGAGATCGGGCCGCATCAAATCCGCGCCCGAGGTCGCAACATAGCCTTCGGTGAAGACGAGATAGATCACGGCGAGCACGCCGTTGAGCCGCGGCGCAAGCGCGGCGTGCTCGGGCACTTCATAAGGAATGCCGGCGAGCCTGATCTTCTGCTTGGCGCGGACGAGGCGCTGCGCCATCGCATCCTCGCCGACGAGAAAGGCGCGCGCGACCTGCGCCATGGACAGCCCGCAGACGGTGCGCAGCGTCAGCGCGACCTGGACCTCGATGGCGAAGGCTGGATGGCAGCACGTGAAGATCAGCCGCAGCATATCGTCATCGAGCGTTGCTGGCGGCTCGTCGGGCGCCTGCGCGTTGAACTCGAGCTCATGCACGAGCGCCCGCTGCTTGCCGCGGAACACGGCCTGCCGCCGGATGCGATCGATCGCCTTGTTGCGACCGACATTGACCAGCCAGGCGCGCGGATTATCGGGCACCTCGCCCGCCGACCAGCGCTCCAGCGCGACCGCGAAGGCATCCTGGAGCGCGTCCTCGGCGAGATCGAAATCGCCGACGAGGCGGATCAGCGTGGCAAGCACCCGCCCCGCCTCGTCGCGAAAAATCCGAGCGATGTCGGCAGGACAGATCACTTGTAGATCATGACCGGCCTGACTTCGATGGATCCCTCTTTGGCCTCGGGAATCCGAGCAGCCAGTCCGACGGCGGTGTCCAGATCCTTGGCCTCGACCAGATAGTAGCCGGCGAGCTGCTCGCGAGTCTCCGCGAAGGGACCGTCGGTCGTCAGGGTCTTGCCCTCGCGCACGCGCACGGTGGTCGCCGTCGTGGTCGGCTGAAGCCCGTCGCCGGCCTTGAAATGGCCGCTCTGGACGATGGACTGCGTGTAAGTGCCGTACTCCGCCGACAGCGCCTGACGGTCCGCGGGGGACATGTTGATCATTTTCGCTTCGTTCCGGTAGATCAGCAGTAGGTACTGCATGGCTTACTCCTGTTGTTCGGCCTGATTGCCGACATCCAGTCGAACGGGGCCAACATCAAACGACATCCTCGGGATAATTATTCGATATTATGGGACGAGATCATTTGTAGATCATCACGGGCCTGACTTCGATCGAGCCGTCCCTGGCTCCGGGAATCCGCGCGGCCATCGCGATCGCTGCGTCGAGGTCTCTCGCCTCGACGAGATAATAGCCGCCGAGTTGCTCGCGGGTCTCGGCGAACGGACCATCGGTCGCGAGTACCTTGCCGTCGCGAACGCGAACGGTGGTCGCAGTCGAGGTCGGCTGGAGCCCGTCGCCGGCCTTGAAGTTGCCGCTCTGGACGATGGACTGGGTGTAGGCGGAATACTCCGCCAACAGCTTCTGGTAATCTGCGGGGTCCATCTTGCTCTGTTGAGCTTCGTTCCGGTAGATCAGCAGCAAATACTGCATCGCTTAACTCCTGTTGCTCGGCTGGATTGCCGGCATCCAGTCGAACCGGGCCCACGCCCAACGACATGTTCAGGATAAATTATTCGCAGCCGGCGTGCGCGGCGATCTCTGCTTGACGGAACCGTCACAAATGCCCCATGCGTAGCCGGTCAGTCGGCCGGACGGCCGCTCCGGCAGGTGCCGAAAGGCCGCCGGGGAGGAAAGTCCGGGCTCCCTTGACATACGGTGCCGGATAACGTCCGGCGGGGGCAACCCCAGGGAAAGTGCCACAGAGAACGAACCGCCCGCCGACGCCCCTTCGGGGCTCTGGCGCGGCAAGCCCTCGGGCCTGCCGTGCCGTAGCAGCGCAAGCTGCGAAGGCAGGTAAGGGTGAAAAGGTGCGGTAAGAGCGCACCGCGGCTCCGGCAACGGAGCCGGCATGGTAAACCCCACCGGGAGCAAAACCGAATAGGGACGGCGTAGCGGGCTGTTCGCGCAAGCGATAACGCCGCGGGGCGATGTCAGGCCCGCCGTCCGGGTAGGTTGCTCGAGGCCATGTGCAAACATGGTCCCAGAGGAATGGCCGTCACGCATCGTTCGCGCAAGCGGACGGTGCCTTACAGAACCCGGCTTACAGGCCGGCTGATATTCTAAAGCGTTTTCGAGCGAAGTGGTTTTCCGGTTCGCATGAAGAAAACGCGTCTTGCTAAGAAAGTGACGAGGGGTTCGATGCTGACCGCATCGAGCCCCTCACCATTTTGACCCGGCTGTCATTCCGGGGCGTGCGCAGCACGAGCCCGGAATCCATTCATCCACCGACTCTGCCGCCTGATGGATTCCGGGCTCTCGCTTCGCGAGCCCCGGAATGACGGCTGCGAACTAAGCGACAATCTCGTTCAACACGCCCATCAAAGCCTCGGGCGCCGTCACGTTCGGCGCATGACTGGCATCGAGCTCGAAATAGCGCCAGCCCTCCTCGCTCTTCGTGCGCTTCGCGAACTGCCCGAACACATCGCCCGGCGGAATGCGCCTGCAATAGATGTAGCTGCGCGGCATCGCCGGCTCGCCGTGTTCGAGCTTGAGCCTCGTCTCGAAACATTTGATCGGCATGTTGATGCGGCGCGCATTGAGCCAGTCGAGATCGGCCTGCGGCGTATCCGGCGGCGGCGGGTTCGGCGGAATGCGATAACCATCACCCGCAGCTGCTGCCTTGCGCATCGGCTCGCGCCCGCCCTCATTGAGATCGAACAGCGACTGACCGTCACGCGGCACGAAGGCGTCGAGATAGATCAGTTGCGTGACGCGCTCACGCGCGCGGTCGGCGACGCCGGTCGCGACCATGCCGCCATAGCTGTGGCCGAGCAGCACGATGTTGTCGAGGTCCTCGAACTTGATGACGTTGAGGATATCCTGGATGTGCGTCTCGAGATCGATCGCGGGACTGGCCAGATGCGCGCGCTCGCCGAGCCCGGTGTAGGTCGGCGCCACCAGGCCGTGGCCGGCCTGCGCCATCAGCGGATGCATCTTCTTCCAGGCCCATCCGCCGGACCATGCGCCATGACAGAGCAGAAAAGTCTTCGCGCGTGCGGCCATCGGCGTTTCCATCGTTCTTGTTTGTACGATGGAGTGTAACGGCCGCGCGCGCGATGTAAACGCTGCGGCCTCTCAGGCCGCGCGGGTGTTCACCTTCACGAGGACGGGTGCGACGGCCTCGCGCCGCAGCTTGCCCGCCTCAAAACCATGCATGCCGATCTGCCATTGCAGGCCGACGATGGCGCCCTTGGTCGGCTGCAGCAGCGCGAGCGAAGCGAACAGCGTCACCGGCAACCACACGGCCAGTTGCAGCCAGACCGCCGGCGCGTAGGCCGTCTCGACCGCGAGGATCGCCGGCACGACGAGGTGACCAACAACGACCATCACCAGATAAGCCGGGAAGTCATCGGCGCGCTGGTGAAACAGCTCCTCGCCACAATGGTCGCAGCTGTCCGCGACTTTCAGGAAACGGCGGAACATGTGTCCTTCGCCGCAGTTCGGGCACTTGCCCAAGAAGCCGCGCCACATCGCCTTCGTGAGAGAGACTGAACCGGTTGCCATGACAGCACCTCTTCCTTTTCGCTGATCCATACAATAATATCTTGCATCCATACATTCAAAGGATATGGGCCTAAGTTGCATGGATTGGACCCCTACAATCTCGGAGCTGAGCGGGCCGCGCTACCAGCGCATCGTCGAGGCCATGGAGGCCGACATCGCCGCAGGCCGGCTGGTGCGCGGCCAGCAGCTGCCGACGCAGCGCGCGCTGGCGAAGGCCCTCGGCATCGACCTCACCACGGTGACGCGCGCCTACACCGAGGCGCGGCGCCGCGGCATCATGGACGCCCGGGTCGGACAAGGCTCATTCGTATCCGAGACCAGCGCGCGCCGCGCGGTCGACATGCCGCACCCGGTCGCGATCGACCTCTCGATGAACGTGCCGCCGCATCCGCTCGAAGCGCAACTCGATGAGCGGATCATTGCCGGGATGGAAGCCATCCGCGCGCAATCGGGCCTGACGGCGCATCTCAACTATCAGCCGCCCGGCGGCAGCGCGCATGAGCGCGAGGTCGCGGCCCGCTGGATGCGTGCACGCGTTCCGCACGCGCACGCCGACAGGCTCGTGATCTTTCCCGGCACGCAGACGATCCTGTTCAACCTGCTCGCGCATTTCGTACGGCCCGGCGACGTCGTGCTGACGGAAGCGCTCACCTTCCCCGGCATCAAGGCCGCCGCGGCGCGGCTCGGCGTCAGGCTCGTCGGTGTCGCCATGGATGACGGCGGCATCCTGCCCGATGCGCTGGCGAAGGCCTGTCGCGCGCACAGGCCGAAGGCCGTCTATCTCATTCCAACGCTGCACAATCCGACCACGGCGACGCTTTCCGCCGAACGGCGCAATGCCATCGCCAAGATCATCAGCGATGCCGATACGACGCTGATCGAGGACGATGCCTACGGGCTGCTCGACCGTTCGGCATCGCCGATCGCAAACCTCATTCCGGAGCGGACCTATCTCGCGACCACGCTGTCGAAATGCATCGCGCCGGCGCTGCGCGTCGCCTATCTCGTGACGCCCGACAACGCTGCGCAGCGGGACATGCGTGCCGGCCTGCAGGCCACCGTGCAGATGCCGGCACCGCTGATGGTCGCGTTGGTGACGCATTGGATCGAGAACGGCATCGCCGATCGCATCATCACCGCCATCCGCAACGAGGCGATCGGCCGCCAGCAGCTTGCGCAGCGCGCGCTGAAAGGCATTCAGTTCCTGGCCAAACCCGCCGCCCATCATCTCTGGCTGCGGCTGCCGGAGGGCCGCCCTGACGTCGCCGCGCATCTGTTGCGGAATGGACTTGCAGTCGTCGCCGGCGATGCTTTCACTGTGGACGGAACACCGCCGCATGCCGCGCGCGTCTCGCTCGGCGCCGCGCGCAATCGATCGGAGCTGACGGAAGCGCTGCGCATCCTGGTCGGCGCGCTGCACAGGCCGGCCGACACAAGGCAGATCGTCTAGACTCTTCTTATTGGTGGTGACGGCGGTGGCGCGGGCGAACGACCGGCGTCACACCAGACGGATAAGCCGCATAGGCCTCGCTCGGTGCCACTGTCTCGCCACGAGCTTGGCGCGCCGCAGGCGTGAGCTGGCCGCCGTTCAGCACATCGCGGTCGGGATGGGCGGCCTGATAGGCCGCAGGTTCGGAGAACTGCGCCTGCGCCATCGTCGGCATCAGGGCCGCCGCAGACAGCAGCGCGGCTGCAACGGCAATCTTCGTGCGGGTCATGGTCGTTCTCCATCATCTCGTTCGGGGAAAGGCCAATGAGAGCGCATCATGGCGTCGGGCAGGCCCCCGGATTGAAGTATGGTCATCATGTAGGCCTGCCTTTGGCGAATGCCCGCGGTTGGGGATCACGCTTGCGTGCGGTTTTGGAATTGACCTGCACGGCCGCAGCCGTGCTATGCGGGCGTTGGCGATCAACAGTTCGGGATCGTCCGTTGCGACAAGGACAATCTGTTGGAAACGCTCACTTATGCGCTGCTGCTGTTCGGCGCGCTGGCCGGTGGCTTCGTCTCGGGACTGGCCGGCTTCGGGACCGCGCTGATGGCGCTCGGCATCTGGCTCTACGTCCTGCCGCCCTCGCTCGCGGTGCCGCTGGTGCTGATCTGCTCGGTGATCGCGCAGACCTCGACGCTGCCGTCGATGTGGAAGAGTTTTGACTTGTCGCTGGTCTGGCCGTTCCTGATCGGAGGCCTGATCGGCGTGCCGCTCGGCACCATGCTGATCGCCTCCGCCGATCCAAAAGTGTTCAAGCTGAGCGTCGGCGTGCTGATCCTGATCTTTTCGACCGCTCTCTATCTCAACAAGAGGCCCCTCGCCGTGACGTTCGGTGGCCGCATTGCCGACGGCGCGATCGGCTTTGCCGGCGGCATTCTCGGCGGCCTCGCCGGATTGTCCGGGCCGCTGCCGATCCTCTGGGCCAATATCCGCGGCTGGAACAAGCACGAGCGGCGCGGCATCTTCCAGCTCTTCAATTTCACCGTGCTCGCGACCGCGCTGGTGTTGCAGACGGCATCAGGTCTCGTCGAATTCAAGGTGGTCTGGCTCGCGCTGGTCGCCTTTCCGGGCACGCTGATCGGCGCCTGGGCCGGCGCCCGCGTCTATCACGCGCTGAACGACAAGCATTTCGGCGACGTCGTGCTCGGCCTGTTGTTCCTGTCGGGCGTGACCCTCGTCTGGAACAGTATTGCCGCGCTCTAGCTCGATGCTCTCTTCGCGGCGAGCGCCATGCCGCCGGCGACGCCGACACCGAGCACGTAGATCCAGCCCGAGGTGAAATCGAACAGATGCGTGTTGAGCAGTGAGGACAGCATGTTCTGCACCACGACCAGCATGCCGATCCAGCAGGCCAGCCCCTCGCCGCGAAACATCAGAAGGTGCGCGATCCACAGCGCGTAGAGGACCAGCACGCCGACGCTGCCCCACTGCACGGCATTGCTGAGGGTCTGATTGTGCGGGTTGCTGACGATCTCGCCGCGCAGCGGGTCGTCGTGCGGATTGGCGGCCACGCCGGTGAACAGACCGCGGATCGAGCCGGTGCCGTGCCCGATCAACGGCGCGTCGGCGATGAACCCGAGGGACTTCCGCCAGTATTCGAGACGCGAGCCCATGCCGCTGATCGAATTATTGTCGGCCTCCAGGCTCCTTTCATAATCGCTCTGGAACTTGCCGACGGTCGCGCGCAGATGCGGCGAGACGGCCCAGAGCGCTACGGCGATCAACGCCGTCGCAGCGCCGGCGACGAGCGCCGCCCGCCAGCGCAGATGCAGCAGTGCAAACACCACGAGCAGGACCGGCAGCGTCACCAGCGCCGTGCGCGAGACCACGACGAACATCATGTTGGCGAGGAAGCCGAGCGCCAATACGGCGAACAACGCCGCGATCCGAACGCGGCCCTGCTGGACAAGCGTCACGATCGGGTAGACCAGCGCGATCGCACAGAGCGCGAATTCCTGGCTCTGGTCGATATAGTTGCGCACGGCGATCCCGCTCTCGACCTGGTAGGGCCCGCGCGACAGATAGAGCTTCAGCGAGAGCCTGGGATCGATCGCGACAGTGAAGGAGTACAGCATGAGCAGCGTGCAGGAGACCAGGAACGCCGCAAAAACCCATTTGCCGTAGGGCCAGCGCTCGAACTGGTAGATCAGCAGCGGGATCACCAGCAGTTTTGCCGGCGGCCCGAGCGCGTGCAGCCGCTCGGCCCAGGGCGCAACCGACCAGAGCGTGCCGACGAGTGCCAGCACGAACAGCGCGATCGGCAGCAGGCAGATCGGGCGCAGCAGCGAGCGCGGGAGCTCGCGAAGGTCGATGAAAGCAAAGGCGATCAGCCACGGCACGAGCGCAAAAGTCACGCCGGTGGTGCTCCAGGGCAGCAGCAACGCGACCAGCGCGGCGAACCGGGCCGGTGTGCGGTAGCGCGCCGCCCAGATCGCGGAGAGCCAGGACGCTCGTCCCTGCTCGTTCAACACCTCGGTCATTGCTGTCCCTTGCAGATTCGCACCATCCCACGGCGCGGCAAACTAGCCGGAGCCGTGGGTGGGCGACAAGCGCGCGTCCGTTCGATCTGCTACGCGGGCTCGCGCATGGGAGGCACAACCGGCTCGGGATTTGCCGGCTTCGCGACCTTCTCCTGTGCCGGCAACACAAGGCGTTTTCTGAACTCCCGGAGCAACAGCCACACGCTCAGGGCGGCCTGCAGCGTGGTCGTCGCGATCGACAAATACCAGACATGCTCCATCCGGAAGCCCGGCCACGTCGAGAGCCAGATCGAAGGCAGGGAATAGGTGAGAACCCGCGTCGCCGAAGTCCACAGCACCGGCTTGGTGTTGCCAAGTCCCTGAAACATGCTGGAGCAAGTAAAGATCAGCCCCTGCGCCACCATGTTGAGCGAAACGAGGCGCAGGAACAGCGACGCAACCGCCATCGTCTCCTGATCCCTCGAGAAGCCGGCAAGCAACAGACCAGGCGCGAACTGCGCGAGGATCATGAAGACAATCATCACGGCGGTCGCGATAAGCGACGCCTTGACAAAGGTCTCCCGCACACGTGCGCCATTGCCGGCGCCGAAATTCTGGCCGGCGATGGGCCCTGCAGCGAGGGCAATGGCGAGCGCCGGCATCTGGATCAGCCCGAGGAGACGCGTCCCGATGCCAAACCCCGCCTGCGCCGCCGGGCCAAAAACGCTCAGCACGTAATAGCCCACGGCCATGATGATGAAGATCATCGCAAATTCCCCGCCGGCGGGCAGGCCAACATTGAGGATCCTCTTCCACTGCCGCAGCTGCGGCCGCCATTGCTCGGGGTGAAACGCGACGTAGCGCTCCAGCTTGAGGAAATAGCCGAGCAGCATCAGCACGCCGACGAAGACGGCGATCGAGCTGGCAAGGCCGGCACCGGCGACACCGAGCGCATGTCCGGTGCCCCAGCCCGTGATCAGCACCGGCGCCAGCGCGATGTTGATGACCACGGCCAGCGCCTGCACCAGCATGCTCGGCCGCACGATGCCGGTCGCCCGCAATGCGGACGCCATCACTTGCGTGGCGAATTGCAGCGCCAGCGCCGGCATGAACCAGAGCAGATAAACGGTACCGGCTTCGACCGTAGCTTCGTCGGCTGCAACCGCGCGCATGTAGGGGCGCGACAGCGCGAAGCCCGCGACCAATGTCAGGATCCCAAACAGCACCGACATGACGACCGACTGGTTGAAGACCAGATTGGCGTCGCCGCGGTCCTTCCGCCCCACGGCGTGCGCCATCAGCGCAACCGTGCCGACGCCGAGCACCTGCATCAGCGCATTGACCAGAAAGCCCGCATTACCGGCCGCCGCGACGCCGGCGATCGCCGCCTCGCCCAGACCCGAGACGAAATACAGATCGACGAGCTGACAGATCATGATCGTGATCATGCCAACCACGATCGGAGGCGCCATGCTCAGGATGTGGCTCACGATGGAGCCGCGCGTCAGGTCCTTCATCTCATTCCATCCTTAACGGCGTGACCGCGGGACTTTCGTCCCACTGCCGCGCGCCTCTCATTCCGCCGCCGCGATGCGCCCGAGCTCCACCACCTGGCGCTCGAACAGGCCGCGATAGATGCCCGCTGGCTTGCCCGCGAGCATGGCATGGGTACCTTGCTCGACGATCTCGCCGCGGTCGAACACCAGGATCCGATCGAGGCTGCGCACCGTCGACAGGCGGTGCGCGATCACGATCGAGGTGCGGCCCTTCATCAGCCGCTCCATCGCCTGCTGGATCAGCGCCTCCGATTCCGAATCGAGGCTCGAGGTCGCCTCGTCCAGGATCAGCACCGGCGCGTCCGCCAGGAAGGCGCGCGCCAGCGCCACGCGCTGCCGCTCGCCGCCCGACAGCTTCACGCCGCGCTCGCCAACCAGCGTGCCGTAGCCCTTCGGCAGGCGCAGGATGAAGTCGTGCGCATTCGCCAGCCGCGCCGCATGCTCGATGGCCTCGAGGCTGGCACCGGGCCGGCCATAGGCGATGTTCTCCGCAAGCGTGCGGTGGAACAGGATCGGCTCCTGCTGCACGATCGCGATCTGGCTGCGCAGCGATTGCTGCGTAGCGAGCGCGATGTCCTGCCCGTCGATCAGCACGCGACCACCGGAGACGTCGTACAGCCGCTGCACCAGCTTGACGAAGGTCGTCTTGCCGGAGCCGGAGCGGCCGACCAGGCCGACGCGCTCGCCGGCGCGGATCGTGACCGACAGTCCGTCATACAGTGGCGCGCGGTGGCCGCCATAATGGAACGTGACGTCGTCGAACACGATCTCGCCGGCCTCGATCGCGATCGGCCGCGCACCGGCCGCATCGGCAATCCCGATCGGCTCGCCATGGATCGCCACCAATTCGTCCATGTCGTTGACAGAGCGCTGGAGGTTGTTGATGTGCATGCCGACGTCGCGCAGATAGGCGTGGATGACGTAATAGCTCGTCAGCACATAGGTGACGTCGCCGGGCGAGGCGTGCCCGGACATCCACAGCAGCACCGCGCCGCCGATCACGGACGCACGCAGGCATAGCAGCAGCGAGAGCTGCGCCATGGCCGTGTAGTTGTAGCGAAACCAGGTCCGCCGCACGCGCACGCGCCAGCGGTTGATGACGCGGGCGAGCCGCGTATCCTCGCGCGCTTCGGCGCCGAAGGATTTCACCACGGCGTTGCAGGTCAGCGCGTCCGCCAGCGTACCGCCGACCTTGGTGTCCCAGGCGTTGGAGACGCGCGCGGCCGGCGCGATGTAGCGCGTCGAGAACAGCACGGTGATGGCGACGTAGAAAAGCGCGCCCACCGCGATCACCGCGCCGAGCGACGTCCAGTGCAGGCCGATCAGGACCATGGAGCCGATCAACACCAGCAGAGACGGCGCCAACGCCATCAGGATGGTGTCGTTGAGCAGGTCGAGCGCCCACATGCCGCGGGTGATCTTGCGCACCGTGGAGCCGGCAAAGGAGTTGGCGTGCCAGTCGGTCGAGAAGCGCTGGACGCGCGTGAAGGCCTCCTGGGCGACATCCGACATGATTTTGAGCGTGAACGGGACGATCGCCTGGAGACCGATCAACCTCAGCACCACGGACGCCGCTCCGAGCGCCACGATGGCGCCGAACGCAACCAGCGCCGCGCGGCGCGCGTCGGGATCGGACGAGCCGCGCGTCAGCGCATCGACCAGATGTCCGGAGAATACCGGCATGAACAGGTCGGCGATGGTTGCGCCCAGCAGGCCGCCGGCCACGATCAGGCCGCGTCCGGGCTGCTTCAGCCAGTGCCGGAATACGAAGGGCAGCACCACGCGTATGGCTGCCGGCCTTTTTGACAGAGAGGTCATGACATTATCCGGCCGCTTTCGGCGCGGGCCGGCTCCATCGACGGACGCAAGTCCGCCACGGAGGCTGACCGGCGTCACTCACAGCTGATTTTGACTTGGGAAGTGGAGAGATCGGGACTCGTGACCCGATCGAATCTGGCGGAAGGGGCCTCTAACAGGCCGCGTACATACCGAACCAGGCGATCATCGAGCGCGGGCGTACGATCTGCGAATGCGACGAAATCATGCAAATCCCTCCCCGGTTGGCTTCAATGAGGTGCGCTTTATAGATGTATCGTTTCCGGTTTGCAACGGGGCTTCCGCGAATTCACGGACGAGTGTTGCAATTTGGTGCGTGGCGCCTTGGTCCGGCATCGCCGCCGCCTCAATCTCCGCTGTCATGCCCCGGCTTGACCGGGGCATCCAGTACTCCGCGGCGATAGTTAGCTCACACAATTTCCGCCGCGGAGTGCTGGATCGCCCGCCTCCGCGGGCGATGACACCTCGTAAGCCGCTTGCCTCAGTGCGCGTCGCCGCCACCGGTCATCGAGGCCGGTTTGCTCAGCAGCGTGACCAGCAGGCTGAGGCCGAGATAGAACAGCGTCAGCGCGAAGAAGGCATCGCCAAAGCTCATCACCACGGCCTGGCGGTGCACGATCTGGCTGAGCTGCTTCATCGCCATCAGCGTGGAATCGCCGAGCCCCTGGAATTTCTGCATGAACATGGTCAGGGTTTCGGTCGCGGTCGCATTGCCCCAGGTCACCCGCTCCTGAAGGCGGGTGATGTGCAAATCGGTGCGGTTGTTGAGCACGGTGTTGATGACGGCAAGGCCGACCGCGCCGCCGAGATTGCGCATCAGGTTGAACAGACCGGAGGCGTTCTTCACCCTGTCGGGCGCCAGCGTTCCGAGCGCGATGTTGTTGGTCGGCACCATCGCGAACATCATGCCGATGCCGCGCAGGATCTGCGGCACCAGCAGCTCGTAGAAATCGTAGTCGCGCGTGATCCAGGTCATCTGGTAGGAGCCGATCGCGAACACGACGAGACCGAACGCGATCATGTAGCGCATGTCGACCTTCACCATGAGACGACCGACCAGCGGCGCGACCAGGAACATGGTGATGCCCGAGACGAACATGGTCTCGCCGATCATCAGCGCGCTGTAGCCGCGCACTTCGGCGAGGTAGCGCGGATAGATGTAGGTCAGGCCGTAGAGCCCGATACCGATGCAGAACTGCAGGACGCAGCCGACCGCGAAATTGCGGTTGGAGAAGGTGCGCAAATTGACGATCGGCTCGGCCGCGGTGAACACGCGCCAGAAGAAGGCGATCGCCGAGACCGCGCAGATCCAGGCGCAGATCGCGACGGACGTGTCCTGCATCCACTCATGTTGCGGACCTTCCTCCAGCACATATTCCAGCGTGCCGAGGAAGCCGGCCATGAAGAGCAGGCCCCACCAGTCGAAGCGGTCGAGCAGCTCGAAATGCGGCTCGTCGAAATCGACCAGCGCCAGCACGCCCAGGGTGATGCCGATGCCGGGCACGACGTTGATGAAGAACAGCCAGTTCCACGACATCAGATCGGTGATGTAGCCGCCGACCGTCGGGCCGATCGTGGGAGCCAGGGTCGCAACAAGCCCGATGATGGGACCGACGATGTGGAATTTGGAGCGCGGGAATACGGTATAGGCCGAGGCGAACACGGTCGGGATCATGCCGGCGCCCAAAAAGCCCTGAAGGGCACGCCAGAGGATCATCTCCTCGATCGTGGTGGCGAAGCCGCAGAGCAGGCTCGAGGCGGTGAAGCCCGCGGCCGAGATCGCGAACAGCAGCCGCGTGCCGAAAGCGCGCGAGAGAAAGCCCGACAGCGGAATCGCGATCACTTCGGCGATCAGATAGGCGGTCTGGACCCAGGCGACCTCGCTGGAGCTTGCCGACAGGCCTGCCTGGATTTCACTGAGGGACGCCGAGACGATCTGGATGTCCAGGATCGACATGAACATCCCGAACACCATGATGATGAAGGCGAACAGCCGCTTCGGCGCGATGCGCTCCGAGTCGGGGTTCGCCATCATGGCGGGTGAGGCGGTGGTGGCGTTGGCCATGGTCTGACCTCGCAGCGCTCGATTTGTGGCTACTGCGGGTGGATCGCGGTGGGATCGTCGAGATCGATCTCGCTGTCGGCGTCGGCCGCGCCCTTGTTGGTATCGACGGTCGCATACACCGACATGCCGGCGCGGAGCAGGTTCTGCTTCGCCACCGACTTCGGCACGCGGATGCGGACCGGCACGCGCTGCACGATCTTGGTGAAGTTGCCGGTGGCGTTGTCAGGTGGCAGCAGCGTGAACACCGAGCCCGCGCCCGCTGCGATGCTGTCGACGATTCCGGAGAACTTGCGCATGCCGTAGGCATCGACCTTGATTGTCACCGGCTGGCCGGGACGGATGCGCTTGAGCTGCGTTTCCTTGAAATTGGCATCGATATAGACGTCGTCGAGCGGCACGATGTTGCCGAGGCGCTGGCCGACCGCGACGAAGTCGCCGGCGCTGACCAGGCGGTTCGAGAACGTGCCGTCGACCGGCGCGCGCACCGCGGTGAAGGCGAGATCGCGCTCGGCCTTGGCGAGCGAGGTCTTGAGCTCGGCGAGCTGCGCCTGCGCTTCGGCCTGCTGCGCCTTGGTGACGTGGACATTGCTGACCGCGACGTCGTAGGCGGCCTGGGCGGCCTTGACCGCGGCGGCGCCCTGGTCGCGTCCGGCTTCCGAGCTTTCGAACGTGGCGCGCGAGGCAAAGCCCTTGCTGCTCAGCGCCTGCTGGCGCTCATAATCGAGATCGGCACGCTTGAGGCCCGCCTCGGCCGAGACGAGCTGCGCCTTGGCCTGTGCAACCTGGCTGTCGAGCGCTGCAATCTGGCGGCCGATGCGATCGATGGTGGCCTGCTGGGTCGCGATCCTGGTCGCGGCGGCATCGACCGCGATCTTGTAGTCGCCGTCATCGATGCGGAAGACGACGTCTCCGGCGCGCACGGTCGTGTTGTCGCCGGCGAGGATCGAAGAGATGTGGCCGGCAACGCGCGCGCCCAGCATGGTGTTGTTGGCGCGGACATAGGCGTCGTCGGTGGAGACGTAGAAGCGGCCGACCAGCGTGTAGTAGCCGGCATAGCTCGCGGCCGCGAGCGCCAGCACGAGGCCAACACCCATCAGGACGAATTTGCGCTTGCCGGGCTTCGGCGCGTCGGCGGCAGCGGGTGCAGCCGGCTTGTCGGTCACGGGCGTCTCCGGCGCCTCATTGGTGCGGCGCTTGGTTTCCTCGGCCACATGAGAGCGCAACTGTTCGGCAAGGGCGACGGATTTCTCGGTCGCAGCCTCACTGCCGGCCTGCTCCGACGTCGTCTCCACCGCTTCCTGGCGAAGGACGCGCGCAGCCTGGTCTCTCGATACGGCCATAAAGGCCTCCCCAACAAAAAAGCGGCGACCAGGGACGGCCGTCCTGCGGCCGGTTCCCTCTCGCCCATCCCAAATATCATTGACCGAACGGTTCGGTCAACATAGATAATATTCCCGGGCAGGACCCTACTGGCCCGAATCCTTTATTTGGGTTTCATGGGTCGGGCCCGATCCAGAAACCTTCCGAGACGCTGAACCAATGGTTGTATCCGGCCGCGAACATCTCCACGTCGTCCAAGAGGAGGACAGCTCCAAGCGCCGCCAGATCCTGGACGGAGCCCGCAAGGTGTTCATGGATCTCGGTTTCGACGGCGCCAGCATGGGCGAGATCGCGCGCGCCGCGCAGGTCTCCAAGGGCACGCTCTACGTCTACTTCGCCGACAAATGCGCGCTGTTCGAAGCCATCCTCGAGCAGGAGGCGCTCCAGCACGGCCAGGTCGTTTTCAATTTCGATCCCGCGCGCGATGCCGAGACCACGCTGAAGGATTTTGGCCGGGCCTATATCCATCTGCTGTGCCGGCCCGGCGGCGGCTCGGCGATCCGCACCGTGATGGCGATCGCCGAGCGCATGCCCGACGTCGGCCGCCGCTATTATCTGCGCGTGCTGGACAAGACCATCAACCGGCTCTCCGAATATCTCAAAATCCATGTCGCTTCCGGCGATCTCAAGATCGACGATTGCGACCTTGCCGCGTCGCAGTTCATGGAGCTGTGCAAGGCCTCGCTCTTCCTGCCGTTCGTTTTCCAGGCCGCGCCCGCGCCGTCGGAAGAGCGCATGACCGAGGTCGTCGACAGCGCAACGCGGATGTTTCTGGCGGCGTACAGGGCGAAGTAGCAGCGGCGGCCCACGCGTTGCGCAGCCCGCTGCCGCGGCATTATATTAAGCGCCATGTCCCGTGATCTTCGCCCGCCTGTCGATATCCTCCATTACGAGATCGTCCAGGAACAGGCCTCAGCGCTTGGACGGATGGGCAGTGCACTCGAACAGAGTCTTGCGCGCCTGCGCGAATTCGACGCCGCTCACGCGCGCTCGGAAGTGCCGGCCTCAATGCAAGCGGCGCGGCGCAAGCTGGTGATGGAAGCCGGCCAGGCGCTCTGGATGCTCGTGGTGCAACGTGAGGCGACCGGCTTGCGCGACAGCCGCCATATCATGCGGACCTACAACGTTCCGGGCGAGGTGCAGCGGTGCATGGGGCTGGTCCCCGCACCGTCGAAGCCGGCCTCGAAGTGACTGTCCGGCACCCAGGGACTAGGCCCCGATCTCTTCCATCTTGCGCCACCCATGCAGGACGCGGCGCCCCTCCCGGGTGAATGCGAAGCAATTGCCGCCGCCGGCCGCCTGATCGTGAACGCGTTCGATGGCATGACCGGCAAAATGGCAGAACAGCAGCGTGCCGACGGCACCGTGGCCGACGAACAGAACGTCGCCCGGGCGATTGCGGGCGAGCACCGCCTCGGTCTCGCGCACGATGCGCGCCTGCGCATCGACGGCGCGCTCCCAGCCGCGGACGCTGAGATGTGGCTGCGCGAAAAACTGGTCGGCGACCTCCTCGAACTTGGCCGGCTTCAGGAAGCCGGTCGCCGAACGGTCGTTCTCATGCATGGCCTCGCGGATCTCGATCATGATTCCGAGCGGGCCTGCGATGATCTCCGCGGTCTCGATCGCCTTGCGCTCGGCGCTCGAGACGATCTGCGTGGTGTTCGCGAGCCAGCCCGCATTCGCCAGCGCTTCGGTGCGCGTTCGACCGACCGGGCTGAGGCCCCATTGCGGCACGGGTACCGCGGGATCGATTTGCACCTGCGGATGGGTGAGATAGCGGACGATATCGGCGGTCATCTTACTCGTCGGCGTACTCGTCCTCTTCCTGCTTGCGCGTCGTGCTCTTGCGCGTTCCAAGCGAGCCCGTGACATAGGGATCACGCCGACCGGCGTAAGGGTTGCGCTGCTGGGCGCGGCCGGCAACCTCGTCGCCCGAGACGGCGGCGGGCTGGCAGATCAGGCGGCGGCTGGCGCGACGCATCAGATCCACGTGGATATGATCGTAGTGATAGACGTTCGAGCCCGGCGCGAGCACCGTGGTGAAATGCGCGCACGCACCCGACTGCACGTCGCGCAGGAACCCCTGCTCTTCCGGCATGCCGCGCCAGCCGTCCTTCACGGTGACGCGGCGGCCGTCGGCGAGCACGAAGGCGGCGATGTCGAGCGCGTTGCCGAAGGCGTGCTCGGAAATGTGGGCGTGCGAGTTGCCGTTCATGCCGCGGCAGGAATAGGCGGAGATCTGCTTGATCTCGACGACGCGGGCACCGAACCAGCGCATCGCCGATGGCTGCACGGTGTCGGCGAGCCAGCGGTCGAGCTCGGACACGATCGGACAGGCGAGCGTCGCGGTCGGCTTGATCGCGACGGGGCCGACGGCGATGACGGGATTGCCCTGCGCCGGACCAAGACGCGGCAAGGGTTGCTGCGCAGGCGCCTGCGAGTACGGCGCCGGCCGCGCCGGATAGCTCGGCGCATTCATGTAGCGAGCGGCGCCCGCGGCATCGGTGCCTTCGGGCGGCAGGTCGATCTCGTCCTCTTGCTGTGCCACGCCGGGCGCGTTCAGCGACATCGGGCCGGGCGAATTGCCATAGCCGGAGGGCTGGCGCACCGCGCTCTCGGGATAGTTCGACCGCTGCGGATAGGAGGATGCCGGATAGTTCTGGCTCCGCGGAGCGTTCGATCGCGGCTGCGTCACCGGCCATCGCGGCTGGCCGCCGACACTCCCCGGCGGGCGCAGTTCCTCGTCGGCAAAGCCATAGCTGCCCGAGGCTTCACCGATGGCGGCGACTTTCAACGGGAACTCGGCGCCGCACATGCCGGGGCCCGAGATCGGGTCGATGCGGACGAGATCCGGCCCCTCTTTCACCGCGCCCGATTTCAGGCATGCGGCTTCGGCCTCGGCCCGCCACGGTTCGCGTTCGGCCTGGAAAAAACCGCGTCCGCAACCCGCAAGCGAAACAAGGACGATGGAGCCGACGAGATACAAACGAACTCCGCGCGTCATGCACGCACGTTCGGTGAATTTACTTAAAGACTCTTCAACGTGTTGATTTCAGTGTTCTTTAACCATACCGGCGCGCACGCGCGTGCGCCGCCCGACAGCAGCGGAAGCAAGGCTGACTTTTTCGGAGAGAGACTCTCTGTTAACCATGATGCGCTCGCACGGGGGACAACAGCGGGAGCGATTTTATGACGTTCGCCGGGAGACTGAGCGTTATCACCGCGTGCCTCGCCATGGCCTTTGTCGGCGCCATCGTGCTCGGCATGATCTAGAGACATCACCGACCGCATCACGGGCTTGCCCGGCGGCGCCGGATCATCCGGCCGTCGGGCCTATTGCCGTGCTCAGAAATTCGAGCAGGACGATCCCGTGACGCCGCCGATCTTGAAGTCGTGGCAGACGAGACCGGGATTGTCAGGATCGGGATAGCCGTCGTCCTTCTCGCGAACCGTATGACTGAAGCGCCAGCCCCGCGTGCGCATGCAGCGCTTGTATTGCGCTGAGGTCACCGTGCCGTTCTGCGGCGCACCGTTGCGCGTCGCAGAGCGCGCTGTCGACATGCAGCGCATCGTCGCCGCGCTGCTGCTTCAGCATGTTGTTCCAGATGTCGGTGTCGGCGTGGGCCGGGATCGCGCTGCTGATCAGCAGCGCGGCGATGAGGCCGAGACTTTTCATGTTCGCTCTCCTTGCATGCGTCGTCAGCCATCGGTCGCGTGCAAGCGAGAAGCAGGTTCGGTGCGGGACGATTACAAATTGGACAGGGGATCTTTCTTTTCCTTCTCCTCTTGAGGGAGAGGGTAAGCAGCACGCCTGCCCGCGAAAGACTACGACCTTGCCCCCCACTGCCGTGATGTCGTGATCACCTTCTGCTGCCGCTCCTCGACGCGCGTCCAGTCGTTGCCGGAGCACCAGAAGCGGCCGAGCGCGCAGGCTTCGACGCGAAGCCTGCCGGAGGCCGTCAGCGTCATCGTCCCATAATAGGTGCTGCCGCTGGAACGGCTGTAGATGCTGCCGGTCCAGGAATCGTGCGTTTTCGGCTTCATGTTGACGAGCACGCTTTCGCCCCGGCTCGAGGCTTCGGTCAGCGCATAGCCGCACAGCGCGGCGCCGCAGCGTTCGATGCGAACCGTGCCCTTCGCGCCGGCGCTCTCCCATTCGCCGAGCGGCGAATAAGCCGGCTCGTCATCGCTGCGCTGGGCGATCGATGAAGTCTCGTCGATCTCGGGCCTCGGAGCGACGGCTGTCGCCTCCACGCGCGGCGGATCGACCAGGATGGTCTTCGGCGGATCCATGCGCGGCAGCTCAACTCTCGGCGGATCGGGGCTCGGCGCCTCGAGTCTTGGCGGCGACGGCAGGACTACAGGCTGCGATGTGGCCGCGGCCATGACGGGGGCGGGCGGCGCTGGCGGTGCCACGACGACGGCCGCTGGCGCCGGCCTGACCGGAGCTACCGGACAAGCCGGTTGCTGCGGCGCGACCGCGGGCGGCGGAGCAGGTGTCGTATCGGCATCGTTCGTCCGCCGGAGGCTGCGATTGGATGAAACCGACACGCAGGAAGCAGACCGGCAGTTCCGCGGCGCCTCGACATGAAACCGGTGGCCGCCGATCGAGAAGGTGTAGGAACCGGCGTAGGAACCGGCTTGGGCTGAAGACGCCATCGCCACCAAAGCGATCAATGTGCCAAGCGATGTCGCAAGCCGCTTCATCGGTGCCTCCCTCTGTGTCGCCATGAGGTTACGCGGGATGATCCACAGCTGAATGTGCGCTGCCTCACCCAGCCGGCACGGATCGTTGTGACGTCCATCACAGAAGTCGGGACAGGCCCGGCGTAGGGTCGAACCACGCTTCATCCACCAGCGACACCAGTTCAGACCGGCACAATTTTCAGAGGTTGCCATGAACAAGCTCACCATCGCCGCCACCACGCTCTTCCTCGTTTCGACCGCCGCCGCGCATGCCGGCAACTCGATTGCGTTCGAGATCGAAGGCCAGCACATCCGCATCGAGACGCCGCGCAACTGCGCCTCGCTCAATTGCGTGACGATCGTCGCGCCGGGCCTGTCGGATAGGCCGATCAAGCTGAACAACATCAACCTCAAGGGCCTCGGCGGCTCCAAGGACGACGACGACGACACCACGCCAGCTCCGTCCACGACGACCGCGCAGCCGGCGCCGGCTCCGGTGCAGCAGCAGCCCGTGCAACAGGCGCCGGTGCAGGCGACCGTGCCGGCCGCGCCTGCTGTCGCCGCCCCCGCGCCTCCCGCCACGGCGGTTGCCGCGGCTCCGACGGCCGGCTACGACAACACCGCACAGACCGCGCCCGTCGCAGCTCCCGTCGCCGCGCCTGCGCCGGTCGCGATTGCTCCCGCGCCCGCTCCGGCTCCGGTGGCCGCCGCGCCGGCGTCGGCCGCCAATACGCCGATCGGCGTCTGGGCGACCGAAGAGAACAAGGGCAATGTCCGCGTCGAACAGTGCGGCGCCAATCTCTGCGGTTACGCCATGAAGTCCAACGAGCGCATCCTGATCAACATGAAGCCCGACGGCGCGAAGTGGAGCGGCCGCATCCACGATCCCGACTCCGGCCGCAACTACGACTCCACGATCGCGATGAAGGGCCCGAATGCGATGCGCGTGCAGGGCTGCGCCTTCGGCGGCATGTTCTGCGGCGGCCAGACCTGGAAGCGCGTGAGCTGACACCGGAGGTGTAATGATCGTCATGCCCGGGCTTGTCCCGCCTGCGCGGCCGAAGCCGCTTCGGCGAGGCGAAGGCCCGGGCATCCACGTTCTCAGGACCTCGCGTCAAGGCGTGGATGGCCGGAACAAGTCCGGCCATGACGATCCGAGAGACACTGCGCCACAAGCGAACAAACTCTATCCCCTCACCCTGAGGAGCCTGCGCAGTAGGCGTCTCGAAGGGCAAGGCCCGGATCGACAGCTGGGCCTCTATGGTTCGAGACGCGCGCAAGGGCGCGCTCCTCACCATGAGGGGAGAGAGCGCCGTTTGAACGTTCGCCGCTCCCATGCGACACATGTTCATCCACCATTCAGCTAACCCCAGCTGATATCGGCCGATCTCGCCTCGCGTTCTCACCGGGACTTCCTCGTGACATCAATGGTGGCTTGGCGCCGCTTCGTCTTCGCGCTTCCGTTGCTGGCGTTGCCGCTGGCCGGCGCGAGCGTGGCGCTCGCATCCGATGCAATCGAGCTTGCGCAGGCCCAGCCCCAGGCGCAGCCAAATCCCGCCCCCTCCCCGACGCCGTCGGCTTCACCTGCGCCCGCCACGGACGCGCAACCCGCCGCCGTCGAGCCCATCGGCAACGTCGCGACCGTGACGGGGATCGCGACCGTGGTCCGCGACAGGAACTCGTATCCGCTGCGCGTGCGCGACGACATCTATCTCAACGACGTCGTGCAGACCTCGTCGAACTCCTCGCTCGGCATCACCTTCAACGACGCCACCACGTTCAACCTCTCCGCCAGCGCGAAGATCACCATCGACAATTACGTCTATGAGGACGGCGGCAAGCAAAATTCGGCGATCTTCGACATCGGCAAGGGCACCGTTGCCTTCGTCGCGGCAGCCGTGGCGAAGACCGGCGACATGAAGATCGCAACGCCGACCGCAACGCTCGGCATTCGCGGCACCACCGGCGTCGTCGACGTTCCCGAAGGCGCGGCGGCCAGTGCTGCGAACAACGTCAACATCAAGCTCTATCCCGACGCCGACGGCCGGGTCGGCCACATCGAGGTCAACGATCGCACCAGCGGCACGCGACTCGGCGCGCTGACGCAGGCCGCAAGCGGTTTTGCGATCCGCCCGGGCGCCGGAGGCACAGGCGGCATGCGCTTTGCCGCCGTGCCGATCACGATCGCTCCGCAGCAGATCGCGCGCGACCGCGGCTTCGTCAGCCAGGTGCATCTGGCGCAGACCACGGGCCGGCAGATCGTCACCGAGCAGCGCGACTTCCGCCGCGCCAATCCGGCCGCGATCAGCCGCATTCCGCGGCCGAGCCAGCCTCCGCAGCAGCAGCAATTGCGGCCGACGACAGCGCCCGGCCAGCAGCCGCAGCGCCCGAACGGCCAGCCCGGCCAGAACAACCGTCCGGGCCAGCAGCAGCCGGGCACGCCGGGCCGCCAGGGCGCGCAGCCGCCGCAGCGGCAAGGACAAGGCGGCGCCGTGCAGCCGGGTACGCCGCGCGCGGGCCAGGGTCAGCAGCAGCAAGGCCAGCAACGACAGGGCCAGCAGCAACCAGGTCAGCAGCAAGGTGCGGGACAGCCGGCAGGTGCGCCGCGTACTGGACAAGGCACGCAGCCCGGCGGCGCGCTGCAGACGCAGCCGCAGCGAAACGGACAGACCCCGGCGCAGCCCGGCGGAGTCGTACCGTCGCAGCCGGGCACGGCGCCGCAGCCGCAAACGCCGCGCACCGGATTGCAGCCGGGCCAGCCGCCCGCGGCTCAGCAGCCAGGCGGCATCCAGCGCCAGGGCGGATTCCAGCAGCGCCTCCCCGCCGCGCAACGTCCCGCAGCACCGCGCAGACCGGCGCCCGCTCCGAAGGAGAAGAAAGAGCGGCGGTAAAGTCCAGCGTGCGTCGACGCGCTCGGTGCGCGCTCCTCACCATGAGGGTCGACGTCGAGCGCGTTCAGCCTCCTCCGTCATTGCGAGCGCAGCGAAGCAATCCAGCGTCCCTCCGCGGAAAGATTCTGGATTGCTTCGCTGCGCTCGCAATGACGATCTCGAGAGAGCTCGCGCGATCCAACCACGCTAACTCGCGGAGACATCCACACCCGCAAGCAGGGCGCGATGACAACTCACGCCTCGCCGCGCAGCCAAGCCTTCACCTTCTGCAACAGGCCATGACGCAGTTCGTCGACTGAGGCGGCTTCAGCGGGCGTCAGGGGTTGCAAAGCTACATCGATGTCGTCGGTTGCTGGCGCCGGCTCGGGCACCGGCACAGGCGCCAGTCCTGCCGCTGCAAGCGCGATCGGACCGACCTGCACCAGGAACGCGCGCTCATATTCGCGCGACAGCCGCGCGAGCGCATCCTCCAGCGTCAGCCAGTCGACCGCCTTGATGTCGTTCATCAGCTTGCGAACGGGACCGCCCTCGGCCTCCATGCGCCAGAAATGCACGACCTTGGAGCGCCCTCCCGACTGGTAGACGAGCGTGCCGAGGAATTCGTGGATGGCCACATCGTGGCCGGTCTCTTCCAGCACCTCGCGGTGCGCGGCTTCCTTCGGCGTCTCGCCGTCGTCGAGCTTGCCCTTGGGCAAAACCCATTCGTTCCGCTTGCGCTGGCGCACGACCGCAACCAGCGGCGGTGCGCCACGCCGCAGCACAATACCACCCGCCGCCATCACCGGCGCCCGCGCCATCACAAGATTCCGTGTCGATCCAATCGGCCCGCCGACGATATAGGCTGCCGACGCGGCGGATTGAAGGCTAGTTCTTCTTCAACAGCGCTTGACCTGCGCGAATACGGGTGCCCTCGCCGATGCCGTCGCAGAAGTTGAAATCGCCGGGCGCCAGAATGATGATGGTGGAGCCGTGCTCGAACCAGCCGAGCTCCTCGCCCTTGGTCACGTTGACGTCGCAGGGGAAATTGACCGGGCCGCGAGTCTGCGCGTTCAGCACCATGTCGAGGAAGTGCAGGCGGATGCTCGCGACCAGGATCGCGGCGACCGGCACCAGCGTCACGGCTTCGCCGGTCGACAAATGCGTGCGGATTACCGCGCGCTCGTTCTTGCAGAACAGACGCTCGACCCGCTTCAGCGCGATCGGGTTGACGTTCCAGACGTCGCCATGGATCAGCGTGACGCGTTCGATATGCGCATCATATGGCGCGTGGAAGCGGTGATACATGCTCGAGGTCAGCCGCAGCGTGACGAAGCTTCCGTTACGGTGCTGGTCGACCAGCGCGGAATCACCGAGCAGGTCGAGCAGCGAATAGGGCGCGCCCTTGACCTGGAACAGCTCGGTGTCGGCGATCCGGCCATGGGCGCCGACGATGCCGTCCGAGGGGCTGGCGACAATGGAAGGATCGGGATCAAAGGGCCGCAGCCCCGGCTTGAGCTCCCGGGTGAAGCAGTCGTGCAGGCTCTTGAAGTGCGTCTTGCGCGCCTCCGACAGATCGAGGTCGGAGAACAGCTTCCACAGCGCGATCGAGAAGTCCCGGACCAGGGGATTCTCGATCTTGGAGAACCGGCCCATGAAGCGGGTCAGGGCCGCGCGGGGGATGCGGTTGGTCAACAGGAAGTTGAGGTCTTCCTGCTGGGTGAAAGAGGCGATGAGGGCTTTGACTGTCATGAATCTGTCAGCTCGCAGTATTAGCGCTTGTTGTCATGGAAACGACACTCCCGATTCTCTCATTTTCCGTGGCCGCCGCAGCGTCCGCTGCCGCCGCCTTCCCGAAGCTCAAGGCGCGGATCGAACTGTCCCGCGCCAAGCACCGGTCGCTCGCCGGTCACTCCAAGATGTCGCGCCGGGTGGCCAAGCTGCTTCCGTTCTACGAGTTCGAAGGTGACAAGTATTTCGGCTGCGACGGCGCGCCTGATAACGTGGTGAAGCAGCGCAAGGACGCCTTCTTCCGCCTCGCCGGCCTCTACGCCGAGCGCTACCCTAGGGGTCGCGCGATGACGAAGGAAGCCGCGGAAAAGATCTCCGACCTGCACTTCACCGAGACCTACCGCGTGCCGTTCCAGTTCTCGCGCCTCGTCCGCGAGCATCTGGGCACCTCGTCCTTCATGGAATCGTCCAGCGGCGTCACCGTCACGGATGTCGACGGCAACACCTCCTACGACCTCACCGGGTCCTACGGCGTCAACATCTTCGGCAACGACTTCTACAAGGAGTGCATCGAGGGCTCGGAGAAGCGGGCGCACGCGCTCGGTCCGGTGCTCGGGCCCTACCACCCCGTCATCCTCGAGAACGTGCAGCGGCTCTGCCAGATCTCGGGCCTCGACGAAGTCTCGTTCCACATGTCCGGCACCGAGGCCGTCATGCAGGCGGTGCGGCTGGCGCGCTACCACACCAAGCGCACGCATCTGGTCCGTTTCGCCGGCGCCTATCACGGCTGGTGGGGCGACGTGCAGCCCGGCGTCGGCAACCCCATTCCCGCGCACGAGACCTACACTCTCGCCGAGATGTCGGAGAAGACGCTGCACGTGCTGCGCACGCGCAAGGACATCGCCTGCGTGCTGGTCAATCCGTTGCAGGGCCTGCATCCGAACGGCAACGCGCCCGGCGATTCCTCGCTGGTCGATTCCTCCCGCGGCGGCAACTTTGACCGCGCGGCGTATACCGAGTGGCTGAAGAAGCTGCGCGAAGTCTGCACCGAGCGCGGCATCGCGCTGATCTTCGACGAGGTCTTCGTCGGCTTCCGTCTCGCCGCCGGAGGCGCCCAGGAGTACTTTGGCGTCAAGGCCGACATGGTGACCTACGGCAAGAGCCTTGCCGGCGGCCTGCCGGTCGGCGTCGTCTGCGGCAAGAAGGAATTGATGCGCCGCTTCCGCGACGATCGTCCCGCCGACATCTGCTTTGCCCGCGGCACCTTCAACTCGCATCCCTACGTCATGACGGCGATGGACGAGTTCTTGAGCCGGCTTGCCAGCCCGAACTTCCGCGCCATCTACGACGGCCTGGACACGACCTGGAACGGCCGCGTCCAGAAGCTCAACCAGATGATGACGGACGCCAAGCTGCCGGTGCAGTTTGCGAACTTCTCGTCGATCTGGACGGTGAAATACACCACCCCGTCCCGCTACAACTGGATGCTGCAATATTACCTGCGCGCCGAAGGCCTGTCGCTGAGCTGGGTCGGCACCGGCCGACTGATCTTCAGCCTGAACTACACCGACGCCGATTTCACTGAGGTCGCCGAGCGCTTCGTTCGCGCCGCCGAGAAGATGAAAGCCGACGGCTTCTGGTGGCATGACGGCGTGCTCACCAACAAGAATATCAAGCGGCAGATTTTGAAAGAGATGCTGGCCAAGCGTTTTGGGCGCTGAGGCTTTCTCACTCTTAACCCTGATCACCGCCCGCCCTTCTCCCTCGCCCCGCCCTTGTCCGCCAAAGCCTTGGCGAAGGAGGATGCGGGGCCGCGACGAGCTACGCTCGCGCTGAGAGGGTCGGGGTGAGGGGGACTCTCCGCGCGCGCGGTGAGAATTAGCGAACGATCCGGAAGCAGCACCCCCGCGGAGAGCCCCCCTCACCCGGCTTTGCGCTACGCGCAAAGCCGACCTCTCCCCGCAAGCGGGGCGAGCTGAAGAGAGCGCTGGGCTCCGCTGAGTCACTTTAAAGGTATCCCCAAGACGTGGATGCCCGGCACGAGGCCGGGCATGACGTAACCATCAGACATCGGAGTGTTGTGTGAGAACAGCGCGCTCAGGCGTGCTGCTCTTCGAGCGTGGGCTCGGAGATGAGGCCCAGCGTGTGCTCGGGGTTGAGATGCAGGCCGGGATCCATCAGCTCGCCGCGCATCAGGGCGAGCGGCGCGCTACGATAGAGCATCAGGTCGTGGAAGGGATCGGTCAGGATCTTGGTCATCCAGACGAGGCCGGTCTCGACATCGCGGATGAAGAACAGGTGCACGGTGCGGAACAACAGACCGCCGCCGCCGATCACCAGCCAGATCTTGGCGACCTGCCGCATGAAATCGGTCGCGCTCGCCCAGGGCGTGAACAGGCCGAACAGCGTCGGATCGACAACCAGCACCAGCGGCGACAGCGCCCAGATCGCCATCAGCACCACTTTGCGCTGAAGGTTGTAGCCGACCTTGATGTCTTCCTTGTACTCGTGCGTCGCCTGGTTGATGTGGTCGTAATCGTGCGGCTCGAAGAAGAAGTGACCAGCCTGGCGCGAGGTCATCGAGACCAGCCAGCCGACCAGCGCCGAGATCATGGGATCGACGAACAGCCAGACATAGGCGAAGAGAAAGCTCAGCGCGCTGACGAAGTGCAGGCTCTGATTGATGCGGCTGTGGTGATAGTAGCGATGGTCGTCCCAGCGCTGGATCCGCAGCTGCTCGAGATAATTCTTGATCATGCTCTCCCCCAAAATGCTTTCGGGTTCAGGATTTACAGGGATTCGATGTAGGCCGTGTGACATCATCATTTTGTCATGTGACGATGTGCAGCGGCGCGATGACGCACGTGTTACTCTCTCCCCTCATCCTGAGGAGCGCGGAACGCGCGTCTCGAAGGATGAAGGCCGAGCTGCATCAGCACGGGCCTTCATGGTTCGAGACGGCGCTTACGCGCCTCCTCACCATGAGGAGTGACGGTCAGGCTGCCTTGGCGACGTCGACCTTGCGGAAGCGCACCAGCGAGAAATGGCCGAGCGGCGGAATCAGGCGGCGCTCGGCGAGCTCGATGCCCTTGGCACCGGAGAGCCACTTCGCATAACGCGACCAGGCGAACTCGGCGGTGCGGAAGCCGAGCGGACGCACCACCGGCTGGAGCTTCTGCTCGATGAAGCGGCGCATGCCGGTGTCGGCGCTGACGCGGGTGAGGATGATCAGCTCGCCGCCCGGGCGCAGCACGCGGGCGAATTCGTCGAGCGCCACTTCCGGGTTCGGCACGGCGGTGACGACATATTGCGCCATCACGACGTCGAAGGAATTGTCGGGGAATTCGAGCTTCTCGGCGTCCATCACCGCGAGGCCCTCGACATTCTTCAGATTGCCCTCGGTGACGCGCTGGCGCGCCTTGTCGAGCATCGCTTCCGAAATGTCGGTGCCGAAGATGCGCAGATGCGGCGCGTAGAGCGGCAGCGAGATGCCGGTGCCGACGCCGACCTCGAGCACACGGCCCCCGATCTTGTTGGTGGCCGCGATCGCGGCCTGCCGGCCCTTGGCGAACACGCCGCCGAACACGAGATCGTAGACGGGCGCCCAGCGGTCATAGGCCTGCTCAACCGTGCCACGGGTGAGGTCGAGCTGCTGGGTGCCGTCAAGGTTCATGATCTTAGCCATCGATGAGGTTCTCGCTGTGGGTCAAACGTTGCAGATCAGCCGCGCACCGGCCGCCGCGCCATGACCGGCGAGGCGCGCAGGATGCGGCTGGGCTGAAGTGAGGTGAGATTTCCGACGAACTGACGCGCGCTGTTTTCCCAGGAACGCTCCAGCGCGAAGTTGCGGCAGGTCTCGCGCGACATGGTGAGAGCGCGCAGGCACGCGGTACGCAGATCATGGTCGATCGCGCCGATCGGATGATCGGCGATGACGTCCTTGGGGCCCGTCACCGGAAACGCCGCCACCGGCGTGCCGCAGGCGAGCGCCTCGAGCTGCACCACGCCGAACGTGTCGGTCAGGCTCGGGAAGACGAAGACATCGGCGGCGGCGAGATGCGCGGTCAGATCCGCGCCCTTCTTCTCGCCGAGGAAGACGGCATCCGGATATTTCTTTTCGAGCGCCGCCTTCTGCGGGCCGTCGCCGACGACGACCTTGGTGCCAGGTAGGTCGAGCGAGAGGAACGCTTCGAGGTTCTTCTCCACGGCGACGCGGCCCATGGTCATGAAGATCGGGCCCGGCAAATCGAGCTTGGCCGGGCTGTCTGGATGAAACAGCTCGGTGTTGACGCCGCGCGTCCAGAAGCCGAGCCGCTTGAAGCCACGTTCGGAGAGCTCCTGCCGCAGCGAAGGCGTCGCCACCATGGTCATCGCGGCGGCGTCGTGGAAGTGGCGCAGCACGGCGTAGCCGACGGCATCAGGGATACCGGTCCGCACCGAGACGTATTCGGGAAAGCGCGTCGTGTAGGAGGTGGTGAAGGCAAGGCGGTTGCGGCGGCAATAGGCGCGCGCGGCCCAGCCGATCGGTCCCTCGGTCGCGATGTGCAGCGCTTCCGGCGCGGCCTTCTCGATCCGCCGCGCGATCTCCTTGCCGCTCGGCAGCGCGATGCGCAGGCCCGGATAGGTTGGCAGCGGCCAGGACCGAAAGCCGTCAGGGGTGAGGAAGTCGATCTCGACGTCGAGCGCCTTGGCCGCGTTCGCCAGCGAGGTCAGCGTCCGGACCACACCGTTAACCTGCGGATGCCAGGCGTCAGTCGCGATTAATACCCGCATGGGGAAATCCCGAGAGTTTGATGATTCTCGGCTTAGGACCATCAACCACGGATATTTCAGGCGTGTGACGTCACAGAAGTGTCGGCCCGCTGTTTTGTTGGTTAACGGGTCCGCGCCGCCACGAAACCGTCATGAAACAAATCCTTTCCACCATGAAACCGTTTTCGGTTTTCCGCGCAAAGCTCCCGAAACGTTTTGTCGTTAGTGATTTGGGCAACGGAGCACCGAAACGGTGCCGCGGTGGTCAAGAAACACCGATCAAACAGGGGCGATCAATGATCAATCTGGACACGTTCAAGACGTATTCGCGCGCCGTTGCGCTCAGCGCCGTCGCGATCTCCGCAATCGCATTTGCCGGTCCGGCCAAGGCTGCGCCCGTGCAGCTCTTCCCGTTCTTCCAGCCGCTGCCGCCGATGGTGGCGCCGCAGCCGTACCAGCCCTATCAGGCGACGCCTTACCAGGCCGCGCCGTCCGACGATCAGGATGCGGTCGAGATGCCGGCCCGCTTCCGCCGCCAGACGGTTTCCTACGCGACGCGCGAGGCGCCGGGCACCATCATCATCGATACGCCCAACACCTATCTCTATTACGTGCTCGGCAACGGCCAGGCCGTTCGCTACGGCATCGGCGTCGGCCGCGACGGCTTCACCTGGTCCGGTGTCCAGTCGGTGACCAAGAAGGCCGAATGGCCGGATTGGACCCCGCCGCCGGAAATGATCGCCCGCCAGCCCTATCTGCCGCGCCACATGGCCGGCGGCCCCGGCAATCCGCTCGGCGCCCGCGCCATGTATCTCGGCGGCACCATCTACCGCATCCACGGCACCAACGCCCCCGACACGATCGGCAAGCACGTCTCGTCCGGCTGCATCCGCCTGACCAACGACGACGTCACCGACCTCTACTCCCGCGTCAACGTCGGCACCAAGGTGATCGTGCTGCCGATGACGGAACGCCGCGCGGACCTTGGCGCCGCGACGCGCTAACGCGACAGGACATTGTGACGCAAACGGTCCCGGAACCCACCGGGGCCGTTTTCGTTTGCATCATGCTCTCCGGGCGGCTTCGCTGGAGAAGCACTGTTCGGAGGCGCGGATGCGATCACGCCTGCAAATGTCGCCAGGTCCATGGCTGCGCTCGATCGCTGGTGCCGGCGCATTGACGCTGCTCCTGTCTGCGCCCTCGTCGCTCGCCCAGCAGCCGGCGAACGACGAGGCGGCCCAGCAGGCTTTCAACAATTCCTGTCGCACCTGCCACTCGGTGAAGGATGGCGACAATCGCCTCGGCCCCAACCTCAACAAGATCGTGGGACGCAAGGCCGGCTCGCTGCCGAACTACAACTACTCCCCGTCGATGAAGGACGCCGGCTTCGTCTGGGACCAGGACAAGCTCACCCGCTTCCTGGTCAAGCCGGATGAGGTCGTGTCCGGCAACAAGATGCAGCCATATGGCGGCGTCTCGGCTGACGAAGCGGCCAAGGTGGTTGCTTATCTGCAGGCGACGTCGGGTTCACAGTAGCGGGCCACGGTGCACCGCTGCATTTTGGTTTGCGATGCGATTGTGGCGCATCCTTCGAGACGCCCGCCTCCGGCGGGCTCCTCAGGATGAGGGCGGAGTGCGTGGCCGCAAATCTGTCCACAGTGCTTGCACCACGTCACGGATGCCAGTTAGCCTCATCCTGAGGAGACCGCGAAGCGGTCGTCTCGAAGGATGGGGCGGGCACGATTACAGAAGGCGCGTACCTCTACATTCTCAGATGCGTCGACGGCAGCTATTACATCGGCACGACGCGCACCGAGCTTGAGGTCAGAATCGCGCAGCACAACGCTGGCACGTTCGGCGGCTATACGAAGTCACGCAGGCCCGTGACCCTGGTCTTCTCGCAATGGTTCGACCGGATTACCGACGCGATCGAATGCGAGCGCAAGCTCAAGAAATGGAGCCGCGCCAAGAAGGAAGCCTTCATGCGCGGAGATTTTGCCGAGCTGCATGAATTGGCGAAGCGCGGATCTCATCATCCTTCGAGACGCCCGCCTCCGGCGGGCTCCTCAGGATGAGGGCGGAGTGCGCAGCTCGAGGTTTTCGTCGAAGGACCCGCGCGAACCTACGAGTGCTGGTTAGCCTCATCCTGAGGAGCGCGCTCTTGCGCGCGTCTCGAAGGACGAGGCGTTCACACCGGCGGAAGCCGCTTACCGCGCCCTCCGCCGCTCCGAGATCAACCTCAGCCATGCCGCTGAATGAATCGCGCTCATCAGCAGATACATCGGCACCATCCCACTCAGCACGGAGCCGTACCCGGCGGCACACAGCATGTCCGCCGGGCCGCCGAGCACGGCCGTCAACACGGCCATGATCGCGAAGGTCGGCGTCGCCGCCAGAGCCAGCCATCTGGCGAGGTGGCGTGCGGCCACCACGCCGTCGCGGCTCGCGCCGGTGGCCACGTTGGCGGGACTAGTCACGGCCTTCCGCGGCCTCGTCGCGAAAGGCCTTCTCGCCGGCCGTCGAGATCTCGACCCACTTCTTGTCCGGCGCAGCGCCTTCCGCGTAGCTGTCGTGCCAGTTCCACCATTTGTAGGTCGGCGTCTGCGGATAGCCCTTTGGCGAGTCCTCCCAGACCTCCTGGCGGCCGAGCGGCGTGATGTCGAGATAGTTCCAGGTGCCGCCCATCTGCTCGTCGCCGCGGCTCTTGATGAAGTAGGTGCGGAAGATGCGGTCGCCGTCGCGGTAGAACACGTTGGTGCCGTGCCATTCGTCGACGCCGAAATCTGCATCGAAACTGTCGGTGACGGTGACCCAGGGCATGGTCCAGCCCATCCGCTGCTTCAGCCTGATGATGTCGGCCTGGGGCGCGCGCGAGGCGAACACGAGCGTGGTGTCGCGGGCGTTCAGATGCGAGACATGGGCGACCTGGTCGGCCACCATGGAGCAGCCCCGGCAGGCTTGATCGGGCCAGCCGAACACGCCCGGCTCGAAGAAGGCCCGGTAGACGATCAGTTGCCGCCGGCCCTGGAACAGATCCACCAGACTGATCTTGCCGCGGGGCCCCTCGAACGCATAGGTTTTGGTGACTTCCATCCACGGCATGCGCCGGCGCTCGGCGGCGAGGGCGTCGCGGGCACGGGTATGCGCCTTTTCCTTCACGAGCAGTTGCTGACGGGCGGCCTCCCAGTCCTGCGGCGACACCACCGGCGGTGTTTGCATGGCGGCCTGTCCGTTAGTCCCTGCGTTGTCTGCTGATGTCATCATGGCTCTCCATTCCTCTTGTCCGGGCGGTCATTCCGCGTCGCGCTATGACAGACGCGGAACCGCTCGCCCCTCGCCGCACATTGTCGGCCGTCAACGATTTCTGGCACCAAGCGGTTGCGCGGTGGGAGTAACAAGTGTGGCGGGATTTGAATGGAGTCGCTGATCACGGCCGCCGCGCGCGCGTTAGCGGCCGGCGATCCGCTCGGCGCGCTGAACCGCGTTGCGCTGCGCAACGATGCACCGTCGCTGGCGCTACGCGGCATCGCGATGGCGCAGCTCGGCGATCTCGCGAAAGCGAAGACGCTGCTGCGGAGCGCCGCGCGCGCGTTCGGTCCAAGAGAGGCGGTGGCGCGTGCGAGATGCGTGGTGGCCGAAGCCGAGATCGCGCTCGTCTCGCGCGACCTGAGCTGGCCGGTGAAGACGCTCGCCGCGGCCCGCGCGACGCTCGAACAGCACGGCGATCTCGCCAATGCAGCCCATGCGGGCCACATCGAGGCGCGCCGCCTTCTCCTCGTCGGGCAGCTCGACGAAGCCGAGCGCACGCTGGCCGAGCTCAGCCCCTCCCCGCTCCCGCCTGCATCGCAAGTCGTCCTCGAGCTCGTGGTCGCCGGCATCGCCATCAGACGATTGAGAGCGAAAGATGCGCGCGCAGCGCTCAACCGCGCCGCTCTCGCAGCGCGGCAGGCGAAGATCCCGGCGCTCGTGGCCGAGGTCGACAGCGCGAACCTCATCCTCGACACGCCGGCGGCGCGCCTGATCGCGCGCGGCAGCGAGCACCCGTTGCTGCTCGGGGAGGTCGAGAGACTGGCGACCTCGACGGCGCTCGTCGTGGACACCTTTCATCATGCCCTGCGCAGGCAAGGCCGCGTCGTATCGCTCGGCACACGGCCGGTGCTGTTCGCGCTCGCCCGCCTCCTGGCGCAGGCATGGCCCGCGGACGTCTCGCGAGAGGCGCTGATATCAGGCGCGTTCCGGGCGAAGCACGCCGACGAATCGCATCGCGCGCGGTTGCGCGTGGAGATCGGGCGGCTCCGCACCCAGCTCAAGCCGCTGGCCGACATCAGCGCGACGAAGCAGGGCTTTGTGCTGGCGCCGCGCAAGACGCGCGACGTCCTCGTGCTGGCACGTCCCGTCGAGGAGAAGCACGCCGCGGTGCTCGCCGTCCTCTCCGACGGCGAGCCCTGGTCGAGCTCGGCGCTCGCGCTGGCGCTGGGAACAAGCGCCCGCACGGTGCAGCGGGCCCTCGACGAGTTGGCGCGGTCGAACAAGGTGCAATCGTTCGGACACGGCCGGGCACGGCGCTGGATGACCCCGCCCGTCCCGGGTTTCCCGACAGGCTTGTTACTCCCCGGACCGCTCCTGAAGGCGTAAATTAGATCAATCACAGGGATCAAGCACATGAAGCGTTCAGCCGCCGAGATCGTCAGGGAGTACGGACCTTTTGCGGGTGTCGAGGCCGTGCATGGCGTCACCTATGACGGCACCCATGTCTGGTTCGCATCCGGCGACAAGCTGAATGCGGTCGATCCGGCCAACGGCAGGATCGCACGCTCCATCGATGTCGCCGCGCATGCGGGGACGGCGTTCGACGGCCGGCACCTGTTCCAGATCGCCGAGGATCGCATCCAGAAGATCGACGCCGCGACCGGCAAGGTGATCAGCACGATTCCGGCCCCGGGCGGCGGCGGCGATTCCGGATTGGCCTGGGCGGAGGGCTCGCTGTGGGTCGGTCAGTATCGCGAGCGCAAGATCCATCAGGTCGATCCGGAGACGGGAAAGATCCTCCGCACCATCGAAAGCAAGCGCTTTGTGACCGGCGTCACCTGGGTCGACGGCGAGCTCTGGCATGGCACCTGGGAGGGCGAGGAAAGCGATTTGCGGCGGATCGATCCCGAGACCGGCAAGGTGCTGGAGCAGCTCGACCTGCCCGCCGGGACGATGGTGTCAGGATTGGAGTCCGACGGCGGCGACCGCTTCTTCTGCGGCGGTGGCGATCGCGGCAATGTGAGGGCGGTTCGCCGCCCGAGGCGCAGCTAGGTGCGCGATGACGGATGCGCGGCACCGATGCTGCCGCAACCGTTAATCTGTTCGCCCCAATTCCACCCCACCGGTGCGCTCTAGCGCCCCTGTCGCCTGCCCTGTAGACTTCCGGCCCTGGGTGGCTTGGGGGATTGATGCGACTGACGCTGAACTTGAAGACTGTTCTGATCGCCGTGGCGGTGCTCGCGGCGTCGTTTTTCGTCAGCCTGAAGGCGATGGACTGGCTGTCGCCGCGCGCGGCGACGACTGCGCCGCCGGTCGCGCAATTGCCGCCGCTGCCGCCGGTAGCGAAGAGCTCGATCGTGGTGGCGCCGGTTGCGATCGCGATATCGGCGATCCGCGAACAGGCCGAGAAAGCCGCGCCGCGCAATTTCGCCGGCAAGGCCGATAATCCAATCTCGCAGATCCTGGAGAATGCCGACATCGGCTGGTCCGCGGTGCGCGGCCCGATGGCGGCTGCCGGCGACAAGGACGTGCTGACGATCTCGACGCCGCTCAACGGCAAGCTCAACGTGACGGGCTCGCTGTCGTCGAAAGCCACCGGCGCCCTCGGCGACGCGCTCGGCAGCGTGCTCGGCGGCGACGCAGCGAAACGGATCGGCGCGGTCAACATCAAGAATTTGAACGCCAGCGCCGAGATCAAGGGCAACGTGGTCGTCACCTCGCGCCCGAAGCTCGCGGCCAACTGGCATCTCGAGCCAAATCTCGGCGCCCAGGTCAATCTCGGCGACACCAACCTCAACGTCTCCGGCGCCAAGGTCAACGTGCCGGCGCAGGTGAAGCCGCTGATCGACAAGAATGTCGGCGACCAGATCAACATCGTCTCCGAGCGCATCCGCAACGATCCCTCGCTGCGCGACAATGCGAAGCTGCAATGGGCCAAGGCCTGCCGCTCGATCCCGCTGCAGGGCTCGGGCTCCTCGGCCGCGCTGCCGCCGCTCTGGCTCGAGATGAAACCGACCCGTGCCATCGCGGCGCAGCCGCGCGTCGACGCGCAGAACGTGACGCTGCTGCTCGGCCTCGAGCTCGAGACGCGCGTGACCTCGACGTCGACCAAGCCGGACTGTCCCTTCCCCGACAAGATCTCGATCGTGCCCCCGACCGGCACCGGCGTGAACATCGGCGTGCCGATCGACGTGCCCTTCACCGAGATCAACAAGCTGATCGCGGCGCAGATGGTCGGCCACACCTATCCCGAGGACGGCTCCGGTCCGGTCGACGTCACCGTGAAAGGCGTCAACGTGGTGCCGTCGGGCGATCGTCTCCTGATCTCGCTGCTGGTGCGCGCCAAGGAAAAGAAGAGCTGGCTCGGTCTCGGCGCCGAAGCGACCGTGCACATCTGGGGCCGGCCGATGCTCGACCAGGCGCAGCAGACGCTGCGGCTCGCCGACATCCAGCTCGCGGTGGAATCCGAGGCCGCCTTCGGCCTGCTCGGCGCGGCCGCACGCGCGGTGGTGCCGCAGATGCAGCAGGCGCTGGTGCAGAAGGCAACGCTCGACCTGAAGCCGATCGCCGCCAACGCACGCGAGAAGATCGCGGCCGCGATCGCCGACTACCAGAAGAGCGAGGATGGCCTCAAGGTCGACGCCAGGATCGACAGCCTGACCCTCGCCGACATCGCCTTCGATTCCAAGACGCTGCGCATCGTCGCGGAAGCCGGCGGCTCGCTGAACGTCTACGTGACGAAGCTGTCGGGGATGTAGCGCGTCTTCACTCGCCGGACCCGCGCGCGTCGCTTGCGCCGCTGGCATTCTCGTCGGAGGATGCTAAGCTGTTTCCCGCAACCTCGAACGAGGTGCTGACAGCACTGCAGGGGACAACGCGAGGACAACATGGAAGCCGGCATGGTCACGCCTGCGCCGGCGCTGGTGCGTTTTTCCGGCATTCAGAAGACCTACGATGGCGAGCACCTCGTGGTGAAGAACCTCGATCTCGAAATCAGGAAGGGCGAGTTCATCACCCTGCTCGGCCCGTCGGGCTCGGGCAAGACGACCACGCTGATGATGCTGGCCGGCTTCGAGGTTCCAACCCATGGCGAAATCTACCTCGCGGAACGGCCGATCAAGAACGTGCCGCCGCATAAGCGCGACATCGGCATGGTGTTCCAGAACTATGCCTTGTTCCCGCACCTGACGATCGCGGAGAACATCGCCTTCCCGCTATCCGTTCGCAACACGGCCAAGGCCGAGGCGCAGGAACGCGTCAACGCGGCGTTGCGCATGATCAAGATGGAAACCCTGGCGCACCGGCGGCCCGGGCAGCTGTCCGGCGGTCAACAGCAGCGCGTGGCGCTGGCCCGCGCACTGGTTTTCAATCCGCAGCTCGTGCTGATGGACGAGCCCCTGGGCGCCCTCGACAAGCGCCTGCGGGAGCAGATGCAAATGGAGATCAAGCAGCTGCACGAGACGATGGGCATCACCGTCGTCTACGTCACCCACGATCAGAGCGAAGCGCTCACCATGTCGGATCGCATCGCCGTGTTCAACGACGGCATCGTGCAGCAGATCGACCGGCCCGACGCGCTGTATGAGCATCCGGTGAACAGCTTCGTCGCTCACTTCATCGGTGAGAACAACGTGCTGTCCGGCACCGTCGAGACGGTCGAGAAGGACTATTGCCGCGTCACGCTGGCTGGTGGCGGCGCCGTGACCGCACGGGCGGTCAACGTATCGGGCGCGGGCGCATCGACCTCCCTGTCGGTGCGGCCGGAGCGGATCGTCATCATCCCGGACGGCACCTCCAGCGAGGGACCGAACCGACTGCCGGCCAAGGTGCAGAACACCATCTATCTCGGCGACCACGCACTGGCCGTGCTCGATGTCGCCGGCAATGGGGAGTTCATGGTCAAGCTTCAGCCGGGGGCGCATGACGGATTGAGACATGGCAATCTAAGATCTGGTGAAAGCGTATTCATCACCTTCCGTCCCGAGGACTGCCTGGCCCTCGATCCCGTCTGATCCGGACCGGCATCGATCAACCTCAACGCAACGCAGATGAAGAAGGAACAAGGACCATGCTGAAGCGCAAGACTGGCAAGATTGCCCTGGGGTTCGCCGTGGCGTTCAGCGCCAGCGCCGCGCTGGCCACGGTCGCGCAGGCGCGTGACCTCACCGTCGTGTCGTGGGGCGGCGCCTATCAGGACGCCCAGAAGAAGGTCTATTTCGAGCCGTTCAAGAAAGCAGCCGGCGTTGCGATGAACGACGAGTCCTGGGACGGCGGCGTCGGCGTGTTGCGCGCCAAGGTGCAGGGTGGTGCCGCCACCTGGGACCTCGTGCAGGTCGAGAGCGACGAACTCGCCGTCGGCTGCGAGGAAGGCCTGTTCGAGAAGATGGATTATTCCAAAATCGGCGGCGAGGCCGCCTATATCCCGCCGTCGGTCAATCCCTGCGGCGTCGGCGCCATCCTCTACGATTTCGTTCTCGGCTACGACAAGGACAAGCTGAAGCAGGCCCCCAACGGCTGGGCCGACTTCTTCGATACCAAGAAGATCCCGGGCAAGCGCGCCTTGCGTCAGGGCCCGAAGACCACGCTGGAGATCGCCCTCATGGCCGACGGCGTCGCACCGAAGGACGTCTACAAGGTGCTGGCGACCGACGAGGGCGTCGAGCGCGCGTTCAAGAAGCTGGACACCATCAAGGGCGACATCGTCTGGTGGAAGGCCGGCGCCCAGCCGCCGCAATTGCTCGCCTCCGGCGAGGTGGCGATGACCTCAGTCTACAATGGCCGCATCGACACCGCGAACAAGAACGACAAGAAGAATTTTGGCATCGTATGGGACGGAGCGCTCTTCACCCTCGACAGCTGGGTCATCCTGAAGGGCAGCCCGAACAAGGACGCGGCCTACAAGTTCCTGGACTTCGCGGGCAAGGCGGAGAACCAGTCAAAGCTGTCGCAGAACATCGCCTATGGCACCTCGAACAAGGACGCAGCCGCCCTCCTCGCGCCCGCCGTTCTCAAGGACCTGCCGACAGCGCCTGACAACATCAAGAACGCGGTCGAGATCAACGTTGGCTTCTGGCTCGAGAACATCGACCGCCTGACCGAGCGCTTCAACAAATGGGCCGCGAAATAGCGCGCCCCACCAGGCTCGACCAATGACGGCCTCGCTCCTGACCGGCGCCAATGCGTCGACCGAGGTGCCGCTCAAGCGCCGATTGCGGCGTGCGGAGCGGACACGTCAGGTCAAGGCATTGGCGCTGGTGCTGCCGCTTCTCGTCTTCCTGCTCTTCACCTTCGCAGGCCCGATCGCCGGCATGCTGTGGCGCGCGGTCGATGACCGCGAGGTGCGTCAGGTTCTGCCGCAAACCATCGCTGCTCTCGCCAGCTGGGACGGCAAGGACCTGCCGGATGAAAAGGCCTTTGCAGCGCTGGCAAGCGACATCCTGGCTGCGCGCGCTTCCGGCATCATCGCCATCGCGGCCAAGCGGCTCAATTACGCCCTGAACGGTTTTCGTACGATCCTGACCAGCACTTCACGTAATCTGAAGGCGCAGCCGGAGCCCGGCACCGCCAGGGAGACACTGGGCAAGATCAACCCGGCCTGGCGCGAACGGGCCACCTGGACGACGATCAAGGATGCCGGTGGCCCGGTGACCGGCTTCTATCTGCTGGCGGCGCTCGACCTGACGCGGAACGTCGATGGTGCGATCGTCGCGGCCGCATCAGACCAGGCGATCTACCGCAACGTCTTCGCCCGCACCTTCCTCATCAGCTTCAGCGTCACGGCACTCTGTCTGATCCTCGGCTTCCCGGTCGCTTACCTGCTGGCAACGCTGCCGCCGGGCCGGTCGAACCTGCTGATGATCTTTGTCCTGCTGCCGTTCTGGACGTCGCTTCTGGTCCGCACCTGCGCCTGGATCGTCTTGTTGCAGAGCAAGGGCGTCGTGAACGACAGCCTGCACTGGCTTGGCATCATCGACGAGCCGTTGCGGCTGATCTACAACCGCTTCGGTGTCTGCGTGGCCATGACCCACGTGCTCCTGCCGTTCATGATCCTGCCGCTGTACAGCAGCATGAAGGCGATCTCGCCTGCTTACATGCGTGCCGCCGCCTCGCTCGGCGCGCCACCGACCACTGCCTTCCTGCGGATCTACCTGCCTCAAACCCTGCCCGGCATCGGCGCGGGAAGCCTGCTCGTCTTCATCCTGGCGCTCGGCTACTACATCACGCCGGCCCTCGTCGGCGGCGCCGCCGATCAGATGATCAGCTACTTCATCGCGCTCTACACGACCGAGACGGCCAATTGGGGCCTTGCTTCGGCGTTGGGTGCGGTGCTGCTGCTGGCCACTCTTCTGCTCGCTTTCGTCTACGGCAAGCTGGTGCAGGGACAGCAGGTCACGGGAGGGATGAAGAATTGAGCGATCATTCTTCCCTCCGCACGCCCAGCCAGCGCATCGCGTGGACCGCGACCATCGTCATCTCCACGCTGGTGTTCATCTTCCTGATCGCGCCGATCCTTGCGATCATGCCGCTGTCCTTCAGCTCGGGCTCGTACCTCACCTATCCGCTGCCGGGCCTCTCCTTGCGCTGGTACGACGACTTCATCAATTCGCCGCGCTGGATGAATTCGCTGAAGAACAGCATGATCATCGGCGTCGCCTCAACCCTGCTGTCGATGGTGCTTGGCACGCTGGCCGCGCTGGGGCTGGCGCAGTGGAAGAGCCGGTTCAAACCGCTCGTGCTGGCTTTCGTGCTGTCGCCGGTCGTCGTGCCCGGCGTCATCACCGCGGTCGGCCTGTATTTCTTCTTCGCGCCGATCGGACTGACCGGCAGTTATCTCGGCCTGATCCTGGCCCACACCGCGCTGGCGACGCCCTTTGTGGTGATCACGGTCGGCGCGACGCTGCAAAGCTTCGACACCAATCTGGCACGCGCCGCCGCCTCGCTCGGCGCCTCGCCGCTTTATGCGTTCCGCCGCGTGATCCTGCCGCTGATCCTTCCCGGCCTTGCGTCGGGTGCGCTCTTCGCCTTCGCGACCAGCTTCGACGAGGTGGTGATCGTGCTGTTCATGGCAGGTCCGGAGCAGCGCACGCTGCCGCGCGAGATGTTCAGCGGCATCCGCGAGAACATCAGTCCAACCATCACGGCAGCGGCGGTGATTCTGACGACGGTATCGGTCATCCTCCTCGCTACCCTGGAGGGCCTACGCCGGCGCAACGAACGGCTCAAGGGCAGCGGGGGCTGAAACGCGTCTTTCTTCCTTCTCCCCTTGTGGGAGAAGGTGGCGCGAAGCGCCGGATGAGGGGTTACCTCCGCAAGTACGAATGCAAGATGGGTACCTGCGGAGAGAGACCCGTCTCGCCGCTACGCGGCGAGCCACCCTCCCCCACAAGGGGAGAGGGTAAGAACACCGCAGCCCCCTACTTATTCTCAACCCTCCTCGCGCATCTCGGGCTTTACCGCCGCGACCGATTGTCGCTAGAACAGTCCCCGCAACAAAACCCAAACAACAACACAGGGAGAAACATATGCAGAAACTCATCGCCGCCGTCGCGGCCGGTCTTGCTCTCGCCGCCACATCAGGCACGGCCCACGCGCAGATCTCCGACGATGTCGTCAAGATCGGCGTGCTCACGGACATGTCGAGCCTCTACGCGGACGCGACCGGCAAGGGCTCGCTCGCCGCCGTCGAGATGGCGGTTGCCGATTACGGCGCCAAGGTTGCCGGCAAGCCGGTACAGGTGGTCGCCGCCGATCACCAGAACAAGCCCGACGTCGGCGTCAACATCGCCCGCAATTGGTACGACAACGACAAGGTCGACGCGATCTTCGACGTGCCGACATCCTCGGTGGCACTGCCGATCTCGGCGCTGACGCGCGAGAAGAACAAGATCAACATCAACTCCGGCGGCGGGTCATCGGACATCACCGGCGTCGCCTGCTCGCCCAATACCGTGCACTGGACCTACGACACCTATGCGCTGTCGAACGTCGCCGGCAAGGCGATGGTGAAGCGCGGCGAGGACACCTGGTTCTTCGTCACCGCCGACTACGCTTTCGGCATGGCGCTGCAGCGCGACGCCGCCAACGTGGTCAAGGAGAGCGGCGGCAAGGTGCTCGGCGAGGTCCGCCATCCGCTCAACTCCTCGGACTTCTCGTCATTCCTGCTCCAGGCCCAGGCCTCCAAGGCCAAGGTGGTCGCGCTGGCGAATGCCGGCGGCGATACCACCAACGCGCTGAAGCAGGCGGCCGAGTTCGGACTCGTTCAGGGTGGCCAGAAGATGATCGCGCTGCTCCAGGAGATCACCGACACCCATTCGCTCGGCATCAAGGCGACGCAAGGCCTGATCGTCACCGACGCGTTCTACTGGGACATGAACGAGGAGACGCGCGCCTTCTCGAAGCGGTTCAACGAGAAGGTCGGTCACATGCCGACCATGATCCAGGCCGGTCTCTACTCGGCGACCATGCACTATCTGAAGGCGATCGAGGCCATCAAGACCGACGAGGCGCCGAAGGTGATGGAGCAGATGCGCAAAACGCCGGTCAACGACTTCTTCGCCAGGAACGGCAAGATCCGCATCGACGGCCGCATGGTGCACGACATGTATCTGTTCGAGGTGAAGAAGCCGGAGGAGTCCAAGGGCGAGTGGGACCTCTACAAGCTGATCGCCACCGTCCCCGGCGACGAAGCCTTCCGTCCGCTCGACAAGGGCGGCTGCCCGCTGGTGACGCACTGAGCGCTGCGCGCTTCTCGATGAAGTGACCAGGCCGTCGACCCTCATCCTGAGGAGCTTGCGAAGCAAGCGTCTCGAAGGATGAAGGCCCGGCTGGTGGCCTCGCCCTTCGAGACGCCGCAAGTGCGGCTCCTCAGGGTGAGGGACAATCACTGAGGGGCAATCACTCACGATGACGAAATAACGACACGACAGCGCGCCCGGTGAAAACCGGGCGCGCCTCGTTTCGGCCGTCACGTGAGCAGCATTACTCCGCGTACTTGAACTCGGGCATGTTCTTCAGCTCGTCCTTGCTGGCATTGAACACGGCGTGGTCCGGATACCATTTCGACGTGGACGAGGCGGTCGTAGCCGTCGTGGTCTTCTCGGTGCCGGTCGCAGCGCCAGTGGTCGTGGTCGTGGTCGCCACAGGCTTCGCGCCGGTGCCGGTATAGGCGACGGCCTCGTTGACGAACTTCAGCTTCTCGTAGGGGACGGCGACCAGATGCTCGCCCATGCCGAGGAAGCCGCCGACGCCGATCACGGCAATCTTGATGTTGCCGCTCTTATCCATCAGCAGGTCGTTGATCGAGCCAATGTTCTCGTTGGCGTCGTTGTAGATCTTCAAGCCCGACATCTTCGAGGCACGCCACTCGCCCGACGCGGTCGTCGTCGTGGTGGTGGTGGTGGCCGCGGGCGCTGCCTTGTCGGTGGTGGCAGTCGGGTTTTGCGCGAACGCAACGGTCGCAAGCAGTGCGGTGCCAGCAAGGCCGGCGGCGATCGATTTCATCAACATTGTTGTCCTCTCCTTCAGCAGAAAGCTTATGCGGAGAGAACAGCGGCGATCATCCGCAGTTCCTTTTCTGCGTCAATTTCGTCACGCGATGATGGCGCTACGCTGCGACGAAAGTTCCTGCGTCACTCAGGAACGTTCGATGAGGAACGTTCCTGATGCACAGTTCCCCGCCGACGATCATGCGCCCTGGGTGAAGCACGATCGCGGCGAGGAACGCGCCGACCTGCGTCGCTCAGGTCAGCTCTTGAAGTCGATCAGAAGTGCGGAGAAATCCGAACCGCCGAATGAGCTGCCGTTGGCGCCGTAGGACGCGCTCGACGATTGCGACTGCTGGAGCGCCTGGAGGAATTGCTGGAGAATGTCCGCCGTGGTCGTGTTGGTCGACGTGCTGCTGGTCGAGTCCGTCGAGGACGAATCCGACGAGCTGTCATCCGGCGGCGGACCGGGCGGCGGTCCGCCCGCACCACCGGGACCGCCCGCACCACCGGGACCGCCGGCGCCGCCGGGCCCCTTGGCGAAAGCGGACTGAAACACGTTCTTCAGTTCGTCCGCCTGGTCCGAGGTCAGCGTCCCGTTCGACACTTCGTTGGCGATGAGATCGTCGATCTTCGACTTCATCTCGTCCTTGGAGGGACGCGTGCCACTCGACTGATCGCTGGATCGGCTCGACTGCAAGGCGGTGTCGATGTCGGTCAGCGCGGTCGAGAGCGCCGACTGGTCCGACGACGAGATCGTGCCGTCGGAAACGTCCGATTGCAATTGCTGCTGAAGCCGCTGCAGGGGCGACTGGTAGTTACCGGCGGAGGCCGCCGAAATCGAGGTCATAATGGCTCCGTGGCTTTTGCGGGGTTTCGTAAGCGACACCGCCACGGTATGGTTAGCGGCCTTAATGAGACCTTGCCGCTTCCCTGCCCGGGTATTGCCTGCTGTTGCGCCCGGACAGACAGAAACAATCCGAAACAAAAATCTTCGCCATTTGGCCCGAATCTTGGACAAACAAAGCGCATGGCCAATCCCAACATCCTGGTCGTCGAGGACGACCGCGAAACCCGGACGTTGATTGCAAAGTACCTGCGCAACAACGCCTGCAACGTCACCACCGTGAGCGATGGCCGGGAGATGTCGCGTGCCTTGGCCGATCACAGGGTCGACCTCATCATCCTCGACGTCATGCTGCCCGGCGAGGACGGCCTGAGCCTGTGCCGCAAGGTACGCTCGGAGGCGCAGACGCCGATCATCATGCTGACCGCGCGCGGCGAGGACGTCGATCGCATCGTCGGCCTCGAGATGGGCGCGGACGACTATCTGCCAAAGCCGTTCAACCCGCGCGAGCTGCTCGCGCGCATCAACGCGGTGCTGCGCCGCCAGGCCGCAGCCCAGGCGGCAAGCTCGATCGAGGGCGCCTCCACGCTCGTCTTCGAGGGCTGGCGCATCGATCTGCGCCTGCGCGAATTGCGCAATCCGGAAGGCGCGCGCGTCGCGGTGACCAGCGCCGAGTTCGATCTGCTGCGGACGTTCTGCGAACGGCCCGGCCGCGTGCTGTCGCGCGACAGCCTGCTCGACCTCACGCAAGGGCGCAACACCGGCTCGTTCGAGCGCTCGATCGACGTGCTGGTCAGCCGCATCCGCCGCAAGATCGAACCCAATCCGGCCGATCCCACCATCATCAAGACGGTGCGCTCCGGCGGCTATCTGTTCACGCCCAGAACTGAAGCGGCCGGGACTGAAGCAGCTGGCAATGAAGCGGTCGCGGCGACCCTGAGCAGTTAGTGGAGCGGTCGTCATGACGCCGTTCCGCTTCTTCCACCTCAAAAGCATCGGTGGACAGATCGCCGCGCTGGTGGTGGCGTCGATCGTCGCGCTGCATCTGATCCTCACCGCCAGCTTCCTGGTCAGCCGGCCGGACCGGGCCGAGCCGCCGCCCGACGCCGCCCATCAGCTCGCGGACGCGGCGCTGCTGCTCAACGGCACGGATGCGAGCGAGCGGCCGCGCATCCTCGCCAATATCGTGCGTGCGTTTCCGAATGCCGGCATCGAGCTCCTCGCGCCGGGGACCTTCTCCGTCGCCGAAGACAGCGGTGGCCCGCATCTGCGCAACGTGCGCCGGCACCTCGGCCATCAGTACAAGGTGGTCGCGCTGGCCCCGAACTTCGGCGTGCACCGCGTCGCGGTCGAGCTTCCCGACGGCAGTGTGATCGCAGGCCGCGTCGAGCAGGGCCCGCATCCGCCGCGGTTCTGGGGCGGCCCCTGGATGATAACGCTGCTGTTCGCGCTGATCAGCGTCACGATGCTCGGCCTGTGGGCGGCCTACGCGCTGGCCGCGCCGCTGTCCTCGTTTGCCAGGGCCGCCGAGAATTTCAGCCTGGACGGGGCGGCCGATCCGCTGCCCGAGCGCGGCCCGGAGGAGATCCGCTCGGTCGCGCGCGCGCTCAACCGCATGCATGAGCGGATCGCGCGGCTGATGTCGGATCGCACCCGGATGCTGGCGGCGATCAGCCACGACCTGCGAACGCCGATCACCCGGCTGCGCCTGCGCGCCGAGTTCATCGAGGACGAGGGCAACCGCAGGCGCATGCTGATCGATCTCGACCAGATGCGCTCGATGCTGGAATCCGTGTTGTCGCTGCTGCGCAACGACCGCAAGATCGAGGCGGTGACGCTGGTCGACATCGCGAGCACGCTTCAGGTCATCGCCGACCAGTTCGGCGACATGGGTCATGTCGTGCACTATGACGGCCCCGCTTCGGCGACGGCCGCCGCGCGACCCGACGAACTGCATCGGGGCGTCACCAACCTCGTCGAGAACGCGGTGCGCTTCGGCGCCGAAGTGACGATCCGCCTCGACGTATCAGGCACCAGGCTCGTCATCGACGTCGAGGACGACGGCCCCGGCATCTCGGATGCGCGCAAGCAGGAGATGCTGGAGCCGTTCGCGCGCGGCGACGACGCGCGCACCATGGACGAGCACACCGGCTTCGGGCTCGGCCTGTCGATCGCGCGCGCGATCGCGATCGCTCATGGCGGCGAATTGTCGTTGCACGACCGCGCGCCGCACGGGCTGATCGTGCGGATGCAATTGCCGGTGTGGCAGCAGCCGCGGCGGGCGGCGTAGGGCACGCCTCAGGCGGCGAGCGGCGGATGCTCGATCGGGTGCTCATCGAAGATCGCCACCGCCTCGAAGCGGTAGCCGCAGGCGTGGCATTTCCAGAGATAGGAAACGCGGCCTTCGCCCGGCTCGATCCAGTCCGGAGACGGGATCGGTGCCCCACATTGCGCACAGGGGTTCTGCTTGGGGATGTCGCCGATGTCTGCTCGGGTCATGGACGTTCTCCCGAATTTTGAATAGCGATTTTTGGGCGAATGCACGAATAGACAGACCTGCTGTCGCGTAACGCACATCGCCAAGTGCAATCCTAACCTGGGTTTGAGTCGTAAAAACGACGGCCCCGCGAAAATCGCCGCTGGCGGCGTTTCGCCACATCATCGCCGTGTTCCCACGGCCTAACGCGCACGGGTGCAGGTTCGTTCTGCCGAGGAATAATTCAATGAAAATTTTGCGTATTGCCGCGCTCGTTGCGGCCGGGCTGATGTTGCCGCAGGCCGCATTCGCGGGCGAAGCCGAGTATGCCGAGATGGTCGCGGCCCATGCCCGCGCCAACGGCGTGCCGGAAGCGCTGGTGCATCGCGTCATCATGCGCGAGAGCCGCTATCAGGCCGGCCTTATCGGCCGCGGCGGCACCATCGGCCTGATGCAGATCAAGCTCGCGACCGCCCGCGGGGTCGGCTACACCGGCGACGCCGCCGGCCTGCGCGATCCCAACACCAACCTCACCTACGCCGTCAAATACCTCGCCGGCGCCTATCGCGCCGCCAATGGCGACCACGCCCGAGCCGTGCGTTATTTCGCGGGCGGCTATTACTACGTTGCAAAGCGGCAGCGTCAGGAGGCCGTGCAGGTCGCCAATATGGGCGACACCTGGCTTGAGCCGAACGGCAATCCGCAGCCGATGCTCGGGACCGCGCCGCATAAGAAGCTGGCCCAGCGCGTCAGCAATGCGCGGGCGCAGGTTCCCAACCACTAGCCACCGTCATTCCGGGGCGATGCGAAGCATCGAGCCCGGAATCTCGAGCTTCCCCGGTGCGCAATTGCGCACCCGGGGTTCGGTCCGGCGGACCGCGCCGGAATGTCAGCCCTGTGGCTAGCGCGTTGACCACCCCGCCCCGCTGGCATACATTAGAGCCGTTCCGAGGGGTGCTCCGAGGAGGAGCTGAGATACCGCTAAATGGGTCAGAAGGCCCAGGACCGCGGTGACCCTTTGAACCTGATCCGGGTCATGCCGGCGAAGGGACAGGGATGTTGCAGACCACCAAGCGACCGGATTCCCCGGTATCCATCATCGGCGCAGGCATTGCAGGTGCCTGGCAGGCGCTTTTGTTCGCGCAGGCCGGCCATGCCGTAACGCTACACGAGCGCGGTGACGCCGCGATGACCGATTCCACCAGCCATTGGGCCGGCGGGATGCTCGCGCCCTGGTGCGAGGCGGAGGTCGCCGAACCCATCATCTCCAGGCTCGGCCAGCGCTCCCTGGACATCTGGCGGCGCGAGCTGCCCGACACCCCCTTCAACGGCTCGCTCGTCGTCGCCCACCCGCGCGAGCGCAACGATTTCGAGCGGTTTGCGCGGATGACCGAAGGTCACCGCCGGCTCGATGCGACCGGCCTTGCCGAGCTCGAACCGTCGCTGGAGGGCCGCTTCCGCGATGCGCTGTTCTTCCCGACCGAGGGCCATGTCGAGCCGCGCCGCGTGCTGCCGAAGCTGCACGAGCGCATCCGCGCCGCCGGTGGCACCATCAAGTTTGATAGCGACGTCAGCGCCAAAGACCTCGACGGCATCGTGATCGACTGCCGCGGCCTTGGCGCGCGCGACGAACAGCCGGAGTTGCGCGGCGTCAAGGGCGAGATGATTTTGATCGAGACCGGCGAGGTGCAGCTTTTGCGCCCGGTGCGGCTGATCCATCCGCGCTGGCCGCTCTACGTGATCCCGCGCGAGGACAATCTGTTCATGCTGGGCGCGACCTCGATCGAGGCCGAGGACACCGGCGTCAGCGTGCGCTCGGCGCTGGAGCTGCTCGGCGCGGCCTATGCCGTGCATCCGGCCTTCGGCGAGGCGCGGATCGTCGAATTCGGCTCGGGCCTTCGGCCCGCTTTCCCCGACAATCTGCCGCGCATCGGCATTCGTGGCGAGAGGATCGCCGTCAACGGCCTCTACCGCCACGGCTTCCTGATCGCGCCGGCGCTCGCCGAGCTGACGCTGCAATACGTCCAGCGCGGCCAGATCGACAATGAGGTGATGCAATGCGCGTGATCGTCAACGGCGAGCAGCGCGAGGTGAATTCCGCAAGCGTCGACGCGCTGCTGGCCGAGCTCGACTACGAGGGCACCCATTTCGCGATCGCGCTCAATTACGACGTCGTGCCGAAAAGCCGCTGGGCCGAGACCCACCTCAAGGCCGGCGACGAGATCGAGATCATCACGCCGCGGCAGGGAGGGTGAGGTGATGGCTCTCCATTTATCGCCTCGGTGCGCGCCACACACTCCGCTGTCATCGCCCGGCTTGACCGGGCGATCCAGTACGCCGCGGCTTCTCGGCTTCAGCCGCGCCGCCGCGGCGTACTGGATCCCCGCTTTCGCGGGGATGACAGCGTCAACCATGGAGACACCTTGGACATGGTGACCTTCTACGGCAAAACCTTCCCCTCCCGCCTGCTGATCGGCAGCGCGCTGTATCCCTCGCCTGCGATCATGCAGGCGGCGATCCGTGCCTCCGGCTCGAACATTGTCACGGTGTCGCTGCGCCGCGAGGCCGCCGGCGGCAAGACCGGGGACGCGTTCTGGAATCTGATCCGTGAGCTCGACGTCAGCGTGCTGCCGAACACCGCCGGCTGCCGCAGCGTGCGCGAAGCCGTGACCACCGCAAAACTCGCGCGCGAGCTATTCGGCACGAGCTGGATCAAGCTTGAAGTGATCGCCGACAACGACACGCTGCAGCCCGACGTCGTCGGCCTGGTTGAGGCCGCCACCATCCTGATCAAGGACGGCTTTGAGGTGTTCCCCTATTGCACCGAGGATCTCTCGGTCGCCAACCGCCTGGTCGATGCCGGCTGCAAGGTCGTCATGCCCTGGGCCGCGCCGATCGGCTCGGCCCGCGGCATCACCAACCGCGACTCGCTGAAACTGCTGCGCGAGCGGCTGCCTGATATCACGCTGGTGGTCGATGCCGGCATCGGCGCGCCGTCGCATGCGGCCGAGGCGCTCGAGCTTGGCTACGACGCCGTGCTGCTCAACACCGCCATCGCAAAGGCCGCCGATCCCGTCGCCATGGCCAATGCCTTCCGTCTCGGCTGTGATGCCGGCCGCACCGCCTACGAAGCCGGGCTGATGAACGCCCGCGACTTCGCCTCCCCCTCCACCCCTGTCGTTGGGACACCATTCTGGCATGCCGTATCCTGATCGTTTCTATCCCGTCGTCGACAGCCTCAAGTGGGTCGAACGCCTGACCAAGCTCGGCGTCGGCACCATCCAGCTGCGCGCGAAAGACCTCAACGACGCCGACGCGCTCCAGGTCGTCACCGATGCGCTGGCGATCACGAAGGACACACAGGCCAAGCTGGTCGTGAACGACTATTGGCGCGCGGCCGTCGTCGCCGGCGCAAAATATCTGCATCTCGGCCAGGAAGACCTGGCGGAAGCGGACCTCAAGGCCATCCGCGAGGCCGGCCTGTCGCTTGGCGTCTCCACCCATGACGACGCGGAGCTTGAGACCGCGCTCGCCGCAGAGCCCGACTACGTCGCGCTCGGCCCGATCTTCTTCACCACGCTGAAGTCGATGCGCTTCGAACCGCAGGGCATTCCGAAGATCACGGAATGGAAGAAGCGGATCGGCAGCATCCCGCTGGTCGCGATCGGCGGCATCAAATTCGAGCACGCCGCGGAGATCTTTGCCGCCGGCGCCGATTCCATCGCCGTCGTCAGCGACGTCACCCAAAACGCCGACCCGGATGCGCGGGTGCGGCAGTGGCTCGGCCAATCGAAGGAGACTGCATGACGCACGCTCCGCTCTCACCCCACACTCCACTGTCATCGCCCGGCTTGACCGGGCGATCCAGTACGCCGCAGCCACTCGGCTCTAGCCGCACCGCCTCGGAGTACTGGATCCCCGCTCCCGTGCGCAATTGCGCACTAGGCGGGGATGACAGCGGTAACCGTCTCTCGCACAGCGACGCCAACGAACTGAATTAAGGAGGATCCCATGAACATCCGCTCCAACCCCGAAAAAACCGTCCCCGCTGTCACCACCGGCCCGCTGCCCTCGTCGCGAAAAATCTTCGCGTCTCCGGACGCTGCGCCCGACATGCGCGTGCCCTTGCGCGAGATCATCCTCTCCGAGGGCGCCGGCGAGCCGAACCTGCCGGTCTATGACACCTCGGGCCCCTACACCGATCCGTCCGTCACCATCGACGTCAACGCCGGTCTGTCGCGCAACCGTCTCGCCTGGGTCAAGGAGCGAGGCGGCGTCGAGGAGTATCAGGGCCGCGATATCAAGCCGGAGGACAATGGCAACGTCGGCGCCTCGCATGCCGCAAAGGCCTTCACCGCGCACCACAAGCCGCTACGCGGCCTCGACGGCCACAAGATCACCCAGCTCGAATTCGCCCGCGCCGGCATCATCACGAAGGAGATGATCTACGTCGCTGAGCGCGAAAATCTCGGCCGCAAAAAACAGCTCGAACGCGCGGAGGCAGCGCTAGCCGATGGCGAAAGCTTTGGTGCCGCGGTGCCCGCCTTCATCACGCCGGAGTTCGTCCGCAGCGAGATCGCGCGCGGCCGCGCCATCATCCCCTGCAACATCAACCACGCTGAGTTGGAGCCGATGATCATCGGCCGCAACTTCCTCACCAAGATCAACGCCAATATTGGCAACTCCGCCGTGACGTCGTCGGTGGAAGAGGAAGTCGACAAGATGGTGTGGGCGATCCGCTGGGGCGCCGACACCGTGATGGACCTCTCCACCGGCCGCAACATCCACACCACCCGGGAATGGATCCTGCGCAACGCGCCGATCCCGATCGGCACCGTGCCGATTTACCAGGCGCTGGAGAAGTGCGAAGGCGATCCCGTCAAACTGACCTGGGAGCTCTACAAGGACACGCTGATCGAGCAGTGCGAGCAGGGCGTCGACTACTTCACCATCCACGCCGGCGTGCGCCTGTCCTACATCCACCTCACGGCCAACCGCGTCACCGGCATCGTCAGCCGCGGCGGCTCGATCATGGCGAAGTGGTGCCTGGCGCATCACAAGGAGAGCTTCCTCTATACGCATTTCGACGAGATCTGCGACCTCATGCGCAAGTATGACGTCTCGTTCTCGCTCGGCGACGGCCTGCGTCCCGGCTCGATCGCGGACGCCAACGACCGCGCGCAGTTCGCCGAACTGGAGACGCTCGGCGAGCTCACCAAGATCGCGTGGGACAAGGGCTGCCAGGTCATGATCGAAGGCCCCGGCCACGTGCCGATGCACAAGATCAAGATCAACATGGACAAGCAGCTCAAGGAGTGCGGCGAAGCGCCGTTCTACACGCTCGGACCGCTGACCACCGACATCGCGCCGGGCTACGACCACATCACCTCGGGCATCGGTGCCGCCATGATCGGCTGGTTCGGCTGCGCCATGCTCTGCTACGTCACGCCGAAGGAGCATCTCGGCCTGCCTGACCGCAACGACGTCAAGGTCGGCGTCATCACCTACAAGATCGCCGCCCACGCCTCCGACCTCGCCAAGGGCCACCCGGCCGCCCAGCTCCGCGACGACGCGCTCTCCCGCGCCCGTTTCGACTTCCGCTGGAGCGACCAGTTCAACCTCGGCCTCGATCCGGATACCGCCAAGAACTTCCACGACGAGACCCTGCCGAAGGAAGCCCACAAGGTCGCGCATTTCTGCTCGATGTGCGGCCCGAAATTCTGCTCGATGAAGATCACGCAGGACGTGCGGGATTATGCGGCGACGCTGAATGATCCGAACTCGGTGGGCATGTCGCTGAGCGGGACGGCCGAGGACGGCATGGCGAAGATGAGCGCGAAGTTCAAGGAGATGGGCAGCAGCGTGTATCTCGATGCGGAGAAGGTGAAGGAGAGCAATCGGGTATTGTGAGGTCACTTAGACCGCGCATCTTTTGAGGCCGGGCGAAAGCCCGGCCTTTTTCTTGAAAGCCAGCCGGATCCCCAGCATTCAAAGCTAGAGGGGACTTGTCATTACTGTCGGCTACAATCTAAGATAGATACATTGCGTGAGTTTCCCGTCTCCACGCGCGAGGCCGTCCAGAACGGCATCGCACGCACAATGGAACGGATTCTACAATCTTTTCATATTGGAGCTGGGACAAGCGGGCAATTTTGCACCGCGAGAGTTCGGCAAGATTCGTCCGAAAATCACCTAGTGCACGGGAGCACATCCAATGGCTGGACAAAATCAAAGCACGCGCTCGAATAAGGTACTCATCGCGATAGCTATTGCCGTATTTCTAGCTGGCTGCGTACTCACATTTGCCACCGCCCAAGACCATCCCCAAGGTTGGACTACACTACAGATTACCGCACTTCATGTTTTTAAGGAAATCGGCTTCGCCCTCATAGTTGCTGCTGTTGTTTGGGTCGTATTTGAGCGGCTCGCGGCCGCGCATGAGCAGGCGATCTGGAGCGCTCGTATGGATTCAATCTCTGAAAACGTATTCTATGGTGTCTTGCGTCGCGAAATTCCGGTCGGAATGCTAAACGTGGCCAATCGACTAGCTTTGACTCAGAGCCTTTTGCGCAAAGATTTTTGCTACGACATCAACTTGCTTGACCCTGAGGAAGGTAGTGGCGCCGACTATGTCGAGCTCAGGGTGAAGGCACGCTACCATTTAAGTAATGTAAGCGAGATTGTCGCCAAACACAGCCTGAAGGGACATCTTCCCGAACCAACGAGTAAGGGTCCTCGTGAAAAAGTCAAATTTCATCACATTGAAGTTCAACTAAATGGGGCGCCTGTCGGAACACCTGCCAAGCTCGTGGAAAAAGCGAATGCGTCTCTAAATCGCGACGGAAATCGTATCGCATTTGACGTCGGTGAATTCGCAGTCAAACGAGGAGACAATCTCTCTTGCGAGCTCGAATATTCGCTAATCAAAGCCTCCGAAGACACTGACTTAATCCGAACACATCTCCCAGCCGAAGCGCTGACCGTTTCGGTAAAGGATGACACAAAAAGGCGTTTTCTAATTCAAGCCCTCTCAATACACGATAAGGACGCCATTTTAGCGCAGAACGACGTCGAGCAAGGCCCGGTTGAGTACCGAATAGATGACTACCTCTTACCTCACCAAGGGATGTTGCTATGGTGGAAACCACGAGATTAGGTCAAGCATGACCGCCGAGGTCCTCGCGTGACAAGTGCGATCCGGATGAGCAGCAACGTCCCGTGGGCGGCGATCCCTCCGATGCTTTTGCTTCTTGATGTCCAGTGATTTTACCGCACTATGAGCACCCGCCTCCCCGACCAACTCCGCCCCAACCTCCGCCTCGTCTTCGTCGGCACCGCCGCCAGCACGCGCTCAGCCAGCCTCGGGCACTACTACGCCCATCCCGGCAACCGCTTCTGGCGTGCGATACATGAGGCCGGCATCACGCCGCGGCGCTATCAGCCGAGCGAATTCGCGACGCTGATCGAACTCGGGATCGGCTTCACCGATCTCTCCAAGTCGGCCGCGGGGATGGATCACCAGATCGCGCCTGAAACGATCGACGTGCCCGGCTTCAGGGCCAAGATCGACAAGTATCGGCCGCGGACGATAGCGTTCACGAGCAAGAAGGCGGCGAGCTTGTTCTATGGCAGGCCATCGAGCCGGATTGCACTTGGGCGGCAGCAACGCGACGAGAAGCTTCCCGACGTGTTCGTGCTTCCCTCGCCGTCCGGCGCCGCGTCGGGGCATTGGACGCTGGAGCCGTGGCGAGAACTCGCGGCGTGGATCAGATCGTAGGGTGGATCAGCGCAGCGTAATCCACCGAGGTCTGTCCCCGCGGAGACAGGAGTGGTGGGTTACGCTGCGCTAACTCACCCTACGGCACGACGAGAGCATGCGCCCTAAAGATCGAAATTGGTCGGCAGCATGACCACGTCGCGGATTGTCATGCCGCGCGGCCGCGTCAGCATGAACATCACGACCTCAGCCACGTCACTGGCCTCCAGCAGGCTACCCGTTTCCCTGGCTTCCTGCAGCTTCTCGGGCGGCCAGTCCGCGAGCAGCGAGGTGACGACCGGGCCGGGCGAGATCGCGCCGATGCGAATGCCGTGCTTGAAGACCTGGCGCCGCACCGTCTGGACGAAGCAGTTGATCGCCCATTTGGACGACGCATAGACCGGCTCCCAGGGCGTCGGAAAATGCGCCGCCAGCGAACTCGTGACGATGATGTCGCCGCTCCGGCGCGCGATCATGTGCGGCAGCACGTCGTGCACGTTCTTCATCACCACGTTGACATTCAGGTTCAGCATCCGGTCGATGGCCATAGTGTCGGCATCGACCAGATCGCCACCGACATAGGTGCCCGCATTCGCATGCAGGATGTCGAGCTGGCCTGCCTTCTCCAGGGCGCGCGGCAGCAACGATGCGCAGTCCCTGGGATCCAGGAGGTCGACGACCAGCGGGATCGCGGCATCGCCATGCTTGTTTCTGAGCGCCTTCAGCGCGGCCTCGTCGCGGTCGACCATCACCACGCGCGCGCCCGCGGCCAGCATTGCTTCAGTGCTCGCCAACCCGATGCCCGACGCGGCCCCGGTCACGGCAGCAACCTTGCCTTCCAATTCGTTTCCCATGGGGTTACCATCCTGCTGATGGTCGGCAGTATAGCGATGCAGGGCGAATTGGCGATGCAGATCGCTGGCTTCGTAGGGTGGGCAAAGGCGCTCTTGCGCCGTGCGCGGCGCGCGAAGAGCGCGCCTTTGCCCACCCTACGGCACCGTCAGCCCCTCACCCCGCATACGCCCTGTCGAGATCTGCGATCACGATCTTCCGCATCTCCATCATCGCCTGCATGACGCGGTTCGCCTTCGTGCGGTCGGGATCGCCGAGGTAGCGGCCGAGCGCGGACGGGATCACCTGCCAGGACAGTCCAAATTTGTCCTTGAGCCAGCCGCAGCGGGATTCCTCGCCGCCGTCGGCGGTGAGGCGGCTCCAGAAGTAGTCGACCTCGGCTTGCGTCTCCACGCTGATGAAGAACGAGACCGCCTCGGTGAAGCGGTATTGCGGCCCGCCGTTGAGCGCGTGGAAGCGCTGGCCTTCGAGTTCGAACACCGCCATGGAATCGCTGACGGTCTCGACTTTTGCGTTGGGGAACACTGCTTTGTAGAAGGCGACGGCTTCCGGGACGTTGTTGGCGAACCAGAGGAACGGCGTGATTGACGTCATGAAATTGTATCCTTTCGTCCTGGACTGGACGCGCGACCATCGCTCCAAGGACGAGCGGCGGGACCGTGTTCCGACACGGGCGCTGGTCTTTTTGCAGCGCCCCTGTCGGAACCCGAGCCGGCCATTCGTCCTTTGAATGCAACGCCGATCACCCCGGAGCCGCCGGATGCCCACCATCACAGCCTTTGAAAACTCACCCGACCGCGGCAAGGGGCAGGCGCGCGACATGCGCGTCCGCTGGGCGCTCGAGGAAGTGGGCCTGCCCTACGACGTCCGCCTCGTGTCGTTCGCGGCGATGAAGGACCCCGCCCATCTTGCGCTGCATCCGTTCGGGCAGATTCCGACCTATGAGGACGGTGATCTCGTCCTGTTCGAGTCGGGCGCGATCGTGCTCCATATCGCCGAGCGCCACGTTGGATTGTTGCCAAAAGATGCGAATGCGAGGAGCCGCGCGATCGCATGGATGTTTGCCGCGCTCAACACGCTGGAACCGCCGATCGTCGAGTTCGGGATGACGATGCTGTTCGAGCGCGACAAGGGCTGGTACGAGGAGCGGCTGCCGGTCCTGAAGGATCGCGTCCGTGTCCGCCTGGGCGAATTGTCCCGTCGCCTCGGCGGGGCCGAGTGGCTCGACGGCGCGTTCAGCGCAGGCGATCTCATGATGGTGACGGTGCTGCGCCGGTTGAACGCATCTCGCCTGCTGGAGGAATATCCCGACCTCTCAGCCTACGTCGCCCGCGGCGAAGCGCGGCCTGCGTTCCGGCGGGCGTTCGATGCGCAGCTGGCGGTGTTCACCGCATCGATCGGCATATAGAGGCCGCGCCTCTCACCGAGAGCCGGTACATCTCCGATCCCATACGTCGAACGGGCGACGCCGGGCGTCCTCCGATCGAATGACGCTGCGCACAATGCGCAAGGACTGTTGCCAGCCCGTCGCTCCGGCGATACGACTTGAGATGGAAGAGCCTGATATCAACCGGCCCGCATCATCCCAGGAAGGCACCGCATGAGCAACGATCTCTCCGGCGTCTGGGATGGCAGCTACATTCAACCGGGCACCGGAATGGTCACCTTCACCGCAACTCTGGTCGAAACCGGCGGCGCGCTCAGCGGAAGCGTGACCGAGCCCTGCTCGAACCCGCGGTGCCCGCTGCGAACCCACAACGCCTCGATCGCGGGTCAGCGCTCCGGCAACGCGGTCTCGTTCGTCAAACACTACGAGCCGCCCGGCCACGGCTACGACACGGTCCATTACGAAGGCACGGTGAACGCCGAGGCGACTGAAATCGACGGGCGCTGGCGGCTGCCTGGCTCTTCCGGCGCGTTCCTGATGATCCGCGCCAGCAAGGCCGCGCAAGCGGCCACGACGGAGCAACACGCCAAGGTGCCATCGCGCTGAAGGGAGCAACCATGCTGACGCTCTATTCTTATCCGGAACTGTTCGGCGTCGCCGACAACAACGGCTACGGCCTCAAGGTCTACGCGTTCCTGAAGCTCGCAGGCGTGCCGTTCGTGCACGAGCACGTCTTCGATGCCTCTGCCGCGCCGCGCGGGCAGCTGCCTTACGTCGTCGACGACGGCGAGACCATCGGCGACAGCGAGACCATCATTGCGCATGCGATCACCAAATATCGCCTGAGCATCGATGCCGCGCTGTCGCAGGAGGCACGGCGGACCAATCATCTCGTCACCCGCATGCTGGACGATCTCTACTGGGTGATGTCGTATTCGCGCTGGAAGGACGATCGCTTCTATCCGGCGTTCCGCGACGCTTTCATCGCGCAGCATCCGCAGATCGACGCGGCCGGATTCGAGAAAGCCAAGGCCTACAACGCGCAGCGCTATTATTACCAGGGCATCGGCCGCTACACGCCCGAACAGGCTTACGCGCGGGGGCTTGCCGATCTGCAAGTGCTGGCCGAGATCGTGCCTACGGCAGGCTTCGTCCACGGCGCGGCGCCGACCAGCATCGACGCCGGCATCTACGGCTTCATCGCCAACATCTATTATTTTCCGATCCCGACGCCGCTGAAGGCCTTCGTCGATGCGCACGCCAATCTCGTCGCGCATTGCGAGCGGATTCATGCGGCGGTGAGTTCGTAGTTCGTAGGGTGGGCAGAGGCGCGCTCCTTGCGCGCCGTGCCCACCATGCATCCGCATTTGCGGTACGAATGGTGGGCATGCTTCGCTTTGCCCACCCTACGCCTACACACCGCGTCCTACCGCATCGTGATCGCGAGCCCGCTCAGATCCGCATTCGCCATCAGGCCGGTCTGGTAGCCCGACAGCTCAAGCACCGCACCCTTCTGGTTGGTCAGCACGATGGCGCGGGCGCCGCGGCCGACGGCAAGGCCGGCACCGGCCGCGCCATAGACGCCGGCGACGTCGGAAGGGCGGTTGATGTTGGAGACGCGGCCACGCAGCACGGTCTTGGAGCCGCCGAAAACGAGGCCGTAGTCGAGCCCGCCGGTCGAGAGCCCATACGAGCGGCCGCGGAAGTTCAGCACGCCCGAGCCGCCCGAACCGCCGATGATCCAGCCCGCCTTGTAGATCGTCAGCACCACGGTGCCGCCGTCGGCCAGCGCCGAGGTCGAAAGGCCGGCCAGAGCGGCAATGGCGACCAGCGCGGCGCGGAAGGTGGTAGCGAGCTTCATGGGGCGTCTCCGGGGGCTATTTTTCAAGGGAGGATCGAATCAGACGCAGCGAATGTATCCGATGGATCGCGGCGGCAACATGATGGAGCGTGAGGCCTGCGCGGTGCGCTCCCTCGCCCCGTTCTTACGGGGAGAGGGTTGGGGTGAGGGGCCGCTTCGGCATAAACGGTAGGAGTTGGACTCGCGTAGAGTCCCCCTCACCCGCCGCGCTCAGGCGCGCAAGTGCGCTGCCGAGCGCGTCGGCCTCTCCCCGCAAGCGGGGCGAGGCGAAGGAAGAGGCCGCGCAAACAAGCACCACCGCCATGATGCCATTCTGCCCCTGTTTTGCCCGACGGAGCAAGCGAATTGTTCGGCTATACCGAATTTGAAACACTCACGATTTCTACTGTGCATGGGGTTGTTTTCGCGTTTTTGTTTTGCCCGCCTTCCCCAATGCCGATTGCAACTCCCCCGCATGTCGCTACGCTCGTGCGGGCGACGCGACCGTTCCATCCGAGGTGATCCCATGTCGATCCAGCATTTCGCACCCCCGCCACACGTCAAGGCGCCGCCGCTGTCCTTTGCCACGCGTGTCGGCGATCTCCTGTTCGTCTCCGGCATTCCCGGCTTCGACGGCAATGGCGCGCTGCCGGACGGTTTCGAGGCGCAGTTCGCCAACGTCGCCGTCAACATCAAGCGCGTGCTGGACGAGGCCGGTGCGACGGTCCGCGATCTCGTCAAGGTCAACGTGCTGCTCACGCGCGCCTCGGACGTCGCCGCGATGAATGCACTCTATGCCGGCGCGTTCGGCCCGCCGCCCTACCCGGCGCGCACCACCTGCGTCGTGCAGGCCCTGCCCGACCCGAAAATGCTGATCGAGATCGAGGCGGTGGCATCACTGGCGAAGTGAGCCACGCTTAGCGTATGTGTCTTGGCGCATGTGTCTTGGCGTATGTGTCTTGGCGTATGTGTCTTGCCGGGCACTCGGCCGAACCAAGTGCACGGCTCCCTCTGACATATCCGTGAAACGGCGGCCCCTCGGCTTGCCAAGGACCTGCTTTTACCGCACGAATTTTCGGGTCCCACTTCCCCACAAGGAGATTTTTCATGCGTCGCGTTCTCGCCCTCTGTGCCGTTGCCGGCATCGCCTCTTCCGTGTTTGCCGTGCCGGCGTCGGCAGCAGCAGCCGGCTATTACGTGATCCGCTGGGACAACACCGGCATCTGCCAGGTCTGGAACGAGGACCTGAAGTACAAGCCGTTCCAGTGGGGCGCTTCGACCTACAAGGTCGTCAGCAAGCCGGTCCCGACCTTCACCGCGGCTTCGGATCTCCAGATCAAGCTGCGCTCGGAGCGCCGCTGCACGCTCTGAGCGTCACGCGACGAATTTGATCTTGAGGGCGGGCCGCGCGAGCGACCCGCCCTTTTCCTTTGCAGGCGCGCGCTGGTTTTTTTCCGGCTCAAATGGCGCATTTCATGCGCGCACGCTTTGAACCTGATCAGCCGGCGGAGCTACTCACAACTTGTCCGGGGCGCATCCCCAAACGCGCCCCACACCATGCCTCCCCGTCATTGTCGGGAGGTGCATCACATCTTTCATTTGAGGAGCTGATCATGCGTCGTATTTCCGTGCTGTGCGCTGCTGCGGGTCTTGCCGTCACTGCCTTCGTCGCCGCGAGCCCTGCCGAAGCCAGCTATCACCTGATCCGCTGGCAGGACACCGGCTTCTGCCAGATCTGGGACGAGAGCATCCCGACCGCGCCGTGGCCCTCCGACTACGCCCGCGTCAGCACGACCGTGCCGACCTTCGTCGACGCACTCGTGCTGAAGGATCACGCGTTGAAGAGCGGTCACTGCACCTGGTAAGATTTCGATCGGCGGATCGACGAGCGGGCAAGGGCGCGACGCGTTCTTGCCCGCTCTTTTTTGTCAGCACATGGCGGATCGGCGAGGCGCAGCGCCAGCGCGCGCTCACGCGTCCTTGTGCGCGCCGGGATGGATCAGGATGTCGCGCGCGGCGGCGAGGTCGATGAAGGCTTGCGCGCTTCCGCCCTGGTCGGGATGCTTGCCCTTGGCGGCGCGACGGTAGGCCTGGTTGATGTCGTCGCAGGTGAGCTGCACGGCGAGCGGCAGGCCGAGCATCCTGCGGGCACGATCTTCGCTCGAGAGCTGCTTCGGCATGGCGTTGCGGCGGCCGAAGCGCGGCGCGGTGAGATCATGGACGACCTCGAGGATCACGCCGACGCGGCGCTGGGCCGCCAGCGTGACGCTGTGATCGTCATTGTCCGCGGCCTGGCGCAGCACGGGAAGCGCCTGCTCAGCCGCCTGGCGCAGCGTGGCATCCGTGCTCATGCGCACGATCTCGGCGACGAGCCGGCCCGCCTCGGCCCAGTCGGCCGGCTGCGCCGACCGCAGGCGTTCGAGAGCGAGTTTCCAGGATTCAAGCCGTCCCATCATGCGCGCAACGTTTAGCAATGAAGATCAGTATGCCAAGGCGGCCGTTTCCGACCCCTTAATTTCGAGTTAGCCTTTCATGAAACTTCGAAACGAATCCGGGAGGAAATTGTCATGGCATTGCTCGCAAACCACATCGCCGTCGTCACGGGCGCCGGATCCGGCATCGGCCGGGCGATCGCGGCCGGCTACGCCCGCGAGGGCGCGCGAGTGGTGCTGCTCGACGTCAACGCCGACACGGTCGCGGAGGCCGCGCAGGAGATCCGCAAGGCCGGCGGCAAGGCCGAGAGCTTTGCGCTCGATGTCACCAAGCGTGACGAATGCTTTGCGCTCGCCAGGCAGGTCGCCGACAAGGTCGGGCAGGTCTCGATCCTCGTCAACAATGCCGGCATCACCCGCCGCAACGCCTTCACCGCGGACACGGAGACGGTGGCGAAGGACTGGAACGACATCATCTCGCTCAACCTCAACGGCGTCTTCAACGTGACGCAGGCGTTCCTCGCGCCGCTGCGGACCGCCAAGGGCCGCATCGTCAATATCGGCTCGATCCAGTCCTTCGTGCATCTGCGCACGCCGAGCTCGGCGGCGTATACGACCTCGAAGCACGGCGTGCTCGGCTTCACCAAGGCGCTCGCCGTCGAGCTCGGCAAGGAAGGCGTGCGCGTCAACGCAATCGGGCCGGGCTTCATCGAGACCAACATCAACGCCAACGTGCGCGCGACCAATCCGGCGCTGGTGCGGGCCTTCGTCGATCACACCCCGCTGGCGCGCACCGGCAAGCCCGAGGACATCGTGGGCCCCGCGATCTTCCTGGCGTCGGATCTGTCGGCCTATGTCACGGGGACGATCGTGATGGTGGACGGCGGGTACCGGACGGTGTGAGCGGGCGCGCAAAATCGGTCCGCATCGCTATGCATCCCGTGCCAATCGCGGCACCTTCGCGGCAATCCCAAGGTCAATTGGTGCGATCGTCCGCGATTAACCACTCGTTAACCAAACCCGCCCACCGTAGATCTACGGCTAGGGGGCCGTTGGTTCTCGATCGCTTCCAAAGATGGAAGCGGGCGTTGATCGGGAGGTGTGTTGATGACCACTGTTCATGTCGCTGCGTCCGATCCGGGCGCGCAATTTCTTGCCCCTAACCAAATCGTTCCGCTGTTGATCGGCGCGACCGTCGACGAGGTCGAGCGCGAGCTCGTGCTCCAGACGCTCGCACGCTGCGACGGCAACCGCACGCGCGCATCGCGCGTGCTCGGCCTGTCGGTGCGCACGCTGCGCAACAAGATCAGGATCTATGCGGCGTCCGGCATCGACGTGCCCGCGTATCACGACTAGCACGCGACGTGGGCACGATTGGTGTTGATCAAGCCCGGCGCAAGGCGCCGGCGGAATTGCTGCTGTCGTCAAACGCCGCTAAGTAGCTTGCTTCCGGTCAAGGGAGCAGCGGCGTGGCAGACGAACAGAAACGGCAGGGACCCCAAGGTCCGCGCGGACGGCAGGGCGAACCGGGACGGCCAGGGCCGCAAGGGCATCCCGGCCGGCGCGGGCCGGATGGCCAGCGTGGCAAGCCGGGACCGCAAGGCAAGCCCGGGGCGGCCGGAAAGGCCGGAGCGCAGGGCAAGGCCGGCCTGCCGGGCAAGCCCGGCGAAGCCGGTGCTCGGGGCGCGGCCGGGCCGGCGGGGCCGCAAGGCCCACGCGGCGAGCCCGGACCGCCCGGCCAGCTGCCGTCGATCGAACAGGTGCTGCCGTGGCTCGATCAACTCTTCGACGCCTGGGACGAGCGCCGCCGCCAGCGCGAGCGTGAAGCCGCCGAGCGCGAGGCGCTGGAAGCCGCCGTGCATGAGGTTGAAGAGGCGATCGTCGATGACGAGGCCGACGACGGCGAAGGCGAAGGCGAAGGCGATGATCACCGGAAGAAGAAGAAAAAGAAGAAGCACGGCCACAAGGACTAGCCGGGCGGAAGTTGCTTCGACGCCCCGGAGGACTCATCCTTGCGCGGCAGCATGCCCATGCGCTCGAACTGCCAGCGCATGGCGCGGTACCAGAGATAGCCGACCAGCGTGCCGAGCAGCGTCAGGATGACGAGGTTGACGCTGCTGTAGGAGCCGCTCCACCACATCATCCATGCGGTCCACAGCACGGTGAAGGTGACGGCACCTGCTCTGAGAGGAATAAGGGGGCGGCTCATGGTCGTGCTCCGGGCTGTCAAAACCCCGGCAGACATCATCGCAAGTTGAGGCCGCTCTCACCGTGAGCCAGATCACGGAATGGACGCAGGACCGCCTAACCGAACCGCAGCCGCGAACGTTCCTTGGCCTTCTCCGCCTCGATCTCACGGTCCCGCGCCGGCGCATGGGTGTGCAGCGAAGTCAGGAGCTTTCGCGCAGCCTCCGACACTTCCGCGACCGCAAGCTCGAAGGCCTCTTCATTGGCCTGCGACGGCTTGTTGAAACCGGAAAGCTTGCGCACGAACTGGAGCGCGCTGGCGTGGATCTCGTCCTCCGTCGCGGGCGGCTCGAAGTTGAACAGCGTCTTGATGTTGCGGCACATGCAGGCTCTCCCGTAGCGGTGTTCCCCTGAGGACGATCGGCGAGGCCGAAATCCTACATCCCGGGCGCAGCCGTGTCATAGGCAGGACCAGCCATATCTGATCCGCAATTATTCCCCTTGCGCGCCGCACCATCGGGGAATGTTTTTCGGGGGGCGATGATGGGTCCGGTCTCGATCCTCCGTGACCAGCTGATAAGATCGCGTCCAACGCGGCCGACCATGAGCCGCATGGGGAGAGAAACATGAAAACGTCTTGCGCGGCGCTAGCGGCCATCCTGCTGTCCATCGCAACGCCGGTTATGGCCGCCGATTATCCAGCGCCGAAGCAAGGCGACTGGATCGCCAAAGACTTCAAGTTGCACACTGGCGAGACCATGCCGGAATTGAAGCTGCACTACACCACTGTCGGCGAGCCCTCTGGCCAGCCCGTGCTGGTGCTGCACGGCACCGGCGGCTCGGGCGCGAGCATGCTGTCGCCCGCCTTCGCCGGCGAGTTGTTCGGCGCGGGACAGCCGCTCGACGCGTCCAAATATTACATCATCATTCCCGACGCGATCGGCCACGGCAAATCGTCAAAACCGTCCGACGGCATGAAGACGAGCTTCCCGAAATACAATTACGACGACATGGTCGAGGCGCAGCATCGCCTCGTGAAGGAAGGCCTCGGCGTCAAGCATCTGCGGCTCGTGATCGGCAATTCGATGGGCGGCATGCAAACCTGGCTGTGGGGCGAGAAATATCCGCAGGAGATGGACGCGCTGGTGCCGATGGCCTCGCAGCCGACCGAGATGGCCTCGCGCAACTGGATGATGCGGCGGATCATGCTCGACACCATCCGCAACGATCCCGACTACAATGGCGGCAACTACACCAGCCAGCCGCGCTTGATGAAATACGCCATCACCGCCTACGGCATCGCCAGCATCGGCGGCACGCTCGCCTATCAGCAGCAGGCGCCGACCGCGGCCAAGGCCGACAAGATCGTCGACGAGCGGCTGGCGACACCGATCACGGCGGATGCCAACGACTTCCTCTACCAGTGGGGCTCCTCGCAAGACTACAATGCCGGCGACAAGCTCGAGCAGATCGAGGCGACGCTGCTGCTGATCAACTCCGCCGACGACGAGCGCAACCCGCCGGAGACCGGCATCACGGACGCCGCGATGAAGCGGGTCAAGAACGGCAAGCTGTATCTGATCCCCGCGAGCACCGAGACGCGCGGCCACGGCACCACCGGCAACGCGAAATTCTACGTCGAGCAGGTCAGGCAATTGCTGCAAACCGCGCCGCAGCGGACGATGTGAGCCAAGCAGCAAGACCGCATGTCGAACGCTCGCTTTCGCAAGGCTGCGCTCGCGCTTCCCGGCGTCATCGAGGGCGCACATCACGGCCATGCCGACTTTCGCGTCGGCAAGCGCTTGTTCGCGACGCTGGGCTATCCCGATGAAAAATGGGGCATGGTGAAGCTCACTCCCGACCAGCAGGCCGTGCTCATCGACGCGGAACCGGGGATGTTTCGTCCGGTCCCCGGCGCCTGGGGCGGGAGCGGCAGCACGAATGTGAAGCTGGCGAAGATCGATCAGGTCACGTTGCGGAGCGCACTCGAGATGGCATGGCGCAATGTCGCGCCTAAGTCGCTGCTTGCATCGCTCGAGACGCGATAGGAAGGATCGTACGCGCAGGTTCGCACTGTGCGTTTGGCTGGCCGCTCATACCGCAACGCATCATATGCGGCATCTCTCGCGCCGCATATTATTTGAGCATGCATTGCGCTGACAGCTCGGGCTTAATCGCATCAACGATACGAATCGAACGCGACGCGATCGCGCGCAGTCGGCGCGCGACGCAGGGAGGAGTTCGCATGCACAGGCTCGCGCTGTGCGTTTGGCTGGCCGCGACGATGGCGCAGACGAGCGCCGCGTTCGCGTTCGACAACGGCCAATACGACCACGTGCCGCCCGACATCCGCGCCTGGTTCAAGAGCGTGATCGCGCCGAACGGCGTGCCCTGCTGCGACATCTCCGACGGCCATCGCACCGACTACGATGTGCGAGGCGGCACCTATTGGGTACCGATCGAGGGACAGTGGATGGAGGTGCCCGAGCGCGCCATCATCCGCGATCGCGGCAATCCGGTCGGCCAGGCCGTTGTGTGGTACGTCCACCATCGCGGCGCGATCATCATCAGTTGCTTCGTGCCGGCCGATGCGGTGTAGGCCGCTCAGGCCTTGAGGTCTCGCCTGGGCGAGGCCTCGACATATTCGATGTCATCGCCGAAATCGTCGAGCGCGGCACGAACGGATTTGGCGTCGGCCTCGGCGACGGTGAAGATCGCGGCCAGGTTTTGCCGCTTCTGTCCCGGAAACAGGCTCTCGGCGGCGTAGCCGGCATCGCCGAGCGTCTTGATGATCTTGCGCCGCCGGCGCTGATCGACATGGTCGTGGAATTTGAATTGCACGGACATGATGCAAAGCTAGCCGCTCGCGGCACCCGATCAAGGTCGCAGAATCTATTTTCGTCCCTTTCTCGCCGGCTTCGCCTTTGTAGTTTTCTTGGCAGTTTTCTTGGCAGCCTTCCTGCCCGATTTCCTTGCCGCTTTCGCGCGGCCGAGCGCAGCGGCAACATCCAGCAGGCCGGCGCCGTATTCCGGCGTAAAATCCTTGCCTCGCATCGCCGGCAATTTGGTCGCAGTCGCGATCAGGCGCCTGGCGACCGCAAACCCGGACGCCCTGGATTTCGTCTTGTTGATGTAGACGAGTGCAGCGGCGCCCGTCACATGCGGTGTTGCCATCGACGTCCCGGGCCAGGAATCGTAGCTGGTATTGTCGGCGAAGCTTGCCTTCATCCGGGGCACCGTCGACAGGATGTTGACACCCGGCGCGACCAGCTTGATGTGCTTCCCCGTATTGGAGAACGAGGCGCGCCGATGGGACTCGTCGACGGCGCCGACTCCGATCGTGTCCGCGTAGCCCGCCGGATATTCCTTCGGATTGCCGTCCTCGAACTCGTTCCCCATCGCGGTGGAGATGACGACGCCGGCATCGATCAGTTCGGCGAAGGCCGTCGCTTCCGTCTTTGAATGGTCCTCGCCGCCAATGCTGAGGTTGATGACCTTGATGTTGGAATCGAGCGCGGCCGCAAGCGCCTTGCTGTAGAAATCGAAGTTGAAATTCTCGTCGTCGCCTGCGCGCTTGGGATCGTCGAACACCTTCCAGCAGTGCAACCGGCAATTGGCCAGGCCTGCGATACCGGCCGAATTATTGACCACGGCCGCGATCGTGCCGCTGACATGGGTGCCATGACCGAGAAAATCACGCGCTCCGTTGCCGTCGTGCCTGTAGTCCTCGATCGCGTCTACGAGATCGGGATGTCCGGCGTCGACACCGCTATCGAGCACAGCGACATGAACCCGCCCCGCACCTGGCCGCGGTCGATCGAACCATCTGATGGCGCGAAGGCCCCACTGCCGGATCTTCATGGGGTCGGCGGCGGCACTGAGCCACCGGTTGGGAACGGGCTCGACCAGATCCACCGCCCTGGAAGCACGCAGGCGCTTCAGGATGCCTGCATCGACCTTCCCGTCCTTCAACTGCACGATCTGAAATCCGGCCAGCGCCTCCCGCGGCGGCGCCGTTGCGGAGCGTGCTATCGAGCGATGAACCGCAGCCAAAGCCATCGCCTGGGGCTGCGCCGGTGCCTCATCGTCGCCGACCACGAACAGCGGCTTCATCGACTGAAGCCCGAAATTGTCGCGCAGGAAATCGATCGGACCTCTGACGTCGTCGGGCATCGCAGCCATCAGCGCGCGTGACGTTGTCGCCTGAAGCGAGGCTGCCGCGATCTGCCGGGCAGCGGCCGGCTTCAACCGAACGATCAATTGTCCCGGGACATGCTTGCGACGGCGTGGCCGATCGCCCGCGACCCGCATTGCCTGCGTTGGGGCCATGACGAATTCCTCGCTTGAAAAGCAACAAAGTACGACACCCGTTATAAGCGAAATTTCTGGTCTACGCCACCTGCGTCATGCCGTGGCTACACCGGGCCGCACCTGCTATTTCGGGGATAGCGGTCGAGCCGGAGAATGCTATCCTGTGCCCCTCAATCAGGGAGACCTTCGTGACCGATCTTTGCGCCGAAGACCTCGCCACCATCTATGCCAAGCCGAGCCCACGCGTGATCGCAAAGGCGCGTCCCGCGATCGATGCGCATGCGAAGAAATTCATCGAGATGTCGCCGTTCTGCGTGCTCGCTACGTCAGGCGTCGACGGCAGCGTCGATGCATCGCCGCGCGGCGGAGGGGTTGGCTTCGTCCATGTCGCCGGCCCCAACCAGGTGCTGATGCCCGACCGTGCCGGCAACAACCGGATCGACAGTTTTCGCAACGTCGTCGAGGGCTCGGGCTTCGTGCATCTGCTGTTCTTCGTCCCCGGCATCGACGAGACGCTGCGCGTCGGCGGACGCGGCACGCTCTCGGCCGATCCGGACCTGCTCGCATCGATGGTGGAATTCGGCAAGCCGCCGCGCGCGGTCCTGAACGTCGCGGTCAGCGAAGTCTATTTCCACTGCGGCAAGGCGCTGATGCGCTCGAAGCTGTGGTCACCGGAGAAGGTGCAGCGCTCGGTGATGCCCAGCATCGGCCAGGTCATTCACGACCAGACTGGCCTGGGGGAGCCGGAGAGCCAGGAGATCGTGGAAGAGCGCTACAAGACGCAGTTGTAGGTGAGAGCGTTCGCCGCTCGAAAGAACCGTCATGCCCGGGCTAGACCCGCCTGCGCGGCCGAAGCCGCTTCGGCGAGGCGAAGGCCCGGGCATCCACGTCTTCGTCGCGCGGCCAAACGTGGATGGCCGGGACAAGCCCGGCCATGACGAAGGAGAGAGCCGGTGCCGGAGCTTAGTGCCCCTCGCCCTCGAGCCCGCCGACGTGCTTCTGCGTGTACAGTTCGAGGCCGATGCGGCCGATCAGGTCGAGCTGGGTTTCGAGGAAATCGATATGGTGTTCCTCGTCGCTCATCAGCTTCTCGAACAGGTCGCGCGTGACGTAGTCCTTGGCGCCGTTGCAATAGCCGGCGGCCTCCTGGTAGAGCGCCCGCGCGCTCATCTCGGCGGCGAGATCGCACTCGATGATCTCCTTGACGTTCTGGCCGATGCGCAAGGGGTCGAGCACCTGCATGTTCGGGAAGCCGTCGAAGAACAGGATCCGCTCGGTGAGCTTGTCGGCGTGCTCCATCTCCTCGATGGACTCCTTGCGCCAGACCTTGGCCATGTCCCGCAGGCCCCAATTGTCGAGGAAGCGGTAGTGCAGCCAGTACTGGTTGATTGCAGTCAGCTCGTGGCGCAGCGCCTTGTTGAGATAGTCGATGACTTTTGCGTCGCCCTGCATGATGCACTCCAAATCTTGCGTCCAAATCGGCCCTAACCGACTTTAGAACGCTTCTAAATCAGTTTAAGGACGAGAGCAACCGGCCACGGGGACGCAGCCGGGGAAAAGCTCAGCCGAAATTGCGGAAGTTTTCAGCAGGCCGCGAGGGCGAACCGGGGGAGTTCCGCCGTCTCGTCATTGGCGGCCACGGTGTGGCTGTGCGGGCAGCCCGAGCAGCAGGACTTGGCGCAGGGGCCAAGCGTTTCGTCGATGATGGTCTTGATGGTACGGGCGCAGCGGCCGCATTCGGCGCTACAGCCGAGGCATCCATAGACCTGCTTGGCATGACGTACGGCGTCGTCGGACTCGGCGACCGCGGCTCGGATGTCGTCATCGCTCAGCACGTTACAGGAACAAACGATCATGGAAGCGGCAGGCCCTTCGGTGATGCGTCATCATCGATATTTAAGGGGCCGTCCGGATGCAAAGGGAAAAACCGGTATTTGAAGCTATTCCAAACTAGCCCGGAAACAGCCTAGAACGGCTCTAAAATAGGGTGTTGTGCTGGATCAAGATCTTGGCGGACCTAGTCACCGCCACCGCCTCCACCACCATCGCCGCCACCTCCGCAATCCCCGCCACTGCTACCGCTATCGCTGCTGGAACAGCTGTCGCTCGAGCTCCCCGAGCTGTCGCTGGAAAACCAACTCCCCAGCGAGAAGCCGTCGCTGGCCGCTGAATAGCCGTCGCCGCTACTCCCTCCGTCACTGCCGGCACCCGCGCGCGAGCGCCGGCCGCGGTTCTGGAGATGCGCGAACCAGCCATAGCCAATCGCGAAAATGACCCCGGCAGCGATCAAAGTATTCATCATCGCGTTGCCCATCGTCGTCTCCCTCGCGGACCTGCGATCCATTAATTGGTCGCCCTCGGCGAAGGTGCCGTTCATTGATCATTCAAACGAAGTATGGAACTTTACCCCCCAAAGAGTTCCCACCTGTTCGTGCGAAAGGTCACGCCAATGAAGAAGTTCTTACTGACGGTCGCTGCCGTCGCCACCCTGGCCCTCACGGCCGGGACACCGGCCCACGCTCAACGTGGTGTCGCCGCCGGCGTGGCCGCCGGGATCATCGGTGGCGCCATTGTCGGCGGCGCGCTGGCTTCTCCGTATTATTACGGACCCGGTCCGGGCTACTCCTATGGCCCCGGTTATTACCCGCCCCGCTACTACGCGCCGGGTCCCGGCTATGTCGCCGACGACTATTACGGTGACGGCTGCGTCTGGCAGAGGCAGCGCTTCTGGGATGGCTACGCCTGGCGCACCCGCCGCGTCAGAGTCTGTGGCTGAGGCGCGCTGAACCGGTTCATTACGGACGCGCCGTTCATCTCCGGGCCTGAAAAAGACCGCTTTTTCTCGTCACAGCTCCGTGCGCGTTTACCGTGGATTGACCAATTGCGCGCTTCCTAGCTGCACGGTCGATTTCATCAGAGTGTGCGTGAACCTTTGAAACCCGGACGCTCCTAACAAGGGACGTCCATCTCCCAGGAGAGCCAAGAGCATGAAGAAGACTTTTGTTGCCGCCCTCACGGTTGCGACGATCGCCGGTTCGCTGGTGACCGCCACTCCGTCCGCGAAGGCCCATGACGGCGTCGGCGCCGGCATCGCCGCCGGCCTGATCGGTGGCGCCATCGTCGGCGGCGCCATCGCGTCGAGCCGTCCCGCCTATGGCGGACCGGTCTACGTGGCCGAGCCCCCGCCGCCCGCGCCCTGCTACTGGCAGCGCCAGCGCTATTGGGACGGTTACGGCTGGGTCGTCCGCCCGGTTCGCGTTTGCTACTGATCCGATCGCATGGCGCATCCGCGCCGCGATCGAAGCCCGGCCGAGCACCTCGGCCGGGCTTTTTTCTTTGGTGAAGAGTTGAGCCCGTTACCGCGCCGCCTGGATCGAGCGCAGCACCTCTTCGCTCGGCCAGCAATCGACCTTGATGCCTGCCGACTTCTGGTAGGCGCCGAGCGCCGCGCGCGTCTGCATCCCGGCCTTGCCGTCGATCTTGTCCTTGTAGAGCCCGACGCGCGTGAGCCCGCGCTGCATGGTCTCGACGTCCTTGGTGCGCAACTGCTTGGAGGCCGCCCATTGTGTCGCGAACGGCAGCGGGCGCGTCATGCGGTCGCCGAGATGGCCGACGAACAGCACGTAGAGGTCGGAGAAATTGTACTCCTTGATGACGAAGTAGTTCTTCGTCGTCAGGAACGACGGGCCGTAAATGCCTTCCGGCTGCAGCAGTGAGGCCGGCTGCGCCTGCTCGGCAGCGCTCAGCTTCTCGCCACGCACCGGCACAAAACCTTCGCGCAACCACTGGCCGATCGGTTTCGTCACCTCGGGCACGCCGCTGGTGCAATCGACCTTGGCCGGCGCCTGCACCTCGTAAGCCCAGCGCACGCCGCTCTGCCAGCCCTTGTTGACGAGCTGTTGCGCGGCCGAGGCCAGTGCATCCGGCACCGAATGCCAGATGTCGATGCGGCCGTCGCCTTCGAAGTCGACACCGTGCTTGTAATATTCGGACGGCAGGAATTGCGTGAGCCCGGTGGCTCCTGCCCAGGACGAGCGCATGTCCTTGCGCGTCACCACGCCCTCGCCGAGGATCTTCAGCGACAGGATGAACTCGTTGCGATAGGTGTCCTTGCGACGCCCGACATAGGCCTGCGTCGCCAGCACGCGCACGAGATCGTAAGGCAGCGTGTAGCGGCCGTAATCGGTCTCGCGGCCCCAGATCGCGAGCATGATGGTGGCCGGCACGCCGGATTTCTTCTCGATCTCGGTCAGCGCCGGACGATATTTTTGCAGCAGCCGCTGCCCCTCGCCCGCAAGCCGCGCGATCGAGGCTTCCTTGACGTAGTCGGCAGGCACCTGCACGAACTCGGCCTGCGACGGCGCACCGGTGGCCGGCCGCCCGGGCAAGATGAGATCGGGGAGCTTGTAATCAGGCTCGAGCCCGCGCGTCTGCTCATCGAATGTCGCGCGCGACACGCCGGCGGCCTGCGCCTCCGGCCAGAGCGAGGCGATGAACTGCGTGAAGGCAGCGTCGGCAGCGCGGGCGGGCGACAGGCCGCAGATGATCGTGATCACCGCAGCTATGAGCGCCCGCCGCATCATGCCCTCATCACCGCGTCAGCTTCTTGTACTTCACGCGGTGCGGAATGATGCTGTCCTGGCCGAGCCGGCGCATCTTGTCCTTCTCGTAGTCCTGGAAGTTGCCTTCGAACCATTCGACGTGGCTCTCGCCTTCGAAGGCCAGGATGTGGGTCGCGATGCGGTCGAGGAACCAGCGGTCATGGCTGATGATGACGGCGCAGCCGGCAAAATCTTCCAGCGCCTCTTCGAGCGCGCGCAACGTGTCGACGTCGAGATCGTTGGTCGGTTCGTCGAGCAGCAGCACGTTGGCGCCGGACTTCAGCATCTTGGCGAGATGCACGCGGTTGCGCTCACCGCCGGAGAGCGCACCGACCTTCTTCTGCTGGTCGGCGCCCTTGAAGTTGAACGACGAGCAATAGCCGCGCGAGTTCACTTCCTTCTTGCCGAGCAGGATCAGCTCGTTGCCGCCGGAAATCTCCTCCCACACGTTCTTGTTGCCGTCGAGCGCGTCGCGCGACTGGTCGACATAGCCGAGATGCACGGTCTCGCCGACCGTGATGGTGCCCTTGTCCGGCGTTTCCTGCTTGGTGATCATCTTGAACAGCGTGGTCTTGCCGGCGCCGTTGGCGCCGATCACGCCGACGATCCCGCCTGGCGGCAGCTTGAAGGTAAGATCGTCGATCAGCAGGCGATCGCCATAGCCTTTGCTGAGCGTTTCGAAATCGACCACGTTGGCGCCGAGCCGCTCGGCGACGGGGATGATGATCTGCGCGGTCTGGGTCTGCTTCTCGCTCGCCTGCTTGAGCAGATCCTCGTAGCGCTGGTAGCGCGCCTTGGATTTGGCCTGGCGCGCCTTCGGCGAGGACGCGACCCATTCCTGCTCGCGCGCGATCGTCTTCTGATGCGCAGCGTCTTCGCGGCCTTCCTGCTCGAGCCGCTTCTGCTTCTGCACCAGCCAGGACGAGTAGTTGCCCTCGTAGGGAATGCCCTTGCCGCGGTCGAGCTCGAGAATCCAGCTCGTGACGTTGTCGAGGAAGTAGCGGTCGTGGGTGACGATCAGGATCGCGCCGGGATAGTTGCGCAGATGACCTTCCAGCCACGACACCGACTCGGCGTCGAGGTGGTTGGTCGGTTCGTCGAGCAGCAACAATTCCGGCTGGTCGAGCAGCAGTTTGCACAACGCGACGCGGCGACGCTCACCGCCCGAGAGTTTTGTCACATCGGCATCGTCGGGCGGACAGCGCAGTGCGTCCATCGCCTGGTCGACCTTGCTGTCGAGATCCCAGAGGCCCTGGGCCTCGATCTCGTCCTGCAGCTTGGTCATCTCGTCGGCGGTTTCTTCCGAATAGTTCATCGCCAGCTCGTTGTAGCGATCGAGGATGGCCTTCTGCTTGGCGACACCCAGCATGACGTTCTCGCGCGCGGAGAGCGCCGGATCGAGATGCGGTTCCTGCTCGAGATAGCCGACGCGGGCGCCCTGGGCGACCCAGGCCTCGCCGTTATACTCCTTGTCGAGGCCGGCCATGATCTTGAGCAGCGTCGACTTGCCCGAGCCGTTGACGCCGAGCACGCCGATCTTGGCGTCCGGGTAGAACGACAGATGAATGTTATCGAGCACCTTCCGGGTCGGGTAGCTCTTGGTCAGGCCCTGCATGAAATAGATGAACTGGCGCGCCATCGGTCCCGTGAAACCTTCGATTTGAGGAAATTTGCTTGCCGCCGATGTAACGATCCCGCCCCCAAAGGGCAATGTTTTCCCTCCGTTCACTACGGATCAATATGGAATGGACACCATCCGGCCGCCGATCCGGACAATTGAAACCATTTTTTAATAAAGTGGGCCAAAGCTCGTCATGGCGCCGAAAAAGACGCCACCCGCGGCAGAAGCGACGGGGAGAACAGCGAGGCCACATCATGGCTCTGATCGAGACCAATTCCATAGCCGTTCCGGCACGAGCCGGTAGCGCTTCCGGACTCGTCACGGAGATCAAGGGCTTCTGGAAGCGTTTCTTCGCCACGGCTTTCAACCCTTACCGCCCCGAGCTGCACTACATGCGTGGTCCCGGTCCCGCCTGGCGCGCCAAGCACGGCATGGATACGCCGTTCCGCCTCAAGCCCCGCGACCTCTGAGCCCTTCTCTCCTATCGGATTTTTGAACACGTCAGCTGCTTGCGCGCAGGCGTGATTGCGCGCAACCATGGCCAGGTTCCGACGATGGCGCTCCCCGCCTGGCGCCATCACCTCTCGCCATGGATGAAAGCTGATGACGCGGCTGCGCTGTGCAATTCTCGACGACTATTTCAACCTCGCCCTCGACGTCGCCGACTGGCAAAAAATGTCCGACCGCGTCGACGTCACCGTGTTCAGCCATCCCTTTGCCTCGGAGCAGGCCGCGGCGAGCGCGCTGGCCGATTTCGAGATCATCTGCGCGATGCGCGAGCGCACGGCGTTCCCCAAGAGCCTGTTCGCGTCGCTGCCGAAGCTGAAGCTGCTTTTGACCTCCGGCATGCGCAACGCCTCGATCGACATGGAGGCTGCGAAGGCGCAAGGCGTTGCCATCGGCGGCACGCAATACTCCCGCGATCCGACCGCGCCGCTGACCATGGGCCTGATCCTCGAACTGACCCGCGGCATCGGCCGCGAGAACGCGCGCATGCATGCCGGCGAGCCCTGGCAGAGCTTTGCCGGTGTCGAGATCGAGGGACTGACGCTCGGCGTCGTCGGGCTCGGCAAGCTCGGCAGCAAGATGGCGGGCATCGCGAAAGCATTCGGCATGAACGTGATCGCCTGGAGCCCGAACCTCACGCCGGAGAAATGCGCGGCGGCCGGCGTCGGCTACGCCACCAAGGAGGAGCTGTTCGCCAAGGCCGATATCGTCACCATCCACGTGGTGCTGAGCGATCGTTCGCGCGGACTGGTCGGAGCTGCCGATCTCGCGCGGATGAAGCCGACGGCCTTCCTCGTCAACACCGCGCGCGGTCCGATCGTGGACGAGCAGGCGCTGCTGGAAGCCTTGCAGCAGCGGAAGATCGCGGGCGCCGGCATCGACGTGTTCTCGGTCGAGCCGCTGCCGGTCGACCATCCCTTCCGCAAGCTCGACAATCTCGTGCTGACGCCGCATCTCGGCTACGCCACCGAGGACGGCTTGCGCATCCATTACGGGCAGATGGTCGAGGCGATCGACGCCTTCACCGGGGGTCGCGAGCTGCCGCGCAAGCTGGCCTGAAACGAAAAGGGCGTGCCGACGGCACGCCCTTCGCGATTTGAGCTGTTTCGAAGCGCTTAGCGCACGGTGACCGGCGCGGGCAGCGGCGGCACCACCGTCGGCTGGGTGCCCGGGACGGGGCCAGCCTGGGCAGCCATCGGAGCCGGACCGGCAGCGCCCGACGTCGGCGCAGCGGAGGCGGTCGCCGTTCCCGGCGGCGGGCCACCCGGCATCACCACCACGCGGGTGCCGACCTTGACGCGGTCGAACAGGTCGGAGACGTCCTCGTTCAGCATGCCGATGCAGCCCGACGACACGAACTTGCCGATGGTCGAAGGCTGGTTGGTGCCGTGGATGCGGTAGACGGTCGAGCCGAGATACATCGCGCGTGCGCCGAGCGGATTGCCGGGGCCGCCGGCCATGAAGCGCGGCAGATAGGGCTGACGCTCGATCATCTCGGTCGGCGGATGCCAATCCGGCCACTCGGCCTTGCGGGTGATCTTCTGCACGCCGGTCCAGGTGAAGCCATCGCGGCCGACGCGGACGCCGTAGCGGATCGCACGGCCGCCTCCGAGCACGTAGTAGAGGTAGGTGTTCGGGGTATCGACAATGAGCGTTCCAGCCGGCTCCTTGGTCGCCAGCGAGACTTCCTGGCGGCGCAGGTTCGGCGACAACTGCGCGGGAGCAGCGTCGGGCTGCTCCTCGGGCGGCAGCGAAGCGATCGCCATCGGCCGGCCATCGTTGCCCACGGGCGGCTGGCCGGACTGAACCGTTCCGGTCGCGGCGGGACCACCGACGGCCTCCGGCGGACGCAGGCCGTCCCTGCCGGGTGCCTGACCCGGGCGATCGGCATAGATCACCGCGGGCGGGCCGGCGGGGCGGCCGTAGCGGGGATCGTCGGGCGACATCACGGGACCCTGCGGCGGCGCCGCCGAATAGACCGGCGGAGCGCCAGCCGGACGGCCATAGCGCGGATCATCGGGCGACATCACCGGCCCCTGCGGCGGGGCGGCGGAATAGACCGGCGGAGGGCCAGCCGGGCGGCCGTAACGCGGATCGTCGGCCGGACCGGGCGGCGGCAGCGACGCCTGCGGCATCGCGTCGTCTTCGTCGTCCAGCGAGTCGAAATTCGGCGTGCGGTCGCCGGGGCGATATTCGGCCGGAGCGCCATAGCTCGGCGCCTGCTGGACCGGATAGCTCTGAGCCTGTGCGAGCGAGGTTCCCGCCGCAGCGACTGTTGCGGCAGCGCATATCGTCAGAAAATGTTTGATCATCATCGCTCTTGTATAGTCCCCGAGCCCATCCGGACCGTTAACGGCCAGATGACCGAAGATAGCGGCACATTCAAGACATTACAGGCTGATTTGTGCCTGAGTTAGCGATTTGTGATGCAGGCACACACAGTTGCCCCGTTGCATCACGGGGCGGAAATCGCATCGAGCTGTAGATTGCCGGAGTCTCTGGCCCCGAATTTAAGGGAACGGCGCGGAGGCGTTGCGATATGTTCGAATCAGCCTGATTCGCCTCCGCTTTGAGCTTCCGTCCCGGCGTGGCGAACGGCAATCAGTACCGTCACCGCGTTCAGATGGCTCTTGGGTCCCGGCCGCCACCCGCCGGGGCGGAAATTCGTAACCCGTCCGATGCTTCCCGGCTTTCGCTTCCTGTTTGCCGCGATCCTGCTGTCAACCTCCATCCTGGTGTTCGGCCTAGGTGCCGCCGCGCTGCTGCGGGCCACCCACGAGCAGTATGTCAGCAACCCCTCCTGGCGGAACGGCCCGCAGGAGAAGGTGTTTGCGCGGGCTTCCGAGCCGGCCCAGCCGGTGCTCGCGGCGCTCCGCGCCGAGCCCGAAGCGGCCGCCGAGCCCACGCCATCGCTGCGCGACCGGGTGCCGACCATCGGCTTGCCGGCGAACGAGCCCGAACAGGTGGCCGCCCTGACGACCGAGGCCGACGTGCCGCCGCAGGTCCCTGAGGCCGCGCCTCCGGCCGCCGAACCGGTGCAGGCCGAGGCCACGACGGAAGCCATCACGCCGGCTCCTGCCGACACACTCACCCCGGCCGACACAACGGCATCGATCCCCGAGCCCACGCCTGCCGTGACCGCCAGCGAACCGGCGCCGGCCGATCCCGGTGCCGCCCTCGCCTCCCCGGCGCCCGACATTGCCCCAGCCAAGGTGGCCGCGCTGAACGATCCGGCGGCGCCGGCCTTGAAGGATGCGCCCGCGAAGGCCAAGGGAGACGCGAAGGCGGACAGCAGCGCCCCGGATAGCAAGGCGACCAAGCGCCAGGCGAAGGCGAAGAAGCGGCACCGCATGGTGCAGCGTCCTCCGCCTCAGCAGTTGCGGCAGAGCTATGATCCGTTCGGCCAGCAGCAGATGCTGGCGACAACGGCCACGCGCACGCGCCAGTAAGGCTACGCCGGCCCGGTCGCGACCGGCGGGCCGCCGGCCTGGCCCCATTCCGACCACGAGCCGTCATAGAGCGCGGTGTCGGTGATGCCGAGGCGATAGAGTGCGAGCGTCAACACGCCGGCGGACACGCCCGAACCGCAGCTCGTCACGATCGGCGCATCGAGCCTGACGCCGGCGTTCGCGAAGGCGGCGCGGAGATCGTCGAGCGGCTTCATGGTGCCGGTCGCGGCATCGAACAGCTGATTGTAGGGCACGTTGCGGGCGCCCGGGATGTGGCCCGAGCGGATGCCCGCGCGCGGCTCGGGCGCGCGGCCCTCGAAGCGGTCGGCGGCGCGTGCGTCGATCACCTGCTCCTTGCTGCTTTCGACGTTGGCGATCAGCTGCTGCATGCTGCGCACGCGTTTTGAATCGTAGCTCGCCCTAAACGTCGCGGGCTTCGGCTTCACCTCGCCGCTCTCGACCGGACGCCCCTCGGCGCGCCACTTCTTCAGCCCGCCATTGAGGATGCGCACATTGCTGTGGCCAAAGGCCAGGAACATCCACCAGGCGCGGGGAGCAGCGACCCAGCCGCCGGCATCGTAGAGGACGACGGTGTCGGCATTGGAGATGCCGAGTTGGCCTGCATCGCGGCCGAACTGCTCGGCGCTCGGATACATGTGCGGCAGCGGGTTGGAATGATCCGACACCGCGTCGACGTCGAAGAACACGGCGCCCGGCAGATGCGCGGCGAGATAGTCGTCCTTCGGCAGCGGCAGCACGCCCGGCAGCTTGAAGCTGGCGTCGAGGATCTTGACGTTGGCGTCGTCAATGTGGGCGGCGAGCCATTCGGTGGAGACGAGGGGGTCGGTGGTCATTGGTCTTTCCTTGCAGTCATTCCGGTGCGCGTAGCGCGAGCGAGGTTGATACAGCGCGCGTCAAACTCCGCTGTCATCGCCCGGCTCGACCGGGCGATCCAGTACCCCGAGGCAGTTGTGATTCAACCGATAGGCCGCGGCGTACTGGATTCCCCGCTTTCGCGGGGAATGACGCCGGAGATTGGAGTGGCAGCGAAGCACCCCTCACCCCTTCTTCTTCGGCTCCCACTGCTCCACCGGACCGCCGGCATCGCGCCAGGCGGCATAGCCGCCGGCGATGTGGGCGACGGGCTTTAGGCCCATGTCCTTGGCGGTCTTCGCCGCGAGCGCGGAGCGCATGCCGCCGGCGCAATGGAAGACGAATTTCTTGTCTTCCTGGAAGATCGGTTTTGCGTAGGGGCTCTGCGGATCGATCCAGAATTCGAGCATGCCGCGGGTGCAGGCGAACGCGCCGGGGATGCGGCCGTCGCGCTCGATCTCGCGGGGGTCGCGGATGTCGACGATGACGACATCGCCGTTCTTGGAGATCTCGATGGCCTCCTTGGCGTTGAGCGTCTCGATCTCGGCATTGGCCTCGTCGATCAGCGCCTTGATGCCGCGGGTGATGGTCTGGGGCATGTGGTTCTCCCTCTTGTCGGCCTCTGCGCGGCCGTCCGGACTGACGGCGCGTACAGCTAGTGCGTCAATTCCTTCATCGCACCCTCGAGCCCCTCGATCGTGATCGGGTACATGCGGTTGGCGAAGATGCGTTTGATGATGGTGGTCGATTCCGAATAGTCCCAGTGCTTCTGCTGCACCGGATTGAGCCACACCGTATGCGGATAGGTGCGGATGATGCGGTCGAGCCAGACCGAGCCCGGCTCCTCGTTGACATGCTCGACCGAGCCGCCCGGCACCATGATCTCGTAGGGCGACATCGAGGCGTCGCCGACGAACACGACCTTGTAGTCGTGCGGGTATTTGTGCAGTACGTCCCAGGTCGGCGTGCGGTCGGTGAAGCGGCGCTTGTTCTGCTTCCACACGCCCTCATAGAGGCAGTTGTGGAAGTAGAAATACTCCATGTGCTTGAACTCGCTCTTCGCCGCCGAGAACAGCTCCTCGACCTGCTCGATATGCGAATCCATCGAGCCGCCGATGTCGAAGAACACCAGCAGCTTCACCGCATTGCGCCGCTCGGGCCGCATGTGGACGTCGAGATAACCGTGATTGGCAGTCTCGCGAATGGTGGTGTCGAGATCGAGCTCATCAGGCGCGCCGGTGCGCGCGAATTTGCGCAGGCGCCGCAGCGCCACCTTGATGTTGCGGATGCCGAGCTCGACATTGCCGTCGAGATCCTTGAACTCGCGCTTGTCCCACACCTTCACGGCACGGTTGTTGCGGTTCTTCTCCTGGCCGATGCGGACGCCTTCGGGATTGTAGCCGTGGGCGCCGAACGGCGAGGTGCCGGCAGTGCCAATCCACTTCGAGCCGCCCTGGTGCCGGCCCTTCTGCTCCTCGAGGCGCTTCTTCAGCGTCTCCATGAGCTTGTCCCAGCCCATGGCCTCGATCTGCTTTTTCTCCTCCTCGCTGAGGTATTTCTCGGCGAGCTTCTTCAGCCACTCCTCGGGGATCTCCGCCTTCTCCATGGCGTCGAGCAGGCTTTCCAGCCCCTTGAACACCGTGCCGAAGACGCGATCGAACTTGTCGAGGTTACGCTCGTCCTTCACCAGCGAGGTGCGCGACAGATAGTAGAAATTCTCGACCGAGTAGTCCGACAGGTCAGCGTCGAGCGCCTCCATCAGCGTGAGGTATTCGCGCAGCGTCACGGGGACCTGCGCATCGCGCAGAGAAGTGAAGAATTGCAGGAACATGGGTGACAGATTGCCCGTCGGGGGGCGAACGTCAAGGGGCCGAGCCCGCCGCGGGACGCTGGACCGGTCGGCTTTTTGCTCTAGAATTGACCGTCTCACGGGGTTGTTTTGGGGACGTTTGCAATGGGAATTCTCGCAGCGCTCATCATTGGCGCGATCGCCGGCTGGCTTGCCGGCAAGATTGTCCATGGGGCGGGATTTGGACTGATCGGCAACATGGTCGTCGGCATCATCGGCGCGCTGGTGGCGAGCTGGGTGCTGCCGCAACTGCATATTGCGCTGGCCACCGGCACGGTCGGCGCCATCGTGGATGCCACCATCGGCGCGGTGATTGTGCTCGTCATCCTTTCGCTGATAAAACGGGTCTGAAAGCCTGACCGAACCAGGAACGGCCGCCATGAGCGGCCGTTCCCATGTCGCGACCGGGGCAATGAAATTGGCAACGCCCGGGCCGACGACCAACAAGGACGCGCGATGAAATTTACCGGCACCAAGGACTATGTTGCGACCGACGATCTCAAGGTCGCCGTCAATGCCTCAATCGTGCTAGAGCGGCCGCTGCTCATCAAGGGCGAGCCCGGCACCGGCAAGACCGTGCTGGCGGAGGAAGTGGCGAAGGCGCTGAACGCGCCGCTTTTGACCTGGCACATCAAGTCCACCACCAAGGCGCAACAGGGCCTCTACGAATACGATGCGGTGTCGCGCCTGCGCGACAGCCAGCTCGGCGATGCCCGCGTCTCCGACATCAGGAACTACATCAAGCGCGGCAAGCTGTGGGACGCCTTCACCGCCGAGCAGCGACCGGTGCTCTTGATCGACGAGATCGACAAGGCCGACATCGAATTCCCGAACGACCTGCTCCTCGAGCTCGACCGCATGGAATTCCATGTCTACGAGACCGGCGAGACGATCAAGGCGAAGCAGCGCCCGATCATGATGATCACCTCCAACAACGAGAAGGAGCTGCCGGACGCCTTCCTGCGCCGCTGCTTCTTCCACTACATCAAGTTCCCCGACGCCGACACGATGGGCCGCATCGTCGACGTCCATTTCCCCGGCATCAAGAAGCGCCTGGTCGAGGAAGCGCTGCGCATCTTCTTCGAGGTGCGCGAGGTGCCCGGTCTGAAGAAGAAGCCCTCAACCTCCGAGCTGCTCGACTGGCTCAAGCTGCTGCTCAACGAGGACATGAGCGTGGAGCAACTGCGCGAACGCGACCCGCGCAAGCTGATCCCGCCGCTGCACGGCGCGCTGCTCAAGAACGAGCAGGACGTGCACCTGTTCGAGCGGCTGGCGTTTTTGAGTCGGAGGGAGGTTTGATCTGCCAGCGCGCAGAGACAACCTGACCGCAATTCCTACCGCTACTCTGGGCCGCGCTTCCCCGCGTCATCTCGGATTCGGATGACCGTCAAGGCGGAGCTGATAAACGAAATAGGTTGGGGTACAGAACCCGATCTTTCGGCTTCTCAAGTTATTCAACGCCGGGGCACTGACGTTGAACCTTGCACTCGTGACAAAATCCGGCATCTGCTGGCAAATATAGTCCTCGCGGCAAAACCGCGACGGCGAGCATGTGTTCAGGAGGCCGCGGCCGACGCCAGCGGCGAAAATGCCGCTGTCGAAATATCCCTTGGCCATCTGCTCAAAGCCCTTGCCTCCGACGATCGCGCAGATTTCCTCGGGCGCGCTGCCCGGCCGGATCACCGCCAGCGACGCCTCCTCGGGCTTGCAGGGACGCGTGACGCGGCCCAGCGGCACGCCGATCTTCGTTGGACGGCAGTTGTAGCCGTAGCCGCTCAATTTTCCTTCCGACAGCTTGTAGACGAGTTCTTCCTTGCTGACGCGGTCGCTGAACGCGCGCAGGTTGAAGCCGAGCGGGTTGTTGGCGGCGGTCTTCGCTGTGGAGTCCTCGATAACGTTTGAGCAGCAGCTCAAACCCGCGGCGACATTCTGTGCCGCGGCCACGCATTGGCCGAGATTGGAGGAAGTCGCAGCGTTCGTCACCAACGCCTGACAAGTGAGGTTACGCGTGGCATTGCAGCTCCATTTCGCGGCCTGCGCCAGATCCGCATTCAAAGGGCACGGCATGTTGTCGCCGGCGACAACATAGGCCGGATTTCCGCTCTCCCAGGCCGCCGGGGGTGCCGAAGGATGCGGGCGAAAACTGTTCGGCGCCTGACCGAGCGAAACCCGCTCGACATAGTCCTTGCGGCGAACAAGTTCCGCGTAGACATGGGGCGAGAACGGCAATTGCAACTCGTTGCCGTCAAGGGCGTTTCTGATGGCGTCCGCGTCGCGGCCGAAATCGAACCGGTCCACGCCGAGAACATGGAACCCGGCGGTCGAGGATGATTGATGGCAGCCCATGCAGGACGACGTGTTCAGGCGTTCGAGCAGACCCGCGCCGGATTGCACGAATTTTGGTGACCTCCCGGGGACACCCGCCGCCGCGACGATCCGTGCCGCCTGCTCGCTGCCGATTGCGAGATCGAAGGGACGATTGGCCATGCGCGCGCTGCCGGCAGTGGAAAAACTCAGCGCGATATCGGCCTCCAGGCTCTCCGGTATCCTGAAGGTGCCGTTGTCGATCTCGGCGATGTGGCCGGCGAGATAGTCCTGCAACTGCTTCTGCTTGGCGGGATCCTTCAGGATTGCCTGCACATCAGGCGTATTTTCCAGCCGTGTCGGCTGAAACTTGCCATCCCTCAGCGCGAAGATCCGCATCCAGTAGATCGCCTGTCCGGCGAATTTGCGGTTCTCCATGTTTTCGAGGTCTGATGGGAAGCGCACCACCTGCGCATTGATCTCCATCTGCTTGAAGATGAGTCGCGAAAAATCCAGCGGCCCCTGCAGCAGGCGTTGGGCAACCACTGCCGGATCGTCAGTATCGATCCCGGCGACGCGCCAGAGCGAGGCGACATCCTGGCAATTCCTGCCGTCATCCGCGTAACTGAACACCATGTTCACGGTGAACGGCATGCGCGACGCGTAAGTCTTGCCGTTCATCCTCACTTCGTAGCCGAGCCGGTAGATGAAGCGCAATTCGCCGCAATGCGCGGAATCGAAATCGCGGCGGTCCATCCGATTGACTACGCCCGACAGGAGAAACAATCCGTCGCTGGAACCGAGCCATCTCTCGTTAAACACGCGCGCAACATTGCCATTCAGCCGCAGCGTCTTGCCAGCGTCCGTTTTGGCCGACTTCGGGTCGTAGGTTTTCAGGATCTCCTTTTCCCAATCGATGCCAAGTCCCGCCGTGATACGCGTGATGTCGGCGGACATCACGGCAGCGAACTGCGCGTAGGTCCCACTGAATTGAGACAAATCGCTCGCCCGCGTCGGGCCGTCGGCGACCGCCGGCTGCGGCAGCTTTTGCGCGGCGTGAATTTTCCTGAACAGGGTCACCAGCGAAAGCGCGGATGAATTGTCATGATCGAGCACCGCGAGCAGAGGCCCCTGGCTGATCAGGGTCGTCACCTCTGCGGAAGCCCGGGGAGACTGGGCAAAGCAGGGAGAGATCGTGAGAATCAAGAGGCAGAGTATTGAGATGAAGCGCATCTGCTGTTTCTACTACGTCAAGGCACATCCTGCAATTTAAGGGTGAATGTCCCGAGGAGCCCGCGCTCGAGGAAAGAGGGAAAGCGCACGCTCTCCACATCGTCATTGCGAGCGCAGACACGCCGCAGCATCCTCGCGGCGCATTTCGCCCGAGCTTTGCTGTCTCCGTCACGCCCTCCAGGAAAGAGGGCGCAGGGAAGACCGGGTGCCGGCTGGCACCCACGGTCCGCTGTGCGAAAGCACACGCAGAAGAACTGCACAGCGGCATACAGGTAAAGCCAAACACACGGCCTTCCCTGCGCAGTGGTCGGACGGCGTATGCCGTGCTCTCCCGGGAGCCGAGTTCGTTCTGGCCTCCCTCACCCCTGCGAAAGTCGCCGACACCGCGCCGGTTGACGCAAATGCCGCATCCGCAAGAGCTTGACCGTAGCAACGACGGCCAGGACCACACGAACTTGCCGAGCGTTGCAGTTTCAAAGGCTTGCACTCCCAAACCAGCCCGATCGGGGACATGGGATCATTTGCGAATTGCCCCGTGTCCCAAACCTTGGCCTGCCCGGCATCCTATCCGGGCGGGCCGTTTCGTCGGCGCCGCGATGGCCCACCAAGCGGTGTACGAGTCGCTAGTGCGTCGGCGGGCGCCGCCGGCCCTTTCCCCGCCCCGATCGAAATAACGCATTACGGATGCCGCGCCCGGCCGCGCGGGGCCATCTAGCGCCCGGCCAGGCCAGCAAGCCCCTCACTGCAAATCGCGGTAGAGTTTGATCCCAATCATGAGCAGCGAGGCAGATGCAAGAACTAGCGGGCAGATAAGCGGCAGCTTTTCCAGCACAGCGATAACGGCTGAGCGTCCGATAGCAGTTCTTTTCACACGCGCGAAGCGCCAGCCTGCGACACCCATTCGGACAACTCCGTTTGGCCCCCAGCAGCGGCGGTCTGACTACTATCAGCGCGAAAGCGCTCGCCTGGCTATGACCAGCCGGGCCGGAACCTAAGTAAAGGTAAAGAAATCCTTTAAACTTTGCTGTGACGCTCGCGGCCCATCGCGATCAGGGCCAAAAACCTGCAGCAGTTGTTATGAGAAATCGGCTCGGCTTGAATGCTCCCATGGTTAGACTTCTGATGAGCGCCCGCCGAATTCTGTGAGTACCTGCGTTTTGACCCGCGCGCCGCACCCTTCTCTGCGTTAGCGTTTGCTCCCAGGGGATGGTGCGTCATGCAGCAGCTGCAACTCAATTTAAACGCCAATGGTGTCGCCGCACCCGCCCAGAGGGCGGCCTGGCAATGTAGCGAGATCGTCACGTTCTGCTTGCAGTCGGCGGCTGTTAGCGATCTTTCCAAGGAGCCAGAAATCGTCACGAACGCCATGAAGTACCGCTTCACGGGCCCCGAGATGACAGCAACCGAGCGATTTGACCTCTACGAGAATTGGCTGCTGGCCAAAGGCTTTCAGGAGTTGGCACGCGGTGTTCGCGAGACGCTCGAGGAGGCCGTCTTCTACATCGAATTACTAAAGAGCCCTCAGGTTCAAACGACGTGGGGAGAGCTTCAGGCAAAGGTCGCGGCGATTAGAAAGCGTGCGGGACGGCTGCTGTTTCCTGCCTTGCTCAATGAAGTCAACGCCGGTCTGACCGCGCCGCTTGCTTTCGGTGAGGAGTTCGCGTCCTTCCAAAAGGTTCGAAATTGTTTGGAACATAGGGCGGGCATCGTAGGTGACAACGACGTCGATGAAACAGGACACCTCACGCTGATTTTGCCTCGGCTCAAGATGTTCTACGTCAATCCGGCCGGCGTCGAAGTCGAACTTGCTGTGGGCACGGTCATTGAAGCGGACGAGCACACCGAGATGGTGGAAATCATGACGAAGCGGGAAAGCAGGCTTCGATCTTATGCCTGGGGCGAGAAGATCACCTTCAAATCTGCCGAGTTCAGCGAGATAGCGTTCGCCTGCAACCTGTTTGCAGGCGACTTGGCGACGAAGTTGCCGACTGCGCCCACTGCGCATGCCTGAGGTGCGGCCTAAAGTATTCATACGGTCAGATGGGGACTGGCTAGAATGCGTAAAAAGAGCGCTCGCGCGGCCGGACAGGGGATGGGTTGGTTTCTGCTAGGAGAAGATGGAGCCAAATATCGGCATGCGATTAATGAAATTCCTAAGCAAAGAGATCGCGGAGCCGCGATCATCGCGACATCAATTTTGGAAGATCATCTGCTCGATGCGATCCATTCACGCATCGAACGCCACGGTCCAACGGAGGCGAAGGTGTTCAACGGCTATGGCCCGCTAGCTACCTTTTCTGCTCGAATTGATATTGGTCTTCTACTGGGAATTTACACCGAGGAGGGACACAGAAGGCTGCATCTAATTAGACGGATTAGAAACAATTTTGCCCACAGCATGCAGCCGATCTCGTTTAAATCGCAGCGAAGCGAGTGCAATAAGCTGCGCATGACCAGCTCTTACCGTCAAATGAACGCGATGCTCGACGAGACCATCAACAAGGTGCAACCCCATCGAGTTCGTCTTGACATGTACCGCAGCACCACAAACCCTCGGACCCAATTCATTCGGGCCGTGCAGGACATGTGCTTCCTTCTTTGGGTGGAAACCCTTTCAGGGCACGCCGGCGGAGATTGGATAAAGGAAAAAGATCATGCAGCTCGCCTCGCAGCGTTAAAGGACGAGTAATAAGGGCACCGGCTGATGCCATGGTCGGCGCAGTTTGACGACCCGATCATGTTGCCGGACGGCAGCAAGCTGGTGACGCTGCGCGACGCCGCCACGCACATCACCGAGCTGCCGAAGGTCGAGCACGACGCGGACGAATGGCAGGCCGCGATGACGCTGTTGCTAGTCGCGGAGCGCAACGGCCCTGCGATGATGGCGCGAATCGGGATGATGAGGGCGTTGAATCGGCGCGACATGAAGGCGACGCCAGCGACGCGACGACAGCGCGCAAAAGTCTTTCGGATCGTTCGGTGATCGAGCTCACCCTGTGAATAACCGGGACAAGCGTCCCAATCCCTTTGTGCTGCTGCTACCCTGCATTGTGCTGCCCTGAGGATTCACTCAGTTGATCTATCAACCTGCAGGGCTTTACGTCCGTTTAAGGAAATCAGAGATGCCTGATTATAAGTGTGACATTTCGTTCACCTGCCCGAAGTGCGGAGCAAAGGTGATCGACCGGATTGATGTGCCGGAGCCGTATTGGATGGCCGACCGCGCATCCGATATGACCGCCGAAGGCGATCTCGATCTAGAGTGCCGTAACTGCGATGAGATGTTTGCGGCCAGTGTGATCAATAATGCCGGAGATTGCGACATTAAAATCCACGATCACCCGCTAGTGACAGTTGATGCCGACACCGCCTTTTATGATGGCTCGGACGAGGATGACTGGGAAGAACCAGAGCCTCCGGACAACGCCTTTTCGGTGTTTATGCGATCACATCGCGAGACATGGATCATGCTGAAAGAGAACGCACTCCCTGCCGACGGGAGCAGCTTGATGAACCGAATGGTATTTGCTCACCAGATCTCGGCGATGGAAGCATTTCTTGCCGACACCGCGATAATTCACGTCACAACCAAACCAGATGCCATGAACCGGTTACTCGAAGAAGACGCTGATCTAAAGAAAGAGAAATTCAATCTCGCAGAGATCGCGGCTGATCCGAACCTTGTCCGCAAGACGGTAATCGAACATCTACGTTCTCTCATGTATCATAATATTGCGCGAGTGCGCGTTCTATACCAGACGGTCTTAAACATTGATCTGTTCAAGTTGCTCAGCAAGGACGAACTCGAGACATTGATGCGAGCAGTGATCTATCGACATGACTGCGTTCATCGTAACGGTCACACCAAAGATGGTGAAAAGTTAGCGGTGTTCACTCCAGAATATGTCGAGAAAATTGCTGGGATCGCCCACTCTCTGGTGGATGGAATTGAAAAGAAGCGCATAATTGACGGCTTCCAGGCGACGATTGACGCTATTACTTTGAGGCGGTCGGGGACATAAATTGAGAATGCGACCGCGAGCGCTTTGTTGGGTGGCGGCTATATGTGCCGATCCAGGCGGCTGGTTGGGCGCGGTCATTCGTTCACCGCGCGCGGCACGCCGTAGCCGGCTTGCCGCTGCTCGGCCTCAAGCTCGGCGACGCGCTTTTTCAGCCGCGCGTTCTCTTTCAGCGCATTGGCGCCGCGACGTTGCGCGGCGTCCTGCTTTGCCCATTCGCGCTGCATAAAGGCGTCGCGCTCCCTCTGCGAGGCCCGGACGGCGCGGATGCGCGCGGCGAGCCCGGCAAAGAAGCTGTTTCTGGCGGCGGTCCGTGCGGTGACGCTGTGGTCCTCCAGTGCGACCACCAAACCGCTGATCAATGCCCACGCCACCGCCATCGAAATGTGGGACATCTCCCGTTGGCATTGCCTATCGTAGTCGCTGAGCAATTGCAGCAGATCACTGGTCGAGGCGATGGTGCGGATCGGGAAGTCGTTGCTCATCGCGCCCTCCCGTCACCATGTCACGTTGTCGATGTAAGCGACGCGGCCGGTGCGCGTCATGGTCCAGCCGCAGTCCGTGATCATGCGCACCGCGATGGCGTTGGTCTGAAACAGGCTTCTCGCGGGCGCGGCGACGGTGGCCGGGCTTCCCGCCGTGCCGATTGGCAGCGGCGTGGTGTCTTCCTCGTGCAGCAACGCCTCGGTGGTCGTCATGATGTCGGGCGTGTCGCCCTCGCCGGAGGCGAAATTGGCGGCATCGATCATGATCAGCCGTTTGCTCGGCACGGACGGTGCCGCCACGATCGCCAATTGCGGGCCGTCATCCTGCACGCTGAGCACAATGCCGCCGGTCAACGACAGCAGCACGATCAGCGCGCTCGTGCTCGACATGATCAAGGTCGGTGCGATCAACGGCCCGGTGGCTTCGATCGCGGCGGCCAATGTTCTGACATCGCCAGCCAGTGCAGCGAGACCGCCGCTGGCCGTGGGCGCGCTGGCGGTGACGCCGTTCAAGATGCCGGCGGGCCGGATCGCGGTGGCGGGGTTGGCGTCAAGCAGAATGCCATCGAGCGCGGTCGTCGTATCGGCCGCCATCACGTCCCTGATCAGTTGCTCGATGTCGACCGCGCTGCGGTTCAACATTTCGCCGGTGAATTCCGAGATCACCGCCGCTTTCTTCCGCGTCAGCGCCGTGTTGGCGACGGCGGCTTGCCGGATCGGGATCGGCTGGCCCTCGCCCACGAAAGCCGGCGCGAGCGTCGGTGATGGCGATCGGGTCGGCACCTTGACGGAGCCATGGCCGGCAAGATCGGCGCGGATTGTGGCGGGCAGTTGCGAGAGTTGGCTATAGGCACTTCGCGGTGCGATGATCGGCAACACGCCGAGCACGGTCGGCGTCACCAATTCGCTCGCCCAGCCGACGACCGTGGTCTGCGCCGGCGCCACCGCAGCCTTGCTGATGACGCTGCCCGGCGCGTGGATCGCGGCAGTCACACTTCTGTCGTAGGGAAACAACTCGGCCGCGACCGCGAATGGCGTGGTCTTGTGCTGGACCGCGAGCACACGGCACATCACCGATCGCGCCAGCACATCGCGCGGCGACGGTCCGTTGCCCCGCGAAAGCCGCGCGGTCAGTTTCGAGATTTGCGATTGGATGTCAGTGAGCTGGCGGCGCTGCTCGAAATGTTCGGTCGTGCTCATGGCTGTGCCCTCGGCGTTGTGGCCGTGCAAATCATTGCGGGCTATAGCCATGCCTCGGATCGTGGGTGTCTTGCCGGCGTCCCGGAAACCGCGATCCAATGCGCGCACAGATTCTCTGCCTGATCGGGGCCGGGCGCAAGAGAGAAGCCAAGATGCCCGGATCATGCCAGGACAGCACCAGTATCTGCTTGAATCCGATGTCCGCTTATCCCCTAACAGCGGCGCAGAAGCGGACATCGCAAGAGGTCCGAGAAGGCCATGTGTGGACGTGCCGTCGCGCCGTCCGGGCAGCTATGTGTCTTATTTCACAGTCGGGGACGATGTGCAGTGCTAGTCTCGTCTACGAGAACCGGCAGAATGCTTGTGGAGCATCAAGCCATGCAAAGCAAAAGCGTCGGTGAACACGATCCAGAGGTGGTCTTCCGCGATGGCGTTGCATATGTCCGCAACGTTTCTTCTGCGCAAGAAAGAACTTCGATGCCCCGGGATCTCATCCGAGACCCTCCCGAATGGGTGCAGGCACTTGTTGGCAAGTCTGCCTCGGTCACGGAGTTTCTGGCGGTTCTGGGCGCTCGGGCGCGAGACGCCCGTACCATGGATCAGCGTAAAGAACTCTTCACGGTGTTCGAGCAGTTCGCTCTGTGGCGAGAAGGTCGGGACGCCGCTGACCTCATTCTCGGCCCAGACTTCGCCTACAAACTGACGCTCGACTACGAACCGCATGTCGCCGCGCCCGCCGGGTTAAGGGATCCGGCCATCATTGTTTCCCCCGCCGACGTTCCAGTAATATTTCCAGGCGCCACCAATGCGGGCGTCTGGCTCAATCCCTGGCAAGATGAATTCGTCTGGCCCGAAAAAGAGCTGCGATCGCGCCATATCGATCGTCGGATATCCCAAGTGTGGCTTAACAATTGGCGTCCCTTCGTCGAGCTGTTCCTGTTCGACGGCCCCGACCTGCAAGGCCGGATGGCGCGCTTCGCCCGGGTGTGGACACCGAACGCCGATTTGCCGATCGAACTCGACGAGCAGTCGTTGCGGGGTCAGGCGCGCAGCCTGCTCGGCGGCGAGTTCAACACGTCCGGCCGTCGCTTCAGCGCATCCGCGCGGCTCAGTCAAGCAGCAGAGCAGTGCTTCGCAAGCGCGGTGGCAGCTTCTGCTTACGGCACGGCGACCTTGACGCGCGCCCCCCAATTCTCTTGGGACGGCTACGACCGCTGGCTGAGAGTACCGTCGGGCAATAAGAGAGCCGCATTGCGCGTTCGATGGGATTTCCAAATCGACGACATCGAATACGGAATCACGGTTGGAACAATGACTGCCGAAAACACATTTTGGTGCCCTGGCGATTTGCGTCCCATCCAATGGGAGGGAGCCTTGATCTCGAATGATGTTCCACCTCCTTGGCGAGGCGGCTTTCATGATATCGAGCCGCCAAGCCGCTGGAGAATGCTCCTGATTTACAAAGTCGCTATCGAGTTTGGTAGGCAACTCCAGGGTCTTCTTCTTGACCTTGCCGGTTCACCCCCGAATTCGATGCTCGTCTTGCCCGGCCAATCGACGGCAATTCCTCAGGCACCTCAGCATGACCTCAGAGAGGTCGGGCAGACCACCGACGACGCGACAATCGTGTTCTTTCCTTAGGGCATGACTGTAAGCGACGGCACAAGATGATGACGGGCTATGTCCGTGTTCGGGTCAAAACCGGCAGCGAGCAGAATCTTTCTGCTTGGAGCCCGAAAGCCGAAGGGAAATCATTCTCTGCTTCGAGCCTTCCTCACCGCGCCGTTCCATGGCTGAGCAGCTCCGCGCCTCATTCCGAGGCCAGCAAAAGGAGCCCAACATGCCGAAGCCCACGCCGCTCAGCGCCGCCGAGATCAACGCCATCCAGGGCGCCAAGCAGTTTCAAACCTCGATCCTGATCGGGCGCGGCAAGTATCGCTCGGCGCTGCATCCATCGCTCGCCGCAGCGCGCGTGGCCGCGCCGCAGATCGAGGCCGAGGTCAACAATGGCCGGCGCTGCATGGTCCATGCGATCGATCGGGCGACCGAGAAGGCGATCTTGGTGCCGGTCGGATTCGATCCGGCCGCGCCGGTCGCGGCCAAGGCCGAGAAGCCGGCTAAGCCGAAGGCATCCGCGAAGCCCGCGAAGGCCACCAAGCCGAAGGCCGGCAGCAAGTCCGACATCGCGGTGAAGATGCTCGGGCGCAAAGGCGGCGCGGCGCGGAAGGCGATCGTCGCGGCCTGCGGCGGCTGGCAAGTCGATCTCAAGCAGCTTTGCGCGCGGCGCGGGTTGAAGTTGAAGCGGCTCGCGGATGGCAATTTCATCGCTTCCTGAATTTTTGGAGCGTACATCGGCCGTGTACGCTCCATCAGCATCAGTGCCCTACCCGGACGAGACCCCGCCTCATGGGCGGGGTTTTTCGTGGCGGGTCGTCGGCGGTCCCTCGCCGGTCGCGGGCGGTCCCGAGGGGGTTCCGGGAAGTCAATTTTGCGAATCCGCACGCGAAATTTGCGCGCCGATCGTGGCCGAGGGGCGGCGGGGAGTTCGCTCCCGGCCCCCGGAGCATGAGATCGGCACGGCGCATTCGGCGCATTTCTCATATAGTTCACGGATTCAATTTGAGAGCTCTATAAGAATATGCGCCGTAGTGCGCCGTGTGCCGTACCATCAATCCGATGTCCCGACGCGGCCAAGGTGGTAACCACGGTCGCGGGAATAGTTGCCGCATGATAATCTGGCGGCATGGCAAAGCGCAGCAGAAGGCTAGTGGGTTTGGCGGCCACAATAGTCGAGGCCGAGGCAGTCGCCTTTGCGCGCGTCTGGATCGGCCGGCAGCTCCAAGGGCCTTTCCTCGATTCGGCGCATGGGATGCTCGACCCGGCAGCGTCCCATTGGTTTGTGCGCCGGCTCATCAGGCAATTCGTGGAATCGAGCTCGCTCAATGCAGCTAGGATCGTCGAGTCCGCCGTGCACGGATGCGGCGAGGCGGACATGGCCCTGCGCGAGATCATCACCGACAAGCTCGATCGTGGCGAGCCGCTCGGCGCCGTGCTCGCCGCCTACAATGTCCGCCTGATCCATCCCGACATTGTCCGCGTCCGAGGCAAGTCGAAAGTCACTAACCTGTTACAGGACGTTATGATCGCAGGGTTGGTGCTGGAATTGATCGAGCGATTTCCGCCATTGAAGCCGACTCGCAGCCAAGTCGGCAGGAAGACATGCCCGTCAGCATGCAGTATTGCTGCGGCAGCACTTGCGCAATCGGGATTGCATCGCGGTGAAGAGCGAGCGGTGCAGGTGATCTGGCAACGCTACTCACCTGCTCTGTTGCATGGCTATGGGTGGCCCAACCGGGGAACCCGGTCGCTGGGCTTCGAGCCTGAGTCCGGGTCCGGCAAAACGTTCTAAAATGATAGCTCGAATGAATTGAAACCAACGCCTGCGGAAAATGTGATGAATGGGTGTCGGCTGAACCCAGCCGGCAAACACAACGGCCGGTCTGCGCTAAGGCAGTCCGGCCGGAATGCTTTTTGAGTGTCTGATACGCCTCAAATATTCCTGTCGTGGCTTCTGCGCAAGCCGGCTTTCACCCGAGGGAGCCGACCCATGCCACAAGTTAGCGCGATCTTTTCAAGCCAGATCTATCGCGGCAGCAATCTTCCCGCCGAAGGAAAGGCGGTCCTGATTGAGGACTGGCACGAGGAGCAGTTGTGGGGACGAGACTGCTATCTCCTCGATCTGGTGGACGATCCTCTCGTGCTACAGCTCACAAGTACTCTAGCGCGAGACATCGAGCAGATTCTCGGCACCGGCGAGATCGAGGATTGGGCGGAACGCTGGATCACAATCTATCCTGTAACAAAGACGATGCCTGATCGCGACACCGGCAAGGAGAAGACGATCTGCATGATCCGCGCCCGCGCCTGCGACAAGGATCAGGGGCCGCGGCGGCGCCCGCGCAAGGATATGCCCGACGATGGCGTCCCGTTTTGAGCGGGGTGTAGTCCATGACCGACGACGATCCCGACGTAATCAATCTCGCAAGAGCGCGACGCGGCAAATGGCAGAACGATTGCATCAAGAGCGATAGCGGAAGGCCGCTGCCGATCATCGCCAATGCATTGCTGGCATTGCGGCGCGACAGCGGACTGCAGGACGCTTTCGCTCATGACGCGATGACACGAACGACGATGCTGATGCATCCGATCGGCAGCCCCATGGCGCCATTCGAGCCGCGCGCCGTCATCGATGAGGATGTCGCCTACGCGGCCGAATATTTGCAGAAGGCTGGGCTCAAGCAGGTCGGCAGCGGCGTCGTGCGTGATGCTATCGCTGCCCGCGCGCTCGAAAACTCCTATCATCCCGTGCTCGATTATCTCGATCGTCTGCAATGGGACGGTCGGAAGCGCGTCGACTTCTGGCTCACCACCAAACTTGGCGCCGACCCAACCGACTACACGATGGCCGTTGGCCGCATGTTCCTAATCGCCATGGTGGCGCGGGTGTGCGAGCCTGGCTGCAAATGCGACCACATGATCGTACTTGAGGGACCGCAAGGCGCCATGAAATCGGCGACCTGCGCCGTCCTCGGAGGGCCTTGGTTCTCGGACGCGTTGCCAGACGTCGGCAGCGGAAAGGACGTCAGCCAGCATCTGCGCGGTAAGTGGCTCATCGAAGTCAGCGAAATGCACGCCATGAACAGGGCCGAAGCGACGTTGCTCAAAAGCTTCATCACGCGACAGGTCGAAAAATACCGCCCAAGCTATGGTCGCTTCGAGGTCGAGGAACCTCGCCAATGCGTATTCATCGGCACGACGAACCGCGAAGCATATTTGCGCGACGAAAGCGGCGGCCGCCGGTTCTGGCCGGTTAAGACCGGGGTCATCGACATCGACAGCTTGGTCGAAGATCGCGACCAACTGTTTGCCGAAGCCGTGCACCTCTATCGACTAGGTATCGCATGGTGGCCGGATCGCGCGTTTGAGCACGGCTACATCAAGCACGAGCAGGAAGCACGCTTTGAAGCCGACGCCTGGGAAGAGTCAATTGCGGAATTCCTCGCCACGCGAAGCAAGGTGACGATCGGTGAGGTTGCCAAGTTTGCCCTGTTCTTCGACGCGTCGAAGATCGGCACCGCCGATCAGCGCAGAATAGCGGCAATTCTGGAATTGCTGGGGTGGCATCGCCTGCCGAAGGACAGTCAGGGGAAAAGGCTCTGGTCCCGTGAGTGACGACCCATTGAATGATCACCTGATGACGATCGATAGGAATCGCCGAGCGCATCGCGAAGAAGTTAAAGCCGGAATGAAGCGCATGGGAGCGAAACCATGGTCAGGCAACGCGACATCAAGGCGGCCGTCCGGGCGGTGACGAATGCCGGCTTTCCGCTGCGGGAGCTGCGGGTCGGCCCTGATGGCTCAATCATCGTCGTGGCCGGTACCGATCTTCTGCCAAGCGCCGACGCCGCCGCGATCGCCAAAGAGGTCGCCGAATGGGAGCGCCTGATAGCAGGGGACGGCCCGGTGAAAAGCCTTCCAGCGACGAATCCGGTTTGGGAATCTCCGCCCGATCGGGGCGTGGCGCCCCGCGCAAAGGGGAAACCGCGACAATGAAGCTCAGACTAAAACTGCCGAAATATATCGATCGCTTCGTCGATCGGCACGGCAAGGCGCGTTACTACTACCGGCGCGGGCAAGGGCCGCGTATCCCGCTGCCCGATCTGCCATGGAGCCCGGAATTCATGGCGAGCTACGCGCTGGCCGCGTCGGGCCAGGGTGCCATGCCGAAGGGCACGCACGCGATCCTGCCGGGCAGTGTCGAGGCGGCGATCATCCGCTACCTCGCCAGCAACGACTGGAAGCAACAGGCCCAAACTTCGCGCGAATTGCGCAAGCCGATCATGGAGCAGTTCCGCATCAAGTACGGCACCGCCAAGATCCGGGCGCTGCGGCGCAGCCATGTGCAGCAGATCATCGCGAACAAGTCGCCGAGCGCGCAAAGCAACTGGCTGAAAGCCTTGCGTCATTTTACGTCGTGGGCGCTGCGAGAGAACCTGATCGCGGCCGATCCATGTGCCGGCGTGCAGACCGCGCGCAAGCCGCAGACCGGCGGCTTCATGACGTGGACCGAGACGCATGTCGCGACCTATCGCACCAAGTATCCGCTCGGCGGCAAGCCGCGCCTCGCCCTCGAACTGATGCTGAACCTCGGCGTGCGCATTTCCGATGCCCGCCAGATCGGCCCGCAGCACATCCAGAACGGCGTGCTCACCGACTACCAGCCGCAGAAGGGCCGCACCACGAACGGCCATTTCATCAACGTGCCGGTGCATGGAGATCTCGCCAAAGCCATCGCGGCCATGAAAGTCACGGGCGCGACCAGCTTCCTCGTCACCAGCGAGGGGAATGTCTACACCGCCAAGTATCTCGGCCAGCACATACGCGAATGGTGCAACGACGCCGAACTGCCCGAATGCACCAGCCACGGCCTGCGCAAGCTCTGCTTGGTCCGCCTCGCCGAGGCCGGCTGTTCCCCGTTCGAGATCATGTCGATCTCGGGCCACAAGAACCTCAGGGAGGTCGAGACCTACACCGCCGCCGCCTCCCGCAAGAAGCTGGCCCTGATCGCGATGGCCAAGCGCGCCGGCATCACCCTCGACGCCGCGCTCCCGCTCGACAAGCTGCGCGAAGCCTATACCGCCGGGACTGGCGCCCAGCCGGTGATCGCCGAGACCGCAGCGTGAACGAACCATCCCAAACCGGTCCATCGCGGTTTGGGGATAGCGTCTGAAACATCAACAATTTCAGCAGTGAGAAACCAAGAGGCAAAACCCACACGGTTTTGCCGTACGCACACAGCGCCGCTCGTCCGCACGAAGCCTCAGGGCTCACGGAGAGCAATCCGCCCTGCCCTTAGCCTCTCGCGCCCGACGCTGCCGCGTCCACCGCAACCCGGCCCGCGTTTCGAACGACTCGCGAACCGCCCCTCTTCCATGGGCCGGGCTGTTTCGATCTATGCCGCAATTCCGAATTTCGGTAAAGTGGAATATTTTTGCTGGGATGGGTTGACGGGTTTTCGCGGCGGCCGGTGTTTTGCCCGACGGCGCAATCTGGGCCGCTCCATCAATCATAAAATCTAGCTTTCTCCCAAATCCCTCAGCCACGCAGCGAAATCCTCGCCTCCGTGGAGATATGTGGTCGGAGAACTGCGAAAGTCTGCGCCGGACAACCTCGTGATGGCTAGCCATACCTGAGAATCTTCGATGCCGGGGTCGAACTGCCGAACCCACTGCGCTGCCCAATCCGAGACTTTCTGACGCGCTTCGTCATCACCGACAAGGGCACGTATCTTCTCCCGAACCTCAGAACGGGTTGGTTCGCCGAGCCCCTCATAATCCGACATACGCCACCATTTGATCGATTCCCGCCTGCGCATTGCTTCGACAATGCGCCTACCCATCCAAAGGATCAGGTTTGAAATAGTGAAAGGCGACGGTCCGCCCTTTTTGCAGAGGCAATGCCAAGTCGACATCGGCACGTAGCGGCCACTTATCGGGCTCACCGCTGATCCAGGTAACTCCGCTCATGTCAGATGTTACGACAGCGTCGGCCAGTGCCATCAGCATAACTTCCGCTCTGTCGTAAAATCGGCCGCCGCTCGGCAGCGGTATCAAGCGCTGGAATGCGTCCAGACAGATGACTCCGGATTCCCTCATCAGCCAGTCCCTCTCTGCATACACGGAATACCAGGCACCTGCGCGCCCCACTCTCAGAGGGGCGGCGTCCAGGAGGATCAAAGTCTCTACAAGGCGCGCCAAAAGCAGAGCGCCGGTGGGAAATTCGCCGACATACATATCAGGCTTGGCGCGAATGGCATCGACCGCGCTTATGGTCGGAATTTCATCATCCGGATGATTTGAGTTTTCGTTCATGCGTCAGCGTAACCCACCACTTCTCTCGACGCGGAAACAAAAAGGGGGGCCTACGCTACGCTACCCCACCCTACGCAGATAGCTCTACGGCACGCCAAGGACCTCTTGCAGAGTATTGAGGATCTCGGTCACGAAGCGCTCATAGGCGGTTCGGTCTCCGCCCTTCTCGGCTATCCGTTCGGTCTGCCAAGCCAGGAAAGACGGCAGATACCAGAGCAAGGATAGCAAGCGCTTTGGTACCATCTTTTCGTCGCCGATCTTGATTGCGCGCAAGATGGCAAGGACCGCTTGTCCTCGAGTTGCATCATAATCGCCATTGCGGACGCGATCGAAGAAGCCATCCGTATTCCACTCGGTTTCCAGCTGCTCGATGATCGCGGCAATAGTCATCGGCAAGTCCCTTGGAAAGCGAAAATCTGACTCGCGGAGAGTCCCCCTCACCCGGATCGCATCTTCGATGCGATCCGGGTTCTCCCCGCAGGCGGGGAGAGGCGAAGTATCTCACGCCACCGCGGCGTCCGGCACGCGCGCGGATTCCATCGGCTGCTTGCCGCGGATCAAATCCGAGGCACGATCGGCGATCATCATAGTGGACGCATTCAAATTCGCCGAGATCATGCGCGGCATCACTGAGGCGTCGATGACGCGGAGGCCCTCCACCCCGTGGACGCGGAGCTGGTCGTCGACCACCGCCCACGTGCTGTCCGCCGGGCCCATGCGGCAGGTGCAGCCGGGGTGGAAGGTGGTGGTGCCACGTTCGGTGGCGGCGGCGAGGAATTCGTCGTCGGTGTTGATGTTCGGCCCCGGGAAATCCTCGTAGGCGTAATAGGGCGACAGCGGCGCACTCTTCAGCAAACGCCGTGCGAGCTTCATGCCGCCGACGATGACGCGGCGGTCGAGCTCGGCGTCGAGATAGTTGGTCTGGATGATTGGCGGCGCGAACGGATCAGCCGAACGGATGCGGACATAGCCGCGGCTCTCGGGGCGCTGCTGCCAGGAGGCCACCGTCATGCCGGGCTCGTCCTCGAGCTGGCCCTGCACGCCTTCCTTGTAGCTCGCCGGCGTGAAGGTGAGTTGCAAGTCGGACGAGTCCGCGCTCTCGCCGGAGTGCCAGAAGCAATAGACCATGGTCGGCGACAGCGAGAGCAGGCCGCGGCGCGCCGTCGCCCATTTCAGAGCTTCGATCCACAGCGAGAAGCCGCGGCGGAGCTCGTTGATGGTCTTGATGTCCTTCACGCGCGCTACGGTGCGCGGGGCGTAATGATCCTGCAGACCTTCGCCGACCGGCAGCGCATGGCGCACCGCGATGCCGTGCGCGCCGAGCAGATCGGGTGAGCCGATTCCGGAGAGCTGAAGCAGCTGCGGCGAATTATAGGTGCCGCCGGACAGGATCACTTCCTTGTTGGCGCGCACTTCGACCGGCGTGCCGCCGCGGCCGCCCTTGCTGTAGCGCACGCCGACGGCGCGCTTGCCTTCAAAAATGATCTCGGTCGCGTGCGCGTGGGTGTGCACATGCACGTTCGGGCGCTTCATCGCGGGCTTGAGGAACGCGGTCGAGCCGGAGACGCGCAGGCCCTTGTCGATGGTGCGCTGGCAGTAGGAGACGCCTTCCTGCTTAGCGCCGTTGTAATCGGGGTTGCGGGGAATGCCGAGCGAGACCGCGCCTTCCATGAACGCCTCGCAGAGCGGATCGCGCCAGTCCATGGTGGTGACGGTGAGGTTGCCGTCGCGGCCGCGATAGGTGTCCTCGCCCTCGCCGACCCGCTTTTCCAGCCGCTTGAAGTAAGGCAGCACGTCGGCATAACCCCAGCCGCGATTGCCCATCTGCGCCCAGGTGTCGAAATCCATCCGCTGGCCGCGATTGTAGATGTGGCCGTTGATCGAGGACGAGCCGCCGAGCGTCTTGCCGCGCGGCGCATAGATGCTGCGCCCGCCGGTGTAGGGCCCCGGCTCCTGCTGGTAGGCCCAGTTGATGCTCTTCATGTGGAAGGTCTTGATGAAGCCCGCCGGCAGATGGATGTAGGGATGCCAGTCGCTCGGGCCCGCCTCGAGCACGCAGACGCTCACGTTCGGATCTTCGCTGAGCCGGCTGGCCAGTACGCAGCCGGCGGAGCCCGCGCCGACGATCACATAATCGAATCTGTCCATGGTGCCTCGGCCGCTCAGCGCGGCTTGTCGTTGAGTTGATAGTTCAAATGCGTCCGCACCGTCGGCCATTCGGCGGCGGTGATGCTGTAAACCACGGTGTCCCGCAGCGTGCCGTTGGGCGTGACCTGGTGGCTGCGCAGGATGCCGTCCTGCTTGGCGCCCAGGCGCTCGATGGCGCGGCGGCTCTGATGGTTGAAGAAATGCGTGCGGAATTCGACCGCGATGCAGTTCAGCGTCTCGAAGGCGTGCGTCAGTAGCAGAATCTTGCACTGCGTGTTGAGCGGGCCGCGCTGCGCGCTCTTCGCATACCAGGTCGAGCCGATCTCGACGCGGCGGTTGGCGGCATCGATGTTCATATAGGTGGTCTGGCCGACGATCTTGCCGCCGGCATCGAACACGGTGAACGGCAGCATCGAGCCTGCGGCCTGGAGGCCCAAGCGGCGGTCGATCTCCTTGGCCACGTTCTCCGGCGTCGGGATCGCGGTGTACCAGATCGTGTAGAGCTCGCCGTCCTTCACGGCCTCCACCAGCCCCTCGCGATGCTCTTTCGACAGCGGCTCGAGACGGGCGTGCTGCCCACGCAGGGTGACGGGATCAGGCCAGGGCATTTCTCTCTCCATAATGACTGCCGTCCATCCGGGGCGCGACGACGTCGCGAGCCCGGAATCCACAATCACCGCTCGGGGTTATGGATTCCGGGCCTGCGTGCTGGCGCACGCATCCCGGAATGACGACGGACGCATCGGCACGGCTGCTCAGATACATTCACTTATTCAGAAAGTTCAACGGCAAACCGCCGCGCGGCCAGTCCATGGCGATCAGCTCGCCCTTGCCCGACAGCGTGATGTAGGCGGTCTTCAGCCCCTCGCCGCCGAAGGCGATGTTGGTGGTGACGCGGTCGCCGGTCGGAACCTGCTCGACCAGCGTACCGTCAGGCGCGATCACCGAGATGCAGCCGGAGACGAGGGTGGCGACGCAGACATTGCCGTTCGCCTCCACCGCGAGCGAGTCGAACATCTGGTAGCCGCCGAGGCCGCAGATCGGCTTGCCGCGCTCGCCACGGTAGATCACCTCGCGCGGCTTAAGCGTGCCGGGCGCGGACAGCTCATAGGCCCAGAGCCGCCCCGTCGGCGTCTCCGCGATGTAGACGGTGTTCTCGTCCGGCGACAGGCCGATGCCGTTGGCCGGCAGCACGCCATGCACGACCTCGACGATCTCGGTCATGCCGGGCTTGAGATAATACATGCCGCCGACATCCATCTCGCGGGCGCGGCGCTTGCCGAGATCGGAGAACCAGAGGCCGCCATGCTTGTCGAAGACGAGGTCGTTCGGCCCGCGCAGATCGTGCTCGCCGCATTTGGTCACGACGGTCTCGACCTTGCCCGATTGCAGATCGACGCGCTGGATCGAGCCGCCGAGATAGCCGTCCGGCTGCGGGCCGGGCATGATCATCTTGCCGGTCGGAATCCAGGAGAAGCCGCCATTGTTGCAGATGTAGATCTTGCCGTCGGGGCCGAGGGCTGCGCCGTTCGGGCCGCCCGGCACCTTGGCGACGACCTCCTTGCGGCCGTCGGGATAGATTCGGGTCAGGCGCTGGCCGCGAATTTCCACCAGCACCACCGAGCCGTCCGGCATCACCACCGGCCCTTCGGGAAATTCGAGGTCGGTGGCGAGAACGCGAACGTTGGACATGGGGACCCTCCCGGCTGCTTGTTATGGCTTGCACGGGATGTCCGGCACGGGCCCCACACGCAAGATTTGCCTGCGGTTATGACAAAGTCGCCGGGGCTTGCCAAGCAAGCGGGATGGTATGCCAGCGTTGCAACGTAAAGCGCGATGACATATCGCGCTTTAGGTCTTGTTCGAGCATGATCTCTTCGGAAAATCGCTGCGCACTTTGCGCGAACGCGGCCCTTCGGGTCCGGATCGTGCTTACTCCCGCACTGGTATCCAAATCTCGAAGCCGCCATTGCCGGTCGCGGGATCGAATTTCTCGTCATAGCGCTCGAAGTTCGGCGCATCCGCGGCCTTCAGGCCGGACGCCGGCAGCCACTGATTCCAGATCGTGTTGACGGTGCGGCGGATCGAGGCGACGTGCTCGGTGTGGGTGAACACCGCGTAGCGCTGCTCGGGAATGCGGATGCGACCGAAGCGGCGCGGCAGGTCGGAGAAATCGGCGACCTCGACGCCGGCGATGTAGTCGAAATTGCCGGAATCATCGCCGTTGCAGCAGACGCCATAGGCGACTTGAGATTTTCCCTGGCCGACGCGCGCGGGAATGTCGGCGACTTCCTGATGGAAGCGGTGCCACAGTCCCGGAATAGCGGCGCCGTTGTCGCAGGAGATGCGCTCGGCGGGGCCGGCGACGAGGAAGGCCTTCGCGGCTTCGAAACGCGGCGGGACCAGATGGTCGAGCATGGTGGAATCCATGAGGATCGGCTCCTGAAGCTTGAGTTTGTCGAGGCACGTTGCCGCCCGCACCACCTCGGGTGTGGTGCCAAACTGGTCGCGGAACGCGCGGGTGAACGCTTCGTGCGAGCCGTAATCCGCCTCCAGCGCCAGCGACAGGATGTCCGGCGCGCCGTTCGCAAGACTGCGCGCCGCTTCCGTCAACCGCCGCGCGCGCACGTAGCGCATCACCGGAAGTCCGGTGGCCGCGGCAAACGCCCGCACAATGTGGAACCGCGACACGCCAGATATCGCCGCAATCTCGTCGAGCGTCATCGGCTCGGCCAGATGGCTCTCGATATACCAGAGCGCGCGCTGGGCTGGGTTCATGCGTCAAGGGCCCTCGTTCGAAGCCTGGCGATGATGCGCTGACGGCCACCGCCTCGCTTGATCGGCATTGCTGTCCTCGCATGAGAATAGTTCCAGAATAGCCACTGGCAACGCCCCGGCATTCGCAGCTACACTCGTTGCAACCGCTCACCAGAAAGAGGAACCGCGTCATGGAAATCACCGATGTGCGGGCGCACCATATCCGCATCCCCTATGACGCCGGTGTCGCGAGCTTTCGCCAGGGCGCGTCCGCAATCTCCGCGCTCGACATGGTGCTGGTCGAGGTCACGACCGATGCCGGACTGACCGGCTGGGGCGATGCCTTTGCCTATGTCTCCCCGCGCACCACGCGAAGCGCCGTCGAGGAGATGATCGCGCCGCAGGCCCGCGGGTTGAAGGTTCCCGATGCCGCCGGCATTCCCGCGGTGATGGAACAGATCCAGCGCAACCTGCATCTGTTCGGCCGCTACGGCATCACCATGTTCGCGATATCAGGGCTCGACATCGCGCTGTGGGACCTGGCTGCGAAGATCGAGGCCGTGCCGCTGCATCGCCTGATCGGCGAGACCAGGCGCTCGTCCATTCCTGCCTATGCGAGCCTGTTGCGAATTGGCTCGCCTGAGAACATCACGGGCGAATGCAAGAAGGCGCTCGCGCTCGGCTATGGCGCCATCAAGCTGCACGAGACCACGACGCCGGCGGTGTTTGCCGCGCGCGAGGCCATCGGGCCCGGCATCCCGCTGATGGTCGACATGAACTGCCCGCTCACAGGCGAGCAGGCGATCGCATTTGCGAAGGCGTGCGAGGACGCGCAGCCGATGTTTCTGGAAGAGCCGGTCTGGCCGCCGGAGGATTTTACCACGCTCGCCGCGGTCCACCGCAAGGGCGGGCTCGGCGTCGCCGCCGGCGAGAACGCCTGCACGGAGTATCAATTCCGCCAGATGATGAATGCAGGCGCGGTGAGCCACGCCCAGCCGTCGGTGACCAAGGTCGGCGGCATCACGGAATTTTTGAAGGTCGCCGCACTCGCCGATCAGCTCGGCGTCAAGATCGTTCCGCACTCCCCGTATTTCGGTCCGGGCCTGCTGGCGACATTGCACCTGCTGGCGACGCGCGACGACGGGTTGGTAGAGATGTTCTATCTGAAGCGCGAAGCGTGTCTCTGGGGCGGCCGCGCCGATGTCGATGCCACCGGCCACGTCGCGGTGCCCTCGGGACCCGGGCTCGGCTATGAGCCCGATCGCGGCGTGATGGAGCGCTATCGCGTCGCGTGACGGCGACGCCTATTTCGCCGCGTCCTTCGGTGGCGGCGCGTCCTGCTTCTTCTTCAGATCGTCCGCGATCTTCACCTGCACGGCCTGGAGATCGCCCAGCGTCTTCTGCAGGCCGGCCACAAGCGTCTTCAGCGCGTCGATCTGGCGGTTGGCGGCATCGAGCTTCTGCTGATGATCGAGCGTCAGCTTGGTGATCGTCTTCTGCAGGAAGTCGACGTTGCTCTGCAGGCAGCTCGTGCGCCGCTCCATGGTCTTCTCGACGGTACAGATCTCGATGCCGGGCACGTCTTGCGCGCGGACCGGCGCCATCGCCAGCGTGGCGAGCAACAACATCGCGAAACAAACGCCGGCGCTTCGAAGCAGCATGCAGGTTCCTCGTCCAAATCAATCACGGCAATGTGCGCTTTTTGCTCGCCGACGCCGGAGGCTACCACACTCGTACCGCATTCTCGCGTTGAGCTTGGCTTGTTCCCTTGGACGGGGAGCAGTGAACCGTGCGCGGAAGAAGAAGTGGGCGCTGTTTCCGCGACTTTGATTAGGGGAGATTTTTGGAATGGCAACGCGCGATAGACGTCTAGCGGAGTTCGATGGCGCCGGAGAACCGCCCCCTGGCCTGCCGGTCGAAGTGCTGTGTGAGGACCATAGCGGAACGTATCAGCTGCCGTTCGCCTGCCGCTATGTCGAGGGCCGCTGGCAGAACGATGCGGCCGGCGTCCCGGTGGAAGCGACCGTCATCGGCTGGCGCGTGCCGCGCGTCAAGCACTCGGGCTTCGCCTGACGAGCGGCGTCTGTCTCAAAATGCAACGGGGCCGCGCTCTGCCTTAACGAACGGAACGCGGCCCGAACGAATCACGTCCGAATCAGCCGGAACGCCGTGTACGCGGCTGTTCACGGCTAGATGTCGCAACAAGCCCGCACGCGTATACAATATCTGCGCAGCACGTGGGCCGGCCCGAGCCGGCTGCGGGTGCTAAAAGTTAACGGCTTCAAAGACATGGCGGCCGGCTGCGGCAGCCCGGGTCTCGCTCCCAAAACAGGCAGGCGGGCGCCAGGCCTGCCTAATATTCGACCTCGAGCTCCTCGATCTCGGCCGGCTCATCCTTGGCCGCCGCGATCCATTCCTTCAACTCGGGCATGGCCATGATGGTATCGGCATAGGCCTTCAGCAGCGGCTCGAGCTTGACGTCATAGGTCACGAAGCGCGTCACCACGGGGGCGTACATCGCATCCGCCATGGTGCGCCTTGCGCCGAACAGGAAGGGACCGCCTGATTTCTCCAGGCAGTCGCGCCAGATGGAGCAGACGCGGTCGATGTCGGCCTGCGCGCGCGACCAGATCTTGAAGCCGGGGAAGTGTCCCTTCAGATTGACCGGCAGCGAAGCGCGCAACGTTGTGAAGCCGGAATGGATTTCGCCGCAGATCGAGCGGCAATGCGCCCGCTGGACGCGGTCATCAGGCAACAGACCGGCATCCGGCATCGCCTCGTTGAGATATTCGGCGATCGCCAGCGTATCCCAGACCACGGCGCCGTCGTGGCGCAGGCACGGCACCAGGATCGACGACGACAGCAGCAGGATTTCAGCGCGCGCCGAGGCGTCGTCCGGCGCGGTGACGATCTCCTCGAAATCGAGCCCGGAAAATTTCGTCAGCAGCCAGCCGCGCAGCGACCAGGACGAATAGTTCTTGCTGCTGATCGTCAGTGTCGCCTTCGCCATATGGCCCATTCCCTACGCCTGTGACTTGCACGCCGCCCGGCCCGCGGGAGTGCTCATGACCTGTGCTTCCCGCAAAAGGAGGAGCAAGCGATGTGCCAGTTTTGAGGGCGGTAGGGCTCCCGTTTGGCTTCGATATTGCATGACAGCACGGGAAGGTGGGCGTTTCAGTATGATGTCGATGTATTATCAGGCCTTTCAGAACCATATGGACCTCACCGCACCGTGGCGGGCGGGAGCTTCGTCCGCGCTCAGATTCCTCAATCTGGTGCCGCAGGGCCTATCGGATCAGGTCGTCGGCCGGCTCTCCGCCGCGCTGGAGCTGATCTCGCGCTCCACCCTCACCTATCACCGTCCGGCCTACGGCATCGACAGCGTGATGGTGGGCAACCGTGAGGTCGGCGTCACCGAGGAGGTCGCCTACGCGACGCCATTCGGCTCGCTGCTGCACTTCAGGAAGGACGGCGTGCCGGAGCAGCCGCGCATGCTGCTGGTGGCGCCGATGTCGGGCCATTTCGCCACGCTGCTGCGCGGCACCGTGAAAACGCTGCTGCAGGATCACGACGTCTACATCACCGACTGGCACAATCCGCGCGACATTCCACGCCGCGAAGGCCGCTTCGGGCTCGACGATTACACCGACCATCTCATCGACTTCCTCGGCCAATTGGGCCCGCGTCCGCATATGGTCGCAATCTGCCAACCCTCGGTCTCGGCCCTCGCGGCCGCCGCGGTCATGTGCGAGGGCAACCACCCCTCGCGGCCTGCGACGCTGACGCTGATGGCGGGCCCGATCGACACCCGCATCCAGCCGACCAGGGTCAACGAGTTTGCCAAGAGCAGGCCGATCGACTGGTTCGAGCAGAACCTGATCAACTACGTGCCGGTGCAATGCCGCGGCGCGCTCCGCAAGGTCTATCCCGGCTTCGTGCAGCTCACGGCGTTCGTCTCGATGAATCTCGAGCGCCACATCAAGCAGCACATGGATCTCGCCAACCATATCGCCAAGGGCGAGAAGGAGAAGGCCGCGAGCATCAAGACCTTCTACGACGAATATTTCGCCGTGATGGACCTGCCGGCCGAGTTCTACATCGAGACCGTGCGTGACGTGTTCCAGGAGCACCTGTTGCCGCAAGGCAAGTTGATGCACCGTGGCCGTCCCGTGAACACCAAGGCCGTCAGCCGCATGGGACTGATGACGGTCGAAGGCGAGAAGGACGACATCTGCTCGATCGGCCAGACGCTCGCCGCGCAAGACCTCTGCACCGGTGTGCGCGCCTATCGCCGCGTCCACCACATGCAGGCCGGCGTCGGCCATTACGGCGTGTTCTCGGGCAAGCGGTGGAATAACGAAATCTATCCGCTGCTGCGGGATTTCGTGCACGTGAATTCCTGACTGTCATTCCCTGCCCCCAGACCGGGGGAAAACGGCACGTGCCTAATGCACTTGCTCGAGCAGCTCTTTCGCTTCCACGACTTCAGAAAGATTTCGCTCCACATCGAATTCGGCCAGCACGGGAGCGAGCACTTCGGATACCCCGCCTGCTCGGCCATTTCTCTTGTGCAGGCGAGCAAGTCCAAGGGCGCTGCGCAGCTCGAAAGTCTTCGTCTGCTGGTGTCGTGCGATCTCAAGCGCTCGCTTGAGGGAAGCTTCGGCACTGGCTTCGTCCGAAGGATCAAGACGCGACAAAAGCTCACCGCGGGCGCGATGCAGCTCGGCATCAAGCCAATGCTGGCCGGATTGCCCGGTCCATGCGATCAATTCGCTCAAGATTTCCAGCCCGGTTTCGAGTTGGCCCGACGCTGCGTTCGCCAAGGCGACATGCATCCCCCAAAACGGCTCACAGAGATAGCAGTCATTCTCGTGCAGCAAGGTCCAGCCGCGACGCATTTCCGTCAGTCCGGTCATTTGGTCGCCGGCACGCCACTTGGCGAGGCCATCCAGGTAGGTGCCGGCGGCCACATACAACGGCATCGTGTGGTCGCGCGCGAGACCGAGCGCCAGGATCGTCTCCGTTTGCTGCAACATGCCTCCGCATAGTCCGTCGAACACAGCGCGATGAACCAGCGCGTTGGCCTGGGACAGCGCCCGCTTTTCTCCCGAAGCACTCACCGCTTCGGCGGCGAGGCGGCGTGCGCGCGCGATCTTGCCAAGCGGCCAAAGCACCAGGGCAAGAAACCTCATGATCACGAACGGGAGATCCAGTGCCGAAGCCCTGAACGTCGCGGGATCCGGCTCGGCTCCATAGATCTCGAGTGCCTGCTCGAGATGCACCCTCGCGTTCAAGTAGTCACCGCCGAACCAGCAGGTAACCCCGCCCGTCCAATGTGCAACGACGGCGGCCACCGGTGAGTCCGGTCGTCGGTCAGCGGCGCTCCTGATGGCATCCGCCAGCTCCCGCATCGGAGCGAGTTCGCCGTGTGTCAGGCAAGCATTGAAGAGACCCGAATGGACCGGCGCGAGTTCAACGGGATCGTTGATGTCGGCAGCGAACTGTCGGGCACGCGTCCATGCGGCTACCGTTTCGGGAGCGCTGTGGCCGAGGCTGCCTCGCAATGCACGGCCATACTCGATTTGAAGATGCAGCCTGCTCATCATCCGGCGGGGATCATCCGGCACCTCATCGGCGGACGCAATCGCCTTGCCCAGATGCGCGATCGCCTCGGAATAGGCCGAGCGCTTCAGCGCTTGCTGGCCCGCCTTGCGCCACCATTCGAGGGCGATCTCGCTCAGCCCCGCCTCGGTGAAGTGGTGTGCCAGAACTTCCGGCTCAGTCTCGGCAACGACGGGAAATTTCTCGCGCAGGACATCGCCGATGCGCTTGTGAAGCACCTGCCGTTTGCTCTTGAGCAGGCCTTCATAGGCCGCTTCCTGAACGAGAGCGTGCCTGAAGCTATAGTTTGCGTCGGGCGGTGTCCCGCGACGCACCAGCAGTTCCGCCTCTTCGAGTTGCCCCAGCGCAGCGCTCAGCGTCAGATCATCGCGTCCTGTCACATATCTTAGCAGCGCGTATGAAAAGTCGCGGCCGATGGCGGCGCCTATCTGCGCTACCTCCTTGACGGGAGCCAGCCGGTCGAGCCGCGCCATCAGCGAATCCTGCAGCGTCGCGGGAATAGCGAGCGGCGGGAGCGGACTATCGAGGCGATAGCGTCCGGAATCCTCGACGAGCAGTCCGGACTCCAGCACCATCTTGGTCAGTTCCTCGACGAATAGCGGGATGCCGTCCGTCTTGTCGATGATCTGCTCCATCATCTCGCGCGGCAGCTGGCGGCCAACGGTCACCTGCTCGACCAGCGCACGCGTGTCCTGCCGGTCGAGCCGGTCGAGCCGCAACAGGCTGACGTTGGCGAGGCCCGACCAGGAGGGCTCGAACTCTGGCCGGGATGTCATGAGCATGAGTATCGGCAGTCCCCTGATCCGGTCGACGCCGAGATCGAACAGTTCAAGTGTCGTGGCATCGGCCCAATGCATATCCTCGCAGATTACCAGCAGGGGCTGCTCTCGCGCCAACCCCTCGAGCTGATCGAGAAGCGAGGCAAATGTCTGTCGCCGCTGCTGCGCCGGGCTCAAACCAAGCGGCGGATAATGGTCGCCGGTTGGAATCGAAAGGAGAGCCGCAATGAGCGGTGTCGCCCGGGCGACCTGTTGCGTTCCAAGCGCCAGCATTGCCTCAAGCTTGTCGAGCTTTTGCCCCGGCGTGTCGTGCGAGCGGATACCGGCTGCGCGCTCCAGCTGCGCGACAAAGGGATGAAGCGCGCTGTTGGTGTGGTAGGGCGAACACTGATATCGCACCCGGCGGTGCGCCCCCAACGCGGGGTTTTCGGACAGCGTTGCGACGATGCGCGACTTGCCGATGCCTGCTTCGCCGGAGATCAACACCATCTGGCCCTGCCCCTGCCATGCCAATCGCTGGCGCGAGAGCGTGAATTCGATCTCCTCCTTGCGACCGACAAAGCCGATCGAACGCGCTGCGCGGACCGCCTCGAAGCGACTCTCCGACGCGGCCGCCCCCTCGACCGCCCAGACCGCGATGGGTTCGGCTATCCCCTTGACCTCGCGGCGGCCGAGATTGCGAAAAGTGAAGAGATCGCCAAGCAGCCGGCGCGTCGACGAGGCGACGACGACCACTCCCGGTTCGGCCAGGCTCTGAAGCCTGGCAGCAAGGTTTGGTGTATCGCCGACCGTTGCGTGCTCCTCCGACGCATCGCCGCTGATGAGGTCGCCGATCACCACAAGCCCGGTCGCGATTGCGATCCGCAGTTCAACCCGTTCGGTGGCGCCCGTCCTGAGTCGCCCGACCGCAGCGATGGTGTCGAGGCCCGCTCGCACTGCGCGCTCCGCATCGTCCTCGTGGGCGCGGGGATAGCCGAAATAGACCAGTATTCCGTCACCGACGAACCTGGCGATCCTGCCGTCATAAGCAGCGATGACACCCGCACAAGCGGCGCGGTAGGCCCGGATCACTTCCCACATATCCTCGGGATCGAGACGCGCGGAGAGCGCAGTCGAGCCGACCAGGTCGCAAAACATAACGGTCAGGTGACGCCGCTCGGCGTCGTGAGGAGGAGCCGGCGATGCGATCAACGCGGCTGGATCGAGGTCGGCAATGGCACGCAGCATTTTGCGGCGATGGCCAAGCAGGACTCCGAGCTTATCGAAGTCCTCGGCCATCAGTTCGGGAAGGACGCCCATGTCGATCCCATTTTGGACAAAACGCTCTGCGTATTGTCCAAGCCCCAGCTTCTCGAGCCACTCCGCAATCTGCATTGGCTCCACCGATCGTGCGGTTGGCGGTTAGCAGAATTTTGGACCACGGCGCGGGGACAATATCCCAACGCCACCATGATGGCACGTCTTGTTTGTTGCGCGATAACTTAGGTTGCTCAGTACCGATGCCGCTTCCAAGCAAGGACATTGCTCGATGAAAACGGTCGCGCTACTAAAAATCGTCTGCACGCAGCGTTGAACGACAGAAGTTGCGATGAGCCGTCAACCACTCGCCTTCAGACCTGACGTCAGCACTGGCACTGGTGCCCACATCACGACGCCAAGCAGACGTTTTTCCGTGAGCACAATTGTCTTCATTCTTCGTCCTTGGGCACTTCGTAGTTGCGCGCCATCGTTCCCGCCGCAACTTGAAGCGAAGACCCAACGACCCAACAGCCGGCGAGAAACGCTATCAGCGCATTGGGTAGGCTTTGATCAAGGACAAGGATGCTGACGGACAGAGTTGCTGCAATCGCCGCGCCGAACGTACCGGCCGCACTCATGATCTCAGCAACCTCAGAGCCGTTGTATTCTTCCGAGGTGCTCGAAATCGACCTCCGAGCGACAGACCGGGACAAATCAATTCCAACATAATAGCTGAGAGCTCCGTAGAGCATTGTTAGCAGCACGATCCAGCCGCTTTCAAAAAGCCCGCCTTTCTGACGCAACAGGGTCGCACCCACATAGAGGCCGCAAGAGGCCCCAACGGCTGCGAGCCCAATTCTTTCGAGGAGATGGGCCGACTTGATAAGACTGGAACGGGCGATCCCAAGATTACCGGCGTACCTCGTCAGGGAAAACGCGCTGGAAACTGCGTTGCCTATCTTCATTGGGGGCTCCTCAATAAGTAGCAGCCTACCGGCCGACCCCGATTAGAAGCTGCGTGGACGCGCTTCGCGATGCCCTTGATTCCAATTTCCAAAAGATGTGGCTGAGTGATGGGGCTGGCTTGCTCGTAACCAAGACGAGGGCCAGTCCAAAGCTGCGAGCTCGCGGCTTCGCAGGCATTGCATCTCACCCGTGTCTGTCAATCAGCTCCGGGTGCAGCAATTTCTTGGGGGAGAGTTAGCTCGAAAAGAGAGTGATGGACTATGAGACTGTTCACATACTGATGCTCCCTGCCGCTCCATCCAGTCACGATCTCAGGAGGACTAAGTTTGCATCGTTGCATACGCGGGAGCGCAGAAGCGCGAACTGACAGCCGCCGTGAGTTCGCAAGCTGTCCCGCGTTGCGCCACGTCAGATGGCGATCTCGCTGGCGAAGCGGTCCAGATTTGGATTCTGATTTTGACGCGAAAACGCTCTACGCGTCCCGCCCGCCATGGGTTTCGCGGCGCCATGCGCCCGGACTAACGCCGACCATCTGGGTGAACACCCGCGTGAAATGGCTTTGATTGGCAAATCCGGCCGAGATCGCAATCTCGGACAACGGCAGGTTGCGGACGGTCATCAACTGCGTGGCCGCCTTCACGCGCTGGCGCAGCAGCCATTGATGCGGCGGCAGGCCGGTGGAGATCCGGAATGCGCGTGAAAAGTGGCTGACCGAAAGGCCGAGCTCGGTCGCGATCTGCTCCAGCGCGACCTTGCCTGAGAGATCGGAGTCGAGCCGGTCGCAGGCGCGCTTCACCTGCCATGGCGCGAGGCCGCCGCGGTTAGGCTCTGCGACAGGCTTCAGCCCGCCATAGGTCTGGGCGACGTGGGCGGTGAGCGCGAGCATCATGTGATCGACGAAAAGCTGGTTGGTCTCGTCAGGCCGACGCAGTGCTTCCTGCAAGCTGGCGCCGATATGACGGATGACCCCATCGTCATGGCCCACGCCGGGCTCGTAACTGAGCTCGCCAATGCGCGGCGCGCCGGGTTGCCTCGCCATGTCGTGAAGGGCCGAGCGCGGCAAATAGAAGAAGAGCGAGTGAAACGGTTTGTCGATCACATAGCGCGGGTCGCGCTTGAGGTCGTACAGATAGGTCGCGCCCGCACGAATATCCTCCCTGGTGACGTAGCGGCCTTCCTCCCAACATTCGCAAGCGGGATAGTCGCGGAGCTTCAGGCTGACAAGGTAAGCATCTTCAGCCGGCAACGAGCCGGAAAGTTCGGACGTCGGCTTGTCATTGCGGACTTCGGTGACCGCGAGCTCCGCGCTGCGCAGCGAGCGCGTGATCAGAACCGGAGCTTCCTTCACGTGAAAGCCCCGCCCGAGCCTCTGCCCGTAGACGCCTGCTTGTGTCATTTCAATATTCCATCCGTGAAAGGCACGTCTGCGTCGGCCTTTCCGAGTCGATGCATTATCGGAGATCGACGGCCGACGGTCCAGCTTCGCCGGATTAGCATATAGATTGTGGCAGGCGGTCGCACTCCGTCGCGACGAGGTGAATTCATTGTGATTTCAGCACGATTTCACAGGCTTGGCATCGCGAAGGACGACACCGTTAACGTGTGCGGCAGATCATGGCACGATATTATCGTGCGTTCTCGAAAGCATCCGCTGCGCGCCTTCGCGCGCTAGGCCGACCATTCCTCGCCCCAGACCTGGACGACGTGGCCGGGCGAGACTTCACGATACTGCCGGACCGGCGGCTGATAATCCGGTGCGCGCACCGGGCTTCGGATCTCGTCGTTCGAGGTCTCGCGCTTCGTGCGGCGGCGCGATGGATCGGGCACCGGCACCGCGGCCATCAGCTTCTTCGTGTAGGGATGCTGCGGATTGCCGAACAAGGCTGCGCGCGGGCCGGTCTCGACGATCTCGCCGAGATACATCACGGCGACGCGATGGCTCATGCGTTCGACCACCGCGATATCGTGGGAAATGAAGAGATAGGCAAGGCCCATGCTGGCCTGGAGGTCGAGCATCAGGTTGACGACCTGCGCCTTGACCGAGACGTCGAGGGCGGAGACCGCTTCGTCCGCAACGATCAGCTTCGGCCTGAGCGCGAGCGCGCGCGCAATGCAGATGCGCTGGCGCTGGCCGCCGGAGAATTCGTGCGGAAAGCGCGCGGCCATGTCCGCGGTCAGGCCGACGCGTACGAGGAGGTCGGCTACCTTGTCGCGCGCCTGCGAGGCCGTAGCGAGCCCGTTGGCGAGCAGCGGCGCTGCGATCGCCGTCCCCACCGACATGCGCGGATTGAGACTCGCGAACGGATCCTGGAATACGATCTGCATCTGCTTGCGGAAGTCGCGCAAGGTCCGGGCGTTCATGGCGAGGACGTCCTGGCCGTCGACCAGGACGGTGCCGCTGTCCGGCTCCGTCAGCTTGAGGATGGAACGGCCTGTCGTCGATTTGCCGCAACCGGATTCGCCGACCAGCGCCAGCGTCTCGCCGGCGCGCAGGGTGAAGGAGATGTTCTCGACCGCGTGGACGCGGCCCGAAACCTTGCCGAACAAGCCGGAGCGGATCGGAAAGCGTGTGGTGAGGTTGGCGACTTCGAGCAGCGGCCGCTCGGCCATCGAGACCGTGTCGGGCGTCTCCGTCGGCTCGTCCGAGGTGCCCGTCACCTTGTCGACGATCGGAAACCGCATCGGCCGCGTCCGCCCGCCCATCGAGCCGAGACGCGGCACAGCCGCGAGCAGCGCGCTTGTGTAGGGATGCGAGGGTGCTGCGAAGATGCGCGCGGTCGCATCGGTCTCGACCGCCTGCCCGCCATACATCACCACGGTACGATCGGCGATCTCCGCGACCACGCCCATGTCGTGGGTGATGAAGAGGATCGACATCCCCTCCTCCTGCTGGAGCTCCTTCAGAAGCTCCAGGATCTGCGCCTGGATGGTGACGTCGAGTGCCGTGGTCGGCTCGTCCGCGATCAGCAGCTTCGGCTTGCAGGCGAGCGCCATCGCGATCATCACACGCTGGCGCATGCCGCCGGAGAAACGATGCGGATGCTCGTGGAAGCGTGACGCCGCCGCGGGAATGCGGACACGATCGAGCAGACGGATGGTCTCGGCCTCCGCCGCCGCGCGCGACAGGCCGCGATGCTGGATCAGCGCCTCGGCGATCTGGAAGCCGATGGTGAGCACCGGATTGAGGCTCGTCATCGGCTCCTGGAAGATCATGGCGACATCGTTGCCACGGACATCCGTCATGCTCGCTTCGGACAGCGTCAGCAGATCGCGGCCCGCGAGCGTGACGCGCCCCTCGACCCGGCCGCTCTCCTTCGGAATGAGCCGCATGATGGAAAGCGCGGTGACGCTCTTGCCCGAACCGGACTCGCCGACGATCGCCACGGTTTCCTTGGCCGCGATATCGAACGACACGTCGCGGACGACGGGAATCCATTGCCGCTCGCGCAGAAAGGACGTGGTCAGGCCCGCGACCGACAACACGGGCGCCTGCGCTTCGGCAACGATCGGATCAGGCCTGCTTGCGCCGATGCTCATGCGATTGCCCTAATAGCCGCGACTGCGATCAACACGCCCCGGCAGATCTTCGCCGCGGCGGTGGCGCGCGATGACGTCGAGCACGAAATCGACGGCCGTATCAGGCGTCGTCATGCTGGCATTGTGCGGCGTCAGCAGGATGCGCGGATGGCTCCAGAACGGATGGCCGGCGGGCAGCGGCTCGGGATCGGCAACGTCGAGCACCGCACCGGACAGTGCGCCGCTGTCGAGCGCCGCGAGAAAATCGGCTTGGACGAGATGCGGGCCACGCCCGACATTGACGAGCCCTGCTCCGCGCGGCAGGCGCGCGAACAGATCGGCATTGAGGATGCCGCGGGTCTCGTCTGTCAGCGGCAGCAGGCAGACGAGGATGTCGGCCTGCGCGAGAAACTCGGGCAAGGTGTCCGTACCGGCGTAACAGGTGACGTCTTCAATCTCGCGCGGCGAACGATTCCAGCCGAGAAGCGGGAAGTCGAACGCCTTGAGCCGGTCGAGCACGGCCTGGCCGAGCTGGCCTAGCCCCATCACGCCGACACGACGACGTTTGGCCGGCGTGATCCGGATCTCGCGCCAGACCTGCTCCGTCTGTTGGCTGATGAAGTGCAGGAGATCGCGATGCAGCGCGAGCACGGCCATGGTGACGTACTCCACCATGGTCTCCGCGATGCCGGGTTCCAGCATGCGGACGAGCGGAATGTGCGCCGGAACTTTTGTGGCATCGAACTGATCCACGCCAGCACCGACCGAAAACACCAGCTCGAGATTGGGAAAGGTCGTCGCGATGTTATCAGGCGGCACCCACGCCACCAGGTAGCGCACCTCTGCGGGATCGCCGATGTCGGGCCAGAGCCGGAACGGCACATCGGGCGCGCGCTCGGCGAAGAAGCGCGCCCATTCGGCGCCGCGAACCATGTTGGCCTTGTAGAGAACCGTCATGCCACCAGCACTCTCAGAACGGGCTGACCGGCGCGAGACGCCGGCCGTCGATCATGCGCTTGTGGCTGTAGGCCGCGGGATCGACCAGCGGCGTCGCGCCGGTCACGATGTCGGCGGCGAGCTTGCCGGCCGCAGGACCGATGCCAAAGCCGTGGCCGGAGAAGCCGGTCGCGAGGAAGAAGCCGGGCAAGGCATCGACCGGCGAGATCACTGGGATCGTGTCCGGCGTGCAGTCGATCGTGCCGCCCCAGGCTTCCGCGATCTCGATGTCCTTCAATTCCGGATTCGACTTGATCAGCGAAGCCAGCGCCGCGTTGACCAGCGACATGTCAGGCGCCGGATCGCGCACACGCTCGGTCTCGAACGGCGACGGCTTGTCAAAACTCCAGCTCGTGCCGCGCACGATCTGGTCGAAGAACGACTTGCCGAACGACAGTTTCAGCCCGTTCTTGCGATGCAGGTAGGTCGGCCAGAAGGTGCGCGCGTAGCGGAACAGGTCTGGCGACAGTTCGACCGTGCCGCGGCCGCGTAGCGCCAGTGTAAAACCGCCGTCGAGACGGCGGCGGATACAGTAGAAGTCGGTGCCGAGCGCGCCGGACGTGATCTCCGGTCCCGGCGTGGTTCGGCATGCGGTGGCGTTGACGAGACCGATCGGCAGCTCGATGCCGTGACGGCGGCAGAACAGCGACGACCACGCCCCGCCCGATAGCAGCACGGACTGGGTGCGAATGGTGCCCTTCTCGGTGACGACGGCGCTGACCCGTCCGCCCTGCGTTTCCAGCCCGCGTGCAGCGCAGCCCTGGTGGATGGTCACGCCATGCTTGCGTGCGGCGGTGGCGAGCGCGGGCACGGCCATTGACGGCTCGGCGCGCCCATCGCTCGGCGTGTGCAGGCCGCCGACCCATTTCTCGGAATTGCCGGGCAGGCGCTCGGCGACCTCCGCCGGTGTCAGGACGGTCGAGTGGACCTGCATCTCGCGCGCTGTTGCGGCCCATCGCTCCCAACTGGCCAGCTCGTCCTTGCTTTTGGTCAGGAACAGCACGCCGGTGCGGCGGAAACCGGCATCGACACCGGCGTCGTTCTGCATGTCCTCCCAGAGCCGGAGCGCCTCGCGGGCCAGCGGGATCTCCTCACGGGCGCGGCCCTGCTGGCGGCACCAGCCCCAATTGCGGCTCGACTGCTCGCCGCCGACATGGCCTTTCTCGACGAGGGCGACGGAGAGACCCTTCTTTGCCAGATGGTAGGCCGCGGACACGCCGATGACGCCGCCGCCGATGACGACGACGTCCGCCTGCGCCGGCAGGCGTTCGTCGCTGTTTATACGGGTGAGCGGCGGGGACATGGGACACTCCAGCTATTCAGTTCGATCGAAGCAAGTCGGCTCGGGGTCAGGCTCGTCATGGGATGTTCATTCGCGGGTCGAGCGCGTCGCGCAGGCCGTCGCCGAGGAAATTGAAGCTCGTCACCGCGAGCGTGATGGCGACGCCCGGCGCGATCGCGAGCCACGGCGCGCTGGTGAGATAGATCTGCGCGTTGTTGAGCATATTGCCCCAGCTCGCGGCCGGCGGCTGGATGCCGTAGCCGAGATAGCTGACATAGGATTCGAGTAGAATCGCCTTGGCGACGTTCATCGTCGCCGCCACCACGATCGGCGCAATCGCGTTGGGCACGAGCTCGCGAAACATGATCCGCAGATTCGATGAGCCGAAGGCGAGCGCGGCGACCGCGAATTCGCGCTCGCGCAGCGAACGCACCTGGGCCTCGACGACGCGCGCCACGGCCATCCACGCTGTGGCAGCGATCAGCACGGTCGTGGTGGCGAGACCGGGCTCTGTGAGCGCCGCGAGCGCAAGCAGCAGGAAGATCGTCGGGAAACACAGCACGGCGTCGACGAGCCGCATCAGGACCGCGCCGACCACGCCGCCATAGAAGCCGGCGAAGGCACCGACGGCGATTCCGACCGCCATCGCGATCACCATCGCGACGATACCGATCGAGAGCGAGACCCGCCCGCCCATCATCAGCCGCGCCAGCACGTCGCGGCCGAGCTCGTCGGTGCCGAGGATGTGCGCGCCCGACAACGGCGGCGCGAACCGCTTCATGATGTCGATATAGGTGTCGTCGAACGGCAGCAGATAAGGACCCAAGGCCGAGCCGAGGACGAGAACCAGAATGATGACAGCACCCGCAAGCGCAAGCCGGTGCCGGCGGAAGCGCCGCCATGCGGCCTGGCCGGGCGCGAGCTGAGCGGTCGAGAGGGTCGCAGCCGTCATTCCTAGCCCACCCGGATGCGCGGATCGACGACGGCGTAGAGGATGTCGGCGAGCAGCGAGCCGATCAGCACCATCGTCGCCGAGAACATCAGGATGCCCATCACCACGGGATAGTCGCGGTAGCCGATGGAATCCAGAAACAGCCGGCCCATGCCGGGCCAGGTGAAGACGGTCTCGGCGACCAGCGCACCGCCGAGCAGCGTCGGAAACTGGAGGCCGGCCACCGTGATCATCGGCAGCAGGGCGTTGCGCAGCGCGTGCACGGTGAGGATGCGCCATTCCGGCATGCCCTTGGCGCGCGCGGTGCGGATGTAGTCCTGGTTGATCACCTCGAGCATGGAGGAGCGCATGAAGCGGCCCCACATCGCGGTCTCGACCAGCGCCAGCACCAGCGCCGGCGCAATCAGATGATGCAGCAGGTCGAGGAAGGAGCCATCGCCGACCGTTTGGCGATTGCCGGCCGGCAGCCAGCCGAGCTTCACCGAGAACACGTAGATGGTGACGAGGCCGAACCAGAAGGTCGGGATCGACAGCGCGATCATGGCGCCGACGGTCGCCAGTGTATCGAACAGCGAATAGCGGCGCAGCGCGCCCAGCACGCCGATCCAGCAGCCGAGCAAAACCGCGATGATCGTCGCCGTCGCCATCAGCTCCAGCGTGGCGCCGAGATGGGAGGAGATCACAGACAGCACCGCCTCGCCGTCGCGGTAGGACTTGCCCCAATCGCCTTTCAGCATGCGGCCGAACCAGTCGAGATACTGGATCGGCAACGGGCGATCGAGGCCGAGCTGCCTGGTGACGCGGTCGAGGTCCTCCTGCGTCATCTGCGCGGACGCCGCGTATTGCGATAGCGGACCGCCGGGCGCCAGATGCAGGATGGCAAACCCGATCGCGGAGACGATCACCAGCAGCATGATCGCTTGGGCCAGGCGGTTGGCGACGTAACGGGCCATCTCAGGCGATCCCGCGAGCCTGAGGCATCAGGCCCAGTACCATTCGCGGATGTTCCAGCAATTGATCGAGGTGTTGATGTTGGGGCGGAAGCCTTGCAGCCCCTCCTTCACGCCCTCGGCGATAAAACCCTGGAACAGCGGCAGGATGGCGAGGTCGTTGCGGATCAGCTTCTGCAGATCGCCATAGGTCGTCTTGCGCTGGGCGAGATCGAACTGCTTGGCGCCCTCGGCAAGGAGACGATCGGCCTCGGCGCTGTTGTACTGATATGTGTTGAAGCCACGGCCGCCCTTGGCAGGGATAGCGCCGGAGCCGAAGCGCGGCGTCACATCAGGGTCGCTGCCGAGCATGAAGTTCACGGACACCAGCACCGAATTGAACTTCGACTGCTGCCAGAAATCGCCCCAGATCACGGCGGCCGGCATGTTGTTGACCCGCATCGCCGCGCCGATCGCGCGCCAATCCTGGATCAGGAGCTGCTGGGTCTGCTCGCGCACCGCATTGCCCGACGTCGTCGAGTTGGTGAATTCGAGCTTGACCCCACCTTTCTCGCGGATGCCGCCGGAGCCGCGGGTCCAACCGGCGGCATCGAGCAGCGCATTGGCCTTGGCCGGATCGTACTTGTGCTGCGGCAGGCCCTGCTGGAACGACCAGGCCTGTTGCGGCACGAAGCTCTCGGTCTGCGTCGGCAGGCCGTAGTTCAGCGCATCGATGATCGCCTGCTTGTTGATGGCAAGGTAGAGCGCCTCGCGCACCGCGCGATCGGCGAAGGGGCCGAATTCGAGGTTGGGCGCAACGTGCTCCACCGACGAGGTCGCGGAGACGAAGATCTTGCGGCCCTTCAGCGTCTTCGCCTCCTGCACGAAGTTCGGCAAAATGCCTTGCAGGCCGGTGTAGTCGACCTGCCCCGTGCGGAACTGGGTGTAGAGCACGGTGAGATCGGGAATGTATTTGAAGACCACGCGTTCGACGTAGGGTCCCTTGCCGTGGTAGCCGGCGTGGGCATTCAATTGAATGTGGTCGCCGGGCACGCGCTCGCCCCAGCGGAACGGCCCGGTGCCGACAGGCGCATTGTGGAATGGCGAGGCGTTCGGATCCGACAGCTTCTCCAGGATGTGCTTCGGCACGATGAAGGTGAGCGACAGGATCGACATGTAGGGCGAATAGGGAGCCTCCATCCGCCAGTGGATCTCGTCGGGCGCGACGACCTTGATGTCCTTGACGAGGTTGTGGCCGACGCGGTTGCGGACGCGGAAGTCGGGATTGTTGATCAGGTCCAGCGAGAACTTCACGTCCTCGGCCGTGAACGGCGTGCCGTCGTGCCATTTCACGTCGCTGCGCAGCTTGATCTTCCAGGTCAGGCCGTCGGCCGACAGGCCGCCATTCTCGACGGTCGGGACTTCGCGCGCGAGATCAGGAACGAACTTGCCATCGGGCTCGATGAACCAGAGCGGCGAGAACACCTGCCACCAGATGCCCTGATCGACCTCGATGCCCGGCATCAGCGGATGGAAGACGGTCGGCTCCTGCGACAGCGCCGCAATCACCTGCCCGCGCGGCTTGTCCGGCGGATTGGTCGGGCGTTCGCTCTGCGCAAAGGCGTCGCCTGCAAGGGTCCATCCCGCCGCGGCGCCCGCGCCGAGCTGGAAGAATTGTCGGCGATTCGGAATGCCGAGATGACGCAGTCCGCCAACGCCGAACTTGCCGGTGCTGTCTGCCATGACCAGTCTCCGTTCCCGCACACGGCACCGTCTCCCGCGCCCCCGAGACCCGGCAAAGGGACAGGAGTGGGCTTTAGTGCTTCTAAATTTTTCAGTCAAAAGTTCATCATGACTAAATACAGCTGTCAATCACATTGCTAGGATGCGCGACCTTTTCACGCCGCCGGCCATTCCGGCGGCGAGGCAATGCATGGGAGAGCGACATGGATGGTCGCGGCGAGACCAACAGCCCAAAGGACGCCCCGGCGATCGAGGCTGACGATGCGGTCGACCAGCGGCTCGGCGAGACCGTGCGGCTGCTGCGGCAGCGCGCCGGCCTCTCGATCCAGGACGTCGCCACCAAGACCGGGCTCTCCAACGGCATGATCAGCCAGCTCGAACGCGCGCGTGCCATGCCGTCGATACGGACGCTGCGCCTGCTCAGCATCGCGCTCGACGTTCCCATCTCCTACTTCTTCGAGACCACCGACCCCGCCGACGTGCAGCGCTACATCGTGCGCAAGAACAGCCGGCGCCTGCTGCGGCTCACCGCCAGCGGCGTCGTCAAGGAAGCGCTGACGCCGGAGGACAAGGGCCAGCTCGAACTCTACGAGCTCACGCTCAACCCCGGCGCCTCGTCCGGCACCGACTTCTTGCAGCACACCGGCGAGAAGGCCGGGTACATCCTGTCCGGCAGCCTGCGGCTGTGGCTCGACAACCAGGCTCATCTGCTCGAGGCCGGCGACAGTTTCCGCTTTCCGAGCATCGTGCCGCACATGTTCGACAACCCGACCCAGCAGGCCGCGCGTGTGATCTGGGTCACGACGCTGCGCCAGACCGATTCGCCGGCAGGTTGAAGCGCGAGGAACGCCGGCGCCCCACCGGAAATTGCCCCTCGACGCAGGCCCGCGGAGTCTGTAGCTGACGTGAAGCCGGAGCAATCTACAGCGCGAACGCGAGGGTCCCGCGATTGACGTCGTTGGTGTGAGACCATGAAACTCAGACCGCTTCTGACACTCGCGCTGGCCGCGCAGGTCGCCGTGACCGCCGCGGCCCTCCTCGCCTCCTATGCCGCGACCGGGACCGGGTTCGGCTTGGCCCAGGTCGTCGTCTTGCTGGCAAGCGGCGCCGTTGCGGTCCTGCTCGCACGGCTGTGCACGCGCGCGATCGAAACGGCGCAGGACAAACGCGCTGCCGCGCAACTGGCCGAGCAGGCCCAGGCCGGCGCACAGATGACCCAGGCCGTCATCAAGACCGCGCTCGACGCCTTCGTTCAGACCGATGCGAACGGCATCGTCCTGGAATGGAGTGTCCAGGCCGAGGCCCTGACCGGATGGACCCGCAAGGAGGCGCTCGGCGCCGACGTCGTCAACCTCCTCATCGCCGAGCCGCTCCGCGACGGCTTCAGGCAACGCATGATGCGGCTTTTGCCGGAGCTGTCGGATACGCCAATCGGCATCCGGTTCGAAGCGACGCTGCTGCACCGGAACGGCGACCGGATCCTGATCGAGGCGTCGAGCACGGCGCTCCAGCTCGGCGGGCGCACCATCATCAACAATTTCGTCAAGGACGTCACCCAGAAGCGCGCGGCCGAGGAGCAGCTGATCCAGGCCCAGAAGATGGAGGCGGTCGGCCAGCTCACCGGCGGCATCGCGCACGAATTCAACAACATGCTCACCGTGATCACGGGCACGATCGAGATCCTCGCCGACGCCGTGAAGGACAACCCGCCGCTTGCGACCATCACCAAGCTGATCAGCGAAGCGGCCGATCGCGGCGCCGCGCTGACGTCGAGCCTGTTGTCCTTTGCCCGCAAGCAGGCGCTCCAGCCGGCCGAGATCGACGTCAACGAGCTGCTCGAAGAGGTCGCAAAGCTGCTGCTGGCGACCTTCGACAAGAAGATCGAGATCGTGTCCAGGCTTGACCGCAACGTCTGGCTGGCTTTCGCCGACCGCGGCCAACTGAGCGCGGCGCTGCTCAACCTCGCGATCAACGCCCGCGACGCGATGCTGGATGGCGGCAAGCTCACGCTCACGACGCGCAACGTGGTGTTCGGCGTACGCGAGGCCGTGGCGGTGGGCGCCGGCTATGCCGGCGACTATGTCGAGATCGAGATCGCCGATACCGGCACGGGCATTCCGCAAGCCATTCTCGAACGCATCTTCGATCCGTTCTTCTCGACCAAGGATGTCGGCAAGGGCACCGGGCTCGGCCTCAGCATGGTGTTCGGTTTCGTGAAGCAGTCCGGCGGCGGCATCAAGGTCACGTCCGAGGAAGGCCGCGGCACGATTTTCACGATCTACCTGCCGAAGGCCGAGACCAGCACGCTCCGTCCCGCCGGCTATGACGAGCGCAAGGTCGTGGGCGGCACGGAAACCATCCTTTGCGTTGAGGACGATCGCGACGTCCGCCAATATGTCACGGTCCAGCTCGAAAGCCTCGGCTACAAGGTCATCTCCGCCGCCAACGCGACCGAAGCGCTCGCCATCGTGGCCGAAGGCACGCCGTTCGATCTGCTCTTCACCGACATCGTGATGGCCGGCGGCGTCAACGGACGCGAGCTCGCCGAACAGATGGTGGCTGCGCGGCCCTCACTGCGGGTGCTGTTTACGTCCGGTTATGCCTACGATTCGCTGCACGCGCAGGGACGCGCCACCATGGGCGCGCCGCTGCTGACAAAGCCGTACCGAAAAGCCGAGCTCGCGCGCATGCTGCGCCGCTCCCTCGACACCGCCGTTGACGCCGCGGGCGATCCGATCCCGACGCCGTACTCGGTGCAGGCGGATGTCGAGGGCTTTTTACGCAGGCAGGCATTGGAAGACGGCGCGACTCGATCGCGGAAGACGTAGGTTTCCGCTGGCCGGCCGGACCGAGCCAACGATGGCTTATGCACAATTCTCTTGCAACCTGTGCGGGCGGCCGGAATATTGTCTGCCCCGAACAACCTACCATTTCAGACGCCAGACGTTTTGAAGACCTAAGCCCTACTTGACATCATTCGAGGACCAGCCCATGGCGGACGTCGCAAATCAACAATTCAAAGAGCAAACGCCGAACACCTATAAGTGGGCACTGGGAGCAAGCGGTGTGGTCGCGGTCGCGACGACAGCGGCATTGTCGATAGCCCCCGAAGTCGCAGGTTACGCTATGGCTGGCCTGATGTTCTTCATTTTGCTGATGTTCATCGTCGTCAACTTAGAGATTGGGACGACTGCCAACGCCAATCCTCTTGCGCAAAATGCGCAGCTCCAGGTGAAGGTCTTGTCCTGGTTTGCAACCGTCGCTCTCATCCTGGGAGCGACATCGATCATGTCGTCGATCCTGCTTGGATGGCCACTACAAATATCAATTGCCCAAGACACGGGATCGAAGAAATACCTCGATTCCATCAAGCGCTATGACCTCCCGAAAAGCACCATCGAGCGAATTGCAGCCGGCGTCTGGCAAGAAAGGCTTCTGAGGGATAACTCAGTTCTCTACACATATACGGAGACGAGCTTCACGCCGCACTTCCTGACATTGTGGGACGACAAGCGAAACGTGACTGTGCGAATTCCAACGCGGGGCGGCATGCTGGAATGGTCCATCAATGACAAGTTCAAGGACTGCGACGGCGAGTATTGCTGGGGTGACGTCAACCAGGCGACGATGTTTAGATGATGATGCATTGTCCTTGTCGCTCGCTTTTCGACAAAGGTTGATCGGGAAGCGCTGCGCTTTTCGCTAGCTCATCCTTCGCCGCAGCGTTGCCGACGGCGTCTCGCCGAATTTTTCGCGGTAGGCACCCGCCATGCGGCCGAGATGGGTGAAGCCGAGATCGAAGGCGATCTCGGTGATGGAGACATCCGGCGCAGCCTGCGCGAGCCGGGCGTGCAGAGCAGCGAGGCGCATGTCGAGCAGCATCTCCGAGATCGACACGCCGAAGTGGCGGCGGAAGCCGAGCTGGAGCGCACGGACGCCGATCCCGGACGCGCAGGCGAGCTGCGCGAGGTCGAGCGGCTCACCGGCATTTTCCGCAAGATGGTCCCGCGCGGCGCGCAGTGCACGCGGCAAACGCTCGGCTTGCCCCGAGAACCTCCTGATGGCATCCGACAGGCCATGGCGCTGGCCATTGAGGAGATGATCGAGCAGCACCTCGCGCCAATCGGCCATCGCGACCGGTGAAAGCCTGCCGGACGGCCCGAGACGCTCGGCGAGCAGCATCAGCTCGGCAAGGCTGGTCTGCAGGGCCTGCCCCGCCGGTGCGTCGAGGTCGATCGCGGCATCAAACTCGACTGGGCCGGCCGCCCTGCCCGACAGCGACGCAGCGCGTTGCTCGACCATGCGACGGTCGAGCAGCAGGATCGCCTGCGCACAGTCGCTCCACATCATCCGGGTCGGGATGGTCGGCGACAGCAGCGACGCCGTCCGGCCCGGCGCAGCATCGATTTCGCTGCCCCCGGCACGAATGCGGGCGGTGCCGGTGAGCGGGACCTGTACCAGGAAGAAGCGCTCGAGGCAGCCGGGATCGATGCTCACCGACCCGCCATAGGCGACATAGTTGATGGAGAAGCCGTCGAACGCCGCGCAATTGTGCCGGGCTGAGAAGCCCGGTCCGCGCGGCCGTACCGGCTTGAGATCGTGCGGGCAGAAGATGCGTCCGATCTGCTCTGCCGCTTCGTCGACATCGTCCGTGGTGACGCGGGCGAAGTCCGCAAGCCGTTCGGCTTCGGACCGCCGCGTGCTCATTTCCAGCTCGGCTGCGGACATCGTCGACCACGCCTCGGGTCACGGAGTTGCTTTAAGCCTATAATAGTTCCCGGGACGCGAAAAGAGCCGCGTCGCAAAATCGTCGTGCTGCATGGCAACAGCCGCATCCGGATTCGTTTAGCGGATAGACAGCGACCGTCGACGGGCCGAAGCTCCATCCTCGCCGGAATCCATGAGGAGTGAGCCATGACTGCACTCGAAAAGGGCATAACCGCTGTTGGCACGGGCTATGGCGGCAAGAGCTGGAACATCCTTGGCCAGGTTTATTTCCCCAAGGCCGTCACAGATTCCACCTTCGCGTTCGAGACCAACAGCGAGCCCGGCCAGTTCGTGCCGGTGCACATCCATCCGACCCAGGACGAGTTCATCCTGGTGCAGGAAGGCACGCTCGACCTCAAGCTCGACGGCCAATGGGTCAAGGCCCATGCCGGGGATCTGGTGCGCATGCCGCGCGGCATTCCGCACGGCTATTTCAACAAGTCCGACAAGCCGTGCCGCGCGCTGTTCTGGGTCTCGCCGATGCAGAAGCTGGAGGCGCTGTTCAACCAGCTCCACAATCTGACCGACCCCGCCGAGGTCGTGCGCATCTCGGCGCTTCACGAGGTCGACTTCCTGCCGCCCGAGGCCAACGACTAGGCGGCCAGCCTTCTCGTCCAGCTTCATCTGCTTGCGAGTGCACCGGTCGCGCATCGCGGCCGAGCGTGGTCGCTTGCGCCCGAAACACATTGATTGCGAGGAATCCCATGGTCAACCCCAAGCATGTCTGCGTGATCGGCGCCGGCGTCTCCGGCCTCGCCGCCGCAAAGGCGTTCTCGAACCACGGCCACCGCGTCACCATCGTCGAGCGCAGTGCCGATCTCGGCGGCGTCTGGGAGCCCGCGCGCTCCTATCCTGACGTGCAGACCCAGAGCCCGAAGGAGCTCTACCGCTACACCGATCGCGCCATGCCGGACACCTATCCGGAATGGCCGACCGGGCCGCAGGTCCATGCCTATCTCTGCGACTATGCGAGAAACTTCGGCCTCGACCACATGCTGCGCCTCAACACTGGGGTCGCCGGCATGGAGCGCCGCGCCGATGGCAAACCGGGCTGGACGCTCACGCTATCAAGCAAGGATGGCGCGACCACGAACGAGAATTTCGATTTCGTCGCGGTCTGCACCGGGCAGTTCAACGAGCCGCGCGAGCTGCATTGCCCGGGCGAGGACGGCTTTCTGGCGCAGGGCGGCCAGATCCTGCACTCGTCGACATACAGCGATCCGACGCTGGCGAAAGGGCGGCGCGTCGTCGTGCTCGGCGGCTCGAAGTCCGCGACCGACATCGCCGTGAACGCGGTGAAATCGGGCGCGCGCGAGGTCACCATCGTGATGCGCGAGCCGGTGTGGCGCATTCCCTATTTCATCGGCGGGCTCGTGAACTTCAAGCGCATCCTCTACATCCGCGCGCAGGAGGAGATGTTTCCGGGCTGGGGCGCGAGCTCCATGGCACGGCTCGCGCACCGCATCGCCGCGCCACTGATCTGGGCGAACTGGCGCGGACTGGAGAGCCTGTTGAAAGCGCAGCTCAAGCTGAACCGCTGCAAGATGGTGCCGAAGGAGCGGATCGAGGACGGCGTCAACTGCTCGGTGCCGATCGCAACGCCGGACTTCTACCCGATGGTCGCCGACGGCCGCATCAAGGCGGCGTTCGGCAGCTTCGATCACTATGAAGGCGACAGCATCGTGATGAGCGGCGGCGAGCGCGTCGCCGCCGACGTCGCCGTGCTCGCGATCGGCTACAAGCTCGGCGTGCCGTTCCTGCCCGCGGCCTATCGGCAGAAACTTGTCGATGCGGACGGGCAGTACCGGCTCTACCGCCTGATCGCCAACCCTGATCTGCCGGAGATGGGCTTCGTCGGCTTCAACTCGTCGTTCTGCACCGTGCTCTGTGCCGATCTCGCGGCGAACTGGCTGGTTCGCTATGCCGACGGACAGCTCGCGAACCAGCCGACGGCGCAAGCGATGCGCGACAATGTCGAGATGATGCTGCACTTCAAGCGCGTCGAACGGCCGGCTGCCGGCGTCTATGGCGGCCTCTGCGTCGCGCCCTATCACTACCGCCATTTCGACGAGCTCATGGCCGATATCGGCGCCAAGAACCAGAAGCGCGGCGGGCTTGCCGGACACTTCCAGCCGCCGGATGCGGATGCCTATGCGAAATTCCTGGCCTCGGCGCCGGACTACCGGGCCACAGCGTAAGGTCGGAGAACCCGGGCTGAACGTGATTTGCAACTCGCCAGTCCGCGCGTTTGATGTTTACGATCCCGTGACCGACGAATCTCCGGCACATGGGAACCGGCCATGGGACGACGATGTCACGCCGCCACGGCCCTGGCGGTGCTTGGGCTGATCCTCACGACGTTCACGGTCGGCCAGGCACAAACGCTTAACGCGAAGCAATCGGAGGCGCTCGCCACCTACGATCGCGCGCTCGGCGATTTCAAATCCATCCTTGCCGAGCGGCGCCGACAGATCGAGGCGAAGGAGCCGCTGCCGAACCTGCCGGGACAGGCACTCTATCTGGCACGCGTCGCTGTCATCAGTTCTTACAAGGATCTCACCGACGCCATGCCGTCGCGAATCGGCAAGCCCAACAAGTTCGAGATACCACCGGCCTATTTCGACGCCGACATCGAGCCGCTGATCGACGAATATTCAAAGCTGTTCGACGTCATGGAGGCGCCGCCCGCCGGCGCGCAGAACTCGGCGACGCCGTTCAAGGACGTCGTCGATCTCGCCACAGCGATCGCACGCGCCAAGGGGCTTGCACCGGCTCACGCCGAAGCTGCGGGCCGGATCAGCCTCGGGCTGTTCTTCGCCGAGACCAATGGCAAGCAGAATGTCCGCAACGGGCGCTCGAACACCTATATGGGCAGCTTCCAGACCGGCCCGTCCGAGGACCGCAACGGCCGCCGGAAGTGGGAGGCCATCAAGGGAGACATCGCGGCAGCCGACCCAGAGCTGAGCGCCCGCGACGACAAGGAAGAGGCACGCGCACGCGGCACGGACTATCGCTTCAACCACTGGACCAACGTGCGCGACGGCCTGATGAACGCGCATGCGGAGGTCTTCCGGGAGATTCCGGGAATCGTGAAGACACTGCCCGACCCGATCGACCAGATGAAGCTGTTCGAACTGATCCAGATCGTGCCCACCCCGACGCGGTCCGCGCTCAAATCAGGCGATGTCCTGAATTACAGGGTATCCAGCCCGACCATCATGAAGCACCTGCGCAACAACAGCATCTTCGCGTTTGGACAGTCCGACCGGGCGCGCAGCTCGGCCAGCTTCCGCGAGATCCTCGCTGCGATGTGGCTGTTCAACCGGAAGTTTGAGCGCGCGATGACGAAATATGCGGAGATCAAGCCGCGCTGAGGAAGCGGTTGCAACCTTGACTGGACGTCGTAGGCTCCGTTCCCAAATACTTCGGGAAGGAAGCGTCACGATGTCATCGGCAAGCTCATGCGCCTGCTAATCCTCGGCGGCAGCCAGTTTCTCGGGCGCGCGGTCGCCACCCATGCCTGCGCGGCCGGCCACGACGTGACCTGCGCAGCGCGCGGCTTCGCCGGGCCGATTGCGGCAGGCGCCCGCTTCGTGATGATCGATCGCGACACCACCGACGGTCTTGCGCCGCTCGCCGGCGCGACGTTCGATGCCGTGGTCGATGTCTCGCGTCACCCCGGCCAGGTCCGCCGCGCGGTCGCGGCGCTGAAGCGGCCGGGCGTGCACTGGACCTTCGTCTCGACCGTCAGCGTCTACGCGGACAATCGCACACCAGGACAGCACGCCGATACGGCAGCGTTGCGCGAGCCTGCAACTGAGGATATCTGGCACAGCACCGACGCCATCTATGGCGCGGCCAAGGTTGCCTGCGAACAGGCCGTCGGCAGCGACGCCTTCATCTGCCGGGCCGGCCTGATCGCCGGGCCGGAGGATCCGACAGGACGGTTCTCGTACTGGCCGGACCGGCTTGTGCGCGGCGGCGAAGTGCTGGCGCCGGGATCTCCCGATGACGCCGTCCAGTACATCGACGTGCGCGACCTCGCGCACTGGATCGTGCATGCGGCGGAGGTCGGTCTCAGAGGCATCTATGACGGGATTGGACCGATCCGCACGCGCGGCGAATTCCTGGGCGAATGCGCATCCGCGCTGAACCCGTCTTGCAAGTTCACGTGGATCGACGGCGCTTTTCTGGAGGCGCATGACGTCAGGCGATGGGCCGGTCCGAGGTCGCTGCCGATGTGGCTGCCCCTGCCCGACTTCGCCGGCTTCATGACGCGCGACACATCGCCCGCGCGCGAGGCAGGGCTAACCTCGCGATCGCCGGCGGTCACCGCGCGCGACACACGCGCCTGGCTCCGCGCCGGCAATGGACCGATCGTCGGACTGACAGAGGACGAGGAGAAGGCCGTGCTCGCCGCGTGGCACGCGAAGAGCACCGCCTAATTCTCCGGCTTATAGCCGTCCGTCAGCGTCTCCAGGAACGCGATGATGTCGGCCTCGTCCTGCTCCGTCATCGCCGGCTTGTCGCCGGGATGACGGTCGAACGGCGGATCGGTGACGTCGACATTGGCGTGATATTTCTGCGGCAGGTCATCGTACTTCAGCACAGTGCCGTCGGCGGCGTGCGGAAACACCTTTTCCGGATTGGTGTCGCGGAAATTGTAGAAATCCAGGACCTGCTCGAGGGTACCGAAGACGCCGTTGTGGAAGAAGGCGTGGCGCGTCGCCGTGTTGCGTAGCGTCGGCGTCAGGAACATGCCGCAATATTGCGTCTGCTCGGGAATGTCGGTGCGCTGCGGGCCGCAGACGCCGAGATCGAAATGGTTGGGATCGCGATTGCCGGCGAGCGCGGCATTGCGCGGCGCGCCGAGCGCCTCGTATTGGTGATCGGTGAACAGCGGCGGCAGGCCGTCGCGGGTCGGCGCCGAAGTATGGCAGCCGGCGCAATTGGCCCTGTCAGGATCGTTGAACGCTTGCAGGCCGCGCAGCTCGGTCTCGGTGAGTCGCGCCGTGCCCTCGAGCCAATAGTCGTACTTGCTGGTGTAGGGATGGAAGCTCGGCTCCTCCACCTGGTAGCGCGCCACCGCGAACATCGCCTCCGCGATCAGGAGCCGCTGATTTCTGAGCACGCCGGCGCCGAACAGCTCGACGAAGCGATCGGCGTAAGGCGCATGGCGCAGCTTGTCCGCGACGATCTCGGCACTGCCGCCGTCCATCTCGTTGGGGTCGAGCAGCGGGAACAGCGCCTGGTCCTGGAGCGTGTCGGCGCGGCCGTCCCAGAACAGGCCGCCTTGCGGCACGATGTTCGCCGATGCGCCGCTGCCGCCGGCCGTCTTCGTCGTCCGCGCAGCCTGCTGGCCGATTGCAGCCATCTGCGCGAGGTCGATGACGTTGTCGTCGTCGCCCTTGTCGGGGCCGATGCTGAAATTGGGGTGGCGATCGAGATAGGTCAGCGACGGCACCGCGCGTGCGCCTTGCCGCGACAGGGCGGCGCCGCCGAGCATCACCGGCCCGTCGTTGGGCGGGCCGTAGGCGTGATCCGGGCTGTGGCAGGATGCGCAGGACAGCGCGCCGGACGACGACAGAGAGGCGTCGTAGAAGATCTCCTTGCCGAGCTGCGCCATCGCGGACAATGGCGCGACGGGCGGGCGCATGAGGCGAACCGGATTCGGGTTCGCGCCGAGCTGGCTTGTCTCCGCAAGTCCCTGCGTCCCGGCCGCAAAGACGGCGCCGGCCAGACAAAGCAGGCCGGCGCCGAGGAGCCACATGGTGCGGCTGTTCATCAAGCGTCCCGTCGGACTAGTGGTGGTGGTGCTCGTCCGGCGGGCTGGTGATCGCCGTGCCGGAGGTCGGATCGAGGAACAGCGCGTCGGTCCGGTAGTCATGGCTGTGATCCTGATCGAAGTCGAACAGGTCCATGATCGAGCCGGAGCTGGCGTCGAACGAGCCGCCACCGATGCGCTGGCCGCGCAGCCAGTTGTCCTCGATGAACCGCACCACGGACGCCTGCGAGATGTAGGTGCTGCTCACGTGGTTGGTCCTGGCGTAGGGCGAGACCACGATGAACGGAATGCGCGTGCCCGGACCGCAGCGGCCGTTCACCGGTTTGCCGGAGAGACCCTTCGGTGCCGGCTGCTTCTGCGGGCCGAGGCCGCACAGGCCCGGACCGTTGACCTGATCGGCGGTCGGATCGTAAGAGGCGGTCTTCGGCGCAACGTACTGGTGGTCGTACCAGCCGTCGGAGTCGTCATAGGTGATGATGACGGCGGTCTCGCGCCATTCCGGCTGCTTCTGGAGGAAGTTGATCAGCTCGACATTGCCGACCTGCTCGTCGAGCGGATCGGAGTTGCCGGCATGACCGTCCTGGAAGGCCGGCATCTTGATGTAGGAGACGGCCGGGAAATTGCCGGCCTTCACGGCGGCGTAGAAGTCCTCGAGATCGTAGCCGTGGTTGGCGGGATCGACCTTGCCGTTGAAGTCGTAGGTATGGCCGACAGCATGCACCGAGCTCGGCCGCGCATGGGTCGGGTTGGCGGTCGACTTGTAGTACTGGAACCAGGCGTGGTGCGGGCTGTAGTCCACGATCGTGCCGTTCACGTTGCTGGAGAAGGTGGTGCGCGCGCAGCCGGTGGTGCCGTTGGCATTCTTGAGCGTCAGGTCAAAGCCGCCCATGAAGCTGCCCCAGCTGATGCGCTCGTCGTTGAGCAGGTCGCCGATGTTCTTGCCTGTCATCAGCACGGTGCTGCTCGTGCTCGAGCAGGAATCGTAGGCCGGGTCGGTGTCGCCGATCAGCGTCAGGCCGCCCTGGCCGTCGGCGATCGACGCCGAGGTGCCGACGATGTTCTGCGCGCCATTGGTCTGGCCAGAAATCACCGCGAGCGCGCCCTGCGTCGACGGACCGAAAGTGTCGGTCCAGGCATTGTCGCTCATGGCGAAGTGCTGGGCGTAATTCCAGAAGGCGGTGGTGGTGTTGCCGTCGAAATAGCCCATGACCTGACCGTTGGTGCCGAACGCACCGGCGCCGCCGGCGGTGCCGCGGCCGGTGAATTTCGGAAACAGGTCTTCCTTGCCGTTGTCCACGGCCTGCTGCTCTGGCGTGTAGGAGTGGTTCTGCGAGCGCGTGTTGGCCTGGGTGCGGTCGAGGCGGAACGGGTCCGTCGCGCCGGTGCCGTTGGCCGCGCTATTGTTCGGATTGTTCACCAGCAAATGCGCGTTGGCGAGATTGTTGACCTTCGGCGTATGCGGCTTCGGCACGAAGGGGATCGAGCCGGACGGATTGGCCGCGTTCGGATAGGTCGCAAAGTAATGATCGAACGAGCGGTTCTCGTTGAAGATGATCACGAGATGCTTGATCGGCGTCTCGGTGTGGATGTCATGCGGATGACGGTGATGATCACGGTCGTGATCGTTGTCGCGACCTTGATCATGCCCGTGATCGCGGTCACGGCCGAAATCGTCCGCAAGGACGGGAAGAGTGCACGCGAGCGCGCTCGCGGCTGCGACAATCGCAGCCGTCGTCAGTAGTCTCGATTTCATTTTTTTGACGCCCCGGAAATGAGGATGTTTACGATCAGAAACGTTCTAAACATCGCGAGTGACAGAGCCGTGTCAGTTTGACGCACGAGACACTTTGCGCAGTGGTCGAGGCATAATTTTTTATGCAGCCACCCGCTTCGGCCGTGCCGAAGCGCGTCTTGCCGTTTTATTCCAAGGGCGAAGGCAAAAATGATCGCGTTCAGATTGTTGCGCGATGCCCCCGGTTGCATTTAGCTTTGCCGGACAAGAACAAGGTCTCAGGGGGAAACATGAAAGCCGCTGTTCACAGGCGCACGCGCGATGTCGCGTCGGCTCTGGTCGCAACGTCCTTTGCCGGCTTTGCAAATTTCGCCGCTCATGCCGAGATCGTCGTCACCGCCAATGACGGCAAGATGATGCTGGAGAACGGCAATGCCGTGGTGCGCAAGCAGCCGCTGCCGGACACGGTCAGCGTCATCGATCTCACCGATGGCGCGCTGAAGCTTTTGGGCGACGTGCCGGCACCCGCCAGCGTAGTCGGGCCGCCGCCGAGCGTCGCGATTGCGCCGGACGGCTCGCTTGCGCTGGTCACGGGTGCGATGAAGCTCGATCCCGCGGATACGACCAAGACGGTCCCCGACGACAAGCTATCGGTGATCGACCTCAAATCCACCCCGCCAAAGGTGCTCGCGACATTGCAGGCTGGCCCAGGCGCCGCCGGCGTCTCGATCAACCGTGCCGGCACGCTGGCGCTGGTTGCCAACCGCAGCGAAGGCACCGTCTCGGTCTTCGCGATCAGCGGCAATACGCTGACCGCAGGCGGGAAGATTCAACTCGGCGATGCCAAGTCCGGCCCCAGCCATGTAGTGTTCTCCCGCGACGGAGCCACCGCGCTGGTCACCCGCGACGGCGACAGCAAGATCTCGCTTCTGAGCGTGGACGGGACCAAGGTCGAATACACCAAGCGCGACCTCTCCGCCGGCATCCGCCCCTACGACATCGACCTCACCGGCAGCGCGGTGGCCGTCGTCGGCAATGTCGGTGCCAGCAGCGGCGACAGTGACACGATCAGTCTGATCGACATGACCGCCAGGCCGATCCGCGTCGTCACGACGGTTACCGTTGGACAGACACCTGAGGCCGTGAAGATGTCGCCGGACGGCAGCCATGTCGCCGTCACCGTCATGAACGGCTCGAACAAGCCATCGGCCTCGCCCTTCTTCAACGATTTCGGCCTGCTCAAAGTCTACAAGATCTCGGGCACCGACCTCACGCCGGTGGCGGAGGCCAAGATCGGCCATTGGTGCCAGGGCATGGTGTGGTCAAAGGACTCAAAACATGTCGTGGCGCAGTGCATGGTCGAGAACGAGCTGATCGCGTTCTCGTTCGACGGCAAGACGCTGACCAGGACTTCCACACTCAAGCTGCAGGTGAGCCCCGCAGGCATTCGCACCGCGGAGCCGTGAGGCCAGTCGTAACAGCAGGCGAAGAGCCTGGAATGGCCGTCAGAGCCGCTTGGTGAAATGGTAGCGACGAATGCCGCCGCCCAATGTCTTGTTGCTGGCGGCATCGGCGATCTCCTCGCGCACCTTCTCGTATCCTGCGTTTCGATAGAGCGCCAGCGCGTCCTGCTGAAGCTCGGACGTGCTCAGCTGCAATTGCAGCCGATAGCGGCGGCGGCACTCCTCTTCCGCAAACGCCAGCATCTTTCGCGCGATACCCCGGCGCCGCGCGCCGGGAGCAACGTACATGCGCCGTAACTCCATCTCGCGTTCGCCAGAGGCCTCCAGTCCAAACATGCCGACGATTTCATCGTCATCGACGGCGACCCAGAAACCGCCGCTCCGACCCGAATAATAATCGGCGAGACGATCTATCTCCTACGCGAGGGAGCGGGTGATGTATCCTTCAAACGCCTCCGCCAAATGCGCCGGCGCCAACAGACGATTGACCCGGATAAACAGCTCGCGCACGGCGGCCGCATCGGCGGGCAAGAAAGCGCGGATCTGAATCTCGCTTGCCATGGAGCCGCTGCCGCTACTCCGTCCGGATCGGCGTGTCCTTCAGACCGTTGTTGTCATAGGCCTTGCGCAAGGTGCCGTTCGTCGTGGCTTGCGTCATGAACCTGGAGACGAACGTCAGCGCCTGGGGATGACCGAGCGGGACGGCGACGGCCGTCACCGTTTTCTTGAAGGTCTCGTCCAGCACCTTCGTGCCCGGGATCTTCTGCGCCATCTTGTTGAGCTGGTCGCGCGACAGCGCGAAGGCGTCGATCTCGCCGCTCTTCAGGAAGCCGAAGATCTCGTCATAGGTCTGATAGCCCGTGACTTTCGCATTCTTCAGGTGCGCGATCGCGCCGCGCATGGTCGTGGTGGCATTGACGGCCGCGACCTTGATGCCGGGCTGGTCGAGGCTGGCGAAGTTGGTGACGGCTGAGCCGGGCTTGACGATGTAGGTGGCATCCGCGACCTCGTAGATCGGGCCGAACATCATCTTGGTCTCGCGCTCGGGATCTTTTGGCAGCCAAGTGACGTCCCAGGTCCCCTTGCCGGCCGCGTCGGTGATCTGCCCGGAATTCTGGTGCACGACATATTCGACGGGCACGCCGAGTTGGCCGGCCATCTCCTTGCCGAGGTCGACCGGCACGCCGGCATAGCCGGCTTCGGTCTTGGTCGACCAGAACGCGCCGCCCGCCGGGCTGATCGCGATCGCGACCCGCAGCTTGCCGGTCGGCGCGATCTCGTCCTTCAGGCCATCGGCTAGCGCGGGCATGGCGACTGCCGCTGCGAGAACGAGGCCGGCAAGGGCCGCCTGGAGGGACGTGGGCATGTCATGTTCTCCTCACCTTTTCTTCTCTGCTTCTCGACCGCTTCGTTTCCGTCACTCGGCCTTTGACACAATTCTGGTCGATCATGCACCCGATGAAAAGCGGTTTGCCATGACAAACCTGTCAAAGGCCACTGCGCCATTTGCAGTGCAAGGCTGGTGACCGCCATGGCTATGGTGTTCCACGGCCGGGCATTTGTTGGTAGCCTGCCACACCGACAGACAATAATCGGGGGCCACCGAATGACCTGCGCGAATCCCGCTGATCTCGCACAACGGAACGGAGCGTGGAGACATGTCGGGCGGGCACTCGTTGCCGCGGCGGCCGTGGTGGCGCTCGCCGGCTGCGAGGACAAGAACACGTTCGTGGCGCCGCCGCCGCCGAAGGTGGACGTCGCCACGCCGGTACAGCGGGCCGTGACGCGCTATGTCGAAGCCACCGGCAACACCGCGCCGGTCAAGAGCGTCGATCTGGTGGCGCGCGTACAGGGCTTCCTGCAATCGATCGACTATCAGGACGGCAGCTTCGTCAAGCAGGGCACCCAGCTTTTCTTAATCGAGCCTGAGACCTACAAGCTCAAGCTCGAGCAGGCGCAGGCGGCCGAGGTCGGTGCGCAGGCCACGCTCAAGCAGGCCGAGGCCGATTTCAAGCGGCAGGTCGACCTCGTGCAGCGCCAGGCTGTCTCGCAGGCGACTCTCGACACCTCGACATCCACCCGCGACAACGCCCAGGCCAGTCTCCAGCAAGCCCAGGTCAATACGAGGCTCGCCGAGGTCAATTACGGCTACACCAAGGTGAGCGCGCCGTTCGACGGCATCGTCAGCGCGCACCTGGTCTCGATCGGCGAGCTCGTCGGCGTCTCCTCCCCGACCCAGCTCGCAACCATCGTCGCGCTGGATCCGATCTGGGTGAACTTCACGGTCAGTGAGCAGGACGTCCTTCGCATCCGCGCCGAAGCGGCCCGTCGCGGGCTGACCGTGGCCGACCTCAAACAGTTGCCGATCCAGGTGGGCCTCCAGACCGAGACCGGCTATCCGCATGAAGGCCACCTCGACTACGTCTCGCCGACCCTCAATACATCAACGGGCACGCTCGCGGTACGCGGGGTCTTGCCCAACGGCAAGCGAGCGCTGCTGCCCGGCTATTTCGTCCGGGTCCGGGTGCCCTTCGACCAGGACAAGAACGCCCTCCTCGTCCCCGACACCGCGCTCGGCAGCGACCAGGGCGGCCGCTATCTCCTGGTGGTCAATAGCGACAACATTGTCGAGCAGCGCAAGGTGCAGATCGGTCAGGTCGACAACGGCCTGCGCGTGATCGAAAGTGGCTTGAAGCCGGACGACCGCGTGGTGATCGCGGGGCTCCTGCGCGTGATCCCGGGCCAGAAGATCGATCCGCAACCGACGAAGATCGACCAGCCGCAGGCGTCGGCCAAGTGAGGGGTCGCCAGCCATGATCTCGAAATTCTTCATCGAGCGGCCGGTCCTCTCGAACGTCATCGCGCTTCTGATGATCCTGATCGGCGGCGTCGCGCTGTTCAACCTCGCGGTCGCGCAATATCCCGACGTGGTGCCGCCAACGGTGCAGGTCACCACGCGCTATCCCGGCGCCAGCGCCAAGACCGTGATCGACACCGTCGCGCTGCCGATCGAGCAGCAGGTCAACGGCGTCGAGGACATGCTCTACATGCAGTCCTACAGCGGCTCCGACGGCACCTATACGCTGACCGTGACCTTCAAGATCGGCACCGACCTCAACTTCGCGCAGGTGCTGGTGCAGAACCGTGTCTCCAGCGCGCTGTCGCAGTTGCCGACCTCCGTGCAGAACCAGGGCGTCACCGTCCAGAAAAAATCGACCTCGATCCTGCTGTTCGTGACGCTGACCTCGCCGGACAAGACGTTCGACAGCCTTTATCTGAGCAACTACGCCACCATCAACATCCGCGACGAGCTTTCGCGCCTGCCCGGCGTCGGCAACGTCACGGTGTTCGGCGCCGGCCAGTATTCGATGCGGGTGTGGCTCGATCCGAACAAGCTCCAGGTCCGCGGACTGATGCCGTCGGACGTCGTCACGGCGATCCAGCAGCAGAGCCAGCAGGTCTCGGCCGGCCAGGTCGGCGCGCCGCCGACGCCGCCGGGACAGGCGTTCCAGTACACGCTCAACGTCAACGGCCGGCTCGACGACACCACCCAGTTCGAGAACATCATCGTCAAGACCGGCACCAGCGGCGACGTCACGCGCGTGCGCGACGTCGGCTGGGTCGAATTGGGCGCGCAGACCTACAGCCAGATCTTCTCGCTGAACAATCAGCCGGCCACCGGCATCGGCGTGTTCCAGTCGCCGGGCGCCAACGCGCTCCAGGTCGAGCAGGCCGTCGAGAAGAAGATGGCGGAGCTTGCAAAGCGATTCCCCGAAGGCATCAAATACGACACGCCGTTCGACACCACCAAATTCGTCGAAGCCTCGGTGCACGAGGTCTACATGACGCTGATCGAGGCCGGCCTGCTGGTCCTGGTCGTGATCCTGGTGTTCTTGCAGGACTGGCGCGCAATGCTGGTGCCGGCGACCACCGTGCCCGTCACCATCATCGGCGCGTTCGCGGCGATGGCGGCGCTCGGCTTCACCATCAACATGTCGACGCTGTTCGCGATCGTGCTCGCGATCGGCATCGTCGTCGACGACGCCATCGTCGTGGTCGAAGGTGCCGCGCACAACATCGAGCAAGGCATGAACGGCCACGACGCCGCGATCAGAGCGATGGACCAGCTGTTCGCCCCGATCGTCGGCATCACCCTGGTGCTGATCTCGGTGTTCCTGCCGGCCTCGTTCCTCGCCGGCCTCACCGGGCGAATCTATTCGCAATTCGCGCTGGTGATCGCGGCGACCGCGCTGCTATCCGCCATCAACGCGGCCACGCTGAAGCCGACGCAATGCGCGCTCTGGCTGCGGCCCACGGTGCCGCCGGAGCAGCGCAATTTCTTCTACCGCGGCTTCAACGCCGTCTATAACCGTGTCGAGCGGGGCTACACGCGCCTCATCGGCGTGCTGTGTAGGAACAGCACGATCTCGGTCGCATTCGCACTGGTGCTGATCGGGATCGGCGGCTACGGCCTGTCGCGGGTGCCGACCGGCTTCCTGCCGATCGAGGACCAGGGCTATCTGATCGCGGCCGTGCAACTGCCCGACGGCGCCGCGCTGGAGCGGACCCAGACGGTGCTCGACAGAGCGAGCGAGCTGATCAAGGACACGCCGGGTGTCCAGCAAGTCATCACCATCGCCGGCATCTCCGCGCTCGACAACAGCGCCAGCCTTGCCAATGCCGGCGTCGCCTACATCATCCTGAAGGACTGGGGGGCGCGCAAAGGGCCCGGCGAAGATCTGCGTTCGCTGGTCTACGGGCTGAACGACAAGCTCGCGACCATCATGGAGGCGCGCACCCTGGTGCTGCCTCCGCCGCCGATCCAGGGCATCGGCAACGCGGCCGGCTTCTCGATGCAGATCGAACTGCGCGACGGCAACAGCGATTTTGCAAAGCTCCAAGCCATCACCGGCGCGATGGTTTCCAACGCCCAGAGCCAGAGCGCGCTGCAGCGCGTATCGTCCTCGTTCCGCTCGTCGGTGCCGCAGTTCAACGTCGAGATCGACCGCATCAAGACCCAGACGCTGCACGTCACCACCGATCAGGTGTTCGCGGCGCTGTCGACCTATCTCGGCTCGTCCTATGTCAATCAGTTCAACAAGTTCGGACGCGTGTTCCAGGTCTATACCCAGGCCGATCCGGCATTCCGCGTCACCGAGCGCGACATCGCCAACATGCAGGTACGCAACTCGAACGGCGACATGATCCCGATCGGCACCGTCGCCACGATCACGCCGGCCACCGGCCCGTCGCTGATCAGCCTCTACAACCTCTACCCTTCCTCGACCATCGTCGGCCTGCCGGCGCAGGGCTACTCGTCCGGCCAGTCGCTGCAGCTGATGGAGGAGATCGCGGACAAGACGCTGCCGCCGGGCACGGGCTACGAGTGGACCGCGATGTCCTACCAGGAGAAGGCCGTCTCGAACCAGATCTACTGGGTGTTCGGCCTTGCCATGCTGCTGGTCTATCTCGTGCTCGCCGGCCAGTACGAGAGCTGGTACGCGCCGATCTCGGTGATCCTCGCGGTGCCGCTGTCGCTGATCGGGCCCATGCTGGTCCTCAACGCCTTGAAGATCGACAACAACCTCTATTGCCAGATCGGCCTGATCCTGCTGATCGCGCTGTCGGCCAAGAACGCCATCCTGATCGTCGAGGTCGGGCTCGAGCTGCACGGCCGCGACGGCAAGCCGGTGCTGGAATCCGCGATCGAGGCGGCGCGCGCCCGCTTCCGGCCGATCCTGATGACGTCGTTCGCCTTCATCCTTGGCGTGGTGCCGCTGGTGATCGCGACCGGCGCCGGCGCCAGCGCCCGCAAGTCGATCGGCATCACCGTGTTCTCAGGCATGCTGGCCTCGACCTGCCTTGCGGTGCTGTTCGTTCCGGCCTTCTTCGTGGTGGTGCAGCGCTTCGAGAACTGGCGCACGTCGAAGAAGGCGCCGAAGGCAAAGACGGTGGCCGAGGTGAAGCCGTAGTTTTTCCGCGGAGGGCGGGCTGCCGACAAACAAAAAAGTCGAAAACAACCCCATGCACAGTAGAACGGCGTTGATGGCATTGGGGTTTTTGGAGCGTTCCAGTGCTTTGACACGTCGGGCAAAACACCGGCAGAATGGCATTGTGGGCGGGGTGCACGATGCGCCGGTCCATCCCCCGTCATTGCGAGCGCAGCGAAGCAATCCAGAGTCCCTCCGCGGAGGCAGTCTGGATTGCTTCGTCGCTACGCTCCTCGCAATGACGAGCGGAGAGAGCCCCGGCCTCACGCCGCCGCCGGCGTCCTGATCTCGCGCGGCAGGATGATGGCGGCGGCGATCGCGAGCAGGCAGAGCGCGGCGAAGGCGTGCAGCATGGTGACGAAGCCGCCCTGCTCGTAGAGCCAGGCGACCAGGCCGACGGAGGCGCCCGCGGCGGTGAAGCCGATGAAATAGCGCACCGCATAGGCGCGCGAGCGCCATTCCTCGCTGGTGTATTTGCCGACCATGGCATCGTTCACCGTGACCTGCCCGAACGCGCCCATGACGATGCCGATCGAGACCAGGATCAGCGGCAGATTGGACAGGCTCGCGGCGAGATACAGGAACGGCGCCAGCATGAAGGACAGCGGCAGCGCCACCGTCTTCAGCGAGTAGCGGTCGAGCAGCCGGCCGATCGTGTACTGGGTCATCGCGCCGAACACGTAGACGCAGGCGGCGATGACGCCGAGCAGCGCCGGGCTTTTGGTGAGGTCGGCAAGCCGTTCCGCGAACAGTTTTGGCAGCGCGACGGTCACGGCATTGAAGGTCGTCGAGATCGCGATCACGACGATCAGCAGCGACAGGATCACGCGCCACATGTCTTTCTTCGCCACGCGCGCTTGCGCTGCCGCCTGCTTCGAGCCCTTGCGGTCCTCATGCACGACCATCATCGCAAAGGCGATGCCGATCAGGATGGTAACGACACCGGGCACGATGAAGGCAAAACGCCAGCCGAGATACTGGCCGATCACGCCGGTGACCAGCGCGGACGACGCAACGCCGAGATTGCCCCAGACGCCGTTGATCCCCATCTCGCGGCCAAGCCGGTCGGCATAGGACACGATCATCGCGGTGCCGACGGGGTGATAGATCGAGGCAAAAATGCCGATCGCGAACAGCGCCGCGCCAAGCTGAGCCGGGGTCTGCACGAAGCCGACCGAGATCATGGAAGCACCGATGCCGACGAAGAAGATCAGCATCATGTGGCGGCGGCTCCAGCGGTCCCCGAGCCAGCCGGTGAGCAGCGAGCCGGCGCCGAAGGCGACGAAGCCCGGCGTCGCATAGGGCAGAAGTTCCGAATAGGCCATGCCGAGCGCCGGCCCCATGATGATCACGGCGGCGGCGAAGATCAGCATCGAATAATGGTCGACGAAATGGCCTGCGTTGACGAAACTGATCACCCGGCTGGGGCTGTTCATTTCCCGAATCCTCTCCTGCTCCGAAATGAGTTATATGTCCTGGGCATGACGGGATGCTGCCAATGACTGTCTTGGAAACGCCAATTCTCAGGGAGGTCCGGAGCAACCATCGCTCGCCCGCGGGCGTGCACCTCGTCGCCCGCGACTATCCCAAGGGCATGCGGATCGATCTGCACATGCACCGCGAGGCGCAGCTGATCTATGCCGCCAAGGGCACGATGCAGGTGACGACGCCCGGGGGACGCTGGCTGGTGCCGCCGGACCGCGCCGTCTGGGTGCCGGCCGGGCTCGAGCACGCCCTCGACCTGCTCGCCGACATCGAGATGCGCACGCTGTATTTCGACCTGCCCTGGCTCAAGCGCGAGCAGCGCTATGAGGGGCTCACCAAGGAATTCGTGGTGCGGGTATCGCCGCTGCTCAACCAGGCGATCCTCGCGCTGTTCGACGCACGCAACACCGAGGAACGCACCGAGCTGCTGGTCCGCCTGGTGATGCTGGAATTGCACCAGGCGGAGGATTCCGCGACCTTCGTGCCGCTGCCGCATGAGCCGCGCTGCCGGCGCGCCGCGATGATCGTGCTCGACGATCCTACCGGCCTGCACGACATCGACACGCTGGCGCGCGAAGTCGGAACCTCCGCGCGCACGCTGTCGCGGCTGTTCTCGACCGAGACGCAATTGAGCTTCAAGAGCTGGTGCCAGCGCGCAAGGGTTGCGGCAGCGATCCAGCGGCTGTCGACCGACCCCAATGTGTCGGTGAAGCAGCTCGCCACCCAGCTCGGCTATGCCAGCGTGCCGGCGTTTTCGGCAGCATTCCGTCAGGTGACTGGGCGGACGCCGACGGAGTTTGCGGGGAAGTAGTCACGGTGTCGTCGCCCGGCTTGACCGGGCGACCCAGTATTCCAGAGACGGCCGTGATTGAGCCGAGAGGCCGCGGCGTACTGGATGCCCCGGTCAGGCCGGGACATGACAGGCCGTAGGGTGGGCAAAGCGAAGCGTGCCCACCCATTCTTTCGCAGCTGTCGAGACATGGTGGGCACGGCGCAAGTGCGCCTTTGCCCACCCTACGGCAGCGAGTGAACCGATAGGTCCCGGCGTACTGGATGCCCCGGTCAAGCCGGGGCATGACAGCGGTTGTGGAGCGCAACGGCCCTCGCGGGGCATGACAGCTTTCCTGGTGGCGCATGGCACCACGAAAGATCCAAAATTCCCCTGCTTGATTGTGATCGGCTTCCGCCTAAATCCCGTGTAAGCTTCCGCAACGCACAAACCGGAATCGAAACGACCAGATGGCCAACGCCTTCTTCTCAGACCTGCTCGCCACCATCTCCGATCGCGGCCGCACGCTGCTGCGCCGCGGGGATTCCGACGACACCAAGCACGATGCCGACGGCCTGATCGAGCTCTGCGGTGCGCTGCTGTCCGGTCGTGGCGAAGCTTCGGGCACCGCCATGGCCCGTGAGGTGCTCGACATCTACCAGGAGTTGGATGCGGCAGGACGCCGCGCCTTCTTCGAAGCCCTGGTGCGCGATTTCGGCCCCGATCGCGAACGCCTGTCCAAGGCGATCGAAAAATGGCGCGCCAGTCCCAGTGACGAAGACGCGAGCTCGCTGCATTTCGCCTCCGAGCCGCGCCGGCAGGAGCTGATCCGCCGCCTCAACCGCGCGCCGGGCGGCACCGGCGATCTCGTCAACATGCGCGCCGATCTGCTCGGCATGATGAACGGTCACACCGATCTCGCCGCGCTCGATCGCGATGTCTCGCATCTTCTCTCGTCGTGGTTCAACAGGGGGTTTCTCGTGCTGCGCCGGATTGACTGGTCGACCCCGGCCAACATCCTCGAAAAAATCATCCGTTACGAAGCCGTGCACGAGATCAGCGACTGGGACGATCTGCGTCGCCGCATCGATCCGGTCGACCGGCGCTGCTACGCCTTCTTCCATCCCGCCATGGTCGACGAACCCTTGATCTTCGTCGAGGTCGCGCTGACCGAGACGATCCCCGGTGCGATCGCGCCGCTGCTCGCTGTCGACCGCCAGCATCTGCCGATCGAGCGCGCGCGCACCGCAGTGTTCTATTCGATCTCCAACACCCAGCGCGGCCTTGGCGGCATCTCCTTCGGCAGTTTCCTGATCAAGCAGGTGGTGGAAGAGCTGCGCCGCGAGACGCCAAAACTCGACACCTTCGTGACGCTGTCGCCGGTGCCCGGCTTCATGCAGTGGGTGAAGCAGGACAAGGACCTGCCGCTCTCGGACGAGGACCGCGAGATCCTGAAGCGCCTCGACGATTCCAAATGGTTCGAGAACCCCGAGACGACGACGCTGCTACGCTCCGTAATCGAGCCGCTCGCGGCCTATTACTTCCTGAAGGCGCGCACGCCGAAGGGCAAGCTGATCGATTCCGTCGCCCGCTTCCACCTCGGCAACGGCGCACGGCTCGAGCGCATCAACTGGCTCGGCGACCTCTCGCCGAAAGGCGCGCGCGAGTCCGCCGGCGTGATGGTCAACTATCTCTACCGCCTCGACGACATCGAGAAGAACCACGAAGCCTACGCCAATGACGGCGAGGTCGTGGCGTCGAGCGCGGTGAAGAAGCTGCTCAAGGGCGAGGGACGACGGCTGCTGGATATGCGGTTGTCGTAGGGGCGCAACCGGCTCGCACCACATCGTCATTGCGAGGAGCTCTTGCGACGAAGCAATCCAGATTGTCTCCGCGGAGAGAGACTGGATTGCTTCGCTGCGCTCGCAATGACGGAGGATGTGGTGGCACCCCGGGCGCTTCTGGCGCCAGCGTCGGCTACTAGACACGCGGCTGTCCTAAGCGCTAGACGTTTCATCAGTTCCTGCACCAAAGACGGGACACCATGAAACGACGCGACTTTCTCGGCCTGACCGCAGCGGCGGCAACCAGCCTCTCGCTTTCGCCCGTACGCAGTTTCGCGGAGGGATCTGGCTCCGGGCCAGAAATGACGGCGCTGTGCGACTACATGAGCGCTGCGAAAACCCGCGCGCTGCCGCCCGAAGTCGTCGAACAAGCAAAGCACCACATCCTCGACACGCTGGCGTCGATGATATCAGGATCGGAGCTGCCGCCCGGTCAGGCGGCGCAGCGCTACATTCGCGCCAATGCTGCGCAGGGGACATCGACCATTGCCGGCACATCGCTCACCGCGTCGCCAGTCGAGGCTGCGCTTGCCAACGGCGTCATGGCGCATGCCGACGAGACCGACGATTCGCACAGCCCGTCGCGCTCGCATCCCGGCAGCTCGACTGTGCCCGCGGCACTTGCGCTCGGCGAACACCTCGGAATCGACGGCGCCCATTTTCTGCGTGCGGTGACGCTCGGCTATGATGTCGGCACGCGCGTGGTGATGGCGATGGGCGGGGCCGATTTCAGCTATGAAAGCGTGCTGAGCACGCACAGCATTTCCGGCACGTTCTGCGCTTCCGCTGCGGCGGCCAGCGTCGCCGGCTTCGACGCGCGCCGGATGCGCTGGGTGCTCGACTATGCCGCGCAGCAATCCTCCGGCTTCATCGTGTGGCGGCGCGACGTCGACCATATCGAGAAAGGGTTTGTGTTCGCCGGCATGCCGGCCCGAAACGGCGTGACGTCGGCACTGCTGGTGCGTTCGGACTGGAACGGCGTCGACGACGTGTTCTCAGGGCCAGACAATTACTTCCTGGCTTATGCGCCGAAGGCTGCGACCGGCAAACTCGTGGAGAAGCTTGGCGAGCGTTACGAGATCGCAGGCACCGACATCAAGAAATGGACGGTGGGTTCACCGATCCAGGGACCGCTCGATGCGGTCTACGCCATCCGCAGCAAGCAGGCGTTCGAGGCCGGAGAGGTCAAGCGCGTCACCGTACGTCTTGCGCCGTCGGTCGCCGAGGTCGTGGACAACCGCGACATCCCCGACATCTGTCTCCAGCACATGGTCGCCGTGATGCTGCTCGACAAGACCGCCTCGTTCCACGCCGCGCACGACAAGCCGCGCATGCAGGACGCGGCGATTTTGAAGGAGCGCGCCAAGGTGAATTTGGTGCGCGACGAGGAGCTGGCCAAACTATTGCCGGTGCGCGTCGCCGTCGTCGAGATCGAGCTCACTGATGGAAGCCGCCTCTCCGAGCGCGTCACCGCCGTGCGCGGCACGCCGCGCAACCCGATGACGCGCGACGAGGTCATCGACAAGGCGCGCGATCTGATTGCCCCAGTGGTCGGCGGCGAGAAGGCCGAGCGGTTGATCAAGTCGGTGTATGAGATTGAGGCTGTGACCGACATCCGCAGCTTGCGGCCGCTGCTGCAACGCGTGTGAGGAGCGAAATTTCGTAAGGGATGGCAGACTTTCGCCCCATCGTCATTGCGAGGAGCTCTTGCGAAGAAACAATCCAGACTGCCTCCACAGAGAGATTCTGGATTGCTTCGCTGCGCACGCAATGACGGAGCGTGTGGCAGGCATCTCGCCCCGCGCCACGCGTCGTCGAGCTACAATTGGAATTCTTCCATGACATCCGATGGTGCCGCATCTCCTCGGCCAATAAGCCCCTCGGACCGGATCGACGCCATCGACGTGCTGCGGGGCATTGCCCTGTTCGGCGTCATGGCCATCAACGTGGTCATGGAATTTCGCATTTCGATCTTCGAGCAGTTTCTTGGTGCCAGGACGCTCGCTTCGCCGGTTGATCGCGCCGTCGAAACGATCCTGACGCAGGCCGTGGAGCTCAAGGCGTTTGCGCTGTTCTCGCTGCTGTTCGGCGCAGGCCTTGCCATTCAATTCGACCGGCTCGCGAACAGCGAGCGCCGCACTTTCCTGCTCCTGCGGCGGCTCGCTGTGCTGCTGGTGTTCGGCGTCATTCATTTGTGCCTGATCTGGAACGGCGATATCCTCACCGAATATGCACTGGCGGGATTCATCGTGCTGCCGTTCCTGTTTGGCCCGCGCTGGTTGCTGACGCTCGCCGCGCTGGCGTCTCTCGCGCTGTATCTGGCCATGCAGGCCTTTCCGCCCGCGGGGTTGTTTCCCGGCAGGACCGCGATCTGGCGGGACGTCATGGATGCAAATCGCATCTATGCGACGGGCGGCTTTCTCGACGTGCTGGCGTTTCGTCTCCGCGAAATTCCTCTCATCGCGTCCCTGCACGCGTTCGTCTTTTTGCGCACGATCGGGCTGTTTCTCGTCGGAGCGCTGGCCTGGCGGAGCGGCATTCTGCAAAATGCCCGCGGCCTGCTCGTCATCGCGCTTCCGGCTATCTGTCTCGGCGCGGCCTTGCTTTACGTCGGCATCGAGCCGCTCGGCAACATCCTGCTGGCGCTGGGCTATGGTGCCGCCATCATCTTCATCGCCAGTTTCGGACGCGGCAAGAGGCTGCTCGGCTGGGCCGCGCCGCTCGGCCGGATGGCATTCACCAACTACGTCGCACAATCGCTCATCTTCGGCTGGATCTTCTACGGCTACGGCCTTGGCCTGTTCGGACGGCTCGGCATCACCCAGGCCCTCGCTATCGGCATCGCCGTCTACGTCGGACAGGTGCTGTTCAGCGCATGGTGGCTGCGCCACTACCGACACGGCCCGATCGAATGGCTGTGGCGCACGCTGATGTATGGTGCACTGCAGCCGATGTTGTTGTCACGGGTAGAGGGCGTGCAGTGACCAAGGCCCCTCCGCCGTCATTGCGAGGAGTACTTGCGACGAAGCAATCCAGACTGCCTCTGCGAAAAGACTCTGGATTGCTTCGCTGCGCTCGCAATGACGGAGAGTGTCGGCGCGGCCGTCGAGCCCAATCCTACTCCGCCAGCGCCTTCATTTCCTTGGAGAGATCGGACTTGCCTTCGAAGCCGATGCCCGGCAGGTCGGGCATGGTGATGTGGCCGTTCTCGACACGCACACCATCCGGGAAGCCGCCATAGGGCTGGAACAGGTCGGGGTAGCTCTCGTTGCCGCCGAGGCCGAGGCCGGCTGCGATGTTGAGGGACATCTGGTGGCCGCCGTGGGGGATGCAGCGGCTCGGCGACCAGCCGTAGGTTTTCAGGACCTCCAGCGTGCGCTGGTATTCGCAGAGGCCATACGACAGCGCACAGTCGAATTGCAGCCAGTCGCGATCCGGACGCATGCCGCCGTAGCGGATGAGATTGCGCGCGTCCTGATGGCTGAACAGGTTTTCGCCCGTGGCCATCGGGCCCGGATAGAATTCGGCGAGCGCGGCCTGCAGCGCATAGTCGAGGGGATCGCCGACCTCCTCGTACCAGAACAAGGGATAGTCCCTCAGCATCTTGGCGTAGGCGATGCCGGTCTCGAGATCGAAGCGGCCATTGGCATCGACCGCGAGCTGCGCGTCCTTGCCGATCTCCTTCAGCACCGCCTCGATGCGGGTGCGGTCGTCCTCGATCGACGCGCCGCCGATCTTCATCTTCACGACGTTGTAGCCGCGATCGAGATAGCCGCGCATCTCGCCGCGCAACATCGAGAGATCCTTGCCGGGATAGTAGTAGCCGCCGGCGGCGTAGACAAAGACGCGCGGATTGGCTTTCACACCGTGACGTTCGGCGAGCAGCCGGAACAGCGGCTTGCCTGCGATCTTCGCCACCGCGTCCCACACCGCCATGTCGATGGTGCCGACCGCGACCGAGCGCTCGCCATGGCCGCCCGGCTTCTCGTTGGTCATCATCGCGGCCCAGACCTTGTCGGGGTCGAGATTGTCACCGGCCGCATTCAGCAGCGACTTCGGATCGGCCTCCAGGATGCGCGAGGCAAAGCGCTCGCGGATCAGGCCGCCCTGCCCGTAGCGGCCGTTGGAGTTGAAGCCGTAGCCGACGACGCGCTTGCCGTCGCGAACGACGTCAGTGACGACGGCGACGAGGCTCGTCGTCATCTTGGTGAAGTCGATATAGGCGTTGCGGATCGGCGAAGAGATCGGCTTCGTGATCTCGCGGACGTCAACGATGCGGACGGACATGGGGTTGGCTTTCGCTAACGGTGAGAAACGTTCGTCATTGCGAGCGGAGCGAAGCAATCCAGACTGTCACCGCGGAAAGACCCTGGATTGCTTCGTCGCTGCGCTCCTCGCAATGACGAGGACAGAGTATGCGCGCGCTTATTTCTTATCCCTGAAATACGGCTCGACCGGACCATGCACCTTGATCGTCAGCGGATTGCCGTGGCGGTCCTTGGCGTTGCCGGCGGTGACGCGGACCCAGCCTTCGCTGATGCAGTACTCCTCGACATTGGTCTTCTCGACACCTTTGAAGCGGATGCCGACGTCGCGCGAGAGAATATCCGCGTTGTAATAGGGGCTGTTCGGGTCGACCGACAGGCGGTCCGGAAATTCGTCGCTCATGATTGTCTCGCTCATAACAGGGTCTCGATTTGCTGCCGCAATCCTTCGGGACGGGCGGTCGGCGCGTAGCGCGCGATCACCTTGCCGGCACGGTCCACGAGGAATTTGGTGAAATTCCATTTGATGGAGGCGCCCAGCAGGCCGGATTGCTGGCGTTTCAGGTAGTCATACAGAGGGTGCGCATGGGCGCCGTTGACGTCGATCTTCTCGAACAGGGGAAAGGTGACGTCGTAGTTGGTGGAGCAGAAGGCCTGGATCTCGCTCGCCGGCCCCGGCTCCTGCGCGCCGAACTGGTTGCAGGGAAAGCCGAGCACCGAGAAGCCGCGCGGCGAGAGGTCGCGATAGAGATCCTCCAGCCCGCGATATTGCGGCGTGAAGCCGCATTTGCTCGCGGTGTTGACGATCAAGAGCACCTGCCCTTCGAAACGGCGCATGGGCACCTCCTCGCCGAGAAGCGAGTTGGCCTTGAAGTCATAGATCACAGACATCGCTAACCCACGGGATCGATCGGCGACGGCGGCACGCCGCCCGCCTCGATCGCTTCGCCCGCGAGCAGACACAGATCCTCGCGATAGCGCCCGGACACGATGTGCACGCCGACCGGCGCCTTGCCGACGAGACCGGTGGAGACCACGAGGCCCGGCAGTCCCATGAACGGGGTCGCGATTTGCGGCATCTGCGCCTCCCAGACACGCTCGAAGGACTCACTGTCCTTGCGGTCGAGATGATCCGGGAACGGCAACTCGCCGGACACCGGCGTGAGCACTACGGCATATTTCTCGAAGAACAGCATCCAGTCGCGGGTCAGCGTGGCGCGTCGCGTGAGCGCCTTGGCGTAGTCCGCCTGGTCCATCGGCGTGACCTTGGCGCGATTGCCGCGCAGGCAGGCCAGCGCACCGGGATCGCCTTCGCGCTCAGCCATCTCCAGCTGCGCCTCATAGCCGTCGCCAAGCCAGAGTTTTCTCTGCCACTCGACCGCCTCGCGCATCGGCGGCGTGTTCTCGATGACCTCGACAGTCCAGCCGGCGCGCTCCAGCCGCTTGCCGGCGTCGGTCACCGCGGCCTTCACCTCCGGTTTGGTCGCAAGCCCGTCCGGGTTGAGGCAGAGCGCGGCGCGCTTCGGCCGCGCGGGGCCCTCCAGCGGCGCCGGCACGAACCAGGGGTCGCGGATGTCGCGGGCCGACATGGCCTCGAGCGAGATCCTGAGATCGTTGACCGTGCGCGCCAGCGGGCCCGACACGGCCATGATCTGCGGCCCGATCGGACGCTCCGGCAGCGCCGGGTTGAAGGCCGGGATGCGGCCGAGCGTCGGGCGCAGGCCGTGCACGCCGCAGGCATAGGCGGGATAGCGGATCGAGCCGGCGATATCGGTGCCGTGGGCGATATGGCCGATGCCGGCCGCGACCGCCGAGCCGGCGCCGCCGGACGAGCCGCCCGGGGTCAGCGAGGCATCGCGGGGGTTCTTGGTGTCGCCATGGACCAGATTGGTGGTGAACCAGCGGTAGGAGAAGGCCGGGCAATTGGTGCGGCCAAGCAGGATGGCGCCCGCTTTGCGGAAATTGGCGACCACCGGATTGTCCTCGCGCGCGATCAGGTCGCGCTGGAGTTTCAGGCCGTTGGTGGTGGCAAAGCCTTCCTGGTCGACATTGGCCTTGATGGTGACGGGCACGCCGGCGAGCACACCGGGATCTTCTCCCCTAGCGATGGCGGCATCGACGGCGTCAGCCTGCTTGAGCACGTCCTCCGGCCGGTGGTCGATCACCGCGTTGAGCTGGGGATTGACGGCGTCCAGGCGGGCCAGACCGGCCTTGGCCGCCTCCCTGGCGGAGACCTTTTTGGATTTGACGAGGGTGGCGAGGTCGGCGGCCGACAGGCGCCAGAGATCTTGCATGGCTTGCTCCGTTTAACCGGCGTCTTTTAGCGCCGGGAACGCAGCAAAGCCATGCGGATTTCGCGGGGAGAAAGAGCGGGCTTGGCGTCGGGGTGGCGCCTCATTCTCCGTCATTGCGAGCGCAGCGAAACAATCCCGAATCCCTCCGCGGAGACAATCTGGATTGCTTCGTCGCAAGGGCTCCTCGCAATGACGGGGGAGAGCGCGGGGGCCTCAATGCCTGGTCGCGGACTGATCCGGGATGTCCAGCAGGGCCTCGGTGAAGGGGAATTCGAGCACGATCTCCCCGTCGTCGTCGGTCACCTCGATCACGGCCTCCATGAGCGCCGGCTGGGCGCCCTCCGACTTCACCACCTCCAGGATCATCTGGCGGGCGACCTCCCAGGCGCGATCGGGGTTACGCAGGTCCTCTCCGTCGGGATCCACGATCAATTCGTCGCCGATGCGGGTGTTGAAGAAGTATCTGGGCATCACGAGGGTCCAAATTGGGAGGCCTGTACCGGATTGAAAGCTGCACTGCACTCACAACTGCTTTATCAGGACAGGGTTCGCGACCGAATGCGCCACGCGCAAGGCAGCATCACGGGAAGTGATGTTCCACCATCATTTTTCGCGGCGCAACATGACTTTCTCGGGAAGATTTCACTAGCGAAGTTTTCCGCTCGCATTACTTTAACCGTTGGGCGGATACGTCCGAATTCGTGAAAATGGAGAGCCAAAATGGCTTGGAAAGCCCCGAAGATCGTCGAAGTGCCCTGTGGCATGGAAATCAACATGTATGTGAGCGCCACCCGCAAGTAAGCGGTTGGTGGTTTCTGCGCAGGTGGATCTTTCGGTCACGATCGGTTTCCGGAAGACACGAACTTTGTCGGCATCCGTGTCGGCCTGAGATCCACCTCGCGACGTTCCCTCCAGGAGACGTATTATGCTTCGCGTCGTCGTCCTGGGCGCCGGGGCCGGCGGCGGAGTCCCGCAATGGAATTGCGGGTGTGAGGGCTGCCGGGCGGCCCGTGAAAATGGCCAGGAGCTTCAGAGAACCCAGGCCTCGGTCGCTTTCAGTGGCGACGGCGAGCACTGGTTCCTGATCAACGCCTCCCCCGATCTTCGCCAGCAATTGAACGCCACGCCGCAGCTGCATCCCAAGGCCGGCGCGCTGCGCCATACGCCTGTTGCAGGCGTGATCCTGACCAACAGCGAGGTGGATGCGGTCGCGGGCCTGCTGTCGATGCGCGAGGGCTCGCCCTTCACGGTCTATGCGCATCAGAAGGTGCTGGCGATCCTGAAGAGCAACAGCATCTTCAACGTCCTGAACGAGAAGAACGTACAGCGCCAGCCGGTTTCCATCCACGAGCCGTTCGAGCCGCGGCTGCCTGATGGCACGCGCTCAGGGATAGAGGTGCTGCCCTTCGCCGTGCCCGGCAAGTCGGCCTGGTATCTGGAAGGCAAGGCGCATCCCGGCGGCGAGACCGGCGACGGCGATACGCTGGGGCTCAAGATCACGGACAAATCAACCGGCAAGTGCTTCTACTTCATCGCCGCCTGCGCCGAGGTGACCGATGCGCTCAAGGCCGAGATCGACGGCGCAGCACTGGTGTTCTTTGACGGCACGGTCTGGCAGGATGACGAGATGATCAAGGCCGGGCTCGGCCACAAGACCGGCAAGAGCATGGGCCATGTCGCGATGTCCGGTCACGATGGCGCGATCGCGCGCCTCGCCGACCTCACTCTCGACAGGAGGATGTTTCTGCATATCAATAACTCGAATCCGGCGCTGCTGCCCGATACGCCCGAGCGCAAAGCGCTCGAGGCCGCGGGCTGGCGGATACCCGCCGACGGAACGGAGATCGTGCTGTGAATGCCGCGTCACTGACTGGAATGACCGCGCTCTCTGTTGGCAAGGACATCAGGCTCAACTCGGCCGAGGAGCTGGAGGCGACGCTGCGCCATATCGGGGCGACGCGCTATCACAGCCTGCATCCGTTCCATAAGCTGCTGCACGGCGGCAAGCTGAACAAGGGCCAGGTGCAGGCCTGGGCGCTGAACCGCTACTATTACCAGAGTACGATCCCGATCAAGGACGCCGTCGTGATCTCGCGCTTCCGCGACCGCGCCACGCGGCTGGAATGGCGCCACCGCATCGAGGACCATGACGGCGACGTCGGCTCCGAGGGCGGCATCGAGCGCTGGCTGAAGCTGACCGAAGGCCTCGGCCTCGACACGGCCTATGTGGAATCGACCGAAGGCATCTTGCCGGCGACGCGCTTCGCGGTCGAAGCCTATGTCCATTACTGCCGCGAGAAGAGCCCGCTGGAGGCGATCGCCTCCTCGCTCACCGAGCTGTTCGCGCCGAACCTGCACGAGGAGCGCATCTCCGGCATGCTGGAGCACTACGACTTCGTCAATCCTGATATCATGAGCTACTTCAAGCGGCGGCTGGCGCAGGCGCCGCGCGATGCCGGCTTCGCGCTCGACTACGTCAAGGCGCACGCCACGACGCCGGAGCAGCGCGCGCAGGTGTGCAACGCGCTGATCTTCAAGACCAACGTATTATGGGTGCAGCTCGACGCACTCCAGCACGCCTATGTCGAGGGCCACATTCCGCCGGGCGCCTTCGTGCCCAAAGCGAGCTGAGGGATCAGAGCAATGGCCGGGCCGCGGAACATCAGCGTCAGCGAGGCAAGCCGCCCGGTGCTGCCGCGGCATGCCAAGCTGAAATATGACGAGACGCGCAAGGTCTGGGTGATCCTGGCGCCGGAACGGGTGCTGGCGCCCGACGAGATCGCGGTCGAGGTCTTGCAGCTCTGCGACGGCGAGCGCAATGTCGGCGACGTCGCCGATCAATTGGCCGCGAAATACGCGGCACCGCGCGAGGCGATCCTGGCCGACGTCATCGTTATGCTGCAGGATCTCGCCGACAAGGGCTTCCTCACCGAGGCCCGGGAGAAGACGTCATGAGCGACCTGCTCGGCAATCTTCCGCCCGACATCAGCGACAGCCTCGCGGTGCTGGAGAAGCAACGCTCGACAGCGGAGACGTTCGGCATTCCGCTCGCCGTATTGCTCGAGATCACCCATCGCTGCCCGCTGCAATGCCCCTATTGCTCCAATCCCGTCGAGCTCGACCGCTCCGGCAAGGAGCTGACCACCGAGGAGTGGAAGAAGGTCTTGAGCGAGCTCGCCGAGATCGGCGTGCTCCAGGTGCATTTCTCCGGCGGCGAGCCGACGGCGCGGAAGGACCTCGTCGAGCTGGTCAAGCATGCGAGCGACGCCGGCCTCTACACCAATCTGATCACCTCGGCCGTGCTGCTGACGCGCGAGCGGCTCAGCGCGCTCGCGGACGCCGGCCTCTGCCATGTGCAGATCAGCTTCCAGGGTGTCGAGGAAGGCATCGCCGACCGCGTCGCCGGCTACAAGAACGGGCATCGCAAGAAGCTCGAAGTGGCGAAATGGACCCGCGAGCTCGATCTGCCGCTCACCGTGAACGCGGTGATGCACCGGCAGAATTTGCATCAGCTCCCCGACATCATCCAGATGTCGATTGACCTCGACGCCGACCGGCTCGAGGTCGCCAATGTCCAGTATTACGGCTGGGCGCTGAAGAACCGCGCTGCCTTGATGCCAACCGTGGCGCAGCTCGACGAGTGCACCCGCATTGTCGAGGAGGCGCGCGAGCGGCTCAAGGGCACACTCGCCATCGATTACGTCGTGCCCGACTATTACGCGCTGCGGCCGAAGAAGTGCATGGGCGGCTGGGGCCGCCAGTTCTTCAACATCTCGCCCGCCGGCAAGGTGCTGCCCTGCCACGCCGCCGAGAGCATCACCGGGCTCGAGTTCGAATCCGTGCGCTCCAACCATTCGATCGCCTGGATCTGGCAGAACTCGGATGCCTTCAACCGCTATCGCGGCACCGGCTGGATGAAGGAGCCGTGCAAGACCTGCGAATTCCGCGAGATCGATTTCGGCGGCTGCCGCTGCCAGGCCTTTGCGCTTACGGGCGACGCCGCCAACACCGATCCCGCCTGCGCGCTGTCGCCGCTGCACGAGACCATCTTCAAGCAGGCCGAGCGCGAGGCCGAGGGCGAGACCAACCGCTTCCTCTATCGCAATTTCGCCGGCGGCACTCTGGAATCCGGGAATGATGCCTGACGCCGACGCGGCCGCATCCGCCAAACGTGCCGATCCCTTTGCGCCGCTGACCTCCGACATGCTCGACGTCGGCGACGGCCACGAGCTCTATGTCGAGAGCGTCGGCCGTGCTGATGGAATCCCTGCGATCTACCTGCATGGCGGGCCCGGCAGCGGCTGCCAGCCGGATCACCGCCGCCTGTTCGATCCCGACCGCTTCTGCGCCGTGCTGTTCGACCAGCGCGGCTGCGGCCGCAGCCGTCCCAAGGGATCGCGCGAAAACAACACGACGGCGCATCTGATCGCGGACATGGAGAAGATCCGCGAGAAATTCGGCTTCGACCGCTGGATGGTGGTCGGCGGCTCCTGGGGCGCGACGCTGGCATTGGCCTATGCCGAGGCCCATCCCGAGCGCGTCTCGGGCATTGCGCTCCGCGCAACCTTCCTGGGCACCCGCGCCGAGGTCGAAACCGCCTTCACATCGCGCCTGTCGCAATTCTATCCAGCGCTCTACGAGGATTTTCTCAGCGTGCTGCCGCCCGATGAGCGCGCGCACCCGGTGGACGCCTATTGGCGCCGCATCCTCGATGCCGATCCGGCCGTGCATGGTCCCACCGCGCGGGCCTGGCACGACACCGAGCGCGTCCTGTCTGAGCACAAGGCGGCCAAGACGCGGCTGGACCTCGCATCGCTGAACGTGTGGCGCACGCTGCCTGCGACGCCATTCATGGAGGCGCACTATTTCGTCCACGACAGCTTCATGACGGACGACCAGCTGTTGGGGAACGCCGGCAAGCTCGCTGGCATTCCCGGCATCATCGTGCAGGGCCGCTACGATCTGTTGTGCCCTCCTGAGACATCCGAGCGGCTTGCGAAAGTTTGGCCGGGTTCCGAGGTCAGGATCGTGGAAGAAGCAGGACATTCGCTCTATGATGCCGGCGTGCGGGACGCGGTCATGAAGTCGATCGCCGATCTCGCGTCGAAAGCCGCGCGCTAGATCGATCTCCTCATCCTGAGGAACGCTCCAAGGGAGCGCGTCTCGAAGGATAAGGCCCGGATCTAGCAGCGGGGCCTTCATGGTTCGAGACGCCACTTCGTGGCTCCCCACCATGAGGGTCTGAATGGGAAGGACAAGAACAATGCCGCTCGCCGGGCAAGGCATGCTGCTGACGTCGATGAACATCGACGTTCCAGATGAGGCCGATTTCAACCGCTGGTACGATCGCGAGCATCTGGAAGAGCGCGTCGCGATCGAGGGTTTCCTGGAGGCGCGGCGCTATGTCGCGCATGCCGCCAACCCCAAATATCTCTCGCTGTACTCGACCGCAACGCTCGACGTGCTCGACAGTCCCGCCTACCGGGCCCGCCTCGCCAACCAGACCGAATGGTCGCGGCGGACCATGGCGCATTTCAAGAACATGCTGCGCGTGGTCGCGCGCATCACCATCAGCAAGGGCACCGGTCGCGGCGCAGCACTCGGGCTGGTGCGGCTGCGGCCGAGCGCCGACAATGCCGGGACATGGCGTGATGCACTGCACGAAAAGCTGACGCCCGGGGAGCGCGAGGGCATCATCTCGATGCATCTGCTCGAAAGCGAGCCGGAATTGTCGGGCGCGACGGCCGACATTCCAGCGGTGCGCAATGAGGGCGCGCGCGACTGGTTCGTGCTGATCGACGGCACGCATGTCGGCGCGGTCTCCGCCGTCATTGCCGAACGGTTCACCGGCCCCGCCGCATCGCCCTTCCCGCTTCCCGTCTCCGTCGGCACTTACAGCCTGATGTGGGATCTCGCGAAGAGCGATATCGCGCCCGGCTAGTGGCCATCCGCAACGCAACATATTGCACCGCACGCATCTTGCGTGCGGCCGTTAATGCTGGGCGCGCGCAGCACCTATGAAAGCAGGTGATCGCGTAAATTTGCCGTTGTACTTCGGAACGGTTCTAATAAGCTAACCCAATGACGTCATTCATAAACCAGATCGACGCGCATTAGCGTTCGCCAAGCTCAAGAAAAGGCCGCCGGGTCTTTGGGCCTGTGCGGACAGGGTAGGAATGAAACCGACCGATATCGCGGCCCCCGACTACTTTCACAAAGTGGTCGATTGCCAGTGGGCCTGTCCTGCACACACCCCGGTTCCCGAATACATCCGACTGATCGCACAAGGCCGCTACAGCGACGCCTACATGATCAATTGGAAATCGAACGTGTTTCCCGGAATTCTGGGGCGCACCTGCGATCGTCCATGCGAGCCGGCGTGCCGTCGCGGACGCGTCGAGGAAACGCCGGTGGCGATCTGCCGCCTCAAGCGCGTCGCCGCCGACTTCAAGGACGACATCAGGCAGCGCCTGCCGCGTCCGTCGCCGAAGAACGGCAAGCGCGTTGCGTTCGTCGGCGGTGGCCCCGCCTCGCTGACGGTGGCGCGCGATCTTGCCCCGCTCGGCTATCACTGCACCGTGTTCGACGGCGATCCCGAGGCCGGCGGCATGATGCGCACGCAAATCCCGAAATTCCGCCTGCCCAATTCGGTCATTGACGAGGAGACCGGCTACATCCTCGATCTCGGCGTCGAATTCAAAGGCGGCCACCGCATCGAGAGCATGAAGGCGCTGCTCGCGGAGAAATACGACGCGATCTTCGTCGGCTCCGGCGCACCGCGCGGACGCGAGCTCGATGTTCCCGGCCGGAAAGAAGCTGCCGCCAACATCCATATCGGCATCGACTGGCTGTCCTCGGTGTCGTTCGGCCATATCGACAAGATCGGCAAGCGCGTGATCGTGCTCGGCGGCGGCAACACCGCGATGGATTGCTGCCGCACCGCGCGCCGTCTCGGCGGCGCAGACGTGAAGGTCATTGTGCGCTCCGGCTTCGAGGAGATGAAGGCCTCGCCCTGGGAGAAGGAAGACGCGATCCACGAGGACATTCCGATCCTCAACTACATGGTGCCGGTGGCATTCAAGCATGTCGCCGGCAAGCTCATCGGCGTCACCTTCCAGCACGTCAAAGCCGAATACGACGCCAAAGGCCGCCGCAATCTGGTGCCTTCGGGCGACCCCGATCAGACCATTCCCTGCGACGACGTGCTGGTCGCGGTCGGCCAGGAGAACGCCTTCCCCTGGATCGAGCAGGATTGCGGCATCGAGTTCGACAAATGGCACATGCCCAAGGTCGATCCGAAGACCTTCGTCTCGACCAATCCGAAAGTGTTCTTCGGCGGCGACGCCGCGTTCGGCCCGAAGAACATCATCTGGGCCGTGGCGCAGGGCCACGACGCCGCGCTGTCGATCCACAAGATGCTCTCGGGCGATGACATCACCGAACGGCCGTTGCCGGAGGTGCAAATCTCCTCACAGAAGATGGGCATCCACGAATGGAGCTATGACAACGACATCTCCAACGACAAGCGCTTCAAGGTTCCGCATCGCGACAAGGTGATTGCGCTGAAGGACATCCGAACCGAGGTCGAGCTCGGCTACGACGTCAAGCTGGCGCTGGGCGAAGCCGAGCGCTGCCTGAACTGCGACGTCCAGACCGTGTTCTCGACCTCGCTCTGCATCGAGTGCGACGCCTGCGTCGACATCTGCCCGATGGACTGCATCACCTTCACTGATAATGGCGAGGAAAGCGACCTACGCCAGCGCCTGAAGGCGCCCTCGCCGCATCCCGACCAGGACCTTTACGTCTCCAGCGACCTCAAGACCGGGCGCGTGATGGTCAAGGACGAGGACGTCTGCCTGCATTGCGGGCTGTGCGCCGAGCGTTGTCCCACCGGAGCCTGGGACATGCAGAAATATTTCATCGAGATGACTCACGCAGGTTCGACATGTCCGACAAAAAGCCGCTCAGCAGCGTAAACGACTTCGTCGTCCGCTTCGCCAACGTCAACGGCTCGGGCTCGGCCAGCGCCAACGAGATGTTCGCGCGCGCGATCCTGCGTCACGGCGTTCCGGTCTCCCCCCGCAACATCTTCCCCTCCAACATCCAGGGCCTGCCGACCTGGTACGAGGTGCGGGTGACGGAAGACGGCCATCTCGGCGCCCGTGGCGGCGTCGACATGATGGTGGCGATGAACCCGCAGACCTGGGACAAGGACATCGCCGGCATCGAGCCCGGCGGCTATCTGTTCTACGATTCCACCAAGCCAATGCCGTCGACCAAATTCCGCGACGACATCACCGTGATCGGCGTGCCGCTCACCGCGATCACCAACTCGACCTACACCGATCCGCGCCAGCGCCAGCTGTTCAAGAACATCATCTATCTGGGCAGCCTCTCGGCGCTGCTCGACATGGACCCGAAGCTGATCGAGCAGCTGATCGGCGAGCAGTACAAGGGCAAGGAGAAGCTGCTCTCCTCCAACGTCCATGCGCTGCATCTCGGCCGCGACTGGGCGCTGCAGAACTTGAAATGCCCGATCGGGCTGCGGGTGAAGAAAACCGACAAGGTCGGCGACCGCATCTTCATCGAGGGCAACAGCGCCGCCGCGCTCGGTGCGGTCTATGGCGGCGCCACCGTCTGCGCATGGTATCCGATCACGCCGTCCTCGTCGGTGGCGGAAGCTTTCACCGCCCACTGCAAGAAGTACCGGCACGATCCTGAAACGGGCAAGGCGAAGTACGCGATCGTGCAGGGCGAGGACGAGCTGGCTTCGATCGGTATCGTCATCGGCGCCTCCTGGAACGGCGCCCGCGCCTTCACCGCGACCTCCGGCCCCGGCATCTCCTTGATGACCGAGTTCATCGGCCTCTCCTATTTCGCGGAGATCCCGGCCGTGATCATGAACATCCAGCGCGCCGGTCCCTCGACCGGCATGCCGACCCGCACCCAGCAATGCGACATCATCGCCTGCGCCTATGCTTCGCATGGCGACACCAAGCACGTGCTGCTGTTCCCGGAAGATCCGGCCGAGGCCTTCGAGTTCGCGGCCGCCGCGTTCGACCTTGCCGAGCGGCTCCAAACCACGATCTTCCTGATGCTCGACCTCGACATCGGGATGAACCACCGTCTCTGCCGCCCGCTGAAGTGGGACGACGCGAAACAGTATGACCGCGGCAAGGTGATGACCACGGAGATGCTGGAGGAAGGCCGCGACTTCGGCCGCTATCTCGACGTCGACGGCGATGGCATTCCCTACCGCACCTATCCCGGCACGCATCCGACCAAGGGCTCCTATTTCACCCGCGGCACCTCGCGCGATCGCTATGCGCGCTACTCCGAGGAAGGCTCGGTCTATGCCGACAACATGCAGCGTCTGGTGCGCAAGTTCGAGACCGCGCAGGACCTGGTCCCGCGCCCGCTCCAGGCCAACGCGGAACGACCGACCAAATATGGCGTGATCTATTTCGGCTCGACCTCGCCCGCGATGGACGAGGCGATCGGCCTGCTGGAGGCGCGCGGGCATCAGCTCGACCGCCTGCGCATCCGCGCTTTCCCGTTCCACTCGAGCGTGGCGAGCTTCCTCGCCGAGCACGACTTCGTCTACGTGGTCGAGCAGAACCGCGACGCCCAGCTCCGCCAGCTCATCGTCAACGAGAACGGCATCGACCCGGTGCGCCTGGTGCCGATCGTGCATTATGACGGCACCCCGATCACCGCCCGCTACATCGCAAAAGCCATTGGCGACCACCAGGATCACCTCAAGGTGACCCCGCTCCGCAAGGCCGTGTCATGACCTATATTGCCAAGCCGAAGTTCCATCATCCGGGCCTCAAGAAGAACGAGCTCGGCTACACGCACCGCGACTACGAGGGCAAGATCTCGACCCTGTGCGCCGGCTGCGGCCACGACTCGATCACGGCCTCGATCATCGAAGCCTGCTACGAGCTCTCGATCGAACCGCATCGGGTCGCGAAGATTTCGGGCATCGGGTGCTCGTCGAAGACGCCGGACTATTTCCTCGGCAACTCGCACGGCTTCAACTCCGTGCACGGCCGCATGCCGTCGGTCTTGACCGGCGCCAACCTCGCCAACCGCGATTTGATCTATCTCGGCGTCTCCGGCGACGGCGATTCCGCCTCGATCGGCTTCGGCCAGTTCGCGCATTCGATCCGGCGCGGCGTCAACATGACCTATATCGTCGAGAACAACGGCGTCTACGGCCTGACCAAGGGCCAGTTCTCGGCGACCGCCGACCGCGGCTCGAAGTCCAAGAAAGGCGTGACCAACACCGACAACGCGATCGACCTCGTCGCGATCGCGCTGCAGCTAGGGGCCACCTTCGTCGCGCGCTCGTTCTCCGGCGACAAGAGCCAGCTGGTGCCGCTGATCGCCGCCGCGATCGGCCACAAGGGCGCATCCTTCATCGACGTCATCAGCCCCTGCATCGCCTTCAACAACCACGCCGGATCGACCAAGAGCTTCGACTATGTGCGGGAGCACAATGACGCCGTGAACCGGCTCGACGTGCTGGTCGGCCGCGATCCCATCGCCGTCGAGTATGCGCCGGGAACGGTGCAGGTGGTCGAGCAGCACGACGGCAGCAAGATCGCGCTGCGCAAGATCGACGCGGATTACGACCCGCACGACCGCCTCGGCGCCCAGACCTTCCTCCAGAAGCACGCCGCCAAGGGCCAGATCGTCACCGGTCTGCTCTACGTCGATCCCGATGCGGAAGACCTGCACACGCATCTCAACACGGTCGAGACGCCGCTCAATACGCTGGAGGCGGACACGCTGTGCCCGGGCTCGGCTGCGCTGGACAAGTTCAACGCCAGCCTGCGGTGATCATCGACCGCGCTCGACCGGCTGCCTGACACGTATGGTGATCTTCTCCGATACGACAGGCGGCTCGAACGGATAGTGCTTCGCGTCGCCCAGCACCAGCTGCAGCGTGTGCATCCCGGGTGGAAGTTCGAGCAGGGTTTCGGTCTGCCCCGCCCCGAAGTGCAGATGCGACTTGTCCTGCGGGATCGGCTCCTTGGGATCGATGGGATCGTTGACGTCGACCAGCAAATGATGATGGCCGGCGTTCTGGTACTCGTCGCCGGCGTGCGTCACGCCCATATTGCGCAAGCCGAACCGGACCCAGAACCCGCCCCGAACCTTCTGCCCGTCACGCGGGGTGATGAAATAAAGCTTGGCATCCTTGGGAGCGGTCTTGCCCTGCGGATAGGCGACGCCTGGAAGCAATGCGAGCGCCGCCGCCAAGGCGGCGCAACGAATGATCTGCATCGAAATGACTCCACCACTTAAGGACTTTGCGCAACGCGGAATCCATGCGTCGGATAACGAACATTGGTATCGTAGCCATCGCGGTTGGACGGCCTCACATATCTCGAATCGTTCTTCCATGAACCCGAGCGCAGGACATGCGACGAGCAGTCCCCGCCGGTCCATGCCGAGCCGTCACCGGGTGCGCCCTGATAGGTCCTGCGCCAGCAGTCCTCGACCCACTGATCGACACCGCCACCCATGTCGTGGAGGCCGAACGGGTTCGGCTTGAAGCTGCCGACCTTCGCCGGCTGCTCGGCCGCGAGGTCACCGCAATCCTTGCATCCCGCCATGCCCGGCTGGAGCTTGTCGCCCCACCAATATTTCGTCTGCGTCCCGCCGCGCGCGGCGTATTCCCATTCGGCTTCGCTCGGAAGCCGATACGACTTCTTTGTGGTCCGCGCGAGCCAGGCCGCATATTGCTGCGCGTCGGTCCAGCTCACATTGGTGATCGGCGCATCGTCCTTGCCAATGGCGGTGAAGCCGCACGCCTTTGCAGCCGCGCATTCGTTCCATTCCTGCACGGTCACCGGATACTTTCCGATCGAGAACGGCTTGACCGTGACCTGGTGGACGGGACGTTCGGTCGGATCGTCATTGCTTCCCATCGCGAAGCTGCCGCCGCGAATGGCGATCATCTCGGGTTCGCGGAACGGCGTGGCCGATGGGCTTGGTGCTGGACTTGACGTCGAAGCACTTGACGCCGAAGCACTTGGCGCGGAAGCACTTGGCGCCGGAGCACTCGACGCTGAAGCACTTGGCGCCGGAGCACTTGGCGCCGGAGCGGGCGATGGAGACGATGCCGCCAATGAAGGAGACGGCTGCGGCGTTTGTGTCGCGGCTTCTCGCGGTGCAGGTTGCGGGCTCGGTGATGCGACCGGAGCCGCAGTCGGCGCGGCGGCCTGCTGGTTCACCCTGCCCGACGGCTGCGCCAGCAGATACCACAACACACCGGAAGCGATCACGAGGAGCGTGATGCCCAGAAGGAAGATCAGGGTATTCTCGCGCCGGCCTCGCGTCCTCCCGACCGCATCTGCGTCCGGCAGCACGCGATAGACACGCACCGGATCGGTGATGTTCTTGACCTTGCGGTCGCCGAGCGACTCATAGCCGCACACCACCTTGTGTTTGATCTGCTCGTAGATCGCGCCGGAGATGTAGACCTGACCGGGCTCGGCGATACCCTCGATGCGCGTGGCGATGTTGACGCCGTCGCCGTAGACGTCGTCCGGCTCCACGATGACGTCACCGAGATTGACGCCAATCCGATATTCGATCCGGGAGTCCTTCGGAAGCGAAGCGTTGCGCCCGACGAGATTCTGCTGGATGACGATGCTGCAGCGAACGGCCTCGACGGGACTGTCGAAGATCGCGATGAAGCCGTCTCCCGTCGTCTTCACCAACGTTCCATGGTGTTCGACGATGCTGGGCTCGATGAGATCCCGCTCGATCCGCTTGACGCGAACATGCGTGCCTTCCTCGTCGGCCTGCATCAAGCGGCTGTAGGAAGCGATGTCACCGACGATGATTGCGGCGAGACGACGCGGCATCGAGCCGTGTGGAGGCGGCTCGTCATGATTTCCGGATCTGAAGTTACGAATCTCGCCCATTGCGGGGAACTCCACAAACGCGGGTGAGCTTACGACATCGAATTTCAGCTGTCTGTGAAGACTATCACATTGATGATCCGCGACAATCTCGCAGAAATCAGCGGCGCCGGGTTCCCGGGCAGAAGCGCGGCAAGGATTGAACCTTCTCGGACCGACGGCGGACTAAGGCTCGCGCGACCACACGGCAACGGAGCCCATGCCTACTTCGACCGCCGCTGCGATGCGCGGCATCTTACCCGATGCTGGCGATTCCTCGCCCGCTTCAGCTGACAGCCTCGGGCGCCGGTTCAGGCTCCGGCACGGAGTGGTCCGAAGGGGCCGGTCGTCCGGCACCCCAATATTGCTTGCAGGTCTCGAGCAATGTCTTGACGTCCATGGTCAGGCCGCCCGCATTGACGATCACGCTGTCAGCGCCAAGCGTCTTGTTCATCAGCGACAAGGCACGCCTCAGGAAGCCCCCGGAGAATCGCCCGGCGACAAGGGGATCGAGCTTGAGCACCACGAACTTCTGCAGGCGCTGCTCCCAGATCTGTATCTTCCGCACGGAGCTCCAGGCGATGGTCTCGTCGGCGAGCCTGAGGTCGCGAATGCCGACACGGCTGATGAAGACGACCGGCGACCTGGCGGAGATCAACCTCCAGAGCATCCTGAAGGTGGCAAGGCCGAAAAACACCGCGCCGACATAGCAGGCGGCGACCTCGAACGTGGTGATGTTCTTGCCTTGCTGCCACATGAATGCGAGCGCAGCGCAGAGCAGCGTCAGCAGCAGACCGGCGCCGAAAAACACCAGCAGCCGTCCCCGGGAATAGCCGATCGTAATGTTGGGCAAGTTCTGACCTACGGACATGTTCGACCGCCACCAGCCTTTTGCAGCAACCCTGGGTTTACGAACGCCCCTTCTCCCGAGTTATTAGGACTGGAACCTTGCGCGAGGCTGCCCACGGGAATGCAAGGCATCGGCACTTGAACGCGCGGCGTTCGGCTTGCGACTAACCGCCAGTTGGCTCCCCCCTCCGATGCGGCCGTCAACAGTTCACGCGCCCGGTGCGATCATGAAAACCGCCGGAGCATCTTGTGGAGCGCCGTCTCGGCCCTGGGCGCGGCGCTCGGCGGCTCCAGCGCGAAGGCCGCGACGGAAGCCGGCACGGGCAACAAGCTCAAGGTCGTCTATCACCTCAGCGATGCCGAGAAGGTCAATTTCGTGCTCGGCAACATCCAGAACCACATTGACGGCGTGGGCGGTCCCCAACACGTGACAATCGCGCTGGTGATTCACGGGCCGGCGCTGAAGGCTTTTCACCGGGCACAGGCCAACCCCGACGTCGGCAAGCGCGTCGGCGATTTCTCCAGGGACGGTATCGAGCTCGCGGCGTGCGCCAACACGATGAAGGCGCAGAACGTCACGCTGACGGGCTTGCTGCCGGGCTTCGTCAGCGCGGAGAAAGGCGGCGTGGTCCGTTTGGCCGAGCTCCAGTCGCAGGGCTATCTCTACCTGCGGCCCTAGGCGTCGAAGTCTTCCATTCTCGGGCTTGACTTACCCATAACTCTACGGTTATGAATTTATCCATAACTTAAGGGTTATGGATTTCACATGTCCGCCGCGCACGATCTTCTGTTCAGGACGCTCGCCGATCCGACCCGGAGGGCGATCTTCGAGCGGCTGTGCCGGGAGGGCGAGCAGACGGTCGGGGCACTGACGGCGACATCCGGCGTTTCCCAGCCGGCGGTCTCAAAACATCTCGGCGCGCTGAAGCAGGCCGGGCTGGTGCGCGACCGCCATGCAGGACGCCAGACCCATTACAGCGCGCAGCCCGGCGCGCTCAATCCGCTGATCGACTGGACCGGCCAGATGGCCGGCTTCTGGCAGAACCGGCTCGATGCTCTCGACGATCTCCTGAAGAGGATGGACCAATGACCGAAGCTGCCGCCGAGATGCGCTCCGTGGTGATCGAGCGCGAATTTGCCTTCCCGGCCGAGCGGATCTGGCGCGCGCTGACGCAGCCGCATCTGATCGAGGAATGGCTGATGAAGAACGACTTCAAGCCGGTCGTCGGTCATCGCTTCAATCTTCGCGGCGAATGGGGCGGCGTGCTGGACTGCGAGGTCCTCACCATCGAGCCGCAGCACGCGCTCGCCTATACCTGGAATTTCTCGCATGAGGACGCGGCGTTCGATCTGAAAAGCGTGGTGACCTTCACGCTGACGCCGACGAACGCGGGCACGCATTTGCGCGTCGAGCAGGCGGGCTTCAGCCCGACCCAGAAGCAGGCCTATGGCGGCGCGCATGCCGGCTGGAAGCAGTTTTTCGCCAGGCTGGACGAGGTGCTGGCGCGGGCTGACTAGGTCCGTCGCCTGCCTTCATTCGATCATCTCAAGAGGAGGTTTCATTGACCGGGAATATGTGGGTTCGACAAATCCATCGCTGGCTGTCCATCGCTTTCACGCTCGCTGTCATCGCGAACATTGTTGCCCTGACGCTGCAAATCCAGGCCACGTGGATCGGGCTGCTGGCATTCGTCCCGCTGATTCCGTTGCTCGCTACCGGGCTCTACATGTTCGCGCTGCCCTATATCAGCCGTCGCAGCGGCGCGCGGCAAGAGGCGTGATCATGAAGAAGGCTGTGACCGCGAAGACAGGCAGCGCGACCAAGACGGACGGCGCTTCGCCTTCCAGGATGATCGACGGCAGGATCAAGGAGCTCGGCGACTGGCGCGGCGAGATGCTGGGGCGAATCCGCGGCCTGATCAAGGAGGCCGATCCTGACGTCGTCGAGGAATGGAAATGGCGCGGCGTTCCCGTGTGGGAGCACGACGGCATCATCTGCACCGGCGAGACCTACAAGGCCGTCGTGAAGCTGACTTTCGCCAAGGGCGCGGCGCTGGACGACCCGGCCGGCCTGTTCAATTCCAGCCTCGACGGAAATTTGCGCCGCGCGATCGACATTCGCGAAGGCGAAAAGATCAACGAGAAGGCGTTGAAGGCGCTGATCCGCGCGGCGGTGGACTTGAATGGGTCGAAGAAGAAGCCGGCGAAGAAGCGATCGACTTAGACCACGTCAAGTCGATGCAAATTCTTGGTGACGGCCAGAGCAAGCGCCTCGTCCTTCGAGACGACCGCTCCGCGGTCTCCTCAGGATGAGGCTAACCAGAATCGCCGTCTGTCGACATAGCTCCCGCACACTCCGTCCTCATCCTGAGGGCCCGCCAAAGGCGGGCGTCTCGAAGGATGGGCCGCGGGCGAGCTATCCGCCTCGTCGATGTTCCAGCAGCTGCCGGCCGCCTCAGGCCGCCGCCGGGATCGGGCGCGGGCTTACGACATATTCGCGCAGGACCTTGTCGTTGGCGTCGACCTCGATCAGTGAGACGTCGTAAGTCCAGAGATCGGCGAGGTGCTGGAGCACGCGCTTGGCGTCGGTCTCGTTGAGCTGCGAGCCCTTGATGACGTGGTGATGCAGGATCAGCCGGCGGTCGCCGGAGAGATCGACGTCGACCACTTCGATATTGGCATCGATGAAGCCGACATCATGCTGCCGTGCCAGCTCGCGCCGCACCCGGCGGAAGCCGCGATCGTCGTGGATGGCATCGACCCGGATGCCGGCGCGCTCCTCGGGATCGTCGTGCAGGTGGAACATGCGGAAGTGCCGCATCAGCTTCGGGCTCAGGAACTGCGCGATGAAGCTTTCGTCGCGGTAGTTGGCCCAGACGTCGCGCAGCACGCCCATCACGTCGTTCTTGCCGGCAATGTCGGGGAACCACTCGCGGTCCTCGTCCTCCGGCCTGGTGACGATGCGCTCGATGTCCTGCATCACGGCAAAACCGAGCGCATAGGGATTGAAGCCGGAGAAGCGCGGATCGTCGAATTCGGGCTGGAACACCACGTTGGTGTGCGACTGCAGGAATTCGAGGAAGTTGCCGTCGGAGATGCGGCCTTGCTGATGCAGCTTGGTCATGATGCGATAGTGGACGTAGGTCGCGGTCCCCTCGTTCATCACCTTGGTCTGGCTCTGCGGATAGAAATATTGCGCGATGTGGCGGACGATGCGCAAAAGCTCGCGCTGCCAGGGCGCCAGCCGCGGCGCGCTCTTCTCCAGGAAGTAGAGCAGGTTTTCCTGCGGCAGGCCGAGCAGCTTGCGGCGGCGTTCGATGCTGAGCGCGGAGCGGGTCTTCGACGCCCCCTTCGGCACGGTGCGCCAGAGGTCGTTGAAGACCTCCTCCTCGTGCTGACGGCGGCGCCCCGCCCGCTTTTCCTCGGCGCGCAGATCCAGCTTCTTCTTGCCGGGATAGCGGTCGATGCCATGCGACATCAGCGCATGCGCGGCATCCAGGGTGCGCTCGACCTCGACGCGGCCGTAGCGCTCCTCGCAGGTCATGACGTAGTTCTTGGCAAAGTCGAGATAGTCCAGAATGCCGTCGGCGTCGGTCCACTGCTTGAACAGATAGTTGTTCTTGAAGAAATGGTTGTGGCCGAAGGCGGCGTGGGCGATCACCAGCGTCTGCATCGTCGCCGTGTTCTCCTCCATCAGATAGGAGATGCAGGGCGAGGAGTTGATCACGATCTCATAGGCAAGCCCCATCAGGCCCTTGCGATACGAGGCCTCATGGAACGCGAAGTGCTTGCCGAACGACCAGTGCTTGTAGAACAGCGGCATGCCGACGGACGAGTAGGCATCCAGCATCTGCTCGGCGGTGATGACCTCGATCTGGTTCGGATAGACGTCGAGCCCGAGATCCTTCGTCGCCACCTCCTCGCAGGCATCGGTGATGCGCTGCAACGTGCGGAAATCCCAATCGGCGCCTTCGAACAAGCGTTCCGTCATGGAGCGACTTTCTCCTGGGAAGTTTCGCGGCGCTGGAACAGATCGTGGAACACCGGGAAGATCTCGCTGCGCTCGCTGACCTTGCGCATCGAGAGCGGTGCGCCGCTGTTGCGCAGGCGGTCGTAGAGGGTCCAGAGCGAGGAGTCGGAGAGATCGAAGGCGCTGCCGCCGGACTCCCCGACCTCGAGATAGGCAAAGAACTGGCAGACCGGCAGGATCTTGTCGGTCAGCAGCATGCCCGTGAGCTCGCCGTCGGAATAGGAATTGTCGCCGTCGGAGGCCTGCGCGGCGTAGATATTCCAGTCCGCCGGGTTGAAGCGCTCGCGCACGATCTCATGCATGGCGTGGAGCGCGCTCGAGACCAGCGTGCCGCCCGAGGCCGGACCGTAGAAGAAGGTCTGCTCGTCCACCTCCTCGGCGCGGTCGGTGTGGCGGATGAAGACGATCTCGACATGCTTGTAGCGCCGCTTCAGGAACACGTAGAGCAGCATGTAGAAGCGCTTGGCGAGATCCTTCATGTGCTCGGACATCGAGCCGGAGACGTCCATCAGGCAGAACATCACCGCCTGCGCCACCGGCCGCGGCACCTTCTCGTAGCGGCGGTAGCGGATATCGAGCGGATCGACGAAGGGAATGCGCTTGGTCCTCGCCTTCAGCCTTTCGAGCTCGGCGAGCAGCACCACACGCTCGTCCTCGTCGGTGCATGCCGCGATCGCGGCTTCCAGCTCCTCAATCTCCTCCTTGCGGGGACGCTTGAGCGCGATGCGGCGCGCCAGCGCGAGCTTCACCGTCCGGCTGACCGAGATGTTGGCGGGCGAGCCGGACGTGGTGTAGCCGGCGCGCTGGATGCCCTCGCTCTCGGTCTGCGCGATCTTGCGCTTGGCAAGATCCGGCAACTCGAGGTCGTCGAGGAACAGATCCACGAACTCGTCGCGGGAGAGGACGAAGCGGAACGCGTCCTCGCTGTCGCCTTCGCCGGGACCGGAATCCTTGGCGCTGCCCTGGCCGGATCGCTGGAGGTAGTCGCCCTCGATGAACTTCTTGTTCCCGGGCAACACCATGTCGCGCGTTCCGCCTTCACGGCGGAAACGCGGCTCGTGCATGCCGTCGAGCGGTATCGTGACCTCACCACCCTCCAGGACGTCCTTGATGTCGCGTTCCTGCGAGGTCTTCTTGACGGCGCCCTGCACCAGGGATTTGGCCCGACGCAAGAACCGCTGCCGATTCTCAAGACTCTTGCCGCCTGGATTCAGGCGCCTGTCAATAATGTGAATGGGCACTTTTCCATCCGCTCCATCCGCCTCAACCGGCCTGCTTCACACGCATGTACCATTCGACGAGCCGGCGAACCTGACGCTCGGTGTAGCCGCGCTCCACCATGCGTGCGACGAACTCGCCGTGCTTCTTCTCCGTCTCGCCGTCCTTCTTCGACCCGAAGGAGATGACCGGAAGCAGGTCCTCGACCTGCGAGAATATCCGCTTTTCGATCACGTCGCGAATCTTCTCGTAGGAAATCCAGGTCGGATTCTTGCCTCCGTTCTGGGCCCGCGACCGTAACGAGAATTTGACCACCTCGTTGCGGAAGTCCTTCGGGTTGGCGATGCCCGCCGGCTTCTCGATTTTGGTCAGTTCCTGGTTCAAAAGCTCGCGATCGAGCAGCTGGCCGGTGTCGGCATCCTTGAAGTCCTGATCCTCGATCCAGGCATCGGCGTAGTCGACGTAGCGGTCGAACAGATTCTGGCCGTAATCCGAGTAGGATTCGAGATAGGCCTTCTGGATCTCGTTGCCGATGAACTCGGCGTAGCGCGGCGCCAGGTCCGCCTTGATGAATTCGAGATAGCGCTTCTCGACTTCCTCCGGGAGTTGCTCGCGACGGATCGACTGCTCCAGCGCGTACATCAGATGCACGGCGTCGGCGGCGACTTCCTGCGGATCGTGGTTGAAGGTCGCAGCCAGGATCTTGAAGGCGAAGCGGGTGGAGACGCCGTCCATGCCTTCGTCGACGCCGGCGGCATCGCGATATTCCTGGACGCTCCGTGCCTTCGGATCGGATTCCTTCAGGCTCTCGCCGTCATAGACCCGCATCTTGCCGAACAGCGTGGAGTTCTCGTGCTTGCGCAGGCGCGACATCACCGAGAACCGCGCCAACGTCTCCAGGGTCGAGGGTGCGCACGGCGCGGCCGCCAGCTCCGAGCCCTGGATCAGCTTTTCGTAGATCTTCTGCTCTTCGGTGGCCCGGAGGCAGTACGGCACCTTGATCACGCAGATGCGGTCGATGAAGGCCTCGTTGTTCTTGTTGGCCTTGAAGCTCGACCACTCGGCTTCGTTCGAGTGCGCGAGGATCACGCCGGTGAAGGGGATCGCGCCGATATTCTCGGTGCCGATGTAGTTGCCCTCCTGCGTTGCGGTGAGCAGCGGGTGCAGCATCTTGATCGGCGCCTTGAACATCTCGACGAATTCAAGGATGCCCTGGTTGGCGCGGTTGAGGCCGCCCGAATAGCTGTAGGCGTCGGGATCGTTCTGCGCGTAGGTCTCGAGCTTGCGGATATCGACCTTGCCGACCAGCGAGGAGATGTCCTGGTTGTTCTCGTCACCAGGCTCGGTCTTGGAGACCGCGATCTGGCGCAGCCGCGACGGCTGGATTTTTGCGACTCTGAACTGAGAAATGTCGCCGCCGAAGGCTTCCAGCCGCTTGTAGCACCACGGGCTCATCAGGCCGGTGAGGCGACGGCGCGGAATGCCGTACTTCTCTTCCAGCATCGGTCCGAGATGATCGGGATCAAACAGGCTGAGCGGGCTTTCAAACACCGGGCTCAATTCATCGCCGGCTTTGAGCACGTAGATCGGCTGCACTTCCATCAGCGACTTGAGCCGCTCGGCGAGCGAGGATTTGCCGCCGCCGACCGGGCCGAGCAGATAGAGGATCTGCTTGCGCTCTTCGAGCCCCTGCGCCGCGTGGCGGAAGAAACCGACGATGCGCTCGATGGTTTCTTCCATGCCGTAGAAGCCGGCGAAGGCCGGATAGGTCCGGATGGTGCGGTTCAAAAAAATACGGCCAAGGCGTGGGTCCTTGGCCGTGTCAATCGTCTGAGGCTCACCGATCGCTGCTAGCAGTCGTTCGGCCGCGTTCGCGTATTTCATGGGATCGCTTCGACACGATTCCAGATATTCCGCCATCGACATGTCGTGTTGGCTTCTCGCCTCGAACGACTTAGCGAAAGCGTTGAATAGAGAATCGTTATACATGATCCCTCTCCGCGTGAGTTCCGCCACAAGCTGAAACGAAAGCAGTTACCGGACCGTTCCTCAGGCCATTTCGAATCAGCGTGAGCACATGACGATCATTGGACACCCGGGTGCCGACACGACGCAACGCACAACGTAGGCACTCGTTGAGTTACGAACAGGCACATGCCTGTAATTTGTGCGAATCTGTATCCATCTTCGCTCATTTCCAGAAAATGTCACTTGGTCGCAACATCCGGGCATTACCGGGGATGAGCCCATCCGGCACTGCAACATGGAGCGATCTGCGAGCGGCAATCTTATGACGCTTGTACGGCGAAGCCTTGCGTGCCGCGTTCATCTTCCTGCTGCAATGCGGTGCGCGCAGCGCTCGCGGCATGACAATCGCGGCAAGCGCGCAGCAGTGTATCAAAATCGGTCGCCAAACCCTCGGAGCGGATGACAATCCGTTCATTCTGCCGTTCATTCTGCCGTTCATTCTGCCGTTCGTTCTCCGCACGGTGCGCCAAGGTGCTGATGGTGCAGAGCTGCCGCTGCAAGGCCGGCGTCAGCGTCAGCACGATCGCCTTGTGGCCGCGGCCTTCCTCAGTCGAAACCTCCGCAATCGAGTCCCACAGCAGAAATTCGTTGCCGATGCGGAGGTCGCGGATGCCATAGGGGGTGACGATCACCACCGGCCCCCGTTCGGCGGGCAGCAGCCAGATCAGCCGGCCGGTCACCAGGCCGAACAGCACGACGCCGGCATAGCCGACCGTCGTATCGTAGTCGCCCAGACCGTCCCACCAGTCGAAGGCAAGGGTCGCACTGAATAGGGTCATGGCGAAGCCCGCCGCGACCAGCAGCCGCAGCTGGGTCGTACATGGACTGATTTCGAGATCGTGGGTCGCATCGATGCATGCGGCCGGCGCGACCGATTGCGGGCTGTCGGCAACAGCGAGCGTCAGGCGGTCATGATGTGCGTGCATGCTTTTCCCCAGCATGGCCATTCGCGGCCGAGCGACGATCTATCAGGCGGACCGTAATCCGCTGATGACACTCCACGCAGACTGGGCTGACGAGACGAAGCGGCTACGTTGGTAACGAGCCCTTGGCCATTGTTCCGGCCGACGACTTTTTACGCAACACGGCTACTTCCGCCTGGATCGCCATGATCGCGACGGAGTTACACTGGAGGGTAGACGCCTATCCCCTTGATTGGTTCCCTCCCGGGAGCATGTAGGCTAGAGGATAGCGCGTCAGGACCGGCGCGGAAACCCCTCGCCCGCAGGCTTGGAGATAAATAAACATCATGAATCCCGTCAAAGAACTGGAAAAGCACGGACAAGCCGTCTGGCTGGACTTCCTGGCCCGCGGCTTCATCGCCAAGGGCGACCTGAAGCGGCTGATCGACACCGACGGCGTCAAGGGCGTCACCTCCAACCCGTCGATCTTCGAGAAGGCGATCGGCAGTTCGGACGAGTATGACGCCCCGATCGGCAAGGCGCTGAAGCGCGGCGACCGGACCGTGGCCGACCTGTTCGAGGCCGTCGCGATCGAGGACATCCAGAACGCCGCGGACGTGCTCCGCCCGGTCTATGACCGCCTGAGGGCCGGTGACGGCTATGTCAGCCTGGAAGTCTCGCCCTATCTGGCGATGGACACCGCCGGCACGGTCGCCGAGGCGCGGCGGCTCTGGAAGGATGTCGACCGCAAGAACCTGATGGTGAAGGTGCCGGCGACGCCGGAGGGCCTGCCGGCGATCGAGACGCTGATCGGCGACGGCATCAGCATCAACATCACGCTGTTGTTCGCCAGGGACGTCTACCTCCAGGTCGCCGAGGCCTATCTCACCGGTCTGGAAAAATACGTCGCCGGCGGCGGCGACCCCTCGCACGTGGCGAGCGTAGCGAGCTTCTTCGTCAGCCGCATCGACTCGGTCGTCGACAAGCAGCTCGACGAGAAGATCGCCCGCGCCAACGACCCATCCGAGAAGGAGCGGCTCGCCGCGCTGAAGGGCAAGGTCGCGATCGCCAACGCCAAGGTCGCCTACCAGGATTACAAGCGCCTGTTTTCCGGCCCGCGCTGGGACAAGCTCGCTGCCAAGGGCGCCAAGCCGCAGCGGATGCTGTGGGCCTCCACCGGCACCAAGAACAAGGACTACAGCGACGTCCTCTATGTCGAGGAGCTGATCGGCCCCGACACCGTCAACACCGTGCCGCCGGCGACGCTCGACGCGTTCCGCGACCACGGCAAGCCGCGCGACAGCCTTGAAGAGAACGTCGACGACGCCCGCCGCGTGCTGGAAGAACTGGAGCGCTCCGGCGTCTCGCTCGAGGCGATCACCGAGGAGCTCGTCAAGGACGGCGTCAAGCAGTTCGCCGATGCCGCCGACAAGCTCTATGGCGCCGTCGCCCACAAGCGGGCAACCGTGCTCGGGCCTGCGATCGACCACCAGCTTCTCTCGCTCGGCGACGGCCTCGGCAAGGCGGTGGCCAAGAGCACCGAGGAATGGCGTGCCTCGGCAAAGATCCGCAGGCTGTGGCAGCGCGACAAATCGGTCTGGACCGGCACCGACGAAGACAAATGGCTCGGCTGGCTCGACAGCGCGGCGAAGGCCGACGTCGCCGACTACGAGGACTATGCGAGCCGCGTGAAGGGCCAAAAGTTCTCCGATGCCGTCGTGCTCGGCATGGGCGGATCGAGCCTTGGCCCCGAGGTGCTGGCCGAGACTTTTGCGCGGAAGTCCGGCTTCCCGAAATTGCACGTGCTGGATTCCACCGATCCGGCACAGGTCCAGGCAATGGAGGCCAGGATCGACATCGCCAACACCGTCTTCATCGTGTCCAGCAAATCCGGCGGGACCACCGAGCCGAACGCGATGAAGGATTATTTCCACGAACGCGTCGCACAGGCGGTCGGGCCGAAAGTGAAGACCGGCCATCGCTTCATCGCGGTGACCGATCCCGGCTCGTCGCTGGAGAAGGCGGCGAAGAGCCTCAACTACGCCCGCATCTTCCATGGCGAACCCTCGATCGGCGGCCGCTATTCGGTGCTCTCGCCGTTCGGCCTGGTGCCAGCGGCAACCGCGGGCATCGACGTCAAGACGCTGATCAAACACGCGCTCTCCATGGCCCGTTCCTGCGGACCCGACGTGCCGCCAGGTGAGAACCCGGGCGTCCAGCTCGGCCTTGCCATGGGCCTCGCCGGCCTCGAAGGCCGCGACAAGGTGACGATCCTGTCGTCGGAGAAGATCGCCGATTTCGGCGCCTGGGCCGAGCAGCTGATCGCGGAATCGACCGGCAAGGAAGGCAAGGGCCTGATCCCGATCGCCGGCGAACCGCTCGGCGAGCCCGCGCTCTACGGCAACGACCGCTTCTTCATCGACATTCGCACCGAAGGCGAAGCGGACCCAGCGCATGACTCCAAGCTTGCCGCGGTCGAAGCCGCCGGCCATCCCGTCGTGCGCATCGTGATGAAATCGATCGACCATCTCGGTCAGGAGTTCTTCCGCTTCGAGATGGCGACGGCGGTCGCCGGCAGCATCCTCGGCATCAACCCGTTCGACCAGCCGGACGTGGAAGCGGCCAAGATCAAGACCCGCGAGCTCACCGCGTCGTTCGAGAGGACCGGCGCATTGCCGGCCGAACAGCCGGTGGTCAGCACCGACGAGGCCGATCTCTACACCGACGAGGCCAACGCCACGGCGCTGCGCGCCGCCGGTGCCAACGGCGACCTCACCTCGTGGCTGAAGGCGCATCTCTCCCGCTCGGGCCATGGCGACTATGTCGCCCTGCTCGGCTACATCGCCCGCGACAAGGCGACGATCGACGCACTCCAGACGATGCGTCTCGAAGTGCGCGAGAAGCGTCACGTCGCGACCTGCGCCGAGTTCGGACCGCGATTCCTGCATTCGACCGGGCAGGCCTACAAGGGCGGGCCCGACAGCGGCGTGTTTCTCCAGATCACGGCCGACGATGCCAAGGACTTGTCGGTGCCGGGCCAGAAGGCGAGCTTCGGCGTGATCAAGGCCGCGCAGGCGCGCGGCGACTTCGACGTGCTCACCGAGCGCGGCCGGCGCGCGCTCAGGGTCCACCTCAAGGGCGGGCTCAAGAAAGGTCTCGCGGCGCTCAACGCGGCGCTTAACGATGCGCTGAACTAAGGGAATCTCTCGATGCAACTCGGCATGATCGGCCTCGGCCGGATGGGCGGCAACATCGTTCGCCGCCTGATGCGCCACGGTCATACGACCGTGGTCTACGACAAGGACGCCAAGGCCGTCGCGGGTCTCGCCGCAGACGGCGCACAGGGCTCGGCGACGCTGGAAGAGTTTGTCGCCAAGCTGGAGCGGCCGCGCGCGGCCTGGGTGATGCTGCCGGCCGGCCACATCACCGAGACCACGATCGACACGATCGCGGGCGTGATGCAGGAAGGCGACGTCATCATCGACGGCGGCAACACGTTCTGGCAGGACGACGTCCGCCGCGGCAAGGCGCTGAAGGAGCGCGGCATCCATTATGTCGACGTCGGCACTTCAGGCGGTGTCTGGGGGCTCGACCGCGGCTATTGCATGATGATCGGTGGCGAGAAGCAGGTGGTCGACCGGCTCGATCCGATCTTCGCCGCGCTTGCGCCCGGCGCCGGCGACATTCCGCGCACGGAGGGACGTGAGGGGCGCGATCCCCGCATCGAGCAGGGCTACATCCACGCAGGCCCCGTGGGCGCCGGTCATTTCGTCAAGATGATCCACAACGGCATCGAATACGGCCTGATGCAGGCCTATGCCGAAGGTTTCGACATCCTCAAGAATGCCAACATCGAGGCCTTGCCGGCGGATCATCGCTATGATTTCGACCTCGCCGACATCGCCGAGGTGTGGCGGCGCGGCAGCGTGATCCCGTCCTGGCTGCTCGACCTCACCTCGACGGCGCTCGCCGACAGTCCTGCGCTTGCGGAATATTCCGGCTTCGTCGAGGATTCCGGTGAAGGCCGCTGGACCGTGAATGCGGCAATCGACGAGGCGGTGCCGGCCGAAGTTTTGACCGCGGCCCTCTACACACGTTTCCGTTCCCGCAAGGAACACACCTTCGCCGAAAAAATTCTCTCCGCAATGCGCGCGGGCTTCGGCGGTCACAAGGAGCCGAAGCAGCCGGGCGCTTCGAAACCCAAATAAGAGCCGAAGTAACAAGTAACAGAGCGAAGGCCGATCATTCGTGACAAAAGACCCGCAGGCCAAGCGCAAGCCCGAAAATTGCGCCTTCGTCATCTTTGGCGCGACCGGTGACCTTACCCATCGGCTGGTGATGCCGTCGCTCTACAATCTGGCCGCCGAGCACCTGTTGCCGGAGAAGTTTTGCGTCGTCGGCGTGGCCCGCAACCGCCAGTCGGATGACGAGCTGCGCGACAGCCTGCTGAAGGGCCTGCGGCAATTCGCGACGCGGCCCGTGGACGACGACATTGCCCGGAAGCTGCTGGAATGCGTGACCTTCGTCGAGGCCGATCCGAAGGATCCCCCGTCCTTCGACCGCTTGCGCGCGCATCTGGATTCGCTGGAATGCGCGCAGGACACCGGCGGCAACCGACTGTTCTATCTCGCGACCCCGCCCGCCGCCTTCGCACCGACCGCGCGGGAGCTCGGCCGCACCGGAATGATGAAGGAGAACGGCGCCTGGCGTCGGCTCGTAATCGAAAAGCCGTTCGGCACCGATCTCGCGTCAGCCAAGGCGCTGAATGCCGAGCTCCTGAAGATCATGGACGAGCACCAGATCTACCGGATCGATCATTATCTCGGCAAGGAGACGGTGCAGAACATCCTGGTGCTGCGCTTTGCCAACGGCATGTTCGAGCCGATCTGGAATCGCAACCATATCGATCACATCCAGATCACCGTGGAGGAGAAGCTCGGCGTCGGCCATCGCGGCGGGTTCTACGATGCCACCGGCGCACTGCGCGACATGGTGCCGAACCATCTGTTCCAGCTGATGTCGCTGGTCGCGATGGAGCCGCCGGCGCGGTTCGATGCGCATTCCGTGCGCTCCGAAAAGGCCGACGTGCTGACGTCGATCCAGCAGCCGACCCGGGAAGAGGCGCTGAAGAATTCGGTGCGCGCGCAATATCTCGCCGGCCGCATCGGCGACGACGAGATCACGGACTATCGCAAGACCGAGGACGTCAAGCCCGGCAGCACCACCGAGACCTTCGTCGCGCTGAAGCTGATGATCGACAATTGGCGCTGGGCCGGCGTGCCGTTCTATCTGCGCACCGGCAAGGCGCTCGGCCACAAGCGCACGGAAGTGGCGATCAAGTTCAAGCAGGCGCCGCTGTCGATGTTCTCAGGCACGGATGTCGACCGCCTGTCGCAGAACTTCCTCACCATCGGCATCGCGCCGACCGAAACCATCGAGCTGCAGTTCAACGCCAAGATCCCGGGGCCGAGCATCACCATCGACGGCGTCGAGATGAAGTTCAAGTACGGCGACTATTTCCGCGCCGATCCCTCGACCGGCTACGAGACTCTGATCTACGACTGCATGATCGGCGACAACATCCTGTTCCAGCGCGCCGACGGCATCGAGGCCGGATGGCAGGCGGTGCAGCCGTTCCTGGACGCCTGGAAAAGTGAAGGCACCAACGGCATCGAGACCTACTCCGCCGGCAGCGACGGCCCCGCCTGCGCCGATGAGCTGCTCCGGCGCGACGGGCGAAGCTGGCGGAAGTTTACGTGATGGAAGCGGCCGACCAGCCGAAGCTGATCGTCGCGGCCGACGCCGAGGCGCTGGCGCAGGCCGCAGCCGACCGGGTGATGGCGCGGATATCAGCCAATCCCGGGCGGATCGCGATCTGCCTCACCGGCGGATCCAGCCCGAAAAAGCTCTATCAATCGCTCGGCAGCGACGCGTATCGCGGCAAGATCCCGTGGGACCGCGTGCATTGGTTCATCGGTGACGAGCGTTTCGTGCCTTCGAGCGATCCCCTCAACAACATGGCAGTCGCGCGCGCGACCTTTCTCGACCGCAATGCGCCGTCCGGGCATATTCACCCGATCCCGACCACGGCTGAAAGCCCCGAAGCGGGTGCCGAGGCCTACGCGCGCGAGCTTCAGTCCTTCTACGGCGCCGAAAACCTCGATCCGGCACGGCCGCTGTTCGACATGGTCCTGATGGGCGCGGGCCCGGACGGCCACACCGCCTCGCTTTTCCCCGGCTACCCCGCGATCGAGGAGACCGCACGCTGGGTGGTCGGCGTCCCCAAGGCCAATGTCGCGCCGTTCGTGCCGCGGGTGTCGCTGACCCTGCCCGCTTTGGCCTCCTGCCGCGAAATGCTGTTCGAGATTGCCGGGCACGACAAGCAGCCGATCTTGACGCGCCTGCTCAATGGCGAGACTCTGCCGGCTGTACGCGCGCGCTCGAATGGTGAGACCGTCTGGCTGGTCGATCAGGCCGCGCTTCCGGAGGGAATTCGTGGCGGGCGTTGAAGCACCTTGTGCGTTGATCGTGATGGGCGTGTCGGGTTCAGGCAAGAGTACGGTTGCGGAGGCGCTCGGGCAGCGGCTCGGCTGGCGTTTCGAGGACGGCGACAGCTTTCACCCCGCCAGCAATGTCGAGAAGATGCGGGCCGGCCATCCCCTCACTGACGAGGACCGCTGGCCCTGGCTCAACGCCATTGCCGACGAGATCGCCCGGGTTTGCGACAAGGGCGAGCACGTGATCATCGCCTGCTCAGCGCTGAAGCACACCTATCGCGACGTGCTGCTGCGCGGACGCGACGACGTCCGCTTCGTCTTCCTGAGGGGCACCAGGGAGCTGATCGCCGCCCGCCTCGCGCAACGCAAGGGCCATTTCATGCCGCCCGGACTGCTGACGAGCCAGTTCGACACGCTGGAGCCGCCGGAAGCGGGCGAACATGTCATCACCGTCTCGATCGACGAATCCGTCGAGGCGATCGTGGACGGCGTGGTACGGCAATTGAAGCTGAGCGGGGCGAAACGCTGAGGCCGACAAACCCTGAGGTCCTGCCATGACGAAAATCTCACTGGTCGTCTCCGACGTCGACGGCACGCTGCTGACCAAGGACAAGACGCTGACGGAGCGCGCGCGGTCCGCGGTGCAGCGGCTGCACAAGACCGGCATCGGCTTCACCATCACCTCCAGCCGCCCCGCGATCGGCATGCGGTTCCTGATCGAGCCGCTGGCGCTCTGGCTGCCGATCGGTCCGTTCAACGGCTCCTCGATCGTCGATCCCGAGATGCATCCGGTCGAGCAGCACCTGATCCCGGCAAGCGCCGCCGAACGGTCCTTGCAGATCCTCCGGGAGTTCGGCGCCGACATCTGGCTCTTCACCACCGACAAATGGCTGATCGACAACCCTGATGGTAAATACGTCGCGCACGAGCAGCACACGATCCGCTCCGATCCCACCATCGTGACGGATTTCTCGCCGTACCTTGCGAACGCCTGCAAGATCGTCGGCGCCAGCGCCGATGCCGCCGGCCTGGAGCGTTGCGAGAAAGCGATGCAGGAGGCGCTCGGCAGCGCGGCCACTGCAGTGCGCTCGCAGACCTATTATCTCGACATCACCCCGCCCGGCTTCGACAAGGGCACCTTCGTGCAGGCCATGGCCAAGCGCCTTGGTATTTCCACCGACGCGGTCGCCACCATCGGTGACATGCAGAACGACCTTGCGATGTTCCGCGTCAGCGGCACCTCGATCGCCATGGGCAATGCCACCGACAGCGTCAAGGACCAGGCCACCCATGTCACCGCAACCAATGAGCAGGACGGCTTTGCAGAGGCGATGGAGGTGATTTTGAAGCGGAACGGGGTGGGCTGAGCGCCTGGTAAGACGAGACTCGACTGGCGCCGCGACGGAGGTATGTTCCCTCCCCCCTTACTTCGACCGCTGCACCGCCGGCTTCTCGCTCTCCTGCCTCGCGGCCGAGAGATTGTGCGCGGTGTTGATCAGCGCGATGTGGGTCAAGGCCTGCGGGAAATTACCGGTCTGGCGCCGGGCGCCTGAATCATACTCTTCGGCCAGGAGGCCGACATCGTTCGCGATGCCGACCACGCGATCGAGCAAGGCTTGCGCCTTGTCGAGATCACCCGTTAGCACATGCGCATCGGCCAGCCACAGGCTGCACGCCAGGAACGCGCCCTCGATCGGCTGCGTCTCCTCGGACACTTCGCGGGGATCGTGGCGCAGCACAAAACCGTCGCGCATCATGTGTTTCTCGACGGCGGCGATGGTGCCCCGAATGCGCGGGTCCGATGGCGGCAGGAAGCCGACGGCCGGCAGCAGCAGCACGCTGGCATCGAGCAGCTTTGAACCATAGAAGTCGACAAAGGCATTCTCCTCCGCGTCAAATCCCTTGTTGCAGACATCGCGATGAATGGCTTCGCGCAGGGCACGCCAATGTAGGAGCGGCGCCTTGAAGCCAAAGGTCTCGGCGCTCTTGATGCCGCGGTCGAAGGCGACCCAGGTCATGACCTTGGAGAACACGTAGTGCTTCGGCTGTCCACGCAGCTCCCAGATGCCGTTGTCGGGATGGTCCCAGACCTCGGCGAGATGGTTGAGCACGACGCATTCCAGCGCCCAGGTCGTCTCGTCGTCGAGCTTCAGCTTCGCCATGCGCGACTGGTGGAAGGCGTCGATCAGTTCGCCGTAGACGTCGAGCTGGAGCTGCGCATGCGCGGCGTTGCCGACGCGCACCGGTTGGGCGCCCTCATAACCGTCGAGCCAGCCCGCTTCCCATTCCAGCAGACGCCGCTGGCCCCAGATGCCGTACATGATCTGCATGTCCGCCGGCGAGCCTGCCGCCGCGCGCAGCAGCCAATTGTGCCAGGCCAACGCTTCCTCGGTGTAACCCGAGTTCATCAGCGCCAGCAGCGTGAAGGTCGCATCGCGCAACCAGCAGAAGCGGTAATCCCAATTCCTGGCGCCGCCGAGCTTTTCCGGCAACGAGGTGGTGGGCGCCGCGACGATGCCGCCGGTCGGGCCGAAGGTCAGCGCCTTCAGCGTGATCAGCGAGCGTACGATCAGATCGTGATAATCACCGTCGCGGGTGCAGCGGCTGCACCATTCGTTCCAGAATTTCTCGGTCTCCTGGAAGGCGATCTCCGGATCGATCGGCGCGGGCGGATCGAGATGCGAGGGGCCGTAGGTCAGCACGAACGGCACGGTCTCACCCGCCTTCACGTCGAAGTCGGAGACCGTGGTGAGATCCTCGCCGCGGGTCTCCACCGGGGTGCGCAGCACCGTCATGTCCTGGCCGGCGATCGCCAGCAGCGAATGGTCGATGCGTCGCACCCAGGGAATGTCGACGCCGAAGCCGAAGCGGATGACGAGCTCCATCCGCATCTTCACCGTGCCCGTGAGGCCGCGGACCAGCCGCACGATGTCGGAGGCCTTGCCGCGCGGCGGCATGAAGTCGATCAGCGCAACGGTGCCGCTCCCGGTCTCGAAGCGCGTTTCGAGGATGAGGGTGTTGCCGAGATAGCGGCGCGAGATCGAGGTCGTGTCCTCGCTTGGCGCGATCAGCCAGCGGCCGTTCTTGTGCGTGCCGAGGATCGCGGCAAAGCAGGCATCGGAATCGAAGGCCGGCCAGCACAGCCAGTCGATCGAGCCGTCGCGCCCGACCAGCGCTGCGGTCTCGCAATCGCCGATCAGCGCATAGTCCTCGATCCTCTGAGCCAATGTGTCACGAGCCCCGGAAAATCCGCCGTTTCAACTCCCGCCGGTCAACGAGCGTTCCCGCGTCGCCGCCTTCAAGGCCGTAACATCGACCTTGGCGGCGATCTTGTCGAGCGCCACCGGCAGGCGCTGGCGCCAGTTCGGATGCTCATCGATCGTACCGGGAATGTTGGGCTGGTCAATCACGCCGAGCAGATCCTCCAGCGACACCGCCAGAAGACGCGACGGCGTCCGCGACAGGAAGGCGAGCACCGAATAGAGATCGTTGGCGTTGATGCCGTTCTGGCGCAGGATCTCGTCGAGCCTGCCGAGCGCATCCCAGCGCGCCTGGTCGTTCTCGCCGGGGTCGAGCCCGAGCGAGCGCTTCATCTTGAGATCGCTGAAGGAGCGCCAGCCGGCATAGGTGCACAGATCATGCGTGTTCAGCGTGACCAGCGCGTTGGGCCGGTAATGGTCGGCATTGCGGAAACGGCCGGCATCGTCGCGCTCGAACATCATGACGAGGTAGGACCAGATGCCGAAATCCTGCATGGTCTCGCGGAAACCTTCCGGCACGGTGCCGAGGTCCTCGCCGATCACGATGCATTTGTGCGCCGCGCTCTCGTGCACCACGGCGCCGAGCAGCGCCTCGAACGGCATCTGAACATAGGCGCCGTTGTCCGGCTTGAAGCCGCGCGGCACCAGATACAGCCGCTTCAACCCCAGCACGTGATCGAGCCGGATCGCGCCGGCATGGCGCATCGAGGCGGCCAGCATGTCGGCGAACGGCACGAAGGATTGCGCCTCCAGACCACCGGCATTGAAGCCGGCAAGGCCCCAATCCTGTCCGACGGTGTTGAGCACGTCGGGCGGCGCGCCGACGGCGAGATGGCGCGAAATCGCCATCTGCTCGTTCCAGGCGTCGAAGCCGTTGGACTGCACGCCGACGGCGACGTCGAGATAGAGCCCGACGCGCATGCCGAGCTGGCCGGCCAATTCCTTGGCGGCCTGCAATTGGCTATCGGCCGTCCATTGCACGAATTCGACGAACTCGACCTCGCGCTTGTCGGGACCGTTGCGGAGCTCGGCGCATTTGGCTTCATCCGGCTGCTGCCACTCTTGCGGCCACTCCCACCAAGGCCCGGAGAAGCGATGCCGCAGCACCTCGAAGCAGGCAAAGCGGGACAATAGCGGCGCGCGGTCCGCGCGGAAGGCGTCGAATTCCTTGCGGCGCGCCTCGCTCGCGCTCGTCACGAAACTGTTGTAGGCGGCGCGCAGGCTGAGCCATTTCAGCGCCGCCAAGTCCGCATAGGGCACACGATCGCCTTCGCGCAGCCGCGCGGCGGTCGCAGCCGCGTCGGGGACGAGGTCGGCGGAAAATTCCGGGATCGCCTCGACGTCGATATAGAGCGGGTTGAGAAACAGCCGGCTGTTCGGCGAATAGGGGCTGCAATCGGCGGGGTGGTTGTCGAACAGGACATGCAGCGGATTGAGCCCGACGCCATCGGCGCCGAGCTGCCTGGCGAGCCGGACGAGATCGGCGAGGTCGGTGAAATCGCCAATGCCCCAATTGCGGTCCGAGCGGACGCTGTAGAGCTGCACGGCGAGCAACCAGCCTCGGGCGAAATCGCCGCCGAAGGCGCGTTCGGGCGCCACGATCATCGGCACCTCTTCCGCAACGCCCCGGGCATCGGTCAGCGTCAACCGGTGATAACCGAGCGGCAGGCCGGCGGGCCAGGCGATCACGGGCTCCTGGGTCTCGCCTTGTGCGATCACATTGCCGTTTGCGCGCAATGTCCATTGCAGCGGCGGCGCGCCGATCGTCGTCAATTCGGTGCGCGGATGTCCCAGGGCGCGCACCACCACGGGCCCGCCGACGAAGCGGTAAACCCGCTTCTCCGGCAGAGCCTCGAGGATGGATTTGAGGGCCACGGGATCGGTGACCCGCAGCTTTCCGAGGGCATCGACGAATTCGGACTGAACGCCCTTGATCCGGGCTTGAGCTAAAAGATCCATTCGGCACGCAGCTTGCAGGCCGTCATCCGGCCGGGGGCAGGGAATTTAACGAGGTCGTGGAAGAGGTTAGTCAGGGCTAACTCGCAGACCGTGCCTGCCGTTCCCAAGGGAACCAATGACACACAAGCGGCTTTCTATATTGGTATCAAGTGTAGGTTCCCGACAAGGGAAACGGGCTCCTGCTTTCTTGTCAATGGCATCACCGTGAACAAGACAATTCAAACTGTCGAGAGTGCCGCAGCCGGCAGCGCTTTCCTCATCGAAGATATCTATCCCTCGATCGACAGCGGCCGTTTCGCCGTGAAGCGGATTGCGGGCGAACGGGTCGACGTCTGGGCGGACATTTATCGCGGCGGCCACGCGGTGATCGGTGCCGCGCTGATCTGGCGAGGAGAACAGGACCGGGAATGGCGGAGCGAGCCGATGATCCATCACGGCAATGACCGCTGGTCCGGCGCCTTCACCCCCGTCGAGCCCGGCCAATATGTCTATGCGATCGAAGCGTGGACCGACGAGTTCGCCACCTGGTCGCACGGGGTCGAGCGCAAACGGCGCGCCGGCGCGGACGTCAGCCTCGATGCGATCGAGGGCGCCGGCCTCCTGACCAAGGCGCATGGCGCCCGGCAGGACGCCGCGGCGGTCATCGTGAAGCAATGCGAGGACTATCTTCAGACCGGCGATGTCGGCTCGCTGCTGGCAGCCGATCTCGGCGCGGCCATGGCTGAGAGCCAGTCGCGGCCCGACCTGACCCGCTCGCAGAACTTCCCGCTGATCGTCGACCGCGACAAAGCGCGCTTCGGCGCATGGTATCAGATGATGCCGCGCAGCCAGAGCCAGAGTCCCGGCCAGCATGGCACGCTGCGTGACTGCATCGCGCGCGTGCCCGACATCGCCGCGATGGGATTTGACGTGCTCTACTTCACGCCCATCCACCCCATTGGCCGCACCCGCCGCAAGGGCCGCAACAATGCGCCGGTGGCGACCGAAGGCGATCCCGGCTCGCCCTATGCGACCGGCACGACCGAGGGCGGGCACGATGCACTGCATCCCGAGCTCGGCACGATCGAGGATTTCCGCGCGCTGGTCGCGACCTGTCTCGAATACGGCCTCGAGCTCGCGCTCGACTTCGCCGTGCAATGCTCGCCGGACCATCCCTGGCTGAGGCAGCATCCGGAATGGTTCAAATGGCGTCCGGACCGCTCGGTGCGGACGGCGGATGATCCCTATTCGGACATCGTCATCCCCGATTTCGCCTCCGTCGACAGGGCCGGGCTGTGGAACGCGTTTCGCGATGCCATGCTGTTCTGGATCGACCACGGCGTCACCATCTTCGCCATCGACAATCACGACACCGCGCCGCTTCCGTTCTGGGAGTGGCTGATCAGCGACATCCGCCGCCGCCATCCCGAGGTGATCCTGTTCTCCAAGACCTTTGCACGACCGAAGCTGATGAAGGGCCTCGCCAAGCTCGGCTTTGCACAGTCCTTCAGCTATTTCCCCTGGCGCACGGCGAAATGGGAGCTGGAGCAATATCTGGGCGAGCTGACCCGCTATCCCGAGCGCGATTTCTATCGGGCGAACCTGTTCGTGAGCACGCCCGACCTGCTGCCCTATCATCTCCAGGGCGGTGAGCCCTGGGCGTTCAAGTCGCGGGTCGCGCTGGCCGCGACGCTGTCCGGCAATTACGGCATCTACAGCGGGTTCGAGCTGCTGGAGCATGACGCGATTCCCGGCCGCGAAGAATATCTTGATTCCGAGAAGTACCAGATCAAGCCGCGCGACTGGGACCGGCCCGGCAACATCAAGACCTACATCGCCGCGCTCAATCGCATCCGCAACGATAACGCCGCGCTTCAGCAAACGGAGAATCTGCGCTTCCTCGGCGTCGAGGACGGCGAGACGATCGCCTTTGCCAAGGAGGCGGCCGATCCAGCCAACACCGTCGTCGCGGTCATCGCCCTCTCGGGCCATGTCCGCGAAGTCTGGTTGCCGCTGGGCGACCTCACCATCGACGCCGGCGGCGCACGCCGCCACGTCACCGCACTCGAAAATCTCATCACAGGCGAACTGTCCCGCATCGAATGGGGCGGGATCAGATTATATATCGATCCCGACCGCGACCCGGCGCTGCTGTTCCGCTGCCTGGCGTAAGGATCACGCCATGAATGTTTTGTCTTCCGTCGACACCCAAAAAGCCGAGGCAGCCGAGATCGTGGATGAACTCTGGTACAAGGACGCAATCATCTACCAGCTCCACGTCAAGGCGTTTGCCGACAGCAACCATGACGGCATCGGCGATTTCGCCGGACTGACCGAGAAGCTGCCCTATCTCCAGGAGCTCGGCGTCACCGCGCTGTGGCTGCTGCCGTTCTATCCATCGCCCGGGCGCGACGACGGCTACGACATCGCCGACTACGGCTCGGTCAATCCCGATTTCGGGACGATGAAGGACTTCAAGCGCTTCATCCAGGAAGCGCAGAAGCGCGGCCTGCGCGTCATCACCGAGCTCGTCGTCAATCACACCTCCGACCAGCACAAATGGTTCAAGCGCGCGCGCCGCAGCCATCCGGGCTCGAGCGCCCGCAACTGGTATGTCTGGAGCGACACCGACCAGAAATACCAGGGCACGCGGATCATCTTCACCGACACCGAGAAGTCGAACTGGACCTGGGACCACGAGGCCGGGGCGTTCTACTGGCACCGCTTCTTCTCGCACCAGCCGGACCTCAATTTCGACAATCCGCGCGTGGTCAGCGCCCTGATCCAGGTGATGAAGCGCTGGCTGGATGCCGGCGTCGACGGATTCCGCCTCGACGCCATCCCCTATCTCTGCGAACGCGACGGCACCAACAACGAGAACCTCCCCGAGACGCATGCGATCATCAAGCGCCTGCGCCAGGAACTGGACTCCTACTCCAAGGGCAAGCTGCTGCTGGCCGAGGCCAATCAATGGCCGGAGGACGTGCAGGAATATTTCGGCCGCGGCGACGAGTGCCACATGGCCTACCACTTCCCGCTGATGCCACGCATCTACATGGCGATCGCGCAGGAAGACCGCTTTCCGATCACCGACATCTTGCGCCAGACGCCGGACATTCCCGCAAGCTGCCAATGGGCGCTGTTCCTGCGCAACCATGACGAGCTGACGCTGGAGATGGTCACCGACGTCGAGCGCGACTATCTCTGGACCACCTACGCCAACGATCCCCGCGCCCGCATCAATGTCGGCATCCGCCGGCGGCTGGCGCCGCTGATGGACAATGACCGCCGCAAGATCGAGCTGATGAACTCGCTGCTGCTGTCCTTTCCCGGCACGCCGATCATCTATTACGGCGACGAGATCGGCATGGGCGACAACATCTATCTCGGCGACCGCAACGGCGTGCGCACCCCGATGCAGTGGAGCCCGGATCGCAATGGCGGCTTCTCCCGCTGCGATCCCGCCCGTCTCTACGCGCCGCTGATCATGGACCCCGTCTACGGCTACGAGTCGGTGAACGTGGAGGCGCAGTCGCGCAGCCTGTCCTCGCTGCTCAGCGCCACCAAACGCCTGATCTCGGTGCGCAAATCGACCCTCGCCTTCGGCCGCGGCACCATGACCTTCATCCGCCCGGCCAACCGCGCCGTGCTGGCCTATGTCCGGCAGTACAACGACGAGGTGATCCTGTGCGTCGCCAACCTCTCGCGCGCAGCCCAGGCGACCGAGCTCGATCTGTCGCCGTGGAAGGACCGCATTCCGCAGGAGATGCTCGGACGCACGCGTTTTCCGCCGATCGGCGAGGTGCCCTACATGATCACGCTGGGGCCTTACGGCTTCTACTGGTTCCAGCTCACCGAGCGCAACAAGTCCGAGCCGGTGACGCCGCGCGCGGTGCCTGAGTTCGAGACGCTGGTGGTGCCGGTCAATTCGACCTGGGTGTCGCTGGCGCGCGAGCGCGGCGTGTTCGAGCATGAGGTGCTGCCAGGCTTCCTGTCGCGCACGCGCTGGTATCCCGAGCAAGATCCCAAGCAGATCAAGCCGACGCTGACCTCGGCGGTTCCGTTCTGCGACATCGGCGACAACAGGCCCTGGATCGCGATCTTCGAAACCGCGCAACAGGATGCCACGGCGCGCTACGTGCTGGCGATGCAGATCGAATGGGTGCGCTTCGACCGCGAACGCTTCAACCCGAAGGCGCTCGCCGCCGTGCGTCAGGGCGCGCGCGAGGGTACGTTGCTCGACGTCGCGACCGAGCAGATCTTCATCGGCCTGTTCCTGCGCAATCTGTCGCAGAACCTGGTGGTGGAAGAGAACAATCTGCGCCTGGAGTTCAAGGCGACCAGCCGGTTCGCCGATTACATCATCAAGGAGCCCGAACGCATCCGCGCCATCGAGCAGTCGAACAGCACGGCGCTGGTCGACAACCAGTACGTCGCCAAGATTTATCGCCAGCTCGAAGGCGGCATCAATCCCGAGATCGAGATCGGCTCCTACCTCACTGACGTCGCGCACTTTGCCAATACGCCGGCGTTGCTCGGCAGTGTCGAGCTGGTCGAAGGCGATCGAAGCAGCGCGGTCGGCGTGCTGCACGCCTATGTCGAGAACCAGGGCGACGGCTGGACCGTCACCACGGGTTATCTCGACCGCTATATCGACGAGCAGCGGTTGGCGCCGATGAGCGAAGCGCCCCGAGAGACCCAGGAGCAGGCGCCTTATCTGCACTTCATGGCGCAGATCGGCCGGCGGCTCGCCGAGCTGCACGTGGCTCTCGCCGCCGCAAGGCCCGACGATCTCGCGCCGGAGCCGATCGACCCCGCGCAGGTCGAGCGCTGGGCATCCGAGCTCAAGGCACGGGCCGAGCGGATCTTCGAACGGCTGGCCGACAGCCGCGACGGCCTGCGCGAGACCGACCGGCCTCTGATCGACCAGCTCGTCGCGGTGCGCGCGACCCTGCCCGACCACCTCAATGCGCTCTTGCCATCCGACATCGTCGGGTTGAACATCCGTCATCATGGCGACTTCCGCCTCGGGCAAATCCTGATCGTGAAGGACGATATCTTCATCATCGATTTCGACGGCAATCCGCATCTCGCGCTGGCCGACAAGCGTCGCAAGGCACCGGCCGCACGCGACGTCGCCGGCCTGATCCGCTCGATTGAGCTTTCGGTTAACACCGCGCTCGGCCGCGCGCTGACGGGCGCATCCGACGAGCAGGACCGGCTCACGACCGCACTCGGCGAATGGCGCGAACGCGCCGCCGCGACATTCCTTAACGCTTACCGCGAAGCCATGACCGATCGCCGGCTGTGGCCGGAAGATCGGCAATCCGCGGAAGGCCTGTTAAGGTTTTTCCTGCTTGATCAAGCCTTCGACGAAGTAGAGTACGAGCTGTCCCACCGGCCTGAGGGGCTCCGCGCGCCGCTGACCGGACTGCTTCGCATTCTGTCCAATGAGAGCGAAGCCCATGCCTAAACTGCCAGCCGAGGCCTACGCGATCATCGAGGGCCGCCACTCCGACCCCTTCCATTATCTCGGGTTGCATCCCGAGGGCGGCAAGAGCGTGGTGCGCGCGTTCCTCCCCGATGCCACCAATGTCGAGGCGGTGGGCGAACATGGCGAGGTGGCGAAGCTCGATCGCGTCCACGCTTCGGGCCTGTTCATCGGCGCCTTGCCGAACGGCTCGAAGCGCTATCAGCTCCGCGCCAGGTTCGGCGACAACATCGTCGAGTTCGAGGACGCCTATCGCTTCCCGCCGATCCTGACCGATTTCGATCTCTATCTGCTCGGCGAAGGCACCCATCAGCGCCTCTACGACAAGCTCGGCGCGCATCCGATGCGGCTCGAAGGCATCGACGGCATCGGCTTCGTCGTGCTGGCGCCGAATGCGCGGCGGGTGTCCGTGGTCGGCGATTTCAATTTCTGGGACGCGCGGCGCCATCCGATGCGGGTACGTGGTGCCGGTTATTGGGAGCTGTTCATCCCGCACGCCAAGGGCGGCGACCACTACAAGTTCGATATCATCGGGCCGCACGGCCACCAGTTGCCGCTGAAGTCCGATCCCATGGCCTTTGCGAGCGAGGTGCGGCCGAAGACGGCTTCCATCGTGTTCGACGAGGCACATCTCGCGCGCCCGCGCCCGGCGCCGGATGGCATCAACGCGCTCTCGGCGCCGATGTCGATCTACGAGGTCCATCTCGGCTCCTGGCGGCGCAAGAACGGCGACGAATGGCTCACCTATCGCGAGCTGGCCGAGCAGCTGCCGGCCTATGCCCGCGACATGGGCTTTACCCATCTCGAATTCCTGCCGGTCAGCGAGCATCCGTTCGACGGCTCCTGGGGCTATCAGCCGACCGGCCTCTATGCGCCGACCAGCCGCTTCGGCGGGCCTGAGGATTTTGCCGCGCTGGTCGACGCCTGCCATCGCGAGAGCGTCGGCGTGCTGCTCGACTGGGTGCCCGGCCATTTCCCTGACGATCCGCACGGGCTCGGCAGCTTTGACGGCACCTCGCTCTACGAGCATGCCAATCCGCTCCAGGGCCGCCACCTCGACTGGGGCACGCTGATCTACAATTACGGCCGCACCGAAGTGACGAACTTCCTGGTGTCGAACGCGCTGTTCTGGCTCGAGCGTTACGCGATCGACGGCCTGCGCGTCGATGCGGTCGCCTCCATGCTCTATCTCGACTACAGCCGCCCGCCGGGCGCCTGGATTCCGAACCAGTATGGCGGCCGCGAGAACATCGAGGCGATCGCGTTCCTGCGCCGCTTCAACACCGAATTGTTCGCGCGCTTCCCGCAGGCGACCACGGCGGCCGAGGAATCCACCGCGTGGCCGCAGGTCTCGCGCCCGGTCGAATTCGGCGGGCTCGGCTTCGGCTACAAGTGGAACATGGGCTGGATGCACGACACGCTGAACTACATCAGCAAGGATCCGATCCACCGCAAGCATCATCACGGCGATATCCTGTTCGGCCTGCACTACGCTTTCTCGGAGAACTTCATCCTGCCGCTGTCACATGACGAGGTCGTGCACGGCAAACGTTCGATCCTCGGCCGCATGCCCGGCGACGAATGGCAGCGCTTTGCGAATTTGCGCGCCTATTACAGCTTCATGTTCGGCCATCCCGGCAAGAAGCTGCTGTTCATGGGCGCGGAGATCGCGCAAAGCCGCGAATGGAATCACGACCAGTCGCTCGACTGGCACCTGCTCGAATACAAGTACCATGCCGGCATCCAGGCGCTGATCCGCGACCTCAACCGGCTCTATCGCGCGGTGCCGGCGCTGCACCAGATGGATTGCGATCAGGCCGGCTTCGAATGGCTGATCACGAATGACGCCAACCGCAACGTATTCGCCTGGCTGCGCAAGGGTTTTGACGAGCACGCGCGGTGTCTCGTGGTCGTCAACTTCTCCCCGAACGTCTATCGCAACTATCGCGTCCCCGTGCCCTTCGCCGGCAAGTGGAAAGAGGTGTTCAATTCGGACTCCGCCCATTACGGCGGCACCAATGTCGGAAACATCGGCGAGGTTCATGCCGCTGGCAAGGCGCCCGAGCTTCGCCTCACCGTTCCGCCGCTCGCCGCGATCTTCCTCGTTCCGGAAAGCTGACCGATGCGCCTGACCGCTGGATCGCCCGCACGCCTCGGCGCAAGCTGGGACGGACGCGGCACCAATTTCGCGCTGTTCTCCGCCAATGCGCAGAAAGTCGAGCTGTGCCTGTTCGACACGCAAGGAAGGCGCGAACTCGAGCGTGTCGAGCTGCCCGAGCGGACCGAGGACGTCTGGCACGGCTATCTCAACGACATCTCGCCGGGCCAGCTCTACGGCTATCGCGTGCACGGCCCCTACGAGCCCGAGCACGGCCACCGCTTCAACGCCAACAAGCTGCTGCTCGACCCCTACGCCAAACGGCTCGCCGGGCGGCTGGTCTGGAGCGATGCCCATTTCGCCTATCGCACCGGCTCACCGCGCGAGGACCTCTCCTTCGACCGGCGCGACAACGCGCGCGGCATGCCCAAGGCGGTCGTCGTCGACGAGACCTTCAACTGGGGCCGTCGCGAGATCAGGCCGAACATCCCCTGGGAAGACACCATCATCTACGAGGCCCACGTCAAGGGCCTGACGCAGAAGCGCGACGACGTGCCGCCGAATTTGCGCGGCACCTATGGCGGCCTGTCGTCGCCGGCGATGATCGAGCATTTGAAAACGCTCGGCGTCACCACCGTCGAGCTGCTTCCGATCCACAGCTTCATCGACGACCGCATTCTGGTCGAGAAGAAGCTCGTCAACTACTGGGGCTACAACACGCTGTCCTTCTTTGCGCCCGAACCGCGCTACGCCCAGGACAATGCGCTCGATTCTTTCCGCACCACGGTCGCGCGCCTGCACGATGCCGGCATCGAGGTGATGCTCGACGTCGTCTATAACCACACGGCCGAAGGCAATCACCTCGGTCCGACCCTGTGCTACCGCGGCATCGACAATGCCTCCTATTACTGGCTGAACCGCGAGAACCCGCGCTATTACGACGACTTCACCGGCTGCGGCTCGTCGGTGAACCTCACCCATCCGCGCGTGCTCCAGATGGTGATGGATTCGCTGCGCTACTGGGTCGAGGTCTGCCATGTCGACGGCTTCCGCTTCGACCTCGCGACCACGCTCGCGCGCGGACCGAACGGCTATGATCGCGGCAGCTCGTTCCTGACGGCGATCCGGCAGGACCCGGTGCTGGCGGCGGTGAAGCTCGTCGCCGAACCCTGGGATCTCGGGCTCGGCGGCTACCAGGTCGGCGCATTCCCTTCCCAATGGTCGGAGTGGAACGATCGGTATCGCAGCGCCATGCGCCGCTACTGGAGCGGCGAAGGCAGCCTGATCGGCGACATCTCGAGCCGCATGACGGCCTCATCCGACCTGTTCAACCATGACGGACGGCGGCCGCGCGCCAGCATCAACCACATCACGGTGCATGACGGCTTCACCCTCGCCGACCTCTTCAGCTACAACGAGAAGCACAACGAGGCCAATGGCGAGGACAATCGCGACGGCTCCAGCGACAACCACAGCAACAATTGCGGTGTCGAGGGTCCGACCGACGATCCCGCGATTCTCGGGCTGCGGCGGCAGCTTCGCAAGAACGTGCTGGCCTGCCTGATGCTGGCGCAGGGCGTTCCGCTGATCCTGGCCGGCGACGAGGTCGGCAATTCGCAGTCCGGCAACAACAACGCCTATTGCCAGGACAACGAGGTCGGCTGGGTCGGCTGGGACAATCTCGGCAAGGACGGCGACGACATGGTCGATTTCGTCGCCGGGCTCGCGGAGATCCGCCGCCGCTTCTCGCAGCTTCGCAGCCATCGCTGGCTCGACGGCCGGCCCAAGGACGGCGTCTCCTACGGCGCGCTGTGGCTGACGCCCGCCGGCGACGAGATGACGGAGAACGACTGGAAATTTCCGGAAGGGCGGTTCCTCTCCTATGTGATGGGGCCGATGGAACCGGGGAGCGCCGCGATCTTTATCGTACTGAACGCCGCCCCCGAAGAGATCGCATTCAAATTGCCCAAAATGGCCGAGTACAAAAGCTGGCAGCAGATCCTGAACACCACCGATGCCAGACCGAACAGTGTTGATCTGCAGCCCGGAAGCGACAGCAAGGCGCCGCCGCGCTCCGTGCTCGCCTTCGCGGGGGCGCTATGAGACCATCCTTCGGGGCGAGGCCGACCAGGGACGGAGTGTCATTCCGGCTGTGGGCGCCCGGCGCTCGCCGAGTCGATCTCCTGCTCGACAGAAGGCACGCGATGCAACGCCGGCAGGATGGCTGGTATGTCGCCGAGATTGCCGGCCTGCCCGTCGGCAGTCCCTACCAGTTCAGGATCGACGACGAGATCGACGTGCCCGATCCCGCATCCGCCTTCCAGCCGGACGACGTTTTTGGCCCCAGCGAAGTCGTCGATCATGATGCCTTCGCGTGGCGCGCGCGCGATTGGCGCGGACGTCCCTGGGAAGAGACGGTGCTGATCGAGACCCATGTCGGCACCTTCACGCCTGAGGGCACCTACCGCGCCATGATCGACAAGCTCGATCATCTCGTTGCGACCGGGATCACCGCGCTGGAATTGATGCCGCTGGCCGATTTCGCCGGCCGCCGCGGCTGGGGCTATGACGGCGTGCTGTGGTACGCGCCCGACAGCGCCTATGGCCGGCCCGAGGACCTGAAGACACTGATCGACGAGGCGCATCTGCGCGGGCTGATGGTGTTCCTCGACGTCGTCTACAATCATTTCGGCCCCGAGGGGAATTATCTCGGCCGCTATGCGCCGGCCTTCTTCACCGATGCACATACGCCATGGGGCAGCGCGATCGATTATCGCGTGCCGCAGGTCCGGGCCTTCGCGGTCGAGAACGCGCTGTCCTGGCTCACCGACTACCGCTTCGACGGCCTGAGACTGGATGCCGCCAACCACATCATGGCGATCCCGGGCGAGCAGTCGATGTTGCAGGATCTCAGCGTCGGCGCCGGCGAGCTTGCCAAGGCCACCGGGCGGCACATCCATCTCGTGCTGGAGAACGGCGACAACCGCGCCAGCCTGCTCGATGCCGCGCAGGACCCGCCCAACGGCAAATATCGCGGACAGTGGAACGACGATTATCACCACGTCTGGCACGTGATGCTGACCGGCGAGCTCGCGGGCTATTACGCCGACTACCAGACGCCGCGCATGGATCTTGCGCGCGCGCTCGCCTCGGGCTTCGTCTACCAGGGCGAGATCTCGGAGTTCTGGGGCAAGAAGCCGCGCGGCGAGGCGAGCGGCGAGCTGCCGCCGGCGACCTTCGTCAACTTCCTGCAAAACCACGACCAGATCGGCAATCGCCCGCTGGGCGAGCGGCTCGAGAGCCTGGCATCGCCGCGGCAGATCGAAGCCGCACTCGCGGTGACCCTGCTCGCACCGATGGTGCCGATGCTGTTTCAGGGCGAGGAATGGGGCTCCACGGTGCCCTTCCCGTTCTTCTGCGATTTCCAGGATGGCCTTGCCGATGCCGTGCGCAAGGGTCGCAAGCAGGAATATGCCTGGGCCTACGAGAAATACGGCGAAGAGGTGCCAGACCCGCTCGATCCCAAAACGCTGCAATCGGCCGTGCTGGATTGGACCGGTCACACTCCGGAGCGGGATGCGCGGCTCGCGCTGGTGCGGGAGCTGCTCGCGCTCCGTCACAAGGAGATCGCACCGCGGCTGAAGGGTGCGAGGTTCGGCGATGCCGAGACGGCCGATAGCGGCCTGCTCACCGCGCATTGGCGCATGGGCGACGGCGCGAGGCTGCGCCTGATCGCCAATCTCTCGGACAAGGACATCGCACGTCCCAGCGACGCGACAGGCACGCCGATCTGGGGCTCTGTCAGCGGCGATCGGCTCCCACCCTGGTCGGTGATCTGGCATCTCGGAGGTTAGCATGCCTCCCGCCATTCCTCTTGCGACCTATCGGCTTCAGCTCACCGCGGATTTCGACTTCGACAAGGCCGCCGCGGTCGTGCCTTACCTCAAGGCACTCGGGATCACGCATCTCTACGCCTCGCCGGTGATGAAGGCGCGCAAGGGCTCGACCCACGGCTACGACACCGTCGACCACAGCCAGTTCAATCCCGAGCTCGGCGGCGAGGCCGCCTTTACCCGGCTAAGTGACGCCCTCACGCAGCACGACCTCGGCCTCATCATCGACTTCGTGCCGAACCATGTCGGCGTGCACTTTGCCGACAATCCCTGGTGGCTCGACGTGCTGGAATGGGGCCAGGCCTCGCCGCATGCGGTTTCCTTCGACATCGACTGGGATCAACTGGCCTATCGCGCCCGTGGCGGCGTGCTGCTGCCGATCCTCGGCTCGCCCTACGGCGAGGCGCTGGAGCGCAGCGACATCGAGCTGCGCTATGATGCCGATGAAGGCAGTTTTTCCGCCTGGTATTTCGAGCATCGCCTGCCGATCGCGCCGGAACGCTATGGCGAAATGCTGCGCGTGATCGTGAAGGAAGCCGACGCCGCCGAGACCGAGGCCGGCAAGCGCCTGCTCGCGCTCGCGGCCCGCTACACGGGGTTGCGTCGTCCCAACCGCAGAGAAGCGCCCGGCTTCAAGGCGGAGCTCAAGGAGATCGCAGGCAACGCCGACATCATCGAACGCGGCCTCGCCGCCTATCGTTCCGCCAAGGATCGTCCGGCGCAGACGCTGGCGCTGCATCATCTGCTGGAGCGCCAGCACTACAAGCTCGGGCACTGGCGGCTCGCCTCCAGCGACATCAACTATCGCCGCTTCTTCGACGTCAACGGGCTCGCGGGCCTGCGCGTCGAGGACGCGAGCACGTTCGCCGCCACGCACCGGCTGGTGAAGCAGCTCATTGCCGACGGCAAGCTACAAGGCATCCGCCTCGATCACATCGACGGCCTGCGCGATCCCGCACAATATTGCCAGCGGCTGCGCCGGCTGGTGCGCGACGCGCAAGGCAACACCAAGCCGTTCTATACCGTGATCGAAAAGATCCTGTGCGAGCACGAGCGCCTGCCGCGTTTTGCCGGCGTCCAGGGCACCACGGGCTATGAGTGGATGAATGTCATCACTCAGGTTCTGGTCGACGCGAAAGGGCTGGAGGCGCTGAACGAGACCTGGCGGCAGATCAGCAACCGCCCGCCGCGGCTGGCGCCTTACGTCAAGGATGCCAAGCGGCGCGTGCTGGAGACGCTGCTGACCAGCGAATTCACCGTGCTGACCCGCCTGCTCGCGCGCATCGCCAACGGGCATTACTCGACCCGCGACTTCTCCGCCGACAGCCTGCGGCAGGCGCTCGAATTGTACGTGCTGCATTTCCCGGTCTATCGCACCTATCTGACGCATAGCGGCCCGAACGCGCTCGACCGCAAGCTGATCGACGACACCATCGAACGCGCCCGCGCGGAGTGGTTCGCCGCGGATGAAGGCATCTTCGACTTCCTGCGCGATGCGCTGACCATGGACCTGCTCAAGCCCGGCCGTCCCCCGCACAGCGCCCCGCGGGTGCGCCGCTTCGCGCTGAAGGTGCAGCAGTTCACGGGACCGATGATGGCGAAGTCGCTGGAGGACACCGCGTTCTATCAATTCCACCGGCTGCTCGCCCTGAACGAGGTCGGCGGCGACCCCGCGAGCAATGGCCTCACGATACCTGCCTTCCATGAGGCCATGCGCGCGCGTGCCAACGAATGGCCGCAAGGAATGACGGCGACCGCGACCCACGACACCAAGCGCGGCGAGGATGCCCGCGCGCGCATCGCGGCGCTCAGCGAGATTCCCGGCGAATGGACCAGCGCGGTGGCACGCTGGAAGGTGCTGAACGCGCCGCACCTCGCGCTCGACGGCAATCTGCGCGCGCCGTCGGCGACGTTCGAATACATGCTCTACCAGACCCTGCTCGGCGCCTGGTCGCTTGGGGAGACAGCCGATGCCGGCTTTGTCGAGCGCATCCAGGCCTATGCGCTCAAGGCCGCACGCGAGGGCAAGGAGGAGACCAGCTGGCTCAACCCGCACGAGGCCTATGAGACCGGCGTCGCGAGCTTCATCGCCAAGATCCTCGATCCAGCGCAATCCAGCGAGTTCCTGGAGGCGCTGCAGACCCTGGCACGCCGCGTCGCGCTGCTCGGCGCCTTGAATTCGCTGAGCCAGCTCACGCTCAAGGCGACGCTGCCCGGCGTCCCGGACTTCTACCAGGGCACCGAATACTGGGACCTGTCGCTGGTCGATCCCGACAACCGCCGCCCGGTGGACTTTGCCGCGCGGCAGACGGCGCTGACGTCACTGGATGCGCCGGACTGGCGCGGGCTGATCAAGACCTGGCCGAACGGCCAGCTCAAGCTGGCCTGGACGCGGCACCTGCTCAAACTGCGCAACGAACTCGCCGATGTGTTCGCGCAGGGCGAGTATCAGCCGCTGCAGGTCCGGGGCGCGCACGCAGACCACGTCATTGCCTTTGTCCGCCGACACGGCCGCACGGCTGCGATCGTCGTGGTCGGGCGCCAGTTTGCGCCGTTCACGCAAGAGGGCCGGCAATGGCCCGCGTTCGAGGGCGTTGACGCGACGATCGACATCACCGGCTACACCGGGCCAGGCCTTGCCGGCATTGAATTGCCGCTCGCGCAAGCCTTCCGGGATATTCCCGCTGCGGTCATCGAAGCACGCGCCGCCAGCACGGCGAGACCCAGGCAACAGCGCGCTCGTAGCTGACGGCTACTTGCCCCCGTCCTTGGTCAGCAGCAGCTGCCCGCGCTTGCGGATGGTCGCCTGCGCCATCTCAGCGAAGCGCTGCAACAGCCACGGCAGCACAACCTCAACCTTGACGTGATCGTCGGCGACATCGACCTGGCCGCTCGCGATCTGCCCGAGCGCGCGGATGCGAAAATTCATGCTGTCGCCGTTCCAGCGCTCCTCCTCGACCTGCATCACGGGAATGCTGGCTGCGGCGCGGCCGAGCCCGGTCTTGAGCCGGCGCACGGCTTCCTCGCGGCCGAGACGATGCGGAATGGAGACGACAAGCGGTGCTGACATGGCGCTAGCCCTGTGGTGACTGATCCTCACATAGTCATGCCGCCTGGACTGGCAAAGGTTCCATGCAAGTTGGCCCCGTTCGCCGTGTTTCATCGTCGGAACTATAAAACCTGCGGCAAGTTGCCCTCGCACCACGGGACAGGTGCAAACGACCCTTTCAACAAAGGGCTGGAGGAGACTAGCATGTCTATCGGTACGATCATTCTGATCATTTTGGTCATCGCGCTGCTCGGCGGCTTCAGCGGTATCGGCGGCGGCCCGTTCTACGGCACCGGCTATTACGGTGGCGGCGGCCTCGGGCTCGTCATCGTCATCCTGCTGATCCTGCTGTTGCTCGGACGGATCTAGCGGCGGCTTCGTAGGGTGGGCAAAGGCGCAACGCGCCGTGCCCACCTCTTCGCCGCAATAAGAAAGATGGTGGGCACGCTTCCGCCTTCGCTCTTCGAGCTACGGCGGACAAGCCGCTTTATCTACCCTACTTCGTTTTCGCCGCGAGCTTCTTCGCCGCCGCCTTGATCGATGTGGCCGCCTCGTCATAGCCATCCCAGGCTTTCGAGCGCGCCAGCAGACCCGGCACAGTCCGCACCGTGTACCGCTTCGGATCGAGATCGCCCTTCACCTGCGCCCACGTCACGGGCATCGACACGGTCGCGCCATCGCGCGCACGGGGCGACAGCGGCGCCACCGCCGTCGACAGGCGGTCATTCCGCAAATAATCCAGGAAGATCTTTCCGTTGCGCAGCTTCTTGGACATGTTGAGCAGATAGCGCTCGGGATCGTCGTCGGCCATCCACTGGCAAACGCCCTGCGCGAACGCCTTGGCCTCCTTCCAGCTCACCTTGTCGCGCGCGCCATGGAGCAGCGGCACCACCACGTGCAGGCCCTTGCCGCCGGTGGTCTTGCAAAAGCTCTCCATGCCGACGTCGGTAAGGCGCTGCCGCATCTCCTTGGCGGCGTCCACGACATCGGGAAATTTGACGTCCGGCGCGGGATCGAGATCGAACACCAGCCGGCCCGGCGTATCGTAGGCGTTCGGGGCGCAATTCCAGGGATGCAGCTCGACGCCGCCGATCTGCGCGACCGCGGCGAGCCCCTCGACGCGATCGATCTGCAGGTACGGCTTGCGATCGCCCGAGACTTTCGCGAGCTCCAGCAGGTTCGACGTGCCCTGCATGGCATGCCGCTGGAAAAATTTTTCTCCGCCGATGCCGTCAGGCGCGCGCACGATCGAACAGGGGCGACCCTTGATATGCTCGATCATCCAGGCTCCGACGGCCTCGAAATAGTGCGCGAGATCGAGCTTCGTCACGCCCTCGCCGTCGCCGCCATCCGGCCACAGCTCCTTGTCCGGCTTCGAGATGACGACACCCATCACCTCGGCCGTACCGGCATCCTTCCGCTTGCCTGCCTTCGGCACGGCACGCTTCCTGGCCGAGGGCTTTGCGAGTTCGGTATCGGCGGGTGTTTCCGCCTCGACCTCCTCGGCCGGCTTGTCCTGCCGCAGGCCCTTGAAGGCGGCCTGGCGGATATTGCCGTCGGCGGTGAACCCGGCGAACTCGATCTCGGCGACGAGCTCCGGCTTCAGCCAGTGTACGTCGCGCGTCTTTTTCGGTGCGTTCTTGCCGCCGAAGGGGCTTTGCCTGGCCTCCATGGCCTTCAAGGACGGCATGATGCGCTTGACCGTGTCCGCGCCGAAGCCGGTGCCGACCATGCCGACGAAGGCAAGATGATCGCCGCGGTGCACGCCGGCCATCAGCGAGCGGAATTTGCCGTTGGTGGTCTTCCAGCCGCCGATCACGACCTCATGGCCGGCGCGGCATTTGGCCTTGGTCCAGCTTTCCGTTCGCCCCGACCGGTAAGGCGCATCGAGCTTCTTCGACACCACACCTTCGAGCTCGAGCTTGCAGGCCGATTGCAGCACGGCATCGCCGCTGCTCTCGAAATGCTCGACATAGCGGATTTGGCCCGATTTCTTCTTGCCTGCGTCCAGGAGTTGCCTGAGGCGGTCCTTGCGCTCGCCGAGTGGCAGACGCCGGCAATCGAGCCCCTCGGCGAACAGGAGGTCGAAGGCAAAGAAGATCAGGTCCTCGGTCTTGCCGTCCGACAGCGCGGCCTGGAGCGAGGAGAAATTCGGCGCGCCGTTGTGATCGAGCGCGACGATCTCGCCGTCAATCATGGCGTCGGGAAGCTCTCCCGCCTCCTTCGCGATGGCTGCGAACTTGTCGGTCCAGTCGAGGCCCTTGCGCGTCTTCAGCGTCGCCTCGCCGTCCTCGACGCGGAGCTGGACGCGATAGCCGTCGAACTTGATCTCGTGGCACCAGCCATCGGCCGCCGGCGGCCGCTCGACCGGGGTACAGAGCTGCGGCGCGACGAAGTCCGGCATCTCCGCGACTTTCTTCGCGTTTGTCGCGGTCGTCGCTTTCGTCTTTGCGCCCGTCCCGCGCTTCAACGCCGCGCCGGGCGCCGGCCTGACGGTGCGCCCTTTCGGCTCCTCGGCACGATTGGACTGCCAGACCGCATCGGCCTTGGCCTTGGCACCCTTCGCCAGCATGAACGGCTTTGGCGCGCGACCCTTGCCATCAGCGATCTCTGCCATCGCGCGGCCGGAGGCCACCGACTTGTCCTCGCCGAGAATGTCGTCGCTCTCGCTGGCATATTCGTCGCGATGCTTGATCAGGAGCCAGTTGGTGCGCTTGCCGCCGGTGCGGTCATGCCTCATCCGCACCAGCACCCAGCTTCCATGCAGCTTGTCGCCGTGGAGCGTGAACTTGAGGTCACCCTTCTGGAAGCCGCGCTCGGGATCCTCGGACTCCCAGGTGCCGCGGTCCCAGAGCATGACCGTGCCGCCGCCATACTGCCCTTCCGGAATCGTGCCTTCGAAATCGCCATAGTCGAGCGGATGGTCCTCGACTTCGACCGCGAGCCGCTTGTCATGCGGATCGAGCGAGGGTCCCTTGGTCACCGCCCACGACTTGAACACGCCGTCGAACTCGAGCCGCAGATCATAGTGCAGCCGCGTCGCATCGTGCTTCTGGATCACGAAGCGCCGCTGCGCCGATGGCGCCACTGCCATCTTGCCCGACGGCTCCGGTGTCTTCTCGAAATCGCGTTTCTGTCGGTAGGTGGAGAGTTTTCGCAGCACGACCGGTCCCGCATTCTCTTTCGGCGTTGAAGCCTATCACGGCAGAAGTCCCACCCGGAACCAAAACCCGATGGGGCTGTTGGGGTTCCAAAATGCCTTGAAACGCTGGAGAACGGAATGGCCCCGCGCGCCTATTGGAAGGGAACGTTAAAGCTCTCGCTGGTCAGTTGCCCGGTCGCGCTTTATCCGGCGACCACCGCGGCCGAGAAGACGCGGTTTCACATGATCAACCGCGAGACCGGAAACCGGCTCAAGCAGCAGATGGTGGACTCCGAGACCGGTGACGTGGTCGAGAGCGACCGGAAGGGACGCGGCTACGAGCTGCGCAAGGGCAAATATGTCGAGATCGAGCCGGAGGAGCTCGCGGCCGTCCAGATCGAAAGCAACCACACCATCGACATCGAGAGTTTCGTGCCGAGCGACGAGATCGACCAGCGCTATCTCAATCACCCTTATTATATCGCGCCCGACGGCAAGGCTGCGGTCGATGCTTTTGCCGTGATCCGCGACGCCATGAAGGACCAGGACCGCGTGGCGCTCGCCAAGATCGTGCTCACCAACCGCGAGCACATCATCGCGATCGAACCGCTCGGCAAGGGCCTGCTCGGCACCACGTTGCGCTTCCCCTACGAGCTGCGCGACGAGGACCAGTTCTTCGACGACATCAAGAGCCCCAAGATCACCAAGGACATGGTCGAGCTCGCCGGCCACATCCTGCATACCAAGGCCGCACATTTCGACCCGAGCAAGTTCAAGGACGAGTACGAGGCCGCGCTGAAGGCGCTGGTGAAGCGCAAGGCCAGCGGCAAGACAATCGAGCTGCCGGAACCCGAGGAGCGGCCGAGCAACGTTGTCAGCCTGATGGACGCGCTGAAGCAGAGCTTGAAGGGACGCGGCGGGAAGAAGACGGCGGCCAAACCCAGCGCACGCCGCGCGACGGGAAAGCAAAGAGCGACGAGGAAGACCCAGCGGTCGACGGCCCGGCACAGGAAGGCGGGCTGATTGCCTCCGTCATTGCGAGCGCAGCGAAGCAATCCAGGATCTTTCCGCGGAAGGACTCTGGATTGCTTCGCTGCGCTCGCAATGACGATGTGGATGCAGGCTCGCGCCACAACATCTGCCGTCATGCCCGGGCTTGTCCCGGGCATCCACGTTCTTCGTGCCGCACGTCAAGGCGTGGATGGCCGGGTCAAGCCCGGCCATGACGGGTCGTTTGAAGTCGACAACTAATCCCCCGCCTTCAGCCGGTACCCGATCCCGGTCTCCGTCAGCACATATTGCGGACGCTCCGGATCGGCTTCGATCTTCTGGCGGAGCTGGCGGACATAGACGCGCAGATACTGTGCGTCGGTGAGCTCGTCCCAGAGCTCCTTGAGCAGGAAACGATGGGTCAGCACCTTGCCGGCGTGCTGCACCAGCACGCGCAAGAGATCGTACTCCTTCGGTGACAGCTTTATCTCGCGCTCGCCGACCTTGACGATGCGACGCACGAGATCAACCGAGAGATCGCCGGTGCGGAACACCGGACGCTCGCCCTTGACCTGGAGCTGGTGCCGCAGCGCCGCACGCAGGCGCGCCAACAGCTCGTCCATGCCGAACGGCTTTGTCAGGTAATCGTCGGCGCCGAGATCGAGCGCCTGCACCTTGCCGGCCTCGTCGCCGCGGCTCGACAGCACCACGATCGGCACGCCCTCGTTGCGGCCGCGGATGGTGCGCAGCAATTCGTGGCCCTGGATGTCCGGCAGGCCGAGATCGAGAATGATCAGCGCGGGTTCTTCCGCGAGCTTCTCGAGCGCGGTCTTGCCGTTCGACGCTTCCAGGATCTCGTAGCCTTGCGTCGAGAGCCCCATCCGCAGCAATTTTCGGATTGGCGGCTCGTCGTCGATGACCAGAACCTTGATCGGGGCGGCGCTCATGCGGCGGTATCCAATGCGTGGGTCCGTGCCGGAACGGGCAGCCGGATGGTGAGGATCGCGCCGCTGCGGTCGCCGCGGTTGGCGGCCGAAATCGTGCCCTGCATCGCCTCGACGAAGCCGCGCGAGATGGCGAGCCCCAGCCCGGTGCCGGGACGGACATGGTCACCCTTCTGCACGCGATAGAACTTGTCGAACACGCTCTCGAGCTCGTCAGGCGGAATGCCGCCACCCTGGTCGGCGATCTCTAGCACAACATGATTCCCCTCGCGCCGGCTGCGGATCGAGATCGTTGTATCGGGCAACGAATATTTCGCCGCATTGTCGAGTAGATTGAACAACACTTGCTCGAACAGCACGGCATCGAGCTGAAGCATCGGCAGATCGGCGGCCAGCACCAGTTCCACTTTGTGCGCCGTCAATATCTTGCTCGCACGCCGCAGCGCGCTGCCGACGATCTCGCCGAGATCGTGCAGTGCCGCGTTGGGCACGATGGCGCCGGATTCGAGCTTTGTCATGTCGAGCAGATTGGCGATGAAGCGGTTGAGCCGCTCGGACTCGTCGATCACGGTGGCGAGCAGATCGCGCTTCTCGGTGTCGGACAAGGCACCGGCGAGATCGCGCATGGTCGAGGCCGCGCCAAGCACGGAGGCCAGCGGCGTCTTGAGATCGTGCGAGATCGAGGTCAGCAGCGCAGAGCGCAACCGCTCGGATTCGACGGTGCGCTTGACGCGATCCACGTCCTCGACCAGCAGCACGCGCTCGATTGCCAGTGCGCCCTGGTCGACGAGTGCATCGAGCAGCCGGCGCTGGTCGGGGGTCAGCAGCGGACCGGTGCGATCATTGTCGATACCGATGACGCCGATCGGACCACGCCCGGTGCGCATCGGCAGGAACAGCCGTTTGGCACCTGGCAGCGTGTCCGAGCCGCGACCGGCGGGACGATCGTTGCTCCAGGCCCAATTGGCGGCGGCGAGATCGGCCTGGTCGATCTGGTCCTCGGGCGGATAGCCGGACTTCACCGTGAGCAGCCCTTCCTCCGGCAGCAGCAGGACCACGCGAACCTTCAGCATCAGCGCAGTTTGATAGGCAGTCGCCCAGAGCACATCGTCGAGCGTACCGGTGCCCGTGAGCTTGCGGCTGAACGCATAGAGCTGCTCGGTCGTGCGGATGCGGCCGAGCGCGGTGTCCGCCTGCGTGCGCACCCGCCCGGCGACGTTCGACACCACGAACGCGATCAACATGAAAAAGAAGAACGCTGCGACATTGGTCGGGTCGGTAATCGTGAAAGTGTAGACCGGCGGCAGGAAGAAGAAGTTGTACGCCAGCGACGCCGCGACGCTCGCAAGAAGCGACGGCCACAACCCGTAGCGAACAGCCACGGCGACAACCGCGGTCAGGAACATCAGGTCGACGTTTTCGATACCGAAATACGGCTTGATGGCCACCGCTGCGGCAAGGCCGAGTGCGGTGATCCCGAGCGCCTTCAAATAGGGACGAGCATCAAACGCCTCTGCCCGTGCCGCCGTCTGAACCGCCGTCTTCGGCGCCGGCTCGGCCGCGAGCTCATCGCCGGGAATGACGTGAACGCTGATATTGCCGGAACTGCGCACGAGATCATGCACGACGGAGCCGCGCGTCAGTTCGAACCACCGCGAGCGCGTCGATTTCCCGATCACGATCTGGGTGACGTTGTTGCCTTGCGCGAAGTTGATGACGTCGTCGGCGATGCGGCGGCCGACAGCGGGAATGGTCAGCGCTTCACCGCCGAGCGATTCGGCAAGCCGCAGCGTATCGGCGAGACGATCGCGTTCCTCGTCCGAAAGCTGGAGCGACCGCCGGGTCTCGATCGAGATCGCGGTGAATTGCGCATGCAGCCGGTCGGCCAGCCGTTTGGTGTAGCGGACGAGCCCGGCCGCGCGCGGATCCTCGCTGATGCAGACGAGGATACGCTCGCCCGCGGCCCAAGGGCCGGCGATGGCATTCGCCTGCATGTGATTGAGAAGCTGCTCGTCGACCCGCTCGGCCGTACGCCGCAGCGCCAGCTCGCGCAGCGCGGTCAGATTGCCCGGCGAGAAATAGTGCTCCAGCGCCCGCTCGGCCTGCTTGGGCACATAGACCTTGCCCTCCCGCAGCCGCTGGATCAGATCGTCGGGCGTGAGGTCGATCAGCTCGATCGCATCGGCGCGGTCGAAGACCGAGTCCGGCACGGTCTCGCGCACCCGCACATGGGTGATCTGGGCGACGACGTCGTTCAGGCTCTCGATATGCTGGATGTTGACGGCGGTGTAGACGTCGATGCCGTGGGACAGCAGCTCCTCGACGTCGAGATAGCGCTTGGGATGGCGGCTGCCGGCGGCATTGGTATGAGCGAGCTCGTCAACCAGCGCGATCCGAGGGCGGCGCTCGATCACGGCATCGAGGTCCATCTCCTCGACGCTCTGGCCGCGGTAATCGAACCTCTTGCGCGGCACAACCTCGAGCCCGCGCACCAGCGCCTCGGTCTCGGCGCGGCCATGGGTCTCGACAAAGCCGACCACCACATCGATACCCGCCTTGCGCCTGGCATGGGCGCTTTGCAGCATCTCGTAGGTCTTGCCGACGCCGGGGGCGGCGCCGACGAAGATCTTCAGCTTGCCGCTCGCGCTCTCCTCCCGGCGCGCGGCTTCAAGCAGCGCCTCAGGGGACGGACGTTGTTCGGGATCGCGGCGCTCTCGGACCATCAGGCCAATATAATCATCCGCCCGCCCCCAGCCTAGACCGCTACTTCGCGGTGGCGCGATCGAGCGCGAGGTTCAGTGCCAGAACGTTAACCCGCGGTTCGCCAATCAGGCCGAGCAAACGGCCCTGGGTGTTGGAGGCCACGAGCTGCTTGACCTGATCGTCCGGCAGATTCCGCGCCTTCGCCACCCGCGGCACCTGAAATTCAGCCGCTTCCGGCGAGATGTCCGGGTCGAGGCCGCTGGCCGAGGTGGTGACCAGGTCGACCGGCACGGCGGCGTTCGGATTTTCAGCTTTCAACTTATCCACATCCTCCTTGAGCCGGTCGGCCAGCGCCTTGCTGGTCGGGCCAAGGTTGGAGCCGCCCGAGTTGGCCGCGTTGTAGGGCGCCGACACCGTCTTGGTCGAATCATTCGGGTCCGGCGCCAAAGTCGCCGAGAGGCGGCCGTGGAAATATTTGTCCTCCTTGAACTCCTGCCCGATCAGGGCGGAGCCGATCACCTTGCCGTCCCGCTCGATCAGGCTGCCCTGCGCCTGCGAGGGGAAGATCGCACCGGCAATAGCGGTCATTGCGAGCGGATAGGCCAGGCCGGTGATGGCGGTGAGCACCAGCAGCAGGACGATGGCGGGGCGAATTTCTCTGAGCATGTTAGGTCTCCAAATCTTTCGTCATTGCGCGGGGCGCGGTGCGCCCCGCGACGACGATCAAGCCAGATGCAAGGCGGTGACGACGAGGTCGATCGCCTTGATGCCGATGAAGGGAATCACGATGCCGCCGAGGCCGTAGATCAGGAGGTTGCGCCTCAGCAATGCGCCGGCACCGACCGCGCGATAGGCCACGCCCTTCAGCGCCAGCGGGATCAGCGCGATGATGACCAGCGCGTTGAAGATAATCGCCGACAGGATGGCGCTCTGCGGGCTCGACAGGTTCATGACGTTGAGCACGTTGAGCTGCGGGTAGAACGCCAGGAACATCGCCGGGATGATCGCAAAATACTTTGCGACGTCGTTGGCGATCGAGAACGTCGTCAGCGCACCGCGTGTCATCAGCAGCTGCTTGCCGATCTCGACCACCTCGATCAGCTTGGTCGGGTTGGAATCGAGGTCGACCATGTTGCCAGCCTCGCGGGCGGCCTGGGTGCCGGTGTTCATGGCGACGCCGACGTCGGCCTGGGCAAGCGCCGGCGCGTCGTTGGTGCCGTCGCCGCACATGGCGACCAGCTTGCCCTTGGCCTGCTCGTCGCGGATCAGCTTCAGCTTGTCCTCGGGCGTTGCCTGCGCGAGGAAATCATCGACACCCGCCTCCGCCGCGATCGCAGCGGCCGTCATCGGGTTGTCGCCCGTGATCATGATGGTGCGGATGCCCATGCGGCGCAGTTCTGCGAAGCGCTCGCGGATGCCGCCCTTGACGATGTCCTTGAGCTGGATGACGCCGAGCAGCTTGCCGTCCTTGGCGACCGCAAGCGGCGTTCCGCCTGCTTTCGAGATCTCGTCGGCAATGGTCTGGACTTCACGGCCGGCGTCGGAAAGCACCGCAGGCTGGATGGCGCGCGCGGTGTTGCCGGAAGCAACGGCCAACGGCGCACCGCCGCCGACATAGTTGAGCATGGCATCGACCGCGCCCTTGCGTACCGACGAGCCGCCGGCATCGACACCGCTCATGCGGGTTTGTGCCGTGAACGGAATGAAGGTGGCGCCAAGCTCGGCCATGTCCCGGCTGCGAATGGAATACTTCTCCTTCGCCAGCACGACGATCGAGCGGCCTTCCGGGGTCTCGTCGGCGAGCGAGGCGAGCTGCGCTGCGTCCGCGAGCTCCTGCTCGGTGACGCCGCGCACAGGACGGAATGCGGTCGCCTGGCGGTTGCCGAGCGTGATCGTACCGGTCTTGTCGAGCAGCAGCGTGTCGACGTCACCGGCAGCCTCGACAGCGCGGCCGGACATCGCCAGCACGTTGAAGCGGACCAGGCGGTCCATGCCGGCGATACCGATCGCCGATAGCAGCGCGCCGATCGTGGTCGGGATCAGCGTCACGAACAGTGCGACCAGCACGACCACCGAGATCGAGCCGCCGGCATAAGCCGCATAGCTCGGAATGGTGACGGTGGCGAACACGAAGATGATGGTGAGGCCGGCGAGCAGGATGTTGAGCGCGATCTCGTTCGGCGTCTTCTGCCGCTCGGCGCCCTCGACCAGCTTGATCATGCGGTCGATGAAGGTCGAGCCTTGCGCAGCCGTAATGCGGACGCGGATCCAGTCGGACTGCACCTGCGTGCCGCCGGTCACCGCCGACCGGTCACCGCCGGACTCGCGGATCACGGGCGCGGACTCGCCAGTGATGGCGGCTTCGTTGACGGAAGCGACGCCTTCGATCACCTCGCCGTCGGAGGGGATGACGTCACCGGCCTCGACCAGCACGATATCGCCGACCTTCAGGCTGGTGCCCGGCACCAGCGTGAAGACCTGGCCCGCGCCGCTCAGCAGCTTGGCCTGGCTCTCGGTGCGGGTCTTGCGCAACGATTCGGCCTGTGCCTTGCCGCGGCCTTCGGCCACCGCTTCGGCGAAATTGGCGAACAGCACCGTGAACCAGAGCCAGAGGATGATCTGGAAGGTGAAGCCGAGATTCTCGCCGCCGGCGACGAGGTCGCGCAGGAAGATCACCGTGGTGAGCGCGGCCACGATCTCGACCACGAACATCACGGGGTTCTTGATCATCAGCCGCGGGTCGAGCTTGGTGAAGGACGCGCTGATCGCGGGCAGAACGATCTTGGGATCGAGCATTGCCGACATCGGGGCACGTTTTTGCAGTTTCATCGTATCCATGGAGGTCACTCCAAACAATCAGAAGACGTTGCCGGCGTTCATCGCGAGTTGCTCGACGATCGGGCCGAGCGCGAGTGCCGGGAAGAAGGTCAGGCCGCCGATGATCAGGATCACGCCCACGACGAGGCCGACGAACAGCCCGCCCGTGGTCGGGAACGTGCCCGCCGACGGCGGGATCGACTTCTTGGCGGCCAGCGAGCCGGCAATCGCCATCGCCGGAACGATCATGAAGAACCGGCCGACGAACATCGCGGATGCGAGCGTGAGGTTGTAGAACAACGTGTTGCCGGTGAGGCCCGCGAAGGCCGAGCCGTTGTTGCCGGTCGCCGAGGTGAAGGCGTAGAGCACCTCGGTGAAGCCATGCGGGCCGGCATTCGCCATGGAGGCGACCGCCGCCGGATAGACCACGCCGACCGCGGTCCAGCCGAGATACATCAGCGGCAGCACCAGGATCGCGAGCATCGCCATCTTGACTTCGCGCGCCTCGATCTTCTTGCCGACATATTCCGGTGTGCGGCCGACCATCAGGCCGGCGACGAAGATCGCGAGCACGACGAACAGCAGCATGCCATAGAGGCCGGCGCCGACGCCGCCGATGATGACTTCGCCGAGCTGCATGTTGATCAGCGGGATCATGCCGCCGAGCGCGGTGAAGCTGTCATGCATGGCGTTGACCGCGCCGCAGGAGGCGGCCGTGGTCACCACGGCGAACAGCGAGGATGCGACGATGCCGAAGCGGACTTCCTTGCCCTCCATGTTGCCGCCGGTGAGGCCGAGCGCATGCATCATCGAGGTGCCGTTGGCTTCCGCCCAGTAGGTGATGGAGACACCGGCGATGAACAGCACGCCCATCACCGCGAAGATCGCCCAGCCCTGGCGCTGGTTGCCGACCATGCGGCCGAACACATTGGTCATGGCCGCGCCGATCAGGAAGATCGAGAGCATCTGAACGAGATTCGACAGCGCGGTCGGGTTCTCGAAGGGATGGGCGGCGTTGGCGTTGAAGAAGCCGCCGCCATTGGTGCCGAGCATCTTGATCGCGACCTGCGAGGCCACCGGGCCGACCGCGATGGTCTGCTTGGCGCCTTCGAGCGTCGTGGCCTCGACGTAAGCACCGAGCGTCTGCGGGATGCCCTGCCAGACCAGGAACAGCGTGTAGACGACACAGATCGGCAGCAGCACGTAAAGTGTCGTGCGGGTGACGTCGACCCAGAAATTGCCGACCGTGCGCATCGAGGCGCGCGAGAATCCGCGGATCATGGCCACCGCGAGCGCGATGCCGGTCGCCGCCGACAGGAAATTCTGGTGCGTCAGGCCGAGCATCTGCACGAGATAGGATACCGTGCTCTCGCCGCCGTAATTCTGCCAGTTGGTGTTGGTGATGAAGGAAATCGCGGTGTTGAAGGAGAGATCCTGGGCGACCGCGCCCTGCCCGGCCGGGTTGAACGGCAACACCGCCTGAAGCCGCATCACGCCGTAGATGATGAGGAAGCCGCCGACATGGAACAGCAGCATCGAGACCGTGTAGGTCAGCCAATGCTGCTCGCGCCTCTCCTCGACGCCGGAAAACCAGTAGATGCCGGCCTCGATCGGCCGCAGCACCGGCGACAGGAACGTCCGCTCGCCGTTGAACACAGCCGTCATGTACCCGCCGAGCGGTTTTGTCAGCGCGACGATAATCGCGCAAAAGAGAATGATCTGGAGCCAACCGATCATAGTCATGGCATCAACCCTTTAGGACATTTGTCCTGCGCAGGAGCGGCAGGATCAGGGCAAGCAGGCACGCGACGAGCGCGGCGTCCGCGAGCAGCAATTCGAGAAGCAGCAGCACAGGTCAGAACCGCTCGGGCCGCAGCAGCGCGTAAGTGAGGTAGAACAGGAGACCGAGCGAGACGACGGCGGCGAGCGAATAATCGAAGGTCATGGTCCGCTCCCTCACAGCCGTTCGCAGGCGTAGGTGTAGCCGATCGCGAGCGCGAAGAAGCCAAAGCCCAGCGCCAGCATCAGAATGTCCATCATGGGAATGCTCCTCGTTGCGGCTTTATGTCGGACGCAACCGTTTCTCAGGCGTCCGGCGAGCGCGTGGAACGAAGGAAATGCAAAGCATTTCCACGGCACCAGCCGGGACTTTTGACCGTGTTGAAGTGCCACCACCGGCATAGGTTTTCGAGATGAGGCCTATGGCGAAGTTATATGAATTCCATAAATGCCGGCGCGTCGTGGCTGTCCGCCATGTGGCACCGACACTGTATTCCGGGCGGTCGTTCCGAGCAGGCAGCGCAGCGACACAAGCCACCGTTGCTTTCACTACCGCTGTTAAGGCAGGCCATGGCCTGGGTCTTTTCAAAAAGCCCTGCTTCTATAAGCCTCGACCTTCGGCGGCGACGGCGGCCGGGGATCTGTCGCTCTTATCCGGAAGATTCCGTGCACTTATGAAATCCTTATATCTCCCGTCCCGTCCCCATCTCGTTTTCAAATGCGCTTCCAGCCATCTTGGAGAGGCCGGCCGACTGACCGACGCCAATTCCAGGAGGCCTGACATGACCGCCGTTCTCCGACGCCTTGCCCCACCTTCCCTCAACCAGCAGCTTCGCGCGGCACCGGCAATGACGCGTCCGCTGATGCTCGACATCATCGATCAGGCCTGCCGGCGCTTCCCGTCGCGCGGGCGGAGCGAGCGCAGTGCGCGCATCATGCGCCTGGTCGATGCCGAGGCCTGGACCGACGCCGCGCTGGCGCTGATCGAGCTCGAGCTGCCGCTGTGGCAGGTCCGCCGCATCGCCTATGACGAGGGCGAGTGGCATTGCGCGCTGTCGCGCGAGCGCGAATTGCCGGACTGGCTCGACGCCGCTGTCGAAGCCCGGCATGCCGATCTCGCACTGGCCTTGCTGTCGGCCTTCATCGAAGTACAGGCATTGGCCGTGGAGGTATCGCGGCCGAGCGTTCCCACCGTGCGCCCCGCCCCGGACCCGCTCTATCAGCCGGTCGCTTGCGAGAATTTCAGCTAGGCCAAGCGGAGGTTCGCGCCTTGCCGCAATCTTCAGACATGTCGCGGGGCCTCAGCCCGACGCGGTTGATCGCGCGCTTTGCCGTCCGCATCGCACTGCTCGTCGCCTTTGCAGCCTTCGGCAGCGTCGGCTTTGCACGCAGCCTCTCCGCCCTGCTCTGGATGTCGATCATCCTGTGCGCCCTCGCCGGCCTCGTCAGGCGCGAGCCGCTGTTCGGTGCCGTCCTCAATCATTGGGACGAGGGCGTTGCCTTCGGCGCGCTGTTCGCGCTGGTTCAGGTCGTCAACGAGCTGGCCTGAACATCGGGCTTTATGACCTTCCTATGAGATCGTCGCGCAGCCTCACTCGAAATCATATTCGCTTGAAAAGATATTGATCGGGTGGTCGCGGGACACGCACCCGCCGCCCGCGTCAATCGGAAGGAATACGAAAGTGAAACTCGTCGAACCTCCCTCGTGCAGCTCTCCCTCGACCATCGTCTTCATCGGCCGCAACCACAGGGGACAGTGGGTCGCCCAGCAGCAGAACGGCCTCTACGGTGGCCTCTTCGTCAACCGCGCCCAGGCCATCAAATATGCGCTGTTCGAAAACGGACAGCATCCCGAGACCATCATCGAGCTGCCACGCGAGATCGAGCTCGACATGGGCAGCAGGCCCGATGCCGCCGCTCCCAAGCGCGCCGCCTGAGCTCCTCGGCAAAAAACCATGTTCATCCCACCCTCCGCCTGGTTCACCGGGTTCATACCGGACCTGCCGACGCCGTTCGATTCGGCCGACGCGATCGACCTGAAGGCGTTCGCCGCGCTCTGCGAGCGTCAGATCGCAGCCGGCGTACCCGCACTGGTGGTGTGCGAGACCGCCGGCGAGGCACCGACGCTCTCGCCGGCCGAGCAGGCGCTGATCATTCGCACCGCGGTCGATGTCGCGCGTGGCCGCGTGCGGATCATTGCCGGCGCCGTGTCGAATTCAACGAGCCACGCCATCGAACTCGCGCGGCGCGCGGAAGCCGCCGGCGCCGATGCCGTGATGTCGGTGGTGCCCGCCTACAACAAGCCGATGCAGGACGGAATGCTCGCGCACTTCCGCGCCATTTCCGGCGCGATCGGCCTGCCCGTGATCCTGCACGACGCCCCTTCCCGCACGCTGCGCCCGCTCGCCGACGAGACGCTTCTGCGTCTCGTCGAATCGCGCCAGTTCGTGGGCCTGCGCGATGCGAGCGGCGACATCACCCGCCCGATGCGCCTGTCCCGCCACCTGCCTGCCGGCTTCCGCTGTCTATCCGGCGACGACGGCACCGCCTTCGGCTTCATCGCGGACGGCGGCGATGGCGCGATCTCGGAGGTTGCCAACGTCGCGCCAGATCTCTGCCGCACGATTTTTTCACATGTCAGGCAGGGCCGGCTGCAATCCGCCCGGTACCTGCACAGGCGCCTGATCCCCTTGATCGCCTGCCTCGGGAAGGAGAGCCCGGCCGCACTTAAATGTGCACTCGGCGTGCTTGGCCTGATGTCGCCCGCCACAAGGCTTCCGATCGTTCCGCTGGACGCAGCCGCGCAGAGGGAAGTGGTACGCGCATTCGCCGCGATCGCCGACGAGGAGCTGATCGACCGCGTCGGCGCCTGAGGCGTCGCACGGCATCCGGGTATCCCCATGCGGCAATCAATCGAAAGGCCTCACAGGCTGCTCCGCGCCTGGCAGCTCGCGCTGCTGCGATTTGCCGTGACGCTCGATGAGTCCGACAGGCTTAATGTCGCCGCGCTCGCGGCGGAGCTCGATCATCTGGGCGACGGCGCCAGGGACTCCCTCCACTTCTTTCGGCGGACCAGCTCGCAACTCTGTGCGGCCATCAGCGGGCAGCGGCAGAGTGTGGAAGCGACGCTGGAATGCTTCTGCAAGCAGATCGAGGAACCGCGGCTGCGGAACGCCTTTGCCGCAGCGATCGGGATGACGCATTCGGATCCTGCGCCGTCTCAGGCCCGGCCGAAGCGGAATCCCGGTCTCTTCAGAGGGCTGCCGACGCGACGGTCGGCATCCTTATAGCATTCCTATACTGCTGCCTCGGCGCTCATCTCGCAATCCTACGCAACGATGGACATCATACGAGGCAGATCGCGGCGGCTTCGGCCACCGCCATGCTGACGAAGGAATGCAGACATGTCGATGCTGACACATGGCGTTGAGCGCTCCCTTGGTTGGGCCGAACGCCCCGCACGGATCTCGCCGGAGCGCAAGGCGCAGCTCAAGCGCATCGCGCTCAGCGCGCTGACCCTGCTCTCGATGGGCAGCGTGCTCGCAGCGCTCATCGCGCTGAAGACCGCGATCTATGTCTGGCATCTCCACGCCTGACGGCATGGGAGACCATCATGACCTTGCAGATGTGTGAGGAGGCCGCCATGGCCGCGATCGCCCTTCAAGCCACGCGTCGCCAGCCCGAGCGACCGACAATGGCCGCGTCCGCGGCGTGCCTTGGGCCGATCGACCCGGATGTCATCAGCACTGCCATCCCCGCCTTTTTCATCGGACGCAACGGCGCCGGCCTCTGGGTCGCGCGCGAGGCGCATGGGCGCATCGGCGGTCTGTTCCTGTTCAAGAGCTCCGCGGTCGATTTCGCCAACCGGCAGAGCGGCCTCGCAAGATGCGCGCTGGTGTTTCCCGCCGAGACCTTCGAGCTCGATATCGAGAACCGCGGCAATCCGCTGATTGCGCTGGCGGAGGGTGCGAGGCGGCTCCTGGCCCGCGCGGCGACAAGGCTGCGGACATGATTGAGCTCAAGATCGCCATCCTGGTTGCGGTGATGGGTGCATTGCTGCTCGGCCTGCGCATCGGCGTCGCGCCTGCCACGGACAAGTAGCATGCAGCTCCTCAAGGGAAATCTGGAGCAGGCGGTCACGACGACGATCCTGACCATGACGCTGAGCCTGATCTGGGGCGCGGTCCTGACAATCGTGATCACGCTCGTGGCACGCGGGCTGGGAGTCTAGAACCCGGCACATCGATGGACCGTGAATTGACCATGGCTGCCTACGAGGCCAGCAGCCGGGTGCGCAGCGCCGTCGCGATACCCGCCTGAGGCCGCGTATCCCCGCGAAAAGATGTGGCCGATCTGGCGCAATTTCACGGAACCGTGTAGATCGGTTTCATGAGCACAAGCAGCGTCAACGTCGTCGCCCACCCCCTGGTCCAGCACAAGCTCTCCCTCATGCGGGAGAAGGACCGCTCGACCAAGAGTTTTCGGGAGATCCTGAACGAGATCGGGATGCTGCTCGGCTACGAGGTGACGCGCGATCTGCCACTGGAACTCGTCGAGATCGAGACGCCGATCTCCCCGATGCGGGCACCGAAGATCGCCGGCAAGAAGCTCACGCTGGCGCCGATCCTGCGCGCCGGCGTCGGCTTCCTCGACGGCATGCTGGCGCTGATGCCGTCGGCGCGCATCGCCCATATCGGGCTCTACCGCGATCCCGAGACATTGCAGGCCGTGGAATATTACTTCAAGGCGCCGCAGGACCTGTCCGACCGCACCGTGATCCTGATGGACCCGATGCTGGCGACCGGCAACTCGGCCCGCGCCGGCGCCTCCCTGCTCAAGGCGCGCGGCGCCCGCGACATCCGCTTCGTCTGCCTTCTGGCCGCGCCCGAAGGCATCGCGCAGTTCCAGAGCGAGCATCCCGACGTGCCGATCTGGACCGCCGCGATCGACGAGCGGCTCAACGACCACGGCTACATCGTGCCGGGCCTGGGCGATGCCGGCGACCGGATGTTCGGCACCAAGTAGACAGGTCTGCGCGATCGGGTTAGTCCGGTTGCCATGAGCGTCAACCAATTTTCGCTTCAATCGCTGATCGGCACCCAAGGTGCCGAGCCCGCCTTCGTGTTTGACGGCAGGCCGGTCTCGCGCGCGGAATTCTCCGGGAAGGTCGAGCAGACCGCCGCATGGCTTACCGCACAAGGCATCGGCCAAGGCGACGTGGTCGCGGTCTGGCTGGTCAACCGGGTCGAATGGATCGCACTGCTGTTCGCCGCCGCCCGCTGCGGTGCGATCGTCGCCTCGGTCAATACCCGCTACCGCAGCGCGGAAGTCGGCCATCTGCTCAAGGTGTCCGGCGCCAGGCTGATGGTGGTCGAGGCCGCGTTCCGCTCGATCGATTTTGCCGCCATCCTCGCCGAGGTCAGCAGGGACGAAGTGCCCGCGCTGCAAAGGCTCGCGGTGGTCGGCGGAGATGCGATCCCCGCACACTGGCCCTGTGTGCGCTTCGATGCGTTCGAGAAGTCCTATCCGCCAGCACCGCCGGCGCAGGACGATGTCGATCTGCCGGTGCTGCTCTACACGACATCGGGCACGACCAAGGGACCGAAGCTCGTCGCGCATTCGCAGCGGACGCTCGCCACGCACGCCGCCTCCGTCGCCGAGGCGCTAAAACTCGCGCCACAGCGCCATTCGCTGCTGGCCATGCTGCCGTTCTGCGGCACCTTTGGCATGACCAGCCTGCTCGGCTTCATCGCAGCCGGCGCGACCATCCATGTGCTCGATGCTTTCGAGGCGGCATCAGCGTTGAAGGTCCTTGGCGAACACAAGGTCACGCACGCCTTCGGCTCCGACGAGATGTTCCGCCGCATCCTGGCGCTCGCCGACGCGCCACGGCCATTCCCGCATCTCGAAGTCTGCGGCTTCGCCGCGTTCCAGCCCGGCTGGCGTGAGCTCGCCGCGGAGGCCGAGGCGCGCGGCATGCCGTTGTTCGGCCTCTACGGTTCGAGCGAGGTGCAGGCGCTGTTCTCGATCGCCCGCCCCGGTGATACCTTCGCGGATCGCATCGAAGGCGGCGGCTGGCCGATGTCTCCCGACGCGAAGGTGCGCGTGCGCGATACCGAGACCGGCGAGCTGGCAGCGCAAGGCGTCTCCGGCGAGATCGAGATCAGCGCGCCCTCGTGCTTCCTCTGCTATTTCAACAACCCGGATGCGACGCGCGATGCGATCACCGCCGACGGCTTCTTCCGCACCGGCGACATCGGCCGCCTGCGCGGCGACGGCGCCTTCGTCTACGAGACCCGCGCGGGCGATGCGATGCGGCTCGGCGGCTTCCTGGTTGCGCCCGGCGAGATCGAGGACGAGCTCAAAGCCTGCACGGGGGTTGCCGACGCCCAGGTTGTCGCGGTCGATCTTAGGGGTCAGGCGCGCTGCGTCGCCTTTGTGATTCCGGCCGAGGAGCCGCCGCAGCAGGAGATGTTGGTGGCCCGCCTGCGCGAGCGGCTCGCGGGCTACAAGGTGCCGGCACGAATCTATATCGTCGACGCTTTCCCCGTCACCGACAGCGCCAACGGTGTGAAAATCCAGCGCGCCCGGCTTCGCGACATGGCAATGGAACGGATCGCCGCCGAATAGGCCCGTCTGTTTCAGATAGCTCGCGAGCTTCTAGCGCGCGGCGCGAAGTCGTGCCGACAGCGCATCGCGGTGCCCGGGCGCCGCGATCACGATCATGCGGCGCGCGCGCTCGGCAAGTCCGCAGCCGCGCAACTCCGCAACGCCCCATTCGGTCACGATGGCATCGACGTCGGCGCGCGGCGTCGTCACGGTCTCCACATTGGCGACAATGCGGCTGGTCCCGTCGGACGCCGTCGCCGGCAGCGCGATGATCGCCCTGCCCCCGGGCGATGCATTGGCACCGCGCACGAAATCGAGCTGCCCGCCGATGGCGCCGATCGCGACGCCGTTCAGCGTCTCGGAATTGACGCTGCCGTCGAGCCCGACCTGGAGCGCCGAGTTGATCGCGACCAGCCGGTTGATCCGCGCCAGCACGTTCTGGCCGTGCGTATATGACGTCGGCCGCACCGAAACAGCCTTGTTCTCGTGCACGAAGCGATAGAGCCGCTTCGTGCCGATCACCTGGTTCGTCACCGTGATCCCGGCATCGATTCCCTTCTCCGCATTCGTCACCGCGCCGCGCTCGATCAGGTCGACGACGGCGTCATTGATCAGGCCGGAATGGATGCCGAGATTGCGGGCATGGGAGAGCGAGGGCAGGATCGCGTCCGGGATCCGGCCGACGCCGAACTGAAGCGTGCTGCCGTCGGCGATCAGGCTCGCCGCATGTGACGCTATTCTTCGTGAGACGTCATCCAGCGGCGCCGGCGGCAGTTCGACGGGCGGACGGCGAGCGGCGACCCGCAGATGGATCGGCGCGTCCGCAGGCCATTCCGCGCCAAACGTCCAGGGCGCATCCGGATTGATCTCGGCGATGACGACGCGCGCGCCCCGTGCAGCATCGATGACATAATCGTTGGAGAGGCTTGCGCTCAATCGACCATCGCCGGACTCGGCCAGTTGCACCAGCACCACATCCGCACGGTGGCGCCGTGAGGCGAAATCGGCGCAGAAGGCGCTGTAGTTGCTCGGGATCACGTCGAGCCGTCCCGCTTTCGCGAGCCGCCGCGCATTCCCGATCACACCATAGCTCTGGAACGAGATGTTGGGCGCGCACGCCGCGGAAAAGGTGTCGGAGAATATTGGACCGACCATCATGCGGAACGCCGGCAGATGCCCGGCTTGCGCGACCAGCGCTTCGGTCAGGGTGACCGGCTCAGCCGTTGCCTGCCCGCATACGACACGGTCGCCCTCCCGGATCAGGCCGGAGAAGTCGAGGTTCATTGGCGTCCCTGCTCAGCGATCCGCGCGAAGACTAGTAAGACTTCGCCAGACCGAGCACCTTTTCCGCAATGAAGCTGAGCGCAAGCTGCGGGCTGACCGGTGCGATTCGCGGGATCAGGACCTCGCGCAGATAACGCTCGACGTGGAACTCCTTGGCATAGCCGAAGCCGCCATGGGTCATCACCGCCTGCTCGCAGGCATGGTAGCCGGCTTCGCCTGCGAAATATTTTGCGGCGTTCGCGCCAGCGCCGCAGGGCAAGCCCTTGTCGTATTGCCAGGCTGCCTGCATCACCATCAGCCAGGCCGCCTCGAGCTCGACCCAGTTGACCGCAAGCGGATGCTGGATACCCTGGTTCTTGCCGATCGGACGGTTGAACACCACGCGCGTCTTGGCGTATTCGGTCGCGCGCGACAGCGCGAGCTTGCCGAGGCCGACCGCTTCCGCCGCGATCAGGATACGCTCGGGGTTCATGCCTTCGAGGATGTACTGAAAACCCTTGCCCTCTTCGCCGATGCGGTCCTCCATCGGGATCTCGAAGTCCTCGAAGAACAGCTCGTTGGAATCGACGATCTTGCGGCCCATCTTCTCGATTTCGTGGACCTTGATCTTCTTGCGGTCGAAGTCCGTGTAGAACAGGCTGAGGCCGTGGGTCGGCGAGCGCACGTCCTCCAGCGGCGTGGTGCGCGCCAGCAGCAGGATCTTGTGCGCGACCTGCGCGGTGGAGATCCACACCTTCTGGCCGTTGACGATGTAGCGGTCGTTCTTGGCGACGGCACGCGTCTTGAGCTGGGTGGTGTTGAGGCCGGTGTTGGGCTCGGTGACGGCGAAGCACGCCTTCTCGCGGCCCTCGACCATCGGCGGCAGCATGCGCTTGCGCTGCTCTTCGGTGCCGAACACCACGACGGGGTTGAGCCCGAAGACGTTGATGTGCACCGCGGAGGCGCCGGACATGCCGGCGCCGGATTCCGCGATGGCGCGCATCATGATCGCGGCTTCGGTGATGCCGAGCCCGGAGCCGCCATATTCCTCCGGCACGCAGATGCCGAGCCAACCGGCATCGGCCATCGCCTTGTGGAAGTCATGGGGAAAGCCGCCGTCGTGGTCCTTCTTCAGCCAATAAGCGTCGGGAAAGTCCTCGCAAACTTTTGCGACGGCGGCGCGAATGGCTTCCTGCTGATCGGTGAGCGCGAAATCCATGTTCTTGATCTCCTTATTGGGAGCCGAGCTCCGATCCTAGCGCCCCATCTGCGAGGGCAGCCAGAGAATGATCGAGGGAAACGCCACCAGGATCGCGATTGCGATCAGGTGCGCGATGAAGTGCGGGAAGGTGCCGTGGAACACTTCCGCCACCGGCCGCTTGGCATAGCGGGCAACGATGAAGCAGTTGAGCCCGACCGGCGGCGTGATCATGCCGACCTCGGCGGTGACGATCTTGATGACGCCGAACCAGATCGGATCGAAGCCGAGCGTCTTGATCAGCGGCAGTACGATCGGCACGGTCAGCACCAGGATTGCGATCTGGTCCATGAACGAGCCGAGCACGATGTAGCCGCACAGGATCAGTGTGATGATCACCCAGCGCGAGGCCGGCAAGGACCCGATCCAGGCGACGAGGTCCTGCGTGACATGGGTGAGCGTGAAGAAATAGCCAAAGATCGAGGCACCGACCAGGATCATGATGATCATGCAGGTGCCGTGGCAGGCGCGCAGCAGCGTCGCATAGAGCGAGGACGGCGTGATCTTGCCCTTGACGATGGCGAGCAGGAAGGCGCCGAACGCGCCGAAGGCGGAGGCTTCCGTCGGCGTCGCGACGCCGAGATAGATCGTGCCCGTCACGATCGAGAACAGCACCACCATCGGCGAGACCTGCCACAGCAGCGCAAACTTCTCGCGCCACGGTACCGACTTCGCGGCCGGTGCGCGCGAGGGATCCTGCCAGACCAGGAAATAGATCGTGGCCATGATGGTGAACGTCACCAGGATCGCCGGGATGATGCCGCTGATCAGGAGCTTGCCGATGTTCACTTCGGCCAGCAGTCCGAAGATAACGAGCGCAACGCTGGTCGGCAGCAGCATCGACAGCGTGCCTGAGATCGCAACGACCCCCGCCGCCATCTTCGGCTCGTAGCCCTGGCGGATCATCGCCGGCAGGCTGGTCGAGGACAGCGTCGCGGCCGAGGCCGTCGACGTGCCGCAGATCGCGCCAAAGCCGGCGCCGGCGAGCGCCGTCGCCATGCCGAGGCCACCGGGAATGCGGCCGACCCAGGCCGATGCCGTCTTGAACAGATCGTCCGCAACGCCCGACAGCAGCACGAGGTCTGCCATCAAGAGAAACATCGGAATGGTGATCAGCTCGTAGGACGAGACGGTCGAGAGCGGCGCGGTTTGCAAAATGCCGAGCAGCGTGCCCCATCCACCGACCATCACGAGGCCGACCGAGCCGGAGAAGGCCATGGCGAAACCGACGGGCGTGCCGAGCGCGAGCAGGCCGAACAGCAGGGCGAGAACGATGAAAGGGGTCATGAATGCCTGCCGTTACTCGAAGCCGCGTGCTTCGCCGACACCGGTCACCGGCGGCAGCGGATACAGATCGCGGCCGCTGACGAGGCTCAGCACATTGCCGACGAGCTGCAGCGCGAGCCGCAGCACCAGCACGCCGCAGCCGAACGGCACCAGCGCCGCCGAAATCCAGGTCGGCCAGGGGATCGCGCCGGAGAGCACGTCGTGCTGCTCGTAATTCTCCAGCGCGCGCTCGAAGCCGACCTTGCAGATCAGGATGAACACGAACAGGCCGGCGAGCGCCGTGACGATCTCGGACAACCGCCGCCCCGTCAGCGAGAAGCGCGACAAGAGGATGTCGACGCCGACATGGACATGCTCGCGCAAGGCGTCCGACAGCGTGAAGAAGAACACACCGGCGAGGAGATAGAGCCCGATCAGATCATAGGTGAAGGAGAACGGACTGTTCAGCGCGTAACGCATGAACACGTCGGTCACGACCAGCAGCATGATCACGAACATGAAGACCACCGCGATCACCGTCAGCGCGCGCTCCAGCGCGCCGAGTACATCTCCCGCCCGTTTGATCACCTTTCGCGCCTCCCTGTTGGATGTCGGACTACCTGGCGCTCTACTTGGCGCCGCCCGCGGCGAGCAGATCGTCGAACTCCTTCAGCGCGGCGGACGCCTGCTTGCCGCGGCTGTCGAGCCCGCTCGCCCACTCCTTGCCGACGCCCTTGAGCTTGTCCTTGATCTCGGTGCGCGTCGCCTCCGGCAGCGGATCGAAGCTGATGCCTTCGTCCTGCATTTGCTTCTTGGTAACTTCGCCTTCCTTTTCGACGCCGGCGCAGGCTTGCGGCGTAATCGCCTCCGAAGCCTCGTTCATCGCCTTCTTCACGTCGTCGGGCAGCTTGTCCCAGACCGACTGGTTGATCGAGTAGGCGACGATGAAGCTGCCGAAGCTGACGCCTTCGGTGGCGTGCTTGACCAGCTTGTCGAGGCCGTAGGAGACGACGCTGTCGAGCGGGAACAGCAGTCCGTCCATGGTGCCACGCGACAGCGACTCATAGGCATCGGGCGCAGCCATGCGCACCGGCACGGCGCTGAGCGCACGCAGCGTCAGGTCCTGCGCGCCGCCCGTGGTGCGCAGCTTCAGGCCCTGCATGTCCTTGGTGGTCTCGACCTTCGACTTGACGGTCCACACCTGGTAGGGCGGCAGCACTACGGCGAGCAGCAGCTTGATCTTGTTCGGCACGTATTCCTGCTTCGCCAAAATGCCTTCACGCGCGGTCTTCCAATAAGCGAGCGTGCCCTGGCAGCTGGTCGCGAACGCGCCCGGCAATTGCGCGACTTCCGAGAGCGGCATCTTGTCGGAGACATAGGACGGCCCGATGTAGCCGATGTCGACCACGCCGGACTGCGTCAGCCGCAGCATGTCGGCGGCTTTGCCGATCTGCTGGTTCGGATAATAGGTGAAGGTCACCGTGCCATTGGTGCGCCTGGTGACGTCGTCCATCCAGGGCTTCAGCATCAAGCGGACGAGATAGTGACCGGCGGGGAAGCTATCGGCGACCTTCAGCTCCAGCGCCTGCGCCTGCAGCGTCGAGACCGGCAGCGAGAGAGCGAGCACTGCTGCGGCCCTGACCAGATTCTTCTTCATGTCGTTCTCCTTGACGCGTCCCCACGCCGAACGCGGCAGCGAATTGCTGCGGCGCCGTCCGGCCCTCGCTCTATTTCTTGCTTGAAAATGTACATATAGGTGAATTTATATGTCAAGTATATGAATTATGTATGGAGCTATGCGCCGTAGACCGGAGCCGTCGAATTGACACTGCTACTTTATGAACTCTAACTCCACGTATATGAATTTATCCAACGAGGCCTCATGGGACCGCTCGCCGGCTTCACCATTCTCGACCTGACCTCGGTGCTGATGGGCCCCTACGGCACCCAGGTGCTGGCGGACATGGGCGCGGACGTCATCAAGGTCGAAAGCCCCGAGGGCGACATCGTTCGCCAGATCGGTCCCGGCCGCACGCCCGGCATGGGCGGGATGTTCCTCAATGCCAATCGCGGCAAGCGCAGCATCGTGCTCGACCTGAAGAAGACGGAAGGCCGCGACACCTTGCTGCGGCTGGCGAAGCACGCCAACGCGCTCGTCTACAATGTGCGCCCGCAGGCAATGGCGCGACTCGGCCTCGACTACGAGACACTTCGCGAGATCAATCCCACGCTCGTCTATGTCGGCGCGTTCGGCTACGGCCAGTCCGGGCCCTATGCCGCAAAGCCCGCCTACGACGATCTGATCCAGGGCGCCGCCACCATTCCGACGCTGCTTGCGGCGGCCGGCGACGGCACGCCGCGCTACGTCCCCGTCACCATCGCCGACCGCATCGTCGGCCTGATGTTGGTCAACGCCATCATGGGCGGGCTGATGCATCAGAGCCGCACCGGCGTCGGCCAACGCATCGACGTTCCGATGTTCGAATCGATGACGGAGTTCGTGCTGGTCGATCATCTGGGCGGCCTCACCTACGATCCGCCGCTCGACCATGGCGGCTATGCCCGCCTGCTGTCGCGCTATCGCCGCCCCTACAAGACCAGCGACGGCTATCTCTGCGTCCTCATCTACAACGACAAGCACTGGCGCAGCTTCTTCGAGGCGATCGGGCAGCCGCATTTCCTCGATCAGCCGCGCTTCGCCAACCACGCCGCGCGGACGAAGCACATCGACGAGATCTATGAGGAGATCGGCCACATCTTCCTCACACGCACCACCACGGAATGGCGCGATCTGCTCGAGCGCGCCGACATTCCGGTGATGCCGATGCATACGCTGGAAACGATCCTCGAAGATCCGCATCTCAATGCGATCGACTTCTTCAGGACCGTCGATCATCCCGTGGAAGGCCGCATCCGCCAGATGCGCGTGCCCTCCACCTGGAGCGTGACCCAGCCGGAACCCGCCGGCCCCGCACCGACCCTCGGCCAGCATGGCCGCGACATTTTGCGCGAGGCCGGCTTCTCGACCGAGGAAATCGAACAGCTCGCAGAGCAAGAAGCAGTTCACCTGGCCGCGCCGCCTTAACGGCGGCGCTGGCCAGAATCGCAGGACACAGGGAGGAAACAGCGATGGCCGGACTTTATTTCGAGGAGTTTTCCGTGGGCCAGGAGTTCAGGCATCCGCTGACCCGGACCGTCACGGAGATGGACAACACCATGTTCAGCCTGCTGACGCTCAACCCGCAGCCGCTGCATATCGACGCGCATTTCGCTGAAAAGACCGAGTTCGGCCAGCGCATTTTCAACAGCCTTTACACCCTCGGCATCATGATCGGCATGACGGTCTATGATACGACCATGGGGACCACCGTTGCCAATCTCGGCATGACCGACGTCACGTTCCCAAAACCGGTCTTCCATGGCGACACGTTGCGGGCGACGACGAAGGTGCTTTCGTTGAGGGAATCCAAATCGCGCCCGAGAGCGGGTATCGTCGAGTTCGAGCACCACGCCTTGAACCAGAACGACGAGATCGTCGGCAAATGCCGCCGCATGGCGATGATGCACAAGAGGCCGGTCTGATGCGTTCGATGCTGTTCGTGCCGGGGGATTCCCCGCGCAAATTCGAGAAGGCGAGCGAAGGCAAGGCCGACGCGCTGATCATCGATCTCGAGGATTCCGTCGTCACGGAGAAGAAGCCGGAAGCGCGCGGGCTGACGCTTGCGATGCTGAAGGGCCGCCCCGGCCCGCATCAGCTCTATGTCCGCGTCAACGCGCTCGACACTGGAATGACGCTCGCCGATCTCGCCGCGGTCATGCCCGGCAAGCCCGACGGCATCGTGCTGCCGAAATCGCAAGGCGGCGATGACGTGCGCCAGGTTGCAACCTGGCTCGAAGCCTTGGAAGCCGCGGCCGGCATCACGGTCGGCGCGACGCGCATCGTCTGCGTCGCGACGGAGACTGCTAGCTCGATCTTTGGGCTTGGCAGCTACAAGGGCTGCTCTCCTCGCCTCGCCGGATTGATGTGGGGCGCGGAGGATCTCTCGGCCTCGCTCGGCGCCACCGAGAAAGCCTCGGGCGGCGTGTTCCACAGCCCCTATCGGCTCGCGCGCGATCTCTGCCTGATGGCGGCGGCTGCAGCCGAGGTCGCGCCGATCGACACCGTCTATACCGACATCGACAACCTCGCCGGCCTCGAGCAAGAAACGCGCGCGGCGCGCCGTGACGGTTTTTCGGCGAAGGCGCTGATCCATCCGAAACATGTCGACGTCGTCAACGCGGCATTCGAGCCGACCGAGGCTGAGCGCAGCTGGGCGGAAAAAGTGATCGCGGCATTCGCGAGCAATCCGAACTCCGGCACGCTGCGTCTCGACGGCCAGATGATCGACAAGCCGCATCTTCGCGCCGCGAAGAAGATCCTCGGCCAGACCTAGATCGGAACGCCGCCACCATGATCGTTCGCCAAGCCGCAAACGTCCTGGAGATCATGGAATTCTTCGCGCAAACGAGGAAGCCGGCGACGCTTGCCGAGATCGCCGATCATTTCGGCTGGCCGCGCTCGTCGACCTTCAACCTGCTCGCGACGCTGTCCGAGAAGGGCTATCTCTACGAGCCGCGGCCGCGCGCCGGATTCTATCCGACGCCGCGCTGGCTGGCGATGGCACGGATGATCTCCGAGGTCGAGCCGCTGCCGCCGTGGACGCATCAGCTGATCGCAGATCTCTCCGCCGAGACGGGTGAGACCGCATCGATCGTGGCGCCGGCCGGCGTGATGGCGGTGTTCATCGACGTCGTCGAATCCCAGGCCGCGATCCGCTATTTCGCGACCATCGGCCACCGCGTGCCGATCCACGCCACCGCCAGCGGCCGCGCCCTGCTGCTGCAATATTCGCAGGAAGAGCGCGACTCCGTCTATCGCAAGATCGAGTTCAAGCAATACGGGCCCTCGACGCCGATCAGCATCGAGGCGGTCGAGATCGAGCTGCGCAATTCGATCGCGCGCGGCTACTGCCAGAGCTTCGCCGATTACAGCCGCGACCTCGCCGGCGCGGCGATCCCACTGCCGATCGGTGATCGCCGGCTCTCCGTCGTCGTCGCAGGGCCGGAATTTCGCATTGGTCCAAAAGTGCCGGAGGTGGCCGCCCTGATCGCACGGACCGTCGACCGGCTGCGGCCGAAGACGACCGCGGCCTAAAGCCGGAGCCTCATTCGAGTCCCTGAACGGGCGGGGTCGAAGTCTCCGCCGGCGGAGCCGGGGCAGCTTGAACTGGCTGCACCGGGGGCGTGGCTTGAGCCGGCGGATTGCTGGCAGCTCTGATCTGGCCGTTAGCATTCATCGCCTCACGCGCGCGCGGCGGAGCGCCGGTCGCGGCTGCGCGGTACGCCTCGCGGCGTGGCGGCTGCTGGTGTCTTGCCGACCGCGAACCTCTCACGCCCCATGACCTCGCGATTGAAGGACCGGCGGTATAGCCAATTACTGCACCCGCGACCGCACCGACCGGACCGAGCACGACGGCCCCGGACACGGCGCCTATCGCCGCAGCACCAGCGCGCTCCTGCGCAACGGCGCTCGCAGGCACGCCAGCCAGCAGCACGACCGCAGTGATCAAAACTTTCTTCATCGGAGCGCCTCCCTCTCGGGAGATCACTCTTACTCAAATATGGCCGCACGAGGTTTGTTCGTTGCCCAACACGGGGCAATGGCCGATGGAACTCCGGCAATTCAAAGACCCCCGCCGCCAGTCGCGGTTCCAGCGGACGCAGTTCGGCGCAACTACGGCGCGATCTTGTCGCTGGTAAATCCATTACCATCGAGCGCACGACGCACGGTCCCGTCTACCTTGGCTTCATCCAGGAAGCGCGCCGCCCAGGCCTTCGCCACGGCCTTGCCCTTGGGAACGACCACGACCACGCCGGTCGATTGAATCACTTCGTCCAGCACCTTGGTTCCGGGCAGCTTTCGCGAAAGATCTTCCAGGGCTCCCATTCCCATGGCGAGAGCATCGAGCTCGCCTCTGCCGATCAATTCGGCCGCCTCTTCGGGCTTCACGAACTTTGTCAGCTTCGCCTGCTTCAGCGATTTCTCGACCGTGCGTGACGTCGATGTCCCTTCGATGCAACCAACCCGCGTGCCGGCGCGATCCACATCCGCAACGATCCGGATGTCCGAACCGGCCCGCACGAGATAGCCGCTCATATAGGCGACGTAAGCCGGGCCCTGGTCCACGAACTGTTCGCGCTTGACGTCCGCCGGCATGAAGGAGAGATCCCAGACGTCCTTACTGCCAGCGGCCGCGATCTCGTCGGAGCTCTGGTATTCGACGAGCTGAAGCGGAACGTGCAGCTTGTCGGCGGCGGCCTTGGCGAGCTCTACGGTGACGCCGCGCGGCTTTCCGGTCGAAGGATCGCGCGTCGTCCAGAACGCCGACGCGGCAGGACCGACAGCCACCGCCACGCGGAGCGCTCCCGTCAGCGCGATGTCGACGGGGCCTTCGGCTTTCAAGCTGGGAATGGAGGTCATGATGAAGACCAAGCCCAACGCAGCAATCAGACCACGCCGCAACATTTAGCGCCTCCAAGATTGGACAATCCGTCGACAAGCTGACGGCGCGCTCCCCCGCCCCGTTCTTACGGGGAGAGGTAAAGAACTACACGATCTTGATCGACATATCAGGCAGGCCCTCGAGCTTGCACAAGAGCACGTCGCCCTTCACGACCGAGCCGACATTCTCCGGCGTGCCGGAATAGATGATGTCGCCGGCTTTCAGCTCGAAAGCTTCCGACAGCTTTGCGATCTGCTCGGCAACGCTCCAGATCATCTTGCTGAGATCCGAGCTCTGCTTGACGGTGCCGTTGATCGCGAGCGAGATGGCGCCCTTCTCGAAATGGCCGGTCTTGCTGGCCGGATGGATCGGCCCGATCACCGCGGCGTGGTCAAAGCTCTTGCCGATCTCCCAGGGCTTCTTCTCCGCGGCCATGCCGTTCTGGAGATCGCGCCGGGTCATGTCGAGGCCGAGCGCGTAGCCATAGACATGGTCGAGTGCCTTGTCGGCTGGGATGTTGGTGCCGCCGGATTTCAGCGCGGCGACCAGCTCGACCTCGTGATGATAGTTTTTGGTCAGCGACGGATAGGGATGGTCGGCAACCTGGCCCACCGCGACGTTCTGGATCGCATCCGTCGGCTTCTGGAAGAAGAACGGCGGCTCGCGGTTCGGATCCGAGCCGCGCTCGATGGCGTGCGCGGCATAGTTGCGGCCGATGCAGTAGATGCGGCGAACCTGGAACACACTCGTTTCGCCGACGATCGGGATCGAAACCATCGGCACCGGGAAGATCGGCTTGGGTGCGGCCTGCGCCGCAGCCGGCGTCACCTCAGTGAGGCCCGCCGCGGTCATCGCGGCTGCGGCAGTGAGCACGCTGCGTCGCGTGGTTTTTGTCATGGCTTCACTCCCTGATATTTGCCGTTTCTTGTCGAACGGTAGTCTTAGAGCCAAATGCAGGGCGGGCCAATGGCCCGCCCTGTACGTCTTAAGTCGCGACGCGATCGAAGAACGCGCGAACTTTTTGCGCGCATGCGTCCGGGTCAGTCGCGGCGACGTGATAGGAATCGCCCGGCAGCACTTCCAGCTTCGAGCCCGGAATCGTCTCCTGCCATGCCTTCACGGAGGCGACGTCGCCGAGACCGGAGCCGGTCGTGGTGATCACCAGCGTCGGACGCTTGATGGACGGAAGCTCGCCGGTGACGTCGACGGTCGGCACCATCTGTAGGAATGCCTCCAGCGTCGAAGCCTTGGTCTTCGACATCAGCTTGATCCACCAGTCCAGCGCCGGCGGCGGCAGCGACGAGCCGAGTCGGCCTGCGGTGGTCTCGCGCACCCAGGGCTCGACGCCCTGCTCGCGGATCTGCTTGCGCCAGGTCGGCGCCCGCTCGTTGAACGAGGTGAGCGAGGCCGGCGCGCCGACCGCGGCGACTGCGATCACGCGATCCGGGTGTTTTGCCGTGAGATGCATCGCCAGCGTGCCGCCGATCTTGCCGCCGACCAGGAACACGCGATCCAGCTTCAGCACGTCCAGCATCCGGATGATGTCGTCGCCGAGACCGGCGAAACGATAGGCATAGGTGCCCTGCATCGGTGTCGAATCGCCGTAGCCGCGCAGGTCCGGGCGCACCACGAGGTGATGCGTGGCGAAATACGGCACCCAGCGCCGGAACGCCTCGCCGCTTTCGGCGAGCCCGTGCAGCATCACGACCGGCGGCTTGACATCCCACGGCAGCAGATAATCATCGATGCGAACCGCAAGCTCGCAATCCTCGCTGACACCGATCTTCCGCAGTTCGCTAGCCATCAGATACACCTCGTTCCACCGCCATCGACATTGATGCAGGTACCAGTAATGAAGGACGCGCGGTCTGAACAGAGGAACGCGACGAGGCCGGACACTTCGTGCGGCTGCCCGACGCGGCCGAGCGGAACCGAGGCGATCGCCGCAGCATTGGTCGCGCCCTGATCCTGGCCCGAGATCGCCGCACCTTGAGAGATGAGGCTGTCCCAACGATCGGTCTGCACCGGTCCGGGATTGACGCCGGTGACCAGCACGTTATCTGGCGCGCATTCCTCGGCGAGCGCCAGCGTGAAGTTCAGCAGCGCGGCATTGACCGCGCCGCCCGCCATATAGGCCGCGCGCGGCTGATGCCCGCTGCGGCCGATGATGTTGATGACACGGCCCCAACGGCGGTCGCGCATTTCAGGCAGGACATCGCGCGCACAGCGCATGTAGCCGAGCAGCTTCAGCTCGATCGATTTGGCCCAGGTCGCATCCGGCGTCTCCGCGATCCGGCCCATCGGAGAGGCGCCGGCGTTGTTGACGAGGATATCGATGCGGCCGAAGGCCTCGCGCGCGGTGGTCATTGCACGGGCTATGTCGTCAGGCTTGGTCATGTCGCCGGCACAGGCGATCACGCGCCGGCCGGTATCCCGCGACAACTCCTGCGCTGAGGCCGCGAGCCGTTCAGCGTCGCGCGCGACGATGACGACATGCGCCTGCTCGCGCGAAAGCTCGGCGGCAATGGCACGGCCGATACCGATGCTGCCGCCGGTAACGACGGCAACCTTGCCGCCCAGATTGAGATCCATGACGCTACCCTAATCCACTGTGGCGCCGGACGCCTTGACGAGCTTGCCCCACTTCGTGGTTTCGTCCGCCATGAACTGCCCGAACGCCGGACCAAACACCGTGCCGGGCTCGGCGCCAAGCTCGGCAAGCCGCTTCTTGACGTCGGGCATCTTCAGAATGGTCTCGAGCTCGCCGCTCAACTTGGCGAGCGCGGGCGCAGGCGTCTTGGCCGGCGCCACCAGTCCGAACCAGGACGATGCCTCGAAGCCGGGAATGGTGTCGGCCACGGTCGGCACGTCGGGCAGTGCTTCCGCACGCTTGGTACCAGCAACCGCGATCGCATTGATGGCCTTGCCCTGCACCTGCGGCAGCACCGCCGGCATGTTGTCGAACATGAAGGGGATCTGGCCCGCGAGCAGATCGTTCATCGCCGGCGCGGCGCCGCGATAGGGCACATGGACGATGTCCACGCCGGCCATGCTCTTGAGCAGCTCGCCGGCGAGGTGGTTGGTCGAGCCGATGCCGGACGAGCCGAAATTCAGCGAGCCGGGCTTGGCCTTGGCGAGCGCGATCAGCTCGCCGACATTCTTCGCCTGCACCGACGGATTGACCACCAGCACAATCGGCACCGAGGCGATCAGCGCCACCGGCGCAAACGCCTTGGCCGGATCGAACGGCAGCTTTTTGTAGAGGGAGCCGTTGATCGTCAGCGGAGGCGGCGCGGTCAGCAGCAGGGTGTAGCCATCGGGCTCTGCGCTCGCGACCGTCTCGGCGCCGATATTGCCGCCGGCGCCGCCGCGGTTCTCCACCAGGAAGGTCTGGCCGTTCCGTTCGGTCAGCTTCTGCGCGACGATACGGGCGATGATGTCGTTGGACCCGCCGGCCGGGAACGGCACGATGATCTTGACGGGTCGGGAGGGATAATCCTGCGCTACCGCGAAGCCGGAGAACAGAACGGCCGCACAGGCGGCCAGAAAGGTGCGTCGCATAACCCCGCGCATGGGCACTTCCTTGATGTTTGTCTTGTTGTTGATTGATTCATCACGCCGTCAGCAATGGCCTCAACTTGCCGACGTCGTCAAGCCGTTCGAGATTGCCGATCTGGTCGATCAGCTTCTCGGCCCTGTCACTGCCCAATACCGGTGCAATCAGATCCCGCGTCTTGGCCGCCACTGCTTCCGTGCTCAGCGGATTCTCCTTGGTGCCCGGCGGATACTTCGTGAAGTGCTCGACCTTCTTGCCATCGGTCAATGTCACCTCGACGACAGCGCCGCGCGGCGCTGCCGGGTCCATCAGTGCCTTGTCGCCGGCCAGCGTCACCTTGGCGCGCTGCTCCAGGATTTTCGGATCGTGCATCAGCGCGACGTTGTGACTGTCGTTGAACGACACGGCGCCCTTGACCAGCGCGACAGCGACGAGATGCTGGCAGTTGACGTCTGGCATCGCGCTCTCGCCCACAATTCCCATCGCATCGGTCGGCAGCTTGACCAGGATGCTACGCACATTATCTGGCGTGAGGCTGTGCTGCTTGCGCAGCGTCAGCATCGCATCCAACGGCGACTGGATGGGATAGCCGACCGAGAAGGTCTTGATTGCGGTCTCCGTGACGTAGAAGCGACTGCCAAGCTCTTTCACCATCTCTTCCGGCTTCGGATCGCTCGACAGTGCAATGAAGAGATTATGCGTGCCGTCGAGCACGTCGTCGACGCCTGTTAAGCCATTCTTCACCATGTCGACGGCCATCACTCCGTTGCGGGCCCCCATGCCGGCGAAGTCGAACGCTTTCTCGATGTGGTCGTGATCCTTCACCCAGCTCCACAGGCCGGACACCTGCTGCGACGAGTAGGAGATCGCGTAGCGCATTCCCTTCTCATCTAACCGCGCCAGCGAGGCGGCGGCACCAAGCGCGCCGAAGGTCGATGACGTCCCCTCTGCGCTCCGGTGCGTACCGCGGACGAGATCCGGACCCAGCGCCATCAGCAGGCGGCAGGTCAGGTCGTAGCCGAGCGTAACGGCGCGAATGAAATCCTGCCCACTGCGATGCTCGCGCTCACCAATAGCGAGCGCGGCGGGCACGACCGAGCATCCCGGATGCGCCTTGGTGACGGGCTCGAAATCGTCGGTCTCGTCGGCATGTCCACACATGGCGTTGGCCAATGCCGCGTTGACCGCCGTGGTCCGGAAATCGGAGCCGATCACGGATGCCTGCTCATCACCGCCGAGCGTGCGAACATATTTCAATGCCATCTCGCCCGGCCGCATGCGCGAGCCCGACACCATCGCACCGAGCGTGTCGAGAATGCGATGCTTGCATTCGAGCATGACTTGTGCGGGCAGTTCCCGATCGCGCGCGACGACCATGTAGCGGCCAAGGCGCTCCGTCACGCCCGGACCTTCGGCGAGAGCCGCACGGCCGCCGGTGGCGACCAAGGCGGCAACGGAGCCGGCGGACTGCAGGAAACGGCGGCGTGACGGCATGCTTCTCTCCCCCGCGGTCAGGACGCGACCGACATCCTTGCGATCTCCGCCGCGTTCGGCAGGTTCTCGACATTCCAGCAGGCGTCCATCACACGCCGGATCGCAGCAGTGGGAATGATGCCTTCGGCAAGGTCGGAGAACTTGGTATCGAGCTGCTTGTCGGTCATTGGCACCTCGACGCTGCCTATGGCGTGCTCGATGTAGCGGTTGAGCTTGCGGCCGTCCTTGAGCACGATGGTGAGATCGACCTGCTCCGGCTTGATGCCTGATGTTATGACCGGGTTCACCTTGCCGCGCAGCGCGACGACGGTCGGATCGGTCACGGCCCGGTCACTGAACTGCTTCTCGCCGCCGGCGCCTTCGACGATCGCCACCGCGACCGCGTGATAGATGCTGAACTTGCCTTCGAGGCCCGCCTTCGGCGTCTTCTTGCCGGTGAGTTCCAGCACCAGCGGATGGACCTTGAGGTCGACGCGCTCGATCTGGTCCGCAGTCACCTTGCTCTCGTTGCGGAGCTGGATCGCGGCGTCGATCGCCGGATGCATGACGATGCCGCAGGCGAATGGCTTGTAGGTATTGAGCGCGGCCTCATAGCGTTTGCCGAGGTCGCCCAGGATCTCGTTGTAGTCCTGCTTGGTGCTGATGGTGTTGGCCCAGCCGCGCTTGGCCTCGATCATGGCGTCGGACGAGGTGAAATTCTTCGAGGCCAGGATCGCCGCGAAAATGCCGCTTGATGCGGCACGGCCTGGATTGAAGCTCTTGTTCATCGAGCCGAAGGATTCGCGCAGGCCCAACGGCTGCGAGGCGGCAAGGCCGAGCGCCCATGTCATCTGCTGCTCGTTCAGCTTCAACAGCTTGCCGACGGCCGCGGCCGAGCCGAACACGCCGGCCGTGCCGGTGATGTGCCAGCCGACATCGTAATGGTTCGGATAGACCGAGTTGCCGATCCGGCATTCGGTCTCGACGCCGAGCACCAGCGCGTTCAGGAATTCCTTGCCCGATACCGGTTGCATCTCCGACAGCGCGAGAATGGCCGAGGCCACGGGACCGGCAGGATGGATGATCGTCTTCAGGTGGGTGTCGTCATAGTCGAAGATATGGCTCGACACACCGTTGATGAAGGCCGCGTTCATGATGTCGAACCGCTCGCGCCGCCCGAACAGCGAGGCCTGCTGCGGCCCGGAGAACGGACCGAGCGCGGAGACCGCGATATCGACTGTCTCGTGATGCGAGCCGCCGATGGCGACGCCGACCCAGTTCAGCAGCGTGCGCACGCCTTCCTTGCGCACATTGGCTGGCAGGTCGTCATAACTCGCGGTCACGAGATAATGCGCCAGCGCACGCGTCACCTCCTTGGGTGGCGCTGCTGCGGGAGCTGCGGTGGGTGCCTGCGCGAATGCCGCGTTGGCGCCGACGGTTGCGAGCGGCAGCGCGGCCGCCGCCTGGAGCAGGGTCCTGCGATCAGTTTGCATGGGCAGCCTCCTTGACCTTGATCGATACCAGTTGCGCTGCAAGGCGGACCGCGCTTTCGAGCGCGCCGGTCTTGGCGACGCCCGTGCCGACGATGTCGAACGCGGTGCCATGCGATGGCGTGGTGAAGACGGTCTCGAGACCCGCGGTGACGGTGACGCCGCGGTTGAAGCCGCGCAGCTTGGTCGCGATCTGGCCCTGGTCGTGATACATCGCGACCACGCTGTCGAATTCGCCGGCGAAGGCGCGGATATAGACGGTGTCGGCGGGATAAGGCCCGGTGCAGGCGATGCCGGTCTTCGCGGCGGCCTCGACCGTCGGGCGGATCATCTCGATCTCGTCGCGGCCGAACAGGCCATTCTCGCCGGCATGCGGATTGAGGGCGGCGACCGCGATGCGCGGCTTGGCGACGCCAGCCTTGCGCATCATGCGGTCGACCAGTTCGATCGAGTCGGTGATGCTCGCCGGATTGATGCCGTCGAGCGCCTCGCGCAGCGACTGATGCCCAGTCACGCGCGACATCCATTGCCCGTCGAGCACGTTCATCTCGGAGAAATAGGTCTTATGCCCGAGCAGGCTTGCGAACATCTTGTGCTCGTCGGGGAACTTCCATCCGCCGTCGAACATCGCGCGCTTGTTGAGCGGCGCAAACGTGATCGCGTCGACCTCGCCCGCCTTGGCGAAATCGATCGCACGCGACAGCGTCTCGCCGGTCAGCCGGCCCGATTCCGCGCTGGCCTTGCCGATCGGGAATTTGGCGGGATCGGTGTTGCCGAGGTCGACGAGCTGCACGGCGCCGCGGCCCCAGTTGGCCGCCTTGGGCGAGGCAATCCGCTCGACCTTCAGCTTCACGCCGGCATGCGCCATGCCCATCTCGAGCACGCGGGCATCGCCGACGACGACGAGACGGGCCGCATCCGCGAGCCGGTCATCGGACAGAATGCGCGCGACCTGTTCGGGGCCGATGCCAGTGCAATCGCCGGGGGTGAGCGCGATGACGGGCAGTTCTTTGGTGCTGGTAGCCATGATAGAAACCTTGAGTCCTTACTTCACTGCTTGGATTTGAGCGGCGGACTGAGCCCAGTCCTCGCGGTTGAATTCCCCATCCCATTTCGCGACCACGACGGCGGCGACGGCATTGCCGATGGTGTTGGTGATGGCGCGCGCCAGCGACATGAAGCGGTCGATGCCGAGCAGCAGCGCCAGCCCTTCCGCTGGAAGCCCTGCAGCGACGACGGTCGCTGCGAGCGCGGCGAAAGCGCCGCCGGTGACGCCCGCGGCGCCTTTGCTGGTGAACAGCATCACCACGAACAGGCTCAACTGCTGGCCGGCCGACAGTTCGATGCCGTAGACCTGAGCGACGAACATCGTGGAGAGCGGCAGCGTCAGCGCGACACCATCGAGATTGAAGGAATAGCCGGAGGGAATGACGAGGCCAGCGACTGCCCGCCCCACACCCGCCTTCGGCAGCTTCTCCATCATGCCGGGGATGGCAGTCTCCGACGAGGAGGTGCCGAGCACGACCAGCAGTTCGTTCCGCAGCAGCCGCAGCAAATCCATCAGGCGAATACCGGCGAGGCGACAGATCGTGCCAAGAATGACGAAGATGAAGAACGCCATCATCGCCCAGGCGGTGCCGACCAATAGCGCCAGCGCATAGAGCGTGGCGGCGCCGAACTTCGCCACGGTGAAAGCCATGGCACCAAAGGCGCCGATCGGCGCCAAGGCCACCACGACATGCACGACGCTGAAGACGAGTTCGGTGATCCGCTCAAGGCCCGTTCGCAGCGGCGCTGCCTTTTCGCCGAGCAGCAGCAAGCCGATACCGCACAGAAGCGCGAGCACGAGAACCTGGAGCACGTCGCCGGCCGCGAACGCGCCGACAAAACTCTCCGGGATCATGTGCTGGATGTAGGCTGACAGCGACCCGACATGGGCCTGCGAATAGCGCGCGACGGTCTCCGCCTGCTGCGCCGTGGCATGCGCCACGCCCGCGCCGGGCTGCACCCAGCGCACCACCACAAAACTGATCAACAGACAGACGGTCGTCACCGCCTCGAAATAGGCGAAGGCCTTGAGCCCGATGCGGCCCACCGCCTTCATGTCGCCGACCTGCGCGATGCCGGTGACCACCACCAGGAAGATCAGCGGCGCGATCGTCATCTTGATCAGCGAGATGAAGGCATCGCCGAGCGGCTTGAAGTCGACGGCGACGGTCGGAAGCAGGAAGCCGAACAGTGCGCCGAGCGCGGCGCCGGCGACGACCAGGACATATTGCTCGCGCCAGAGCGGCTTGCGGCGGCGTTCAGAAACCGGGCGCGACATCGGCTCAGTCGATATGGGCTCAGACAGCGGCGTTGCGGCGATCTGCAATTTGCTTCCTCCAACGGCATCGTCGCGCCATGCGAAGGTGGCGCTTTGTTCTTGTCTTGCGATGCCGTTTACATTGGACCAGCGGCGTGTCAGGCGCTAATGCCGTATCGGTATGATTTGAGGACAAAACCGCATCATGGACCTGGTCTGGCTGGAGGATTTCCTTGCCATCGCCGAGGAAGGCGGGTTCTCGCGCGCCGCCCAGCGACGGCATGTGACCCAGCCGGCGCTGAGCCGCCGCATCAGGTCGCTCGAGGAGTGGCTGGGCACGCCGCTGTTCGAACGTTCGACCCACACGATCACGCTGACGCCGGCCGGCGAGAGTTTCCGCCCCGTCGCGGAGGACGTGCTGCGCCGGGTCCTGGTCGGACGCGAGGAAGCGCTCGAAGTGGCGCGGCTGAAGGCCGAGACCATCACCTTTGCCGCCACGCATTCACTGTCGCAGACCTTCTTTCCGGAATGGATTCGCAACTCCGACAGCGCGCGGGCCGACTCGGCCGTTCAGCTCGTCGCTTCGAATTTCGCCGGCTGCGAGAAGCTACTTCTGGATGCGCAGGCGCATTTCATGCTGGCGCACTACCATCCGACGCTGGTAAGCCGGCTCGACATGGACCGCTTCCAGCGCGTCGATCTCGCGACCGACGTGCTGATCCCGATCAGCGCGCCGGCCGCAAAGCCGGGCCGCGGTGGACGCAGCAGCAAAAAGGCACAGCCTCGTTACGCGCTGCCCGGCGCATCGGGCGCGCCGCTGCCCTATCTCGCCTATCACCCCGGCTCGGGCGTGGGGCGGCTCGTCACCTCGTTCCTGGCCGCGAAGGATTCGACGGCGTGGCTGGCGCCCGGCTTCGCCGCGCCGGTCATGCTGCTGGTCGACATGGCGCGCGAAGGGCGCGGCGTGACGTGGGCTCCGATGAGCCTCGTCCGCGCCGATCTCGACAGCGGCCGCCTGTTGCGCGCTGGCGGCGCGGATTGGGACATTCCGATCAGCGTCTCGCTGTTCCGCACGCGGGCCCGCATGACCCGGGCGGCCGAGAATTTCTGGAATTCGGTGCGCAAGGGCCGGCCGGGAGGGAAATCCATCGCCGCTGCGCCGCGGACCAGATGACCGTGTCGCAGATCAAGTCGGCCTTCGGGCTGCTTCGGCCGCAGATGCTGCTGATGAGCCTGCTCGCTGCCACAACGTTAGACGCGGCGCACGCCGGCGGCGTCTCCATCGCGCCCGCCGAGCTGAAAGCGATCGGGACGATCGATGCGCGCTTTCAATCCTACAATATCGAGATGGTGGAGGTGACCGGCGGCCGGTTCTGGAAGCCCTATCCGCGAACGATGCGCGCGCTCGATGAGCGGGATCGTTACGGCGAGAGGCCGCCGATCGATCTTGCCAGTGCGCGGCTGCGCAAGCTCGCCGCCGCTTTGGCGCCGGCCTATCTGCGCGTGAGCGGCACCTGGGCCAATGCGACGTTCTTTGCCGACACGAACCATGCGCCGGCCAAGCCCCCGCCGGGATTCAATGACGTGCTCAGCCGCAACCGATGGCGCGACGTCATCGACTTTGCTCGCGCAGTCGACGCGGAGATCGTCACGTCCTTCGCGATCAGTCCGGGCAGCCGCGATGCGGATGGCGCGTGGAAGACCGATCAGGCGCAGCGCCTGATCGACACGACGCGTTCGCTGGGTGGCCACATCGCGGCGGTGGAATTCATGAACGAGCCGACGCTTGCGGCGACGAACGGCGCGCCGCCGGGATATGATGCGGCCTCTTATGGCCGGGACTTCAGGATCTTTCGCGAATGGATGCAACGCGCGGCGCCCGAGACGCTGATCGTCGGTCCGGGTTCAACCGGCGACGCGCCGTCGCCATCCGGGTCGGGCATCACCACGCACGATCTGCTCGCCGCATCCGCCCCCGGCATCGATCGCTTCTCCTATCATCACTACAACACGCTCTCGCCGCGCTGCGGCGGCCGCGACGATCCGGCGCAGACGCTCTCCTCGGACTGGCTGGCACGCACCGACGCGACGTTCGCGTCCTACCGCGCCCTGCGCGACGCATTCGAGCCGGGCAAGCCGATCTGGTTGACGGAGACGGCAAACGCCGCCTGCGGCGGCAATCCATCGGACAAGACCTTTCTCGACACCTTCCGCTATCTCGACCAGCACGGACGCCTCGCAAGGGCCGGCGTCCAGGTGGTGATGCACAACACGCTGGCCGCCAGCGACTACGGCCTGCTCGACGAGGGAACGTTTCGTCCGCGGCCGAACTACTGGGCTGCGCTGCTCTGGCATCGGCTGATGGGAACGATCGTGCTCGACGCGAACCCGGTCGCCGCGCCAGGTCTCCATCTCTACGCGCATTGCCATCCGGGCATCCGGGGCGCCGTATCCGTGCTCGCAATCAACGCGTCGCGGCACGCATCATCGACCCTGACGCTGTCACACCCCGCCGAGCGTTACACGATACATGCGACGCGGCTGCAAGACGCGACAGTTCAGCTGAACGGCAAGACGCTCGCGCTGAGTGCCGACGACGAACTGCCCCGACTCGAGCCGCGCGCAACACCTGCGGGAGCGATCCGGCTGGTGCCGGCGACCGTCACCTTCCTGGCGTTTCCGGACGCAGCAAACCCCGCCTGCCGGTGACCGCGCTTAGGACTTCAGTGCGTCGCGCGCCGTCTCCGGCGCCATCAGCGTCGCGATGATCGTGATGATCGAGAGCGCAATGATGTAGACCGACACCGGCCAGTAGGCGCCGGCCCATGCGAGCAGCGCCGTTGCGATCAGCGGCGAGAAGCCGCCGCTCAGCGCCGCCGCGACATTGGCGCCCAGCGAGGCGCCGCTGTAGCGCACCTGGGTGCGGAACAGTTCCGGCATGAACGCCGCCTTCGGCCCGAACAGCAGGGCGTGCGTCAGCGTCATCGTGACGACGAGCGCGAACGTGATCAGCGCCGGCTCCCTGGTGTCGAGGAACCAGAACAGCGGAAACGCCAGCGCCACCGAGAACACCCCGCCGGCGAGATACAGCGCCCTGCGGCCGAAGATATCGGAGAGCCAGCCGGCGAGCGGCAGCGTCGCGAACTCGACGAGCGCGGCATAGACCACCGCGTTCAGGATCACCTGGCGAGGCAGGCCGAGTTTCGTCGTCGCATAGACCACGGTGAAGACGGTGAGGAGATAGGCGAGCCCGACCTCCGACACCGTGATGCCGATCGCGAGCAGAAAACTGCGCCAGTCGCGGCGCAGCACTTCCAGCACCGGCTGCGCCAGCACTTCCTTGCGCTCGACGACTTCCTTGAAGTGCGGCGTTTCCGCAAGCTTGAGCCGCACGATGAAGCCGACGCCGACGAGCAGGATGCTGATCAGGAACGGCACGCGCCAGCCCCAACTCAAAAAGTCGGCCTCGGGCAGTTGCGTCATCAGGCCGAAGATACCGGTCGAAGCGGCGACGCCGACCGGAAAGCCGATCTGCACCAGACTGCCGTAGAAGCCGCGCCGATCACCGGCGTGCTCGATCACCATCACGACCGCGCCGCTCCATTCGCCCCCGAGCCCAATGCCCTGGACGAAGCGCAGGATGATGAGCAGGATCGGCGCCCAGACGCCGATCTGGCTGTAAGTCGGCAGGCAACCGATCAGGAAGGTGCCGAGCCCCATCGCGATCATGGTCGCGACCAGCATGGTCTTGCGGCCGAGCCGGTCGCCGTAATGCCCGATGATCGCGCCGCCGATCGGACGCGCCACGAAGCCGACCGCATAGGTCGAGAACGCCACCAGCGTTCCGACGAAGGGATCGAAGCTCGGAAAGAACAGCTTGTTGAAGACAAGCGCAGCTGCCGTGCCGTAGATCAGGAAATCGTACCACTCGATCGCGGTGCCGAGCGCGCTTGCCCACACCACATGCGCCGTCGTCGATCTCTCCGCGGCCGCGGAGACCCCCGTTGCTGCCGTCATGCCCTGCCCCAAAGATTCCTGACGGCATCATGGCTAATCGCGATGGCGGTTGCAACCTGCGGAGGTGTGATCTCTGTGCGGGATTACAATGCGAGATTTTGCGCGTCGCTGCTCCCGCACTCCGTCATTGCGAGGAGCTCTTGCGACGAAGCAATCCAGGCTGCCTCCGCGGAGAAAGTCTGGATTGCTTCGCTGCGCTCGCAATGACGGGTGTGGCGGCAGTTGCGCGCACGCCTCCGGCAATGTCTCCCGGGCGACCATGGAACTCATCGACCCCTCTTATTCGCCATTGACAAACTCATTCGCCAATATCTAATTTACCCCCAGAACAACCAGCCGCGCCAAGCGGCCAATAAGAGAGGGATCGACGATGAGAGGGCTTTTGGCCTGCACCTTGCTCGTGGCCATGACTTCGGCTGCCATGACCACGGCGGCGCGCGCGCAAGTCTCCGATGACGCGGTGCGGATCGGCGTGCTGACGGATCTGTCGAGCTGGGGCCGTGACAACAGCGGGCCGGGATCGGTCGAGGCGGCCAAGATGGCGGTCGAGGAGTTCGGGCCGACCGTGCTCGGCAAACCGATCGAGATCATCAGCGCCGACCACCAGATGAAGACCGACGTCGGCGTACAGATCGTGCGCGGCTGGTTCGACAACGGCAAGGTCGACGCGGTCGTCGACATCCCCAACTCCGGCATCGCGATCGCCGTGCACAACATGGTGCGCGAACGCAACAAGATCGCGCTGCTCTCCGGCCCCGGCGCGAGTTCGCTCACCGACGAGCTGTGCAGCCCGAACACCGTGCACTTCACCTACGATACCTATGCGCTGTCCAAGGTGACGGCCTCCGCCGTAATCAAGGAAGGCGGCAAGTCCTGGTACTTCATCACCGCGGACTACGCTTTCGGCCAGCAGCTCGAAAAGGACGCCACGCGGTTCATCAACGAGATGGGCGGCAAGGTGCTGGGCGGCGTGAAGCATCCGACCAACACAGCCGACTTCTCCTCCTTTGCGCTCCAAGCGCAGAGTTCGAAGGCCGACGTGGTGGCGTTCGCCAATGCCGGCCAGGACACCGACAACGCGATCAAGCAGTCCGGCGAGTTCGGCCTGGTGCAGGGCGGCCAGAAGCTGGTCGGTCTCCTGATGTTCGACACCGACGTGCATGCGGTCGGCCTGAAGGCCGCGCAGGGCACCTACATGACAACGGCGTCCTACTGGAACATGGACGAGGCGACCCGCGCCTGGTCGAAGAAATTCTACGAGCGCACCAAGGTCATGCCGACCATGATCCAGACCGGCGTCTACGGTTCGGTGCTGCATTATCTGAAAGGCATCAAGGCCGCCGGCACCGACGACCCCACCAAGGTGATGACCAAGATGCGCGAGCTGCCGATCGAGGATACCTTCGTCCATGGCGGCAAATTGCGCGAGGACGGCCGCGTCATCCGCGACATGTATCTCGCCAAGGTGAAATCGCCCGAGCAGTCCAAGGAGCCGTGGGACTATCTGGAGATCGTCAAGACCGTGAAGGGTGAGGACGCCTTCCGCCCGGTCTCCGAATCCAAATGTCCGCTGCTGAAGAAATGAGGCCCGCATGACCGGCAACGAGCGCAACGCAATTGAGAGTTACGAGTGCGATGTGCTCGTGGCCGGATCGGGTGCCTCCGGCATGTCGGCCGCGATCACCGCGGGTTATCGCGGCCTCGACGTGCTGATCGTCGAGAAGGAGCCGCGCTTCGGCGGCACCACCGCCCGCTCCGGCGGCTGGCTCTGGATCCCCGGCACCTCGCTGGCGAAGGCCTACGGCATCGAGGAGGCGCCGGAGCAGGCCCGCACCTACCTGCGGCACGAAGCCGGCAACAATTTTGATGCCGCGCGGGTCGACGCATTCCTGAGTGCGGGTCCGGAAGCGGTCGATTTCTTCACCACCAGGACCGCGCTGCGCTTCGACATGCCGCTGGTGTTTCCCGACTATCACGCCGAAGCGCCGGGCGGCGCGCAGGGCGGCCGCTCCATGGTGACGCGCCCGTTCGACGGCCGCGAGCTCGGCGACCAGATCAAGACGCTGGGTATGCCGCTGCCCGAGCTCACTGTGTTCGGCATGATGCTCGGCTCCGGCAAGGAGATCATCCATTTCATGCGCGTGACGAAGTCGCTGACCTCGGCGGTATACGTCGCCAAGCGCCTGTCGCGCCATTTGATGGACGTGCTGCGCTATGGCCGCGGCATGACCTTGACCAACGGCAACGCGCTCGCCGGGCGCCTCGCAAAATCCGCGCAGGACCTGAAGATTCCGATGTGGCTGTCCTCGCCGGTGCGCGAGCTGACGGTCGAGAACGGCACTGTTACGGGTGCCATCGTCACCCGCGAAGGACGCGAGGTGCGCGTCCGCGCGCGGCAGGGCGTCGTGCTCGCCTGCGGCGGCTTCCCGCATGACGTCGAACGCCGCAAGAAGATGTTTCCACACGCACCGACCGGCCATGAGCATTATTCGCCGGGACCGGCCGGCAACACCGGCGACGGCCTGCGCCTTGCAGAAAGCGCCGGCGGGCATGTCGAGGATCGCCTGCCGAACGCGGCGGCCTGGGTGCCGGTATCGGTGACCAAGCGCAAGGACGGTTCGAGCGGCGTGATGCCGCATTTCATCGACCGCGCCAAACCCGGCGTGATCGCGGTGATGCGGGACGGCAAGCGCTTTGCCAATGAGGGCAATTCCTATCACGACTTCGTCCAGGCCATGATCAAGGCCGCCAAGCCCGGCGAGGAGATCGCGGCATATCTCGTCTGCGATCACCCGACGCTGCGCAAATACGGCCTCGGCTGCGTGCCGCCGTTCCCGATGCCGCTCGGTCATCACCTCGATACCGGCTATCTCATGCGTGGCGACACGCTGGAGGCGCTCGCGGCAAAGGCCGGCATCGATGCGACGGCGTTCACCGAGACGGTCAGGCAGTTCAATGCGACTGCGCCGCAAGGGCACGACGCCGCCTTCGGCAAAGGTTCAAAAGCCTATAACCGCTACCAGGGCGATGCCATGCACGGCCCAAATCCCTGCATCGCACCGATCAAGAACGGCCCGTTCTACGCCATCAAGATGGTGATCGGAGATCTCGGCACCTATGCCGGCATCGTCACCGACGAGAACGCGCGGGCGCTGGACGCCGAAGGCCGGGTGATTCCCGGGCTCTATGCCGCCGGCAACGACATGGCGAGCATCATGGGCGGCAATTATCCCGGTGCCGGCATCACGCTTGGGCCGGCGCTGACCTTCGGCTACATTGCCGGCCGTCATCTCGCCGACAGCGCCGTAAAGCGCAACGCGGCGTAAGCCACGCGCCAGGAGACGCATGAAGAGAGAAAGCCGCGGCATCCAGTCGATCGAGGTCGGCGGAGAATTGCTTCGTGCGCTCGCGAGATGCGGCGAACCGATGATGCTGCGCGATCTCGCGCGCGAGGCCGGCATGACGCCGGCCAAAGCGCATCCCTATCTCGCCAGCTTCTCCCGCATCGGGCTGATCGAGCAGGACGAGACCACCGGCCGCTACGAGATCGGCGCGCTGGCGCTGGAGCTCGGCCTGATCAGCCTGCGCCGCCTCTCCGGCGTGCGGATCGCGCGTCCGAAGATCGCAGGCCTCGCGAGCCAGATCGGCCATGCCGTCTCGCTCGCGGTCTGGGGCACCCACGGCCCGACCGTGGTGCAACTGGAGGAGCCCGGCCAGCCCGTGCACATCGTGATGCGCGCTGGTTCGGTCATGGCGCTGCTGGAGACGGCTACAGGCCGGGCGTTTGCTGCCTTCCTACCGGAGAAGACGATCAACGCCGCGCTCGAGAGCGGCCTCGACCGTCATGGCGTCGGCTACAATCCGAAGCGGGCGGTGAAGGGCGCGAAGGTCGCCGAGATGCTCACGGAGGTCCGCAAGCACGGCCTCGCCCGCGCGCTCGGCGATCCCCTGCCCGGCGTCAATGCATTCTCGGCACCGGTATTCGACCATTCCGGCCATGTCGCGCTGGTGATCACCGCGATGGGGCCGGAAGGCACTTTTGATGCGCGCTGGGACAGCCCCATTGCCCATGCCCTGCGCGACTGCGCCGGTGGGATCTCGAAGCGGCTGGGCTACGGGATGACGATCGCGGCGGAGTGAGGGCTGTTAAAGCATGATCCGGAAAAGTGCGCAGCGGTTTTCCGAAAAGATCATGCTCAAACAAAAACCTAAAGCGCGACGACGATTCATCCCAATTTCATCGCGCTTTAGGCCGGCGACACGCGCACCTCCTCCGCGGAGATCGATCCGCTGTCGACGACGAGCGCGACGGCGCCGCTGGTCAATGGGAGATCGCCCGTGTCCTGAACGCTGAAGAGTTTTTTACCATCGACATGGGCTTCGATGTCGGTTCCGGCCACGCGCAGCTCAATCCGATATCTCCGGTCGAGCTGCCAGTCGAAGCGTTCGCTGGCGAGCACGAGTTCGTCATGCACGCGCTTGACCAAACGGACGCGGCCGCCCTCGGCACGGTCGAACATCAGCGCGTAATAGCGCTCGCGTCCCTGCACCCGCGCCGCGAGGCCCCAGGCGTTCGCCAGCAACGGTATGATCTCGGACGTTACGCGATAATCCTTCCAGTCGCGCGTACCTTGCGCGATGAAGCCGAGCCCGTCGCCATTGGTAACGCGCAGGCCCTCCCAGCGGGTCTGGAACTGGCTGACATTGTTGACCCAGGCGTGCTTCCACATCGTGCTCAGATTGTTGTCCGGCCGCTTCAGCACGGTGTCAGGCGCGCCACCCCAGGTCAGATAGTCGAGATAGAGCGTGCCATCGACGCCGAGCGGATCGCGCGTTTCGATCTCCACCCCGATCTCGAAGATCGGATAGGCATGGGTCTCCGGCACCTCCCAACTCAGCACGGCGTGACAGCCGCCGGTCAGCTCCTGCGCATCGCCGTAGATCTGGATCAGCTCGTCGTGCTCGTCATAGACGCTGGAAAACAGTCGCACCGCCACGGTGCCGCTATCCGCTTCCGATTCAATCCGGCACTCCACCCGTTGCCCCGAATACAGCGTCGGACAGGCCACAAGCTGGTAGGTCGGCATCGTAAACACCTCCTTGTCGAAGAAGGTGGGGCTCGCAACGCGTGCCACGCGTCCGGGCGCCAGACGGCGGAAGTCGATCGCCAGACTCCGCTCCCCAGTGCGGCTGTGGCCGGCGACATTGCTGAGCTCGACCTCGTGGAGCCGTGCGGGCGAGCCGCCCTTCACGTGGAAGCCCTGCAGGCTGCCCGGAAAGTTGAAGTTGAAGCGCGCGCCGTCCTTGGCGACCGCCAGCGCCGGCGCACCGGCGAGCGCAAGCCCGGCCGCGACCAGCGACTGCGTCTCGATCACGGCGTCGGAGATCGCAGCGCCACCATCGGCCGTCGAGATGTACATGCGGTCGGCGATGGGGGTGCGGAAGTCCGGCCCGGCGTCGAGGCCGGCAAGTCCGGTGCGGATGCCGAACAGGCAACCGACATTGCCGGCATTGCAGTCGGTATCCCAGCCGGCCGTGTTGGCGATGCGCATCGCCTCCTGAAAGCTGTTCCCGCCGTAGAGCGTCGCCAGGATGATCAACGCGTGGTTGGGCACGACATGGCAATTGCCGAGGAATTTGTCGTAGCCGTAACGTTCGGCGATCAGCGCACGGGTCCGTTCCCAGTCGTTGCCGTTGTCGCCGGCGTGCCATTCCCGGACGTCGTTGACGACGCGCCGGATCAGCGCGTCCTTCGGCACGAAGCCGAGCCCGACATCGATCAGCTTCTGCACGTCGTGCTCGACGAAGGCCAGCGCCTCCATCGCCGCGAGCAGTTTTGCGGCATGCACGGATTCACCATCATGGCTCACGCGCCCGGCCTGCTCGGCCAGATAAGCGGCCTGCTCGGGATTACCCGGGCTCACCATCGCCCAGCCGTCGATGAAGATTTGCGCACCGATCTGCTCGGCTACGGTCGTGCCGTTCAGCTCGATCGAGCCGCTCTGCGGCGCCGGGATACCGGACTTCAGCCGCAGATAGGCGGTGTGCTCGGTGGAATTGCCGATGCCACCCCACCACAGGATGGCGCGCTCCTCGACGATGTAGTTCAGCCAGGCTTGCCCGATCTGCTTCGAGGTGAGACGCTTCGGATAGCCATTGTCGGCAAGCGCGCGGGGAAACGCAAAAGTGCCGGAGACGTCGTCGTCGGTGACGACGAGATGATGGGATCGCAACGCGACGTCACGACGGTCGTTGACATAGTAGTTGATCGGCCCGAGCTCCTTCATGATGCGCTCATAGGTCCAGCCTTCGAAGGGCCGGCCGAGGTAGACACCGATGAGCTTGCCAAGCACGCCGGCATAGACCCGCTCCGCGTAGTCATGAGGAATAGCTGTCACGAGTTCACTCCCATATCCAATTGCTTGGCTCGCGGGTCAGACCGACGAGCGCTTCATGATCTCGAATTTCAGTTCATGGCTCCGGCCCGACGCCACGAGCCCGCCCGGTTGCAACCGCTTGACCAGCGTCTCCGCCGCAAGCGCGCCGAGATCGAACTCCGGTTGCCGCACCGTGGTGAGCCCGAGCAGCTTTGCGACCGGGATATCGTCGAAGCCGGCGATTGCAATGTCGCTGGGGATCGAGAGCCCGGCAGCACGCGCCGCCTCCATCGCACCGAGCGCCAGCACGTCGCTCGCGCCGAACACGGCGGTCGGGCGATCGCCCTTTCTTTCGAGCAGCCGCTTCATCGCACGCGCGCCGGATTCCTCGGAATAGGCGCTGTCGGTAATGAAATCAGGCGCAAGTCCCGCTTCCCGCATCACCGCGCCGTAACCCTGCGCGCGCCGCTGGCTCGGGCCGAACTCGGCCTGGATCATCGCGATGCGCCGGTGCCCGCGCGCGATCAGAAGCCGCGTCATTTCCGCGGCCGCTTCGGCATTGTCGATATAGACGCTGTCGATCGCGAGCGGTCCGTCCGGCTTGTGCTGGCTCTCCAGCCGCACCAGCGGGATGCCCTTACGCGCGAGCACGGCGAGCTGGGGCGCCCGCAGATGAAAGAACGTTGCGACGACGCCGTCGGCGCGCCCCTGGAGGAGCCAGTCGATGGCGCGGGCCTCGCCTTCCGGCCGCCCGTCGGTGTCGAAGATCAGGACGTCATAGCCAGCCGGCGCCGCGACCGTCTGCAATCCCCGGACGAGGCCTGGATAGAACGGATTGGTGATATCTGGAATGACACAGGCAAACGTCATGGTCCGCGCGCTGCGCAGCATCCGCGCCGGATGGTTCGGCTGGTAACCCAGCTCCTGTGCGACCTGAAGAATGCGCGTGCGCGTCGCAGGCGGAACGGACGGCGTCTCCGTCTTGTTCAGGACAAGCGACACCGCGGCCTGCGAAACACCGGCCGCGAGCGCGATATCCTTCTGCGTGGGGCGGGCTGGCGCCTGCTTGTCGCGCCCCTTCCCCCGCTTCGTCCTCGTTGTTGACGTCGCCATTTGGCTTAGTTATACGTATTACTAAAGGAAAATCAACAATCACCGCCAATGACCTGAGGAAACCGAGGTTCATCGCCATGACCATGACCCGACGCCAGCTTGTTTCCGCCATCCCCGCTGCCGCGCTTGCCGCTAGCTTGCCGCGCGACGTTCGCGCCGAGGACGGGCGCAAGGTCGTGACGTTCTGGTTCGGCCAGGCGAATTCGGACGGCCAGGCCGCGCTGCGCAACGATTTGGTCGAGGCGTTCAACGCCTCGCAGGACAAATATCTGCTCCAGCTCGAGGTGAAGGGCGCCGCCGTCAACAACCTCCTGAAGGTCGCACTCGTCGCCGGTAACGGCCCGGACATCGTGCAGACAGCGGGTCCCGCCTATCTCACCGCGATCGCGAATGCCGGCCAGGTGCTGCCGCTCGACGATTTCGCCGAGAAGTACAAGTGGAAGGATCGCTTCCTGGCGCCGCTGCTCAACACCAGCGTCTACGGCGGCAAGCTCTACGCGCTGCCGCGCGACTACGAGTCGATGCACCTGTTCTATAACAAGGAGCTGTTCAAGCAGAACGGCTGGAAGCAGCCGACCAACCGGCAGGAGATGGAGGCGATCGCAGACGCAGCGCTCGCCAGAGGCATCATCCCCTTCGGCGCCGGCAATGCCGACTGGAAGGGCGTGAACGAGTGGCTGATGACGGTGTTCTTCAACAACGTCGCTGGCCCCGACAACGTGCGCAAGGCACTTGCCGGCGAACTGCCCTGGACCGCGCCGCCGTTCGTCGAGGCGGTCGAACTGTCAAAGGCGTGGTACAACAAGGGCTATTTCGGCAAGAACTATTTCTCGCTGACCATCGAGCAGAGCTTCCTCCAGGTCGTCAACGCCAAGGCGGCGATGGCGTTCAGCGGCACCTGGTCGTTCGGCACCAAATCCTACGGCATGTCGAAGCCCGATACCGTGATGGACGTCATGCCGACGCCGACCCTCGGCTCGGCCTTCACGGGATCACTGGTACATCTCGCCTGCGGCGCGACGCTGTCGATCGCCAAGAACTCGCAGAATGCGGAAGGCGCAGCCGCAGTGTTCGAGTTCATGCTGACGCGCAAGTTCTACGAGACCATGAACCGCGACTGGCCCGGCAAATGGGCACTCCCGGTCAAGGACCTGCCGCCGGACATGCTCCAGGGCATCGGCTATCCCCTATTCGAGAAGACGATCGCGAATCTGCACGAAGCGTTCAGCAAGGGGCAGTACGGCTTCACCACCTGGACGTTCTGGCCCGGCGCCACCAACTCCTATCTGATCGAAGGCATCGAGCAGGTCTGGCTCAACAAGATCACGCCGGACGCTTACCTCACGCGGATGCAGACGCTCTTCAGCCAGGAAGCAAAGGAAGGCAAGGTGCCGCCGCTGCCGCCGCGGACGGCCTGACGCACGATGTGGCTCTTCGCGCTTCCAGCGCTCCTGATTAACGTCTGCATCATCCTGGTTCCCGCCGTGCTGACATTCACGGCGGCTTTCTTCATGTGGGACGGTGTCGGAAAGCCGGCGTGGGCGGGACTGGCCAACTTTCAGAACATGTTCGCCGATCCCGTGTTCTGGTCGGCGCTGACAAATAACTTCATCTGGACGGCGATCTTCCTCACCGTGCCGGTCTGCCTCGCGCTCGTGATGGCAGCGGCGCTGCTGATGGCGCCGAAGGCGCGCATCGTGGTCCAGTCCATCATCTTCCTGCCGCGCATCATCGCTGTCGCAGTCACGGGCCGCATCTTTCAGGGCATGATCTTCAGCCCCGCGACCGGCGTCGTCGCCTGGTTGAACGAGCACGGCTTTTCCATCTCCGATCCCCTCGCCGATCCCGACCGCTCGCTCTATGCTGTCGCCGCGGTCGACATCTGGCACTGGTGGGGCTTTCTCGCGGTCGTGTTCCTGTCGGCGATGCGGCAGATCAGCATCGACCAGATCGAAGCCGCGCGGCTCGACGGAGCCGGCTTCTTTGCTTTGTTCCGCTACGTTCTGATCCCGGGCATCCGCCCGACCCTGACCTTGATGCTGATCCTGACCGTGATCTGGTCGTTCCAGGTCTTCGAATTCATCTTCATCGTCACCCGCGGCGGCCCCGCCTATGGCAGCGAGGTGCTGGCGACGTTTGCCTACCGCCACGCCTTCTTCGAAGGCGACGTCGGCCAGGCTGCAGCCGCCGCCTGCGTCATGAGCCTGTTCGGCCTGTGTGCCACCGCCGTCTATCTCTGGCTCCAGATCACCGACGACGCGCAATCGACATGATCGGGGATCGCTGGAGCAGGACATTCAGCCTCGGGCTGATCGGTATCGCATCGTTCAGCTCGCTGCTGCCGATCGTGCTCGCCGTGATGAACGCACTGAAGACGACGGTCGAGATCGGCAGCAATCCGCTCGCGCTGCCGACCCAGTTGCACTGGGAGAATTTTTCCTCCGCCTGGCGCAACGCCCAACTCGGCCCGAGCCTGCTGCACAGTGCCGAAGTCGCGATCCTGACCATTCTGATGGTGTGCGTCACCGCGACGCCCTGCGCCTATGTGCTGGCGCGGCAGAAGGGGAAATTCTGGCGCTTCATCACCTTCTACTTCATGGCCACGATCACCGTGCCCGTGCAGCTCTATCTCTACCCGCTCTACTTCATCTTCGCGAAGCTCGGGCTGGTCAATTCGATCCCCGCGGTGGCGCTGATCTACACGGCGATGTTCTCGCCGTTTGCAATTTTCCTCTTGCGCACTTACGCGCTCGCGATTCCCGTCGCGCTCGAGGAAGCAGCCCAAGTTGACGGCGCAAAGCCGTGGCAGACCTTCTGGTACGTGATCTTGCCGATGATGCGGCCCGGGCTGCTCACGGTCGCCATCATCGTCGGGCTGAACGCCTGGAACGAGTTCGTCATCGCCGTGACGTTCCTGCAGAACGACAGCAACGTCACCGCGATCGTGCGCTTCTACAATCTGACCGGCCAGTATTCGACCGACTGGGGCGAGATGCTGGCCGCAGCCGTCACCATCGTGCTGCCGATCGTTGCGATCTTCGTGCTGCTGCAGCGTCAGTTCATCGACGGCATGACGTCGGGCGCGGTGAAGTCTTGAAGCCCTACTTGTCCTTCACCGGCACCGTGTAGTTCAGGATCAACCGCCCGCCATCCGGATAGATCGTCTGCCCGGTGATGTAAGACGCGTCATCACTCGCAAGGAACGCCACGACGGAAGCCACCTCGCTCGGCTCGCCGCCACGGCCCGCCGGCGTGCGTGACATCACCGTCTTGCGGGCATCCTCCGAGGTGTAGATGGACGACGCCACCATGTCGGTCAAAATCGTGCCCGGCCCGACCGCCACGACGCGGATATTGTGCGGGGCGAGCGCGACGGCGGCGACCGAGGTCAGCTGCTTCATGCCGCCCTTGGAGATGGCGTAGGTCGCAAGCGTCGGGATCGCCAGCAGCGCGTTCACCGAGGACATGTTGATGATGACCCCGCCACCGCCCTGCGCAATCATCTGCTTCGCGGCAGCCTGCACGCCGAAGAACGCGCCCTTCAGGTTGATGCCGATAATTTCGTCGAATTCCTCTTCGGAAATCTCCAGGATGTCGCGGTTGCGGGCGACGCCGGCATTGTTGACCATGATGTCGAGCCGGCCGAATTCCCTGACCGCGGTCGCCACCGCGCGATCGACGTCCGCACGCCGCGCGACGTGACATGGCACGGCATACAATTCCTTGGGCTTGCCCAGCTCGTTGACCGTCTTCTCGAGCTCATCCGTATCGACGTCCGAGATGACGACCTTGACGCCGTCGTCGAGGAACCGTTTTGCGCACGCCTTGCCAATGCCGCGCGCCGCGCCGGTGATGACGGCGACCTTGCCGGATAGTTTCATGGGTCTCACTCCAGGATAGCTGCTTGGGCAGCGAGCTATCCCGGAGAGGACCCCGGTTCAAGCCGCCGCGAAGCCGAGATGAGCACGGAACCGGTTCTTGATAAAGACGGCATCGCGCGAGGGCAGCGAGCGCGGCGGATTTTCGGCCAGAACCTTGATGACAAAAAGCCGCGGGCCATCGGCCGGTCCGGCGATCTGCGCGGCGAGGCGTTGCACCTCCTCGAGCGTCCGCACGGTTCCGGTCGCGGCAAAGCCGCAGGCCACCGCAATTGCCGTGAGATCGACGCCGCGGCCGGTGTGGCTCGCCTGCATCCCGGTCTCGCCAAAATGCTGATTGTCGATCACGACGATGTCGAGATTGCGCGGACGCGCGACGCCGATGGTGGCGATGCCGCCGAGACCCATCAACTGCTCGCCGTCGCCGGTCAGGGCAAGGACGCGCTTGCCTGGCTGGGCTTGCGCGAGCCCAAGCGCGATCAGCGCGGCGCCGCCCATCGCGCCCCAGAGATAAAAATTGCCGTCGTGATCCCCCACGGAATGCAGGTCATAGGTAGGCGAACCGAGACCGGAGACGACCAGCGTGTCCTTGCGGTTCTTCAGGAGCGCGGCGACAGCGGCGCGACGATCGAGTTGAGCTTGCATCGGCATCACCACTTCTTCTTGCCGATCAGGCGTTGCCCGATCAGAACCGCGATCTGCTGGTCGGACTCGTAGGCGAGCGATGCCGCCGATCCGACCGTCTCGACCAGATCCTCCGCCGTCTCCGCGCGCATCACTTTCAGGCCGATCGCTTCCAGCGACGGCTGCGTCGCCCGGCTCATCGGCACCTGCCACGGATTGAACTCGGCCCATTCGCCGCGCATCGTCACCAGCATCAGCAGGGGAAAGCGGCCGATCGCCGACAGCGACAGCATATTGATGCAATTGCCGACCCCGCTCGACTGCATCAAGAGCACGCTGCGCTGCCCGCCGAGCCAGGCGCCGGCGGCGATGGCGATGCCCTCCTCCTCGGTCGTCAGCACGTTGGTGGTGACGTCGCGGTCGGCCGAGAACATGCGGATGAGCTGGCTGTGGCCGGCATCCGGCACGTAGGACATCTGCCTGACGTCGGCGGCCTTGAGGACGCGATAGAGCTCGGACGGCCAGTCATCGCTGCTGCGCGTTTCAGGATTCGGTTGAGGGCTGTGCACCGCGTGTCTCCATGAATTTCGAGCGGACGCTAGCGATTATTCCGCGCGAAAGCTCTGACCGTCTGGCATGAGCAGATATCGAGGGATTGTATAGCTGCCTTTTTCTTGTCGCCTGTGGACCAGAGCACGATGCGCATGACTGTGCCCTCTCCCCTTGCGGGAGAGGGCATCACCGCAGGTAGATACAAACTCATTGGGGTGAGGGGTCTGTCTCCGCGCATTCATGCGTATCCGTACGCGCGGAGAGATACCCCTCATCCGGCGCTTCGCGCCACCTTCTCCCGCAAGGGGAGAAGGGAAGAGACACTGTCGCCTGGACTAGCGACTCAATTCGCCGCGGACCTTGCCGCGGCGGGCATGTAGATCTGCGCGTAGCCTTCCTTGATCGCGGAGGTGATGCGATCCAATCGGCGGTCGATGTGCTTCTCCAGCACCGAGACGCAGGCCTCTTCGTCGCGCGCCTTCAGTCCTTCGACGACCGCGCGGTGCTCGGCCTGGGTGTTGGAACGGTTGATGCTGTCCATGTCGATCCAGCGGACGAAGCGGATGCGGGCGTTGACGTTGCGGAGCACGCGCAGCATCTCGGCATTGTTCGACATCGCCATCAGCCGCTCGTGAAAGGTCTCGTCGAGCTCGACCAGCTCCACCGAGGAGCGCTCGCCGGGATCGGGACCGGTGGCTTCGAGGAATTTCAGCAGCGCGTCGATGTCCTCGTCCTTGGCGCGCTTGATGGCGAGGCGGACCGAGGCGACCTCGATCGACTTGCGCAGCTCGTAGAGATCGAAGATCTCGTGCGCGTCGAGCTCGCGGCAGAAAAAACCCTTGCCCGGCGTGAAGCGCAGGAAGCCTTCGGTGTTGAGACGGTTGAGCGCTTCGCGCAGCGGCGTGCGGCTGACGCCGAGGCGCTTTGCCAGCTCGCCCTCGTTGAGCCGTTCGCCCGGCTTGAACTCATAGCTCACGGCCATCGCCTTGAGCTGTTCATAGACGCGATCGACGATACTATCGGAAGCCAGTTCCACGTTGCTCTTCATAAGCTGCATTCATACCCGAACACAGCCCAATATACCGGGGCTGCATGGACGATTGCAATCCAAACAGCTGCCTAGCACATCTTGTGCAGAGCTTTGCGACAGCCGGGCTCAGGCAAACGCGCGCGGGCGCAGTCCAGCATGAAACCAGGTGATCATGGAATAGATGTCGTAGACCGGCAGTCCAACTTCGGCCTGCAGAGCTGCCGCATAAGGAGGCATGTTGGTGCATTCGAGCACGATGGCGCCGACATCCGGATTTTTCGCGACCAGCTCCTTGCCCGCCTCGACCACGTCACGCTCGGCCTGGGCCACATCCATGTCGTCCTTCTCGGCCTTGATCAGGACGCGAAAGAATTCCTTGCCGTGCTCGGTGCCGACCAGTGGCGTATCGAGCGGCACGCCGGCGCCTTCGAGATGGGCCGGCGTCAAGGTCGAACCTGATACCGTGACGAGGCCGACGCGCTTGCCTGGGGGCAAGGTCGCCTGCACCCACGGCACCTGCATCAGCGACGAGGTCGCGACGGGAACGCCGACGGCGGCCGCGATCTCCTTCTGAAACAGCGAGAGGAAGCCGCAATTGGTGGTGATGGCTTCCGCGCCCAACCGGACCAGGTCCTTGGCCGCATCGATGAAGTCAGGCAGCAGGCCGGCGGCGCCCTTCAGCACCACCTTCTCCGGCGAAGCGCCGCTCACCACCCGATAGAGCACGGGGAACGGCCAGGTCGTGCCGTTGCCCATGTCGCCGGGAATGCGGGGAAAGCGCGCTTCCAGCATCAAGATGCCGAGCGGCGCGCCATAGATGGCCTTGCCGCCGCGGGCGATGCGAGAGGACGAGTTGGCTGGATAGGTCATGGTGCGTTCTCAGAGGAAGCGAGTGGGCGCGAACGGCGCGAGCGGAATCTCCGGCTGCTTGCCGCTCAGAAGCTGCGCGACCAGACGGCCGGTGCGGGCCGATCCGACCAGGCCGACATGGCCATGGCCGAAGGCGTAGACGATATCGCGCGAGGCACGCGCATGGCCGATACAGGGAAGGCCGTCCGGCATGCTCGGCCGATGGCCGAACCAGGTTTTGATGCGCGAGGGGGGAATGTCCTTCGGCAGTTTTGGGAACATGCTGAAGAGGCTATCGCGCAAGATCTCGGCGCGCTTCCAGTTCGGCGCGGCGTCGAGGCCGGCGATCTCGACCGTGCCGGCGGCGCGCAGGCCCTTGTCGGTCCAGTTCACCACCATGCTGACGTCGGACGCCATCATCGAGCTGCGCGGACCCGATTCCGGGTTCTCGATCATGACGTGATAGCCGCGCTCAGTTTCGAGCGGCAAGGGATCGCCGACGGATGCGGTGAGCTGTTTTGACCGCGCGCCGGCGGCGACCACCGCGGCATCGCAAGCAATCTCACCGGTCTCGGTGAGAACGGCAACGAGCTTGTTGCCTGAAAGCTTCAGACCGGTCGCCCTGGCATGAACGAGCTTGGCACCGCTCGCGAGCGCATGCTGGGCCAGCGCCGCAACGTAAGCGCCGGGATCACGGCAGCGTCCGGCCTCCTCCACCACCACGCCAAAGGTGTAGCGCGGATGCAGATCCGGCTCGCGCTGACGCATCTCGTCGGCGTTCAGCTCCATCCATTCGACGCCGACCTTCTTGCGCAGGCGCCAGCCGAGATTGCTGTCGAAATTGCCGCGCGACGGGAATACGTGCATCACGCCGTTGCGCTCGACCAACTCGGACACGCCCGCTTCTTCCGCGAGCTTCTTGTGCAGCAGCGGCGCGTCCTTCAGCAGATCGCGCAGCGCAAACGCCGTCTTCTCGACCCGTGCCTCGGTCCAGCCGGAGAGCAAATACTTGACCAGCCAGGGCAGCGCCTTCGGCAAGTAAGACCAGCGGATCGCGAGCGGGCCGAGCGGGTCCATCAGATAACCCGGCACCTTCTTCCAGAGGCCCGGCTCGGCCGGCGGAATCACCGAATGGGAGGAGAGCCAGCCGGCATTGCCGTAGCTCGCCGCCTGTTCGCCACCGGGCTCGCCTGCGTCGATCAGCGTGACGCGATGCCCCTCGCGCAGCGCCTCGATGGCGCTGATCACGCCGACCGCGCCGGCTCCGATGATAGCGACGTGGCGGCCTTCCGACATCGGCTACGCCTTCACCGCCGGCGCGAAATCCTTGCCGACCGAGATCGCGCGCGGATCGATGATGCAGTGGAGGATCGACGGCTTGCCCGAAGCGAGCGCGCGCTCGAACGCCGGCGCAAACTCTTCGGTGCGCTCGACGCGCTCGCCATGGCCACCGAATGCCTTCGCATACATCGCAAAGTCAGGGTTCTTGAGCTGAGTTCCGACCACGCGGCCGGGATAATCACGCTCCTGGTGCATACGGATGGTGCCGTATTGCGAGTTGTCGACGACGATGACCACCAGCGGCGCGTCGTACTGCACGGCGGTCGCGAATTCCTGGCCATTCATCAGGAAGCAGCCATCACCGGCAAAGGCGACGACGACGCGATCCGGATATTGCCGCTTTGCAAGCACCGCGGCCGGCACGCCATATCCCATCGAGCCCGAAGTCGGCGCGAGCTGGGCGGCAAAGCTGTGGAAACGGTGATGGCGATGGATCCAGCCGGCATAGTTGCCGGCACCGTTGCAGACGATCGCGTCCTTCGGCAGGCGGTCGCGCAGCCAGGTCATGACCTGGCCGTACTGGAATGTGCCCGGCAGCTCACGCGCCTTGTCGGTCCAGGCAAGGTAATCGGCATGCGCCTTGGCGGCCTCACCCTTCCAGGCGACCGCGCCTGATGGCTTCAGCGTCTCGACGGCGGCGGCGAACGCGGCGGGCGTCGCCTGGATCGCGAGCTCAGGCTGGTAGACGCGGCCTAGCTCTTCCGAGCCCGGATGCACGTGGATCAGCTTCTGCTTCGGCGTCGGGATATCGAACAGTGTGTAGGACGAGGACGGCATCTCCGACATGCGGCCGCCGATCAGGAGAATGACGTCGGCGTTGTCGATGCGCGCCTTCAGGCCCGGGCTCGGCCCGATGCCGAGATCGCCGGCATAATGCGAATGATCGGCATCGATCAGCGAGGCCCGGCGGAACGAGGTCGCGACCGGCAGGTCGAACCGCTCGGCGAAGCGCGCGATGCTCTTGGTCGCCTCATCGGTCCAGCGCGAGCCGCCGAGGATGACAAGCGGCGCCTTGGCACTCGCCAGCATGGCGCCGACGCGCTCGAGATCTGATGGTGCCGGCCAGCTCACGGCCGGCTCGATGCGCATGGCGTCGGCAACGGCCGCCGTCTCGGTCAGCATGTTCTCCGGCAGCGCGATCACCACGGGACCCGGACGGCCCTGCATGGCGACGCGGAAGGCGCGCGCGACCAGCTCCGGAATGCGATCGGGGCGATCGATCTCGACGGCCCACTTGGCCATGGTGCCGAACACCGCCTTGTAGTCGAGCTCCTGGAACGCCTCGCGCTCGCGCATGCCGGTGTCGACCTGTCCGACGAACAGGATCATCGGCGTCGAATCCTGCATCGCGATGTGGACGCCGTGGCTGGCATTGGTGGCGCCGGGGCCGCGGGTGACGAAGCAGATTCCGGGACGGCCGGTGAGCTTGCCATAGGCTTCCGCCATCATCGCAGCACCACCCTCGGCGCGGCAGATCACGACGTCGATCGGGCTGTCATGCAGCGCGTCGAGTGCCGCGAGGTAGCTCTCGCCCGGCACGCAGGTGACGCGCTCGACGCCTTGGGCGACGAGCTGATCGATCAGGATCTGGCCCCCGGTGCGGGTGTTGCGAATGGTCATGACAGCTCCCTGCAGGCTTTGGCGATGCGCATCACGGCCTCGCGCAAGTTTTGTTCCGAGGTGGCGTAGGACAGGCGGAAATAAGGTGCAAGGCCGAAACAGCTGCCCGGCACCACGGCCACGTCATGCCTCTCCAGCAGGAAGCGGCAGAACGCGGCATCGCTATCGATAACGGTCCCATCCGGCGTGCGGCGACCGACCAGGCCGGCGCAGCTCGCATAGGTATAGAACGCGCCTTCCGGCCGGCGGCAGTTGACGCCGTCAATGGCATTGAGCGCATCGACCACGATGTCTCGGCGGCGCTGGAACGCGGCACGGCGTTCGATCAGGACATCCTGCGGGCCGGTCAGTGCGGCGATCGCAGCGGCCTGGCTCACCGAGGACGGATTCGTCGTGCTCTGGCTCTGCACCACCGCCATCGCTGCGATCAATTCGCGCGGGCCGCCGCCATAGCCGACGCGCCAGCCGGTCATGGCGTAGGCCTTGGAAACACCATTCACCGTCAGCGTGCGTGATTTCAGGCTCGGCTCGAGCGTCGCTGCGGTCACGAACGGCATGCCGTCATAAATCAGGTGCTCGTAGATATCGTCCGCCATCAACCAGACATGCGGATGGCGCTTGAGCACATCCAGGAGCGGGCGAAGCTGCGCGGCCGAATAGGCGGCTCCGGTCGGATTGGACGGCGAGTTGAGCAGCAGCCAGCGCGTCTCCGGCGTGATCGCGCGTTCGAGATCGGCGGCGTCGAGGCGAAAGCCGTTGTCCTCGCGGCAGAGCACGTCCACCGGCGTGCCGTCGGCGATCCGCACCATGTCGGCATAGCTGGTCCAGTAGGGTGCTGCGAGGATGACCTCGTCGCCGGGACTGAGTGTCGCCATGAAGGCGTTGTGGATCACCTGCTTGGCGCCGGCGCCTGCGGTGATCTCGTCGGCGGCATAGACGAGATCGTTCTCGCGGCGGAATTTCTCGGCGATGGCCGCCTTCAATTCCACGGTGCCGTCGAGGATCGTATATTTGGTCTGGCCGGCGCGGATGGCGCGCATCGCCGCGTCCTTGGCATGATCAGGCGTATCGAAGTCAGGCTCGCCGGCGCCCAGCACGATCACCGGTCGCCCCTCGCGCTTGAGCCGCTGCGCGACTGCGCCGATCTTCAAGATCTCGGAGACACCGATCGCGCTGATGCGCTGGGCGGGACGGAAGGTCGATGCGGGCGCCTGGACAGTCACGGCCGAGCCTCAACTGCGCGCGGCGATCGCGATCACCTCGATGCGGAAGGCGGGATCGGCAAGCTCGACCTTGCCGCAGGCGCGGGTCGGCGTGTTGCCCGGTACGACCCAGGCATCATAGACCGCGTTCATGGCGTCGAAATCGTCCATGTTCCTGAGCCAGACCTGCACGCTGAGCAGGCGGGACTTGTCGGTGCCGGCGCGTGCCAGCATGTCGTCGACCTTCGCCAGTGCCTCTTTTGTCTGCTGGGTAATATCGGCGGTCTTGGTGTCCGCCACCTGACCTGCGAGGAAAACGAGATCACCGAACACGGAGGCGCGGCTGCGGCGGGCGTTCTGGTCGATGCGGGTGATATCAGACATGGGATGTCCCTAGCTTTTACTTGCCGGTGGCGATGATGCGGCGGCAGTGGTCGAGCGCCGCGCCGATGAGATTGTCGCTCGCCTCGGGCGTGCGGAACGCCGAATGCGCCGACAGCGTCACGTTCGGCAGCTTGGTCACGGGATGACCGGCGGGAAGCGGCTCGACGGTGAAGACGTCGAGGCCGGCATGGGCGATGTGGCCGGAGCGCAGCGCGTCAAGCATCGCGTCCTCGTCGACGACGGCGCCGCGCGCGGTGTTGATCAGGATGCTGCCCTTACGCATCTGGGCGATGCGCTCACGCGACAGGAAACCCTTGGTCTCGTCGTTGAGCAAGAGATGCAGCGAGACGACGTGGCTCTCGGCGAGCAGCTTCTCCAGCGAGACGAACTCGACGCCGGGATGGGTCTTCGGCGTCCTGTTCCAGGCAATCACCTTCATGCCGCAGCCCGCCGCCATACGCGCGGCTTCCGCCGCGATGCCGCCGAAACCGATCAGGCCGAGCGTCTTGCCGGTGAGCTGAACCGCGTCACGGCGCAGCCAGTTGCCCTCGCGCATGCCGCGATCCATCTCGCCGAAGCTTTTTGCAGACGCCCACATCAGCGCGATCGCGCATTCGGCAACCGCTGTGTCGCCATAACCCTTGATGGTGTGGACGGAGATGCCGCGCTCAGCGAGCTCCTCCGGATTCATGTAGCTGCGCGCGCCGGTCCCGAGGAAGACGACGTGCTTCAGCTTCGCGCATTTCTCGGCAATCGCTGATGGCACCGCCGTGTGGTCGACGATCATGATCTCGGCATCGCCGAGCAGGCCGGGCAGATCGTCGGGCTTGATCGAAGGATTGCGGTTGATGCTGACCGGCAGCTTCTGCGAGGCCAGCAGCTTGTCGGTCACCGCTGCCAGGGTCTCGTTCGCATCGACGAATAGGGCGCGCACAGGCCTCTCCTTCAGCTCACTTCCATATTGCGTTCAGTCTTGTATTCAGACTTAAATGCAATTGACAACCCCTCCCCATCAGGAATTTTGCGCAATCCTGCCAAGATATTGGGCTCATTTCTGCCTTGCCGCCCAAATGGTCAGCAACTCGAAATACCGTATTGCATTTTATCCTGAATACAGAAATAGTCCAGAGGCCGGACACACGATCCGACCCAGATTGCAGGGAGACAGAGACCATGAATCGCAGGGATGCTCTCACCACCGTCGCGCTGGCAGGCGCAGCGATCGCCGCCGCGAGCGGCTCGGCCAAGGCCGATGCGCCGGCCTCGACGCTCGACCGCATCAAGAAGAATGGCGTGCTGCGCGTCGCCGTCATCGTCGGCCAGGAGCCCTATTTCCATAAGGACCTCGCCACCAACGAATGGTCGGGCGCCTGCATCGACATGGCCAAGGACATCGCCGGCAAGCTGGGCGCCAAGGTCGAGACGCTGGAATCGACCTGGGGCAACCAGATCCTCGATCTCCAGGCCGACAAGGTCGACCTCGCCTTCGCCGTGAACCCGACGCCGGAGCGCGCGCTCGTCATCGACTTCTCGACGCCGATCCTGGTGCACTCCTTCACCGTCATCACCAAGAAGGGCTTTGCCAAGCCGCAGACCTGGGCCGAGCTCAACAAGCCCGAGGTCAAGATCGCCGTCGACATCGGCTCGACCCATGAGACGATCGCGCGCCGCTACTGCCCGAAGGCCACCATCCTCGGCTTCAAGAACCGCGACGAGGCGATCCTTGCCGTCGCGACCGGCCGCGCCGACTGCAACGTCTCGCTGGCCGTGCTCTCGGTCTCGACCCTGAAGAAGAATCCGAACCTCGGCGATCTCGCCATTCCGCGGCCGCTGCTGACGCTGCCGACCAACATGGGTATCCGCGCCGAGAGCGACCGCCGCTACAAGGATTTCCTCAGCGCCTGGGCCGACTACAACCGCGCGATGGGCCAGACCCGCGAATGGATGCTCAAGGGTTTTGAGGCGGTCGGCCTCACCGCCGACGATCTCCCGCCCGAAGTGCAGTTCTGACGGTCGATCGATGTACGTCTGGGACTTCGCGGCGCTCAAGCCGTATTGGGGCCTGATCTGCCAAGGGCTCCTGGTCACCGTGTATTACACGGTGACCACGGTGGTCGCGGGTCTCGCCATCGGACTGTTCGTCGGCATCCTGCGCACGACGGCACCGCGCTGGGTCACGGTGCCGTTGCGTCTCTATATCGAGGTGTTCCGCTGCACGCCGCTGCTGGTGCAGCTGATCTGGGTCTACTACGCCCTGCCCGTGCTGATCGGCGTCGACATGTCGCCGGCGATGGCCTGCTTCATCGCGCTGTCGCTCTATGCCGGCTCGTTCTATGCGGAAATCTTCCGTGGCGGCATCGAGGCCGTCGACACCGGCCAGTGGGAGGCCGGCCGCGCCATCGGCATGCGCCGCGGCAAGATCTTTCGCCGCATCGTGCTGCCGCAGGCGACGCAGGTGATGATCCCCTCCTTCATCAACCAGACCATCATGCAGCTCAAGAACACCTCGCTGGTGTCGGTGGTCGCGGTCGGCGACCTCCTCTATCAGGGCACGGTCATCACGGCGTCGAGCTACAAGCCGCTCGAGGTCTACACCACGATCGCCGTGCTCTATTTCGTCGTGCTGTTCCCGCTGACGCTGGTTGCCGACCGGGTCGAGCTGAAGATGGGGGCGCACCGATGAATGCTCTGATCGCTGACAACATCCACAAGGCGTTCGGCGACCATGAGGTGCTCAAGGGCGTCTCGCTTTCGGTCGCACGCGGCGAGGTCGTCACCTTGATCGGCGCCTCCGGCTCCGGCAAATCCACCTTCCTGCGCTGCCTGAATCTCTTGGAAATGCCGCAGCAGGGTGAGCTTGCGATCGGCACGCACAAATTCGCCTTCGGCAAGGGCATGCGCGCCGCCGGCGATGCGCAGCTCGCGCTGCTTCGGCGTAGCGTCGGCATGGTGTTCCAGCACTTCAATCTGTTCCCGCACATGTCGGTGCTCGCCAACGTCACAGAGGGACCGGTGCAGGTGAAGGGCATGGCGCGAAACGAAGCCGATGCGCTTGGCCGCGATTTGCTCGCCAAGGTCGGCCTCGCCGACAAGGCCGACGCCTTTCCGAGCCGCCTGTCCGGCGGCCAGAAGCAGCGCGTCGCGATCGCGCGCGCGCTCGCGATGAAGCCAGACGTGATGCTGTTCGACGAGCCGACCTCGGCACTCGATCCCGAGCTTGTCGGCGAAGTCCTCTCCGTCATCCGCAGCCTCGCGAGCGAAGGCATGACCATGGTGCTGGTGACGCATGAGATGGCCTTCGCCGCCGACGTCTCCACCCGCGTCGGCTTCATGAACGACGGCATCATGGCCGAGATCGGCACGCCGGAAGAGACGATCCGCCAGCCGCGCAGCGAGCGGCTGAAGGCGTTCCTGGCCCGGTTTCACGAGACGCATTAGACTGCCGTCACGACCATCCCAAATCGGTGGGTAGATTATGAAACTCCGCGGCGGCTTCACGAATTACGGCGAGACGATCGGCATCCTGATGCTCGATACCCGCTTCCCGCGTCCGCGCGGCGACATCGGCAATGCGCTCTCCTACGACTTCCCGGTGCGCTACAAGATCGTGCGCGGCGCGCACGCGACCAGGATCATGGGCGACCAGCCCGATCCCACCCTGCTCGAGCCGTTCATCGCGGCGGCCCGCGAATTGGAAGCCGACGGCGTCAAGGCGATCACGACGAGCTGCGGCTTCCTCGCACCGTTCCAGAAGCAGCTTGCGGCTGCGGTGAACATCCCGGTCTTCACCTCGAGCCTGATCCAGGCGCCGTTGATTCATGCCATGCTGCCGCCGGGCAAGGTCATCGGCATCTTCACCGAACGCGGCCACCACATGAACGAGGGGCATTTCCGCGGTGTCGGCTGGTCGCCGGACGAGATCCCCGTCCAGATCCAGGGCATGAAGCCCGATGCGCAGTTTCCCGCAACCTACATTCTCGGCTGCGAGGAACTGGACACCGACGTCCTCCGCGCCGAGATGATCGAGATGACGGAAGCTTTCATGGCGTCCTGCAAAAACCCGGGCGCGATCCTGTTCGAATGCACCAACATGTGCCCGTTCTCGAAGGACGTCGCCGAAGTCTCGGGCCTTCCGGTGTTCGACATCAACACGTTGATCAACTTCTTCTATCGCGCGGCCCATCCCGTGCCATTCCTGCGCTGAACGAGCCCCGCTGCCCCTCGTTGCCGGCCGGAACGAGACGCGTCAGGGCATGACGGACGCGTCGGCCTCCCTCCCCTCCCGCTCCACCCAACCCGTCGCAATCGCGCTTGCCCAGCTGAGCATGCCCTTGCTGCGCGCCAGTGCGGCCATGGCCGTGGTGTCATAGGGTACGTAGCGGATCGTCGCGGACCAGCCTGCGCCAGCATGCTCCAGAATCGCGTAGCACGCATGCGGCGTACCGACCTCGACCACGTAGGGAACGGGCACTTTCCCGTCATAGCCGGGCAACCCGACGCCGCCGGGATTCACGACCAGCCGTCCATCCCTCAAACGCACCACGCGCGGAATGTGCGTGTGGGCGCACAGGATGATCTCGGCATCGATCCCCTCAGCTTCAGCCTCGATCGCCTCGATCCCGCTCGGGCGCGGGCAGCCGTCGTCGGCAATGTGGTCGAGCCAGAAAGCTGCGTCATCCCGCGGCGATCCATGGCACAGGAACACCCGTCCCTTATAGGTGAGCGTGGACGGCATGCTTGCCATCCAGTCGAAGTGCTTGCGCGCGAGCTGACGGAAATCGCTGCGAGCGGAGCCGCCGGCCTGCCAGAGCTCGACGAGGATTCGATCCTGGTCGCCCCGTATCGACGGGAAGCCCCGCGCCATCAACAGGTCCGCGGTCCTGGCTGCCTCGAGCGGGCCACTGACATGGTCGCCGAGGTTCACGACCTCGTCGATGCCGAGCATGGCAACGTCCGCAAGGACGGCTTCAAGTGCCGGACGATTCCCATGCACGTCCGCGATGGCAGCAAATCTCATTTGGCCCCTCCCATTCGGAATGGCCGATCGTTCTCGCTATGCGGGGGATGCAGGACTGGCTAGTCAATTTAGCTACGTCTCTTTAGCTGCATTTGTAGAAGCGCCCGCAAGCTGAGGATCAAATCGGCGCTGCCAGAAGAATTACACGATCGTGGTTGCCAGGCAAGCAATGCGAGTTACGAACTGTCGCGGCAATGCCGACGTGACCTCGGGAAAATAACGCGCTACGTTTCCCGGACAAGACCAAGAGGAAACGCCAATCGTGTACGACTTCATTATCGTCGGCGGCGGCTCGGCGGGGTCCGTGCTGGCCCACCGGCTCTCCGCAAAGAGCGCCAACAAGGTCCTGCTGTGCGAGGCCGGACAGGACACACCGCCCGGCAACGAGCCCGCCGAGATCAGGGACAGCTATCCGGGCACGGCCTATTTCGATCCCCGCTTCCACTGGACCGAACTCAAGGTCACGACCCAGATCGTCAGCCACAACAATCCGAACGAAGCGCGTCCTCCCCTGCGCAAATACGAGCAGGCGCGCGTGCTCGGCGGCGGCTCGTCGATCAACGGCCAGATGGCCAACCGCGGCGCACCGACCGACTACGATGAATGGGACGCGCGGGGCGCCGACGGCTGGAGCTGGAACGACGTGCTGCCGTTCTTCAAGAAGGTCGAGCGCGACCTCGATTTCGACGGCCCGTACCACGGCAAGGACGGCAGAATTCCGGTACGCAGAATTCCACGTGAACACTGGACGCGGCATTCGCAGGCATTCGCCGACGCCTTCCAGCAGGCCGGCCATCAGTTCGTGCCTGACCAGAACGGCGAGTTCGTCGACGGCTATTTTCCGGTGACGCATTCCAATCAGGCCGAGCAACGCGTCTCGGCCGCGATGGGTTATCTCGATCGCGACACGCGCAAGCGCGCCAATCTCACCATCTCCACCAACACGCAGGTGAGAGAGCTGCTGTTCGAAGGCACGCAATGCGTCGGCGTGAAGGCGATGGTCGACGGACGGGAACAGGAATTCCGCGGCCGCGAGATCATCCTCTCCAGCGGCGCGATCCATTCGCCGGCGCATCTCCTGCGCGCCGGCATCGGCCCGGTCGGTCATCTCAAGGATATGGGCATTCCAGTCCTGATGGGGCTGGCAGGCGTCGGCCAGCGCCTGATGGATCATCCTTCGATTTCGCTGTCGTCCTTTGTCCGCCGCGGCGCGCGCATGAACGAGCACACCAGGCGCCACATGCAGCTTGGCCTGCGTTATTCATCCGGGCTGTCGGGCGTACCGAAGGGCGATATGTTCGTCGTCCTGCTCAGCAAATCGGCCTGGCACGCGGTCGGCGAGCAGATCGGCTCGCTGCTGACCTTCGTCAACAAGACCTATTCCGAGACCGGACAGGTCAAGCTCGCCTCGCGCGATTCCGCCGCCGAGCCGATCGTCGAGTTCAATCTGCTGTCCGACCGCCGCGACCTCGACCGCCTGATGAGCGGCTTCCGCAAGATGGCGGCCGTGCAGATGAGCGACGTGGTGAAAGCGGTGACGGACAAGCCGTTTCCGGCCGCCTATACCGACAAGGTGCGCAAGATCGGCGTGGTCAATACCAAAAACAGGATCCTGACCAAGATCGCCGCGACCTTGATGGACGGGCCGGCGGCGCTGCGCCACTACCTGATCGACAATTTCGTCGTCGAAGGTTTCACCTTCGACCAGGTGATGAACGACGACGATGCGCTGGAAGCCTTCGTCCGCAAGGCGACCATCGGGGTGTGGCACGCCTCGTGCTCATGCCGCATGGGCCGGGCCGACGATCCGATGGCGGTGGTGGACAACCAGGGCCGCGTCAAAGGTATTCAGGGCCTGCGCGTCGTCGACGCCTCGATCTTCCCGGTGGTGCCATGCGCCAACACCAATTTCCCGGTGCTGATGTCGGCGGAGAAGATCGCTGCGTCGATAATGCAGTGAGGGCTAGCGACTGCCGGGCGGGTGGAGGGATCAATGGATTGCAGCATCCGCCCGGCGCGCGAAGAGGATAGCGGCGAAATCAGCGCCGTCATTCTGCGCGCACTGCGCGAGACAAATGCGAGGGATTACACAGACGAGATCATCGAGCGGGTCGAGCATAGCTTCAGCCCGACCGCCGTTCTGGAGCTGATCCGCAAACGCACGGTCCTTGTTGCCGCCCTTGGCGGCCGCGTCGCTGGAACGGCGAGCCTTGACGGAAGCGTCGTCCGCACGGTCTTCGTGGCTCCCGACGTTCAGGCGCAGGGGATCGGCAAGTTCCTGATGGCCGAGATCGAACGCATCGCGCGCGAGCGAGAGATCGCTTTGTTGACCGTCCCGTCTTCCGTCACCGCGGAATCCTTCTACGCACGGCTCGGGTTCAAGGCCGTGCGTGACAGCTACTTTGGCGATGAGCGCACGATCATCATGGAGCGATCGCTCGCTGCTGTTTCGTAGGTCCGGACTGCGCCGATAGCTCCGCCCATACGCGGAAGCGCGCGCCGTTGTTGATCGGCACGATGTGAAACGGCTGGCCGAAGATCGCGAGCGGCTCATGGCCCGGCTCGAACTGCGGCCAGGCTTGCGCGACGTCCGGCATGCCGGTCGTGACGAAGCGCAAGACGCTCGCCTGAAACCGCGCCGCGACATCAATGTCGGCCGGGGTCATCGGCCCGCCCTTGCGCCTGAGGATCGGCCGATCGATGAAATCAGGCAGATGCGCCCACAGGCAGGCATTGTCCGCGCCATGGGTTGGTCCCTGCGACAGGAACGGCTCCAGCGCCGGGCGATGATCGAACCGGCTCAACCACACCGCGCCGCCTGCCGCAGCATGACGCCGCGCGAGATCGGCCATGGGGCGATGCCAGAACGCATCCGACAACAGCGCCTCGTACGGATCCTCGTCGAGGCGCGCGTTGGCGCGATAATAGGATAGCAGCCGGCACCAGCCGGCATCGCCGAACGCCGCGCGCACTTGTCGCTCGGTGGTGCGGATCATCGCGGCCGGCGGCATGCTCTTCAGGAACATCACCATCTCGTCGCGGCAGGAGCCGAGCCAGAGCGGAATGTCGCGCAAAGTTTCGTCGGCGAAGACGTCGCGCGGCTCGCACGCGATCACGGTCCCGTCGAGCACCGGACCGAACACGGTGCCTGCGTCCGTCTCGTCCGCGAGCCTGCGTCCGACGCGCTCTACCGCCGCGAACAGCTTTGGCAGCGGCACGGACGCAATCGCGCTGGGATCGCGCGCAAGCTCGAGCTCCTCGAGCACGTGGCGCGCGACATCGTCGGCGTGCCCCGCACTCATGATGTTGCGCCCGGGCGCGCTCAGCGCGAGGGCACGGATAAACTTGCCTCGTGCATGCGGCAGGGTTGCGAGCGCGATCACCATGGAGGCGCCGGCGGATTGTCCCGACAGCGTAATCGCATCCGGATCGCCGCCGAAATTCGCGATGTTGGCACGGACCCAATCGAGCGCCGCGAGCGTATCCTGGAGCGCGAGGTTGTTGGCTTCGGTGAGGCCGTAGCGATGCAGTTGCAGAAAGCCGAGCGGCCCGAGCCGGTAGTTGATGGTGACAATGACGGCCGGACCGTGGGCGGCGAGGAAGGAGCCGTCATAATCGGCGCCGCCGCCGGTGACGAAGGCGCCGCCATGGATGAAGAACTTGACCGGCAGCGGGTGATCCGCCGCCGGCGCCCAGATGTTCAGGCTGAGACAGGATTCCTCGTCAGCATGATCGAGGTGGCCGGGCTGCGGCGCGTAAGCGCCGTAGTCCGTGCATCGGCGCGGCTCCGTCCACGCGAGCGGCGGTGTCGCTTTGGCAAAACGCCGCGCGGTCGCGAACGGCACGCCCTTGAACACGCGTAAGCCGTTCTGCTCGGCGCCGATGATCGGCCCGCTCGTGGTCGAAACTGCGTTGGTCAACATGCGACTTTCACTCATCCCGACTCAGGCGTGCCGCTTGCCGAGATCGGCGATGTCGACATTGAGGGTTTCGCGCGCGGTTGCCGCAGATGCCGCCGAGATCACGCAGCAGCAGGCAACGAAGATTGCCACGGGGATCCAGCCGTTCGGCCCCTCGCCGACCAGGCTCGCACTCACCAGCGGCGTGAAGCCGGCGGCGAGGAAGCCGAGCTGCGTGCCGATCGCCGTGCCGGAGTAACGCACGCGCGCGTCGAACATCTCCGCATAGAACGACGGCCAGATCGCGTTCGGCGCGGCGTAGATGACACCCGAGAGGATCATCGCCGCGGCGAAGATCGCCGGCGTATTCCCCGATGTCACCAGCATGAAATACGGGAACACCAGCACCGCACAGCCGAGCACGCCACCGATGAACACCGGCTTGCGGCCGATCCTGTCGGCCAGCAGCGCCCACAGCGGCTGGGTGATCAGCGCGGTGACATTGCCGAGCACGCCGGCCCACAGCATGGTCGGGCGGGCGACGCCGAACTTGCTGGTGGCATAGCCGAGCGCGAATACCGCGGTCATCGTGCTCACGGTCGCGATCAGCGCGCAGACGATGACGCGCAGCACGTCCGGCCAGTAGTCGCGCATGAGCGTAACGACGGGGAAGCGCGCCACCTGCGCCTTGTCCTTGATGTCTTCGAAGACGGGCGTTTCCGGCATGGTCCTCCGCACCAGGTAGGCGACCAGCAGCACGAGCGCGGAGAGCAGGAACGGAATGCGCCAGCCCCAGCTCAACAACTGGTCTTCCGGCAGGCTCGACACCGGGATGAACACCAGTGTTGCAAGGATCGCGCCGGCCTGGGTGCCGCTCAGGGTCCAGCTCGTGAAGAAGGCGCGGTTGGAATTGGCGGAATGCTCCAGCGTCAGGGAGTTGGCTCCGCTCTGCTCGCCGGCAGCCGACAGGCCCTGCAACAGGCGGAGCAGTGTCAGGATGACAGGCGCGGCATTGCCGATCGTCTTGGCATCCGGCAACAGGCCGATCGCCAGCGTCGAGCCGCCCATCAGCACCAGCGTGAACAAGAGCACCGTCTTGCGGCCGATACGGTCGCCGAAATGGCCGAGGATGACGGCGCCCACGGGCCGAGCGATATAGCCGATGCCGAAGGAGAGCAACGCGAGCAGCGTCGCGGTCGAGGGATCGACGTTGGCGAAGAACACTTTCGGAAAGATCAGCGCCGCAGCGGTGCCGTAGATGAAGAAGTCGTAGTATTCGAGCATGCTGCCGACGAAGCTGACCAGCGCGGCGCGCTTCGGCAGCTTGTTCGGCGTGGCTTCCGCGCTGGATGATGCGCGCAGCGGTGCGGTTGACGTCAGCGTCATTGAAGGCTCCTCCCCATGTGGCCGGTGCGGTTCGCGTCAGGCAGATCGCCTCGCGCGCGTTTTCTGGTTCTGGTTGCCGCAACTTTGGTTTGGAGCGATAATGTACGAACTAGTACGTTTATGCAATACGCATTGGATCAATGCCCCGACGGACGAAATTTGCCTTCACCTTCAAGGTGATCCGTGGAAACTGGCGGGAGAAACTGTGATGCTCGAGCGCATGCCGCCCCCATCGAAGCGCACCAACGACCCTGAGCGCACCAAGCGCGACATCCTCGAAGTGGCGATGGCCGAATTCGCCTCGGAGGGCTATTCCGGCGCCCGCGTCGATGCGATCGCGGCGCGGACGCGCACGTCGAAGCGGATGATCTATTACTATTTCGGCGGCAAGGAGCAGCTCTATCTCGCGGTGCTGGAGGAGGCCTATCGCAGCATCCGCGCGCTGGAGGACCAACTCGACATCGAAAGCTGCGACGCCCGCGAGGGATTGCGCCGGCTGATCGAGGCCACCTTCGACCATGACGAGCGCAATCCGAACTTCATCCGCCTCGTCAGCATCGAGAACATCCACCACGGCAAGCACCTGAAGCAGAATCTGCAACTGCGCCAGCTCAACGCCAGCGTGATCGCGACACTCGACGGCATCCTCGAACGCGGCCGCGGCGAAGGCGTCTTCCGCGACGACGTCGACGCCATCGACCTGCACCTCGCCATCTCCTCCTACTGCTTCTTCCGCGTCGCCAACCGCCACACCTTCGGCGCCCTGTTCGACCGCGACCTCAGCGAGCCCAGGGTGCTGGCGACGAGCCGGACGCAGATCGTGGAGATGATCCTGGCGTGGCTGGCGGCGACGGCTTAGCCACACACTCGCTGTCATTCCCCGCGACCCGGCTACGCCAAGGCTTCGCCGGGGCTGCGGTCCAGGGGCGCCGAAGCTTTAGCGTAGGCGGCAGGCGGGGAATCCAGTACGCCGCGGCCTATCGAGGAACCACTACCGTCTCTGGAATACTGGATCACCCGCTTTCGCGGGTGATGACGGCGGAGACCGGAGCCCCCCTCACCCGCCCCTCTTCCCCCGCGTGCTCGCCAGCAGCACCAGCATGAACGACGCCACCGTCATCAGCGTCGAGATCGCGGCGATGGTCGGGTCGATCTCGTCGCGCAGCGCGGTGAACATGCGCTTGGTCAGCGGCTGATACTGGCCGCCGGAGATGAAAAGCGCGACGATGGTCTCGTCCATCGCCGAGATGAAGGCGAAGATGCCGCCCGCGACCACGCTGGACTTGATCTGCGGCAGCGTCACCGCGAAGAAGCTGCGCAGGCGGTTCATGCCGAGGCTGCGCGCCACCATCTCCTGTGCCGGATCGAAGCTCTGCAAGCCCGCGAGCACCGAGATGACGACGTAGGGCAGGCCCAGCATCACGTTCGCCAGCACGAGGCCGGGCATGGTCGCGACCAGGCCGACCTTTGCATAGACGAAGAAGATGCCGACCGCAGTGATGATGATCGGCACAACAAGCGGCAGCAGCAGCGCCATGTGGATGATGCGCATGATGCGCAGCTTCGACTGGCTGATCGCGTAGGCCGCCGCGACCCCGCACGGCGTTGCGATCAGGACCGTGAAGAACGCGACCGTCAGCGTCACCCGCGTCGCCTGCATCCAGGCCGGATTGGCGAAATATTGCTGGTACCAGCGCAGCGAGAACGACGGCGGCGGGAACGTCAGGAAGCGCGCACTGGAGAACGAGATCGGCGCGATGATCAGGACGGGCAGGATCAGATAGACCAGCACCAGCGCGCTGATCACGTAGAGGACAATCCGTGCGGGCGAAGTGCGCGTCATTTCTGCCCCAACACGCGATCGAGCGAGATGAAGCGGCTGACGGCGAAGAAGATCAGGAGCACGCTGAGGAGCAGCACCACGGCGACCGCGCTCGCGGCGCCGAACTGGTTGTAGAGCTCGACATTGCGGCTCACCAGCATCGACACCATCACGGTGCGGCCGCCGCCGAGCAATTCCGGCGTGATGTAGAAGCCGAGGCAGAGCACGAACACCATGGTGCAGCCGGCGAGCACGCCCGGCAGCGACAGCGGCAGGAACACGCGGAAAAACGTCAGCGACGGACTCGCCCCCAGGCTCGCGCCGGCCTGCATCAAATCGCCGGGGATCTTCTGCATGGTGGCATAGAGCGGCAGCACCATGAACGGCAGCAGGATGTGCACGGTTGCAACCACCGTGCCGAACGTGTTGTGCACCAGCGCGAGCGGCTCGGAGATCACATCGAGATAGCGCAGGAACTGGTTGATCACGCCAGTGCGCTGGAGCAGCGCCAGCCAGGCATAGGCGCGGACCAGCACGCTGGTCCAGAACGGCAGCACCACCAGCGACAGGATCAGGATGCTCCAGCCCTTCGGCACGGCGTTGGCGAGATAGGCGACGGGATAGCCGAGCAGCAACGCGATGACCGTCACCGCGAGGCTGATCTCGAAGGTCAGCGCAAAGCTGCGCCAGTAGATGTCCTCGGTAAAGACCCGGCGATAATTCTCCAGCGTGAAACCGTCATGGTAGATCGACTGCCAGGCGAGCCAGCCGACCGGCAGCACGATCAGGAGAAGAATCACGAGCAGCGCCGGCGACACCAATGCCAGCATCAGCGCATGCTCGCGGCGCTGATGCTTTTGGGAGGAATCTGGCACCGATCTCGTCAACGCTGCCTCGCTCACTTCTGCATGAACGACGCCCAGCGCTTCTCGGCGGCCTCGCCCGCGGGCGAGGACCACCAGGCGTAGGACATCAGCGCCTGCTTGGCCGCGTTCGCCGGCTCGCTCGGCAATTGCGCGGCGCGCTCGGGCTTGATCACGCCGGTCTCGAACGCCTTCGGATTGCCCGGGCCGTAGTCGATGTTGAGCGGCAGATTGGCTTGGTGCACGGGATCGACGGCCTCATTGAGGAACTTCACCGCGGTATCGAGATTCGGCGCGCCCTTGAGGATGCAGAGCGAGGTGCTCTGAAGGACGCCCTGGTTGTAGGTGAAGGAGACCTTTGCACCCTCCTTGGCCACCGCGCTGACGCGGCCGTTCCAGGCCATCTCCATGTCGACCTCGCCGTCATTGAGCAGCTGCGCCGACTGCGCGCCTGAGGTCCACCACACCGTGATGTGCGGCTTGATCTCCTCCAGCTTCTTGAAGGCGCGGTCGACGTCGAGCGGGTAGAGCTTGTCGGGCGCGACGCCGTCGGCCATCAGCGCGGCCTCGAGCGTCGCGAACGGATGGTTGCGCAGCGCGCGGCGGCCGGGAAATTTCTTCACGTCCCAGAAATCGGCCCAGCTGTTCGGCGCGTCCTTCGGGAAGGTCTTCTGGCTGTAGGCCAGCACGCTGGAATAGAACTCGTAGGACACCGAATAGGGACTGCGATAGGCCTCCGGCATCGCGGCGCCGTTTGGAATCTTCGAAAAGTCGAGCTTCTCGATCAGCCCCTGCTCGCCGCCGCGCAGGCAGTTGCCGGTCGGGGTGTCGACGACGTCCCAGATCGGCTTGCCGCTGCCGACCTGCGTCTTGATCGCGGGCCAGGCGTCGGGAATGGAGTCCTGGTTGATGGTGATGCCGAGCTTCTTGGCGGAGGGATCGAGGATCGCCACCGTCTGCGCCGCCTGATAGGCGCCGCCTTGCGAGACGAAGGTGATCTGCTCGGCGGCGCTCGCCGCGGTGCCGCTAAACGCGATGGCGCCCAACAGGGCGTAGCCAAATCCAGAATGCCGTTTCGTCATCATCCTCGCCTCCTCCATCACCAAATAATCTCACTGACCGATCGCATCGAGAAACTGGTACCAGCCGGCGACCATGCGCACGGCGGGCTCGCGCAGCGGATAGAACGGGATCGCCTTCATGCGCCTGATATCGAGCAGCCCGACCTCGGGCGTCTCGCCGCGCACGAAGGCGGCGAGATAGCGGCCCATCAGGCTCGACATCGCAACACCGGCGCCGTTGTAGCCCATCGAGACCAGCGTGCGATCGTCGAGCCGGCCGATATGCGGCACCGAGTCCAGCGTCATGCCGACGAGGCCCGACCATTTATAGGCGAGCGGCACATCGGCAAGATCCGGGAAGATGCCGACCATCGCCTTGCGCAAGGCGTCGAAGGCAGCTTGCGAGTCCTGCTTGCCGAAGGCGCCGCGGCCGCCAAAGATGACGCGGTTGTCGACCATGCGGAACCAGCGCATCATGCGCTTGGTCTCGGTGTAGGTGCGCCCCGTCGGCATCAGCTTGCCCGCGAGATTGCGCGGCAGCTGCGCGGTCGCAACCATGGCGCTGCGGAATGGGATCAGCGTACGCTGCATATGCGCGGTCGCGCTGGTGAGATCGGAATAGCTGTTGGTGGCGATGATCGCCTGTTTCGCGCGCACCGCGCCTTGCGGCGTCTCGGCGACGATGCCGCCGTTCTCACGCCGGAGTTTGACCACCGGCGACTCCTGGAAAATCGGAACGCCGCGGCGCGCAACGCCATCGGCGAGCCCGCGCAGATAGTTCAGCGGATGGATGCCGCCGGAGCCGGGATTGAGCACGCCGCCGACAAAAATGTCGGAGCCGGTTTCGTCACGCACCCCGCGCTTGTCGAGGATGCGGACTTCGGCGGAGCCCATCTCGCGCGTCATCCAGTTGGCTTCGTCGATCGCGGCCTTCAGCGTCGTCTCGTTATGCGCAGCCTTGACCTGGCCCGTGCGTGTCAGCGCCGCGCTGGCGATGCCGAATTCGGACACCAGCTCCTCGACCATGTCAGTCGATTCATGCGCGATCTCGTACATGCGCTGCGCCATGGCGCGACCATGCGCGGCGTCGATCTCGCGGAACGACAGGCGGAATTTTGCGGTGATCACCCCGCCATTGCGCCCGCTCGCGCCCCAGCCGGGACGGTTCGCCTCCAGCACGACCGGCGACAGGCCGCTCTTGGCGATGTGGTGCGCCGCGGAGAGGCCCGTGTAGCCTGCACCGATGATCACCACATCCGCCTGTCGCTCGCCCGACAGCACGGGACACGCGCGCGCCGGCTCCGCCGTGGCTTCCCACAGCGAGTTGGCCGATGGCAATGCGCTCCAATCCCGTGTCATGCCGCCGCTCATGCCTTACGCCGCCGGTCCGATGGCCGCGTCGGCCAGCGCCTTCAGCGTCGGGAAGTGGAAGTCCGGCTTGGTCAGCGTCTCCACCGCCGGCGTGCCGCCGAAACCGGCGATGCCCTGGCGGCGCTCGATCCAGCACACCTTGTAGCCGAGCTTTCGCGCGATCCCGATGTCGTGGTACTGGCTCTGCGCGACGTGCAGGATGTCGGACTGCTTGTAGCCGAAAGCTGACTGGCGCCCCTTGTTGTAGGCGAAGAACTCCGGGTTCGGCTTGGCAACGCCGGTATCGTCGGCGCAGACGGTGTCGTCGAAGGGATTGCCGAGCGCGTGCGCGTAGCAGGAGAGCGCGACGCGATCCGCATTGGTCATCGCCACCAGCCGGAACCTCGTGCGCAGGCGCTTCAGCGCCTCGACCGAATCCGCGAACGGCCCCCAGCGCAGCACCGAGAGCTGGAACACATCGCAGGACGCATCGTCGGAGGGAAGCCCGAGCTCCTTGGCGAGATGGCGATAGACGTGGAACATCGCCTCGCTCGAGCGCTCATAATGCTTGTCGCGGCCGCGCTTGTAGGGCTCGAAGATCTGCTCGTCGCTGAGCTCGGCCGGCGACTTGCCGGAGATCTTGCGTACCGCGGAGAGTACGCCGGTCTCGAAATCGATCAAGGTGCCGACGACGTCGAAGGTGAGAACCTTGAAATTGCTGAACGAGGCTGCTGACGACATCTTTGGTTTCTTCTCTCGGTTGAACAAGGCTTGAGTTCAGTCCCCCGCCCTGGGGACAACGATGGTGTCCTCGGGGTGAAGGGTCACGGTGAGGCTGCCGCCGAGCGGCGGGATGCGGCTGTAGGCCTGGTGATAGCTCGGCTGGCGCAGGCTGAGTGCGATGCCATCGGCGAGCGCCAGGAAGATGCGGAGACTCTCGCCCTGGTAGACGATGTCGGTGACCGTTCCGGTCAGCCGGTTGCAGGCGGCATCCTGCGCGCCGTCGTCGATCAGGAGCTTTTCGCTGTGCACGGCGAGCATCAGGGCATCGCCTGAGGGAATGGCGCGGGCGCTGCGCAGCAGCGCATTGCCGAGCGCGACGCTGGAGGCATCGACGCGGCGAACCGGCAGCATCGTCGCTTCCCCGATGAAGCTCGCGACGAAGGAATCCGCGGGATGATCGTGCAGCCGCTCGGGCGCGTCGATCTGGATCAGCCGGCCGTCCTTCATCACGGCGACGCGGTCGCTCATGGTCAGCGCCTCGCGCTGGTCGTGGGTAACGTAGATGATGGTGGCGCCGATGCGCCGGTGCAGCGCGCGCAGCTCGATCTGCATGGATTCGCGGAGCTGCTTGTCGAGCGCGGAGAGCGGCTCGTCCATCAGGATCAGGCGCGGCTCGAAGATCATCGCACGCGCCAGCGCCACGCGCTGGCGCTGGCCGCCGGAGAGCTGCGCGATGCCGCGCTCTTCATAGCCGGCGAGACCGACCATCGCGAGTGCTGCGCGCACCTTGTCGGGCCAGCTCGCTTTCGGCAGGCGCCGTGCGCGCAGGGGAAAGGCGACGTTCTCGCCGACGCTCATATGCGGGAACAGCGCGTAGTTCTGGAACACCACGCCGATGTCCCGCTTGTGCGGCGGCATCCAGGTGACGTCACGACCGCCGAACAGGATGGTTCCGCTCGACGGCAGGATGAAGCCGCCGAGAATTCCAAGCAGCGTGGTCTTGCCGGAGCCGGAAGGCCCGAGCAGCGAGACGAACTCGCCGGCGCCGACATTGAGCGAAACGTCGTCGAGAGCGCGAACGGGGCCATACGCCTTGCTCGCGGACCTGATCTCGACGCTTTCCGCTCGTTTGCCCAACGATCGACCTCGCCTCGTTCCCTGCAATGGCGTGCCTCACTGCGCGCCATAAGCCTGCTTTATAGACAGGAATGTTGACCACTTACGGCCGAAGCGTGCACCGCACCAAATCTTCGTTCGCAAGTCCTGTCTTTAGGCTGTGATGTCAATGACACCAGACTTGGCAAAACTCGGCAATTGCCAAATTCTCACCGCGTCCATAACATGGCGTTATGCCCGAGCTGCGCCGGATGCTGCCCTCCAGTAACGCCCTGTTCGTCTTCGACGCAGCGGCGCGCAATGGCAGTTTCACGGCGGCAGCAGCCGAGCTCAACGTCACGCAGCCGGCGGTGAGCCGGATGCTCGGACAGTTCGAGGAGCATCTCGGCGTCCGCCTGTTCGACCGCACTGCGGGGCGCGCGGTGCTCACCGAGGAAGGCGAGCTGCTCTATCGCCGTGTGCTCGAAGGCTTTCGCAGCATCGAGACCGGGCTCGTCGAGATCGAGCGGCGCCGCAAGGGCACCGAGACGGTGACGCTGTCGGTCTCCTCCGCCTTCACCACACATTGGCTGATGCCGCGCATCGACAAGCTCCAGAAGCAATTTCCCGACGTCGATCTGCGCTTCCAACTGATCTCCGGCGCGCTGCGCGGGCCGGTCGAGAATGTCGACCTCGGCATGCGCTTCCGTGACCGCGACGAGCCGTCATCCGGCGGCACGCTGGTGATGAAGGAAGTCATGCTGCCGATGTGCAGCCCCGGCTATCTCGGCGAGACCGATCCCACCGAAGGCAACACCATCATTCGCCTCGCCGAGACACCGGGCGACTGGGCGGCGGATTACGCCTCGCTTCTCACCGGCCGCCGCGGTGCGGCCAAGGCGCTGAGCTTCACCGACTATGCCGTCGTGATGCAGGCCGCCCTGCTCGGCCAGGGCATCGCGCTCGGCTGGCTGACGGTGGCCTCGCACTGGCTCCTGACCGGCGCGCTCGTGCCGGCCTCCGAAACGCTCACCACCACGCGGCGCATCTGCGAATTCCTGCCGCCGCGCAACCGGCCGATGCGCCCCATCGCCGCCGAGATCCGCGACTGGATCATCGCGCAGATGAAAAGCGAGATCGCCGCGATCGACCGGCTCTATCCGAAGCTCGGCGCGATGGCCGCCTGCTATTGATGCCGAACGATCACGGCGCGCTACCCGGGCCGGAAGCGCAGATTGGCGCGCGATAGCTGGCTGATCGACGTGCATCCCATCAGCTTCATATCGCGCACGAGCTCGGCCCGCAGCAGGCCGAGGGCCCGTTCGACGCCGGGCCGGCCGGCGGCGGCGAGCGGATAGAGATAGTATCGTCCAAGCCCGACCGCCTTGGCCCCGAGCGACAGCGCTTTCAGGATATGTGTTCCGCGCTGGATGCCACCGTCCATCATCACGTCGATGCGGTCGCCCACGGCATCGACGATTTCGGCGAGCTGATCGAAAGCCGAGCGGGAGCCGTCGAGCTGGCGGCCGCCATGATTGGAAAGGACGATCCCGGCACAGCCGATATCGACCGCGCGGCGCGCGTCTTCCACCGACATGATCCCCTTCAGGCAGAACGGGCCGTTCCAGGTCCGCACCATCTCCGCGACATCGTCCCAATTCATCGCGGGATCCAGCATTTCAGTGAAGTAGCGACCGATCGACATGGCGCCGCCGCTCATGTCGACATGCTCCTCCAGCTGCGGGAGCCTGAATTTTTCGTGGCTGACATACTGGATACCCCACATCGGCTTGATCGCGAACTGCAGCATCCCCGCAGGCGTCAGGCGGAAGGGAATGCTGAAGCCGGTGCGCAGATCGCGCTCGCGATTTCCCCCGGTGATGCTGTCGACCGTCAGCATCATCACCTCGACGCCCGCGTCCCTGGCGCGCTGCATCATGGCGCGGTTGAGACCGCGATCCCTGTGGAAATAGAATTGATAGACCTGCGGCGTGTCGTGGGCCTTGCGCAATTCCTCCAGCGACACCGTGCCCAGCGAGGAGACGCCGAACATGGTGCCGTAGCTCGCCGCAGCAGCGGCGACGGCACGCTCGCCTTCATGATGGAACAGGCGCTGCAAGGCGGTCGGCGAGCAGTAGAACGGCAGCGCGAGCTTCTGACCCATGATGGTGACCGACAGATCGACGTCCTGCACGCCGCGCAGCACGTTGGGCAGAAGGTCGCAATGCTCGAAGCTCGCGCTGTTGCGGCGATGGGTGGTCTCATCGTCGGCCGCGCCATCGATGTAGTCGAAGATCGGACCGGGCAGTCGGCGGCGCGCCAGCCGCCGGAAATCGTGGAAGTTATGACACTGTGTCAGGCGCATTTCTCAACTCCGCTCGCGGCATGCTCTGCGCGTCGACCATCTTGCCATCGCGCCGCCGATGCTGTCAGCGGCCGCCATCGCGGCGATTTCTCGCCTGATGGAGCCGCCGGTCTCCTATCGATGCTCGATCGCCCTGATCGCGCCACGGAGTTCGGCGAGGCCGCGCAGGCGTCCGATCGCGGTATAGCCGGGATTGGTGCGCTTGGTGGCGGCGAGATCATCGAGCATACGATGGCCGTGGTCGGGACGGAACACGATTCTCTTGTCGGGCGAACGCCGTGCGTTCTCCTTCAAGAGCGCCTTCAGCACCGCGACCATGTCGACGTCACCGTCGAGATGATCGGACTCGTAGAAGGACAGGCCGTCGGCCTCGCGCTTGGTCGCGCGCAGATGCGCAAACGCGATGCGCGGTCCGAAGCGCTCGGCCATCGCAGGCAGATCGTTCCCGGCGCGCACGCCGAGCGAGCCGGTGCACAGGCAGATGCCGTTGGCCTTTGAGGGAACGGCATCGAACAGAGCCTGATAGTCGTCGGCGGTCGAGGCAATGCGCGGCAGGCCGAACAGCGGGCGCGGCGGATCGTCGGGATGCAGCGTCAGGGACACCCCGAGTTGCTCGGCGACCGGCGTGACGCGGCCCAGGAACTCGGCGAGATGCTGCCGCAAGATCTTTGGCGTGATGTCGCGGTAGGTCTCCAGCCGGTCACGGAATTGCGGGATCGTCATCGGCTCGGTGGTCGAGCCCGGCAGCGCGCTGGCGATGACCATGACGAGATAGTCGATATCGGCCTGGCTCATCTTCTCGAACAGCTTTTTCGCGCGCGCCTGCTGCTCGGGCGAATACTCCTGAACGGCGGCGGGGCGCTTCAGGATATGCAGCTCGAACGCTGCAAAGCGGTCCTGGTCGAAGCGCATGGCGCGGGCGCCGTTCGGCAGCTCCCATTCCAGATCGGTGCGACACCAGTCGACCACCGGCATGAAATTGTAGCAGATGATCTTGATGCCGGCCGCGGCCACCGCTTCGAGACTCGCGATCCACGCCTCGATCGAGGCCGTCGCCTTAGCCCCGAGCCGCTTGACGTCGTCGGGGATCGGAATGGACTCCACCACCGACCACGTCAGTTGCGAGCGGCCGGGCTGGCCGTGCTCGATGAAGTTCTTGCGCTCCTCGACCGCCTTGCGTGTCCAGGCTTCGCCGATCGGTACCTGATGCAGCGCCGAGACGATATCCGTCGCCCCGGCCTGCCTGACATCGTCCAAAGACACCGGATCATCCGGACCGTACCAGCGCCATCCCTCGAGCATCATCGAAATTCTCCTAAAGCGTTTTCGAGCGAAGTGGATACCGGTTCGCGTGAAGAAAACGCGTCAAAACAAAGAATCAGTTCGCGGTCAGCACGACCTTGACGCTCTGCGAGCGGTCGAGCGCCAGCCGCAGTGCGTCCGGCGCGGTCGACAGCGGCCGCTCGGCGGTGACCAGCGACAGCACGTCGACGCTGCCGGCGCTGATCAGTTCCACTGCGGTCATGAACTCGAAGCCGAAGCGGAACGAGCCGCGCAGGTCGATCTCCTTCGCCATCACCGCATTCGACGGCGTCGGAATCTGGCCGCCCGGCAGATTGCCGATCTGCACCACAATGCCGCCGCGCCTGACGATGCCGATCGCACTGGCAAGGCCCGCGGCGGTGCCCGAGACCTCGAACGCGACGTCATAGGGACGCGATGCGGCCTGTGCCTTCAGTCCTTCCTCGCCGGCCGAGACGTTCTCGACATGCGAAGCGCCGAGCCGGGTCGCAAAGGCGAGCGGCGCCGGCGCGATGTCCGCCACCGTGATGTCGGCCATGCCGGCGCGGTGTGCGGCGAGCATGGTCAAAAGCCCGATCGGGCCGGCACCGAAGATGATGCCGCGCTTGCCCTCGATGTTGCCGGCGCGCGCCACCGCATGCAGGCAGACCGCGAGCGGCTCGGCCAGCGCCGCGGCCTGATAGGAGACGTGGTCGGGGATCTTCACGCATTGCGCGGGGATCGCGTCGAAATAGTTGGCGAAACCGCCCTGCATGTGCGGCGTCTTCGAGGCCGAGCCCATGAAGTAGATGTTCTCGCAGAGATTAGGCCGTCCCTCGCGGCAGGCGACGCAATGGCCGCACCAGCGCGACGGATTGACGGCGACATGGTCGCCGACCTTCAGGTTCGCTGCGGAACCTGCGATCTCCACGACCTCGCCGGAGATCTCGTGGCCGAGCACGAGTGGCGACTTCACGACGAAATCGCCGGTCCGGGCATGACGGAAATAATGCATGTCGGAGCCGCAGATGCCGCCGGCGCCGAAACGGATGCGCACCATGCCATCAGCGAGCCTGTCGAGCGGATGCTCGATCATGCGCAGATCTTCGGGGCCGAACAGGGTTGCGGCGAGAGCGGTGGAGGTCATTTGGAGAGTCCCATGTATTTAGGCAGCCAGAGGGTCAGTTCGGGAATGTAGGTGATCGCGATCAGCGCGACCATCAGCGGCACCAGCCAGGGCAGGATCGCGACCGTCGTGCGCTCGACCGAGAGTTTTGCCACGCGGGCGAGAACGAACAGCACCATGCCGAGCGGCGGATGCAACAGGCCGATCATCAGGTTCAGCGTCATGATCAGACCGAAATGGATCGGATCGATGCCGAGCTTGAGCACGATCGGCAGCAGGATCGGCACCAGGATGGTGATCGCCGCCGTGGTGTCGATGAAGCAGCCGACGAATAGGATCAGGACGTTGGCGAGCGCCAGGAACACCCATTTGTTGTGGGTGATGCTGAGCATCCAGTCCGAGAGCATTTGGGCTGCCTGCGACACCGTCAGCAGCCAGGCGAAGATCGAGGCTGCCGTGACGATGAACAGCACCGAGGCCGTGGTCTCGATGGTGTCGAAGGTCGCCTTCGCCACCGTCTTCAAGGTCATGGTACGGTAGCGGACGAGACCGAGGAACAGCGACCAGATCACGGCGGCGACCGCGGCCTCCGTCGGCGTGAACCAGCCGAGCGTCATGCCGCCGATCAGGATGACCGGCGCCATCAGCGCCATCACCGCCGAGAAGTCGAAGTACCAGTCGATCGCGAGCAGCGTGCCGAGGCCGATGACAACGGCCATGTTGGTGGACATGCCGGCCAGCACCATCAGCCAGATCGCGAGCGGGAAAGCCAGCACGATGGCGATCTCGATGCCGGCCGAGCCGAGCTGCGGCCAGGAGAACGGCGTATCGCTGCCCCATTTGTTCTTGTGCGCGAAATAGGTGACGGTGGCCATCATCAGCAGCGTCATGACGATGCCGGGAATGACGCCGCCAAGGAACAGCGCACCGATCGAGACGTTCGCCATCATGCCGTAGATCACGAAGGGCAGCGACGGCGGGATGATCGGCCCGAGCGTGGCTGAGGCCGCGGTGACGCCGACCGAGAACTCGGTGGAATAGCCGTGGTCCTTCATCGCCTTGATCTCGATGGTGCCGAGACCGGCGGCGTCCGCGATCGCCGTGCCCGACATGCCGGAGAAGATCACCGAGCCGATGATGTTGACGTGACCGAGGCCGCCGCGCATCCAGCCGACCAGCGCGACCGCGAATTTGTAGATGCGGCCGGTCACGCCGGCGATGTTCATGAGATTGCCGGCCAGGATGAAGAACGGCACCGCGAGCAGCGGAAAGCTCTCGACGCCGGCGATCATGCGCTGCGCCAGCGTGACATCAGGCGTCACGCCGCTGACCAGGATGTAGAGCAGCGACGACGCGGCCATGGCAATCGCCACGGGAACGCCGAGCAGCATCAGGATGAGGAAGCCTCCAAGCAACAGCAGCATAACTCTACCCCTCAAAACCGTCGTAGGCGCCGGGACGTTCGAGGATCGAATAGCCCTGTCGCAAATGTTGGATGGCCACCTGCACCGAGCGCACGAACATCAGCACGAAGCCCGCCAGCACGGCGTAATAGACGTAGTCCTTGGGCAGATTGATCGTGGTCATCGATTCGTCGCCGATGATCTGGATATAGACCCAGACCAGCTTGATGGCGTAGCCGAAGAAAGCGATCCGGATCAGGTCGATCGCGGTCGACAGCCCGCGCGCCACGACATGCGGCAGATAGCGGTAGATCAGGTCGACCTGGATGTGCCGCGACAGCCGAACGCACATCGAGGAGCCGATGAAGACCACGCCGATCAGGCAGTAGGTCGCGATCTCCTCGGTCCATGCATAGCTGTCGTTGAGGACGTAGCGGGTGAAGAACTGGAGGAAGACGGCAAGCGCCATCACCCAGAAGATCACCAGCGCCACCCAGTCCTCGAAAGCGTAGACGCCGAGATCGACCTTCGGCACCGCCTCTTCCTCGAAGGTGTGGGCGATCTCGTCCCCGGTGATCTGCCGGTGCACTTCGACGGTGGACATGGGGTTACTCCTCAACCTCTTAATCGTCATTCCGGGGTGACTCGAAGAGCCGAGCCCGGAACGACGACTTAGTTCTACGAACTCCGCTCCTCATCCTGAGGAGCTTGCGAAGCAAGCGTCTCGAAGGATGGCCTCAGGCGACGCCCGAGCGACATCCGGGCCTACATGGTTCGCCCGGCGATGCGAAGCATCGTCCGGAGCGCGCTTCGCGCTCCTCACCATGAGGGTCTCAGTTATTTCACCGCCTGAATGCGTTCCCAGTCGGCCTTGCGATAACCGAAGGTCTCGAACGCAACGTTCTTCAGCACGATGTCGCGGAACTCGTTCTTGTCGACCTCGGTCACGGTCAGTCCCTTCTCCTTGAAGAAGGAAACCAGCTTGGCCTCGTTCTGCTTGATCTCAGCGGTCGCTTTCGCAGCCGCCTCCTGGGCGACGTCGGTGAAGATCTTCTTGTCCTCGTCGCTCAGCTTCTTCCAGAGCGCGCCCGCCACCACCGTGTTGAGGTGGTCGACGATGTGGCCGGTCAGCACGATGTGCTTCTGCACTTCGTAGAACTTCTTGGCCTCGATCGTGGTCAGCGGGTTCTCCTGCGCCTCGACGGTGCCGTTCTGGAGCGCGAGATAGACTTCGGCGAACGCGATCGGCGCGGTGTTAGCGCCGCAGGCGCGCGGCATCGCGAGATAGGCCGGAACGTCGGGCACGCGCATCTTGAGGCCCTTGAGGTCGGCGCAAGTCTTGATCGGCTTGTTCGACGAGGTCTGGCGCACGCCGTAATAGGTCACCGCGACGATGTGGTGGCCGCTCTTGTCCTCATAGCCCTTGGCGAGCTCCTTGAAGATGTCGCTCTTGGTGTAGGCAAGGAGATGGTCGGCGTCGCGGAAGGTGTAGGGATAGTAGGTCACGCCGATCGGCGGGAAGCTCTTGGCCGCGAAGCTCGAGCCGGAGATGATGATGTCGACCGAGCCGAGCGAGAGGCCCTGGTTGATGTCGGCTTCCTTGCCGAGTTGCGACGCCGGATAAACGTCGACGGTATAGCGCCCGTTGGTGCGCTTGCCGATCTCCTGCGCGGCCCAGACCGAGGCGGTGTGGAACGGCTCCGAGGTCTCGTAGACATGGGCCCATTTGAGCTTGGTCTGCGCCATGCCCGGATTGGTCGCCGCGCACATCGCCGCGACCGAAGTCGCCAGCACCATCGTCATCTTCTTCAACACTGACTTATCCTCCACTGACTAAAGTCTGCTTCTTGTTCGCCCGCCCCAAAAACCGGGACGAGCCGCCCAATCTCATCGTCGCCGCACGCTGCCGCTTTTGGCCTGCGTCTTCGCGCGTTTTGGTTTTGCCGGTTTCGCCGGCGTGCGCGCGATCCGGCCCCGCTCCGCGGGCGATCCCGCGGCGGTCTCGGCACCAAAGTTCTGCGCAAAGCGCTCCTGCGAGCGCGCTAGATGCTTGCGCATGGCCTCGCGCGCGGCGTCCGGATCATGCGCTGCAATCGCGTCGCGCACGGCGCAATGCTCGTCGAGCGCGGTGCGCCAGGTGCCCGGGCTCTCGAAGTAATGCGCAAGCTGCGCGAAATAGGGATTGAGGCGCTGGTCGAACAGCTCGCCGACCACGCGCACCAGCACGGCATTGCCGAGACTGCCGGCGATCGCGACGTGAAAGGCACGGTCGTGCACCATCGAGGCCTCGCCGGGATGCTCGACATTCTCCATCGCGACAAGCGACGCATCGATGCGGGCGATATCGTCCTTGGTCGCCACGCGCGCGGCCTGCTCGGCGAGCGCGCTTTCCAGGAATTCGCGAGCGCGCAAGAGCTCGAACGGGCCTTCGATGCCGGCGGCCGGAAGCGCAGGCGCGGCGTCCGCCGGCTCGGTCACATAGATGCCGGAGCCGACGCGAATGCGGACACGGCCCTCGACCTCGAGCGCGATCAGGGCTTCGCGCACCGTCGGCCGCGAGATCCTGAGCTGCTCGGCGAGCTCGCGCTCGGTCGGCAAGCGGCTGCCGACCGCGTACTCGCCGCTGTCGATCAGGCTTCGCAATTGATCGGCGACCTGGCGGTAAAGCCGTCTCGCCTCCACAGCTTCCAGCGGCACGCTGGCCTCCCCGAAAGGGTCTCGCCGGGAAGCATCGCGTCCCGGCGGCCCGCCAATTTTGGAAAATTGGTCTTACCAATTGACCGAAGCATTGACCGAGGACAGGCGCCATGTCAAGCAGCGGCCAAACACAGGGAGAGACGACCATGCGCTATAATTCAACGCGTCTTGGCCGCGCCAATCTCGACCGGCTGCCGTCCGCCATCCGCCGCCCGGCCTATGACCGCTCGCGCGTTACGCCCGGCATCGTGCATCTGGGCCTGGGCGCCTTTCATCGCGCGCACCAAGCCGTCGTCATCGACGACTGCCTTGCCGCAGGCGGCTCGTCCTGGGGCATCGTCGGCGCGAGCCTGCGCAGCCCGGATACGCGCGACGCCCTCGCCCCGCAGGATCATCTCTACACTGTCGCCGTACGTGCCGCCGAAGGCACCGAACACCGCGTCATCGGCGCGCTGCTCGACAGTGTCGTCGCGCGCGAGAAGCCGGCAGCACTGGTCGAGCGGATGGCCGATCCCGCCATTCGCATCGTCTCGCTGACGGTTACCGAGAAGGGCTATTGCCACACGCCGCAGACCGGCGATCTCGACGAGCGCCATCCGGATGTCGTGCACGATCTCAACAATTTTGACGCGCCGCGCTCGGCACCCGGCTTCATCGTCGCTGCACTGGCGCGCCGGCGCGCACAGGGGCTGGCGCCCTTCACCGTGCTCTGCTGCGACAACCTCGCCGCCAACGGCCACACCGTGCAGCGGATCGTGACGCAGTTCGCCGCGCTCCGCTCGAAGGACCTCGGCAAATGGATCGCCGATAGTACCGCCTTCCCATCGACGATGGTCGACCGCATCGTGCCGGAGACGACGGACGCCGACCGGGATGCGGTCTCGAACGCGCTCGGCATGCGCGACGCCTGGCCTGTGATGACCGAGCCGTTCACGCAATGGGTGGTCGAGGACCGCTTCACGGCGGGGCGGCCCGATTTCGCCGCCGCCGGTGTCGAGCTCGTCACCGACGTCAAGCCGTTCGAGCTGATGAAGCTGCGGCTGCTCAACGCCAGCCATTCGGCGCTGGCCTATCTCGGCTATCTCGCAGGCTACGAGACCATCGCCGACACCATGCTGGATCCGCATTTCGCCCGTCTCGCCGCGCAGGTGATGGAAGAGGCCGCGGTGACGCTGACGATGCCTGTTGGCACCGATCTCGCCGCCTATCGCGCCTCGCTGCTCAAGCGCTTCGCCAACCCCGCGCTGCATCACCGTACCTGGCAGATCGCGATGGACGGCTCGCAGAAGCTTCCGCAGCGCCTGCTCGGCGCGATGCAGGATCGCCTGCGCAAAGACCTGCCGATCGCGACGCATGCGCTCGCGGTGGCCGGCTGGATGCGTTACGTCACCGCGACAGACGAGCAGGGCCGCGCCATCGACGTTCGAGATCCGCTCGCCGCCGAGTTCGCCGCGCTGGCGCGCGAGGCGGGTCCCGTCGCCGAACGGCTCGCGCCCGCATTGCTCGGGGTCGAGAAAGTGTTCGGACCGCTGGGCACTGAGCCGCGCCTGCGCGAGGCCGTGACCACGGCGCTCGGCCGTCTTTATAAGGATGGTGCGCGGCGAGCGGTGGAGACATCTGTCTCGGCGTGACCACAAAGCAGGCAATGCTGCACTGCGGTCCAAATCGAACGCAAAGTCGAACGGAAGTCGCGCTTGATTTTTGCCTGCCATTGCCCCACCCGAGAGGCATGGCAAAGGACAATAAGGTCATCGCCGCGAACGCGGCCTTCTACGCCGCCTTTTCAACGGGCGACTTCGACGAAATGGAGCGGATGTGGGCGGATGACGACGCCATTTCCTGCATCCATCCCGGCTGGCCGGCCATCATCGGCCGGGCCACGGTGATCGGCAGCTGGCGCGACATCCTGCAAAATCCGGAACGGCCGCAGATCGTTTGCGCCGAACCGCAGGCGATCGTCGACGGCGACAGCGCGCGCGTGCTCTGCATCGAGATCGTCGACGGCACCGCTTTGGCCGCGGCCAACCATTTTCGGCGTGTCGGCGACGGCTGGCGGCTGGTGCACCACCAGTCGAGCCCGATCGCGCAGATTGTCGAGCAGGCTGAAGACGATAGAATGAGCCACCGCGTCCACTGACCGCGGCGGCCCGGCCGGCGCTATCTACTGTGCATGGGGTTGTTTTTCAGTTTTTTGTTTTGAGCCCCCGAGTTCCGACAAATCGTCCAGCACGACCTGCGCCGCACTGAAATCATCGTCCCGAAAGAACATGCTTCTGGTGATGAGCACTGGAATGTTCGCCCGCGAGGCCGCGATCAGACCGTTGCGGGAATCCTCGATCGCGACGCAGTCGGCTGCGCCCAGCTTCAGCCGCGCCAGGGTTTCCAGATAGACATCCGGCGCCGGCTTCTTGTGGCGGACATCGTCGCCGGCGACGACCGCATCAAAATCCGCCGCCCAGCGCGTTCCCAGCGCTTGCGACAGCAGCGCATCGATATTGCCGTGCGAGGTGGTAGTCGCGATCGCGAGCCGCTGGCCGCGGGACTTCGCGGCGGCGAGCAGATCGGCCACGCCGGGCCTCAAGGGACAGCAGCCGGTTTCGATCAGCACGGCGTAATGCGCGGTCTTGATGCGGTGAAGGGCTGCGATATCCGCATCCGGCAATGGCGGCGGGACTTGCAGCCTCGCGTGAAAGGCGCGCATGCGCTCCTTGCCACCGGTGACACGCAGCAGCTCCTTGTAGACGGCCCGGTCCCACTGCCAGTCGAGACCGTGGCGAACGAAGGCATGGTTGAAGGCCTGCCGATGCAGCTCCTCGGTTTCGGCCAGCGTGCCGTCTACATCGAAGATCAGCGCGGCGGCGCGCCTGATCAACTCCGCGGCACCGCATGGCACTGCGGCCGGCGCTTCTGCCTGCATGACCGACGCCTCCCTCCTGACACGCGAGCATCGCCTGCCCTGGCCGGCGAGTAAAATTGCAATATCTTTTGCCGGACCCAAAAATCCCTTATGAGCGAACGGCGCGCAGCTCGCGCGAGCGGGAACTCCAGCACGGCAGGCGCATGCGGCTCTTCATCCTCGGCCTCGGCTACAGTGCCCGGCATTTCGTCGGCCAATTCGGCGGCCGCTTTTCGCATATCGCCGGCACCGTGCGCGATCCCGGGGCGCGAAACGACCTTGCCGGCATCGAGGTGCACGCCTTTTCCGGCGGCAGTCCGGCGCGCGAGGTGATCGAGAGAGTGCGCGACGCCGATGTCCTTCTCATATCGATCCCGCCCGGCAGCGCGGGCGACCCCGCAGTTACGGCCCTTGGCGACGCGCTCGCGGGCCGGCGGCGGAAGATCGTCTATCTCTCCACCATCGGCGTCTACGGCGATCACGCAGGCCGCTGGGTGGACGAGAGCACGCCGCCGCAGGCCACCCTCGACCGCACGCGAACGCGCGTTGCGGCGGAGCAAGCCTGGACCGCCGCGGCGCGCGGCGATGTCGCGATCCTGCGGCTTGCGGGCATCTACGGGCCCGGCCGCAACGCGCTGGTGACGCTGCGGGCGGGGACGGCGCGGCGCATCATCAAGCCGGGGCAAATGTTCAACCGCATCCACGCCGACGACATCGCGAGCGCGATCATGGCGGCGGTGAAGCACGGTGACGGCGGCACATGGAACGTCTGCGACGACGAGCCGGCGCCGCCGCAGGATGTGATCGCTTATGCGGCGAAAGTGATGGGCCTTGCGCCACCTCCCGAAGAGCCGTTCGAGACCGCCGAGATGTCGGCGATGGCCCGCAGCTTCTATGCCAGCAGTGCCCGGGTCTCCAACGCGAAACTGAAGCACGAGCTCGGTGTCACGCTTGCCCATCCGACCTATCGGCATGGCCTGGATGCGTTGTGGCGCACCGGGCAAGGACGATAGGTTCCTGTTATCTCCAACGCGCCCCAGACATGCCTCGCCCGCGGTTGACTTCGCTCTGGCGCAGTCGTGATCTAAGCGCTCAGCGAGCCACCGCAGAACGAGCTCGCCTTGGGAGGATGCAATGAACAAGACGATCGCCATGATCGCGGCGGCGGCTGCCGTCATCACGTTCGGTGCGGCGCGCGCCGCACCACTGCCCGAAGCCAATCCTGATGACGCCGGTTTCTCGAAGCAGGGTCTCGCGCGGCTCGACAGCTTCTTCGCGCGCGAGATCGCCGCCAAGCGCGTCCCCGGCGCCGTCGTCGCGGTGGCGCGGGACGGCAAGCTCGTGCACTACAAGGCTTACGGCATGCTCGATCCGGACAAGGGCACGCCGATGCCGGTCGATGCGATCTTCGCGCTGGCCTCGATGACCAAGCCGATGGCGGCGGTCGCCGGCCTGACGCTGATGGAGAAAGGCCAGTTGCCGCTCCAGGCCAAGCTGTCCGACTATTATCCCGGCTTTGCCGACATGAAGGTCGGCGCGACCGGGTCCGATGGCTCGCTCAAGCTCGAACCGCAGGCCTCCCCGATCTTCATCCACGATCTCTACCGGCATACGTCCGGATTGATGTATGGCGGCCGCCCCGACTCATCGAGCCCGGTGGCGCGGCAATACCCCGATGGCGTCGCCCCGGCGGTGGAAGGCGACACTGAGACCTTCATCGGCCGCATCACGAAACTGCCGCTGGCACATCAGCCCTCGACCGAGTTCGAATACGGCTTCTCGATCGACGTGCTCGGCGCCGTCGTCGAGAAGGTCAGCGAGCAGAGGCTCGGCGACTATCTCGCCGCCAATGTGTGGCAGCCGCTCGGCATGAAGGACGCGACCTTCCACCCGACCGACGCGCAGCGCCCTCGCCTCGCCCGCCCGTTTGCCAACGATCCGCTGACCGGCAAGCCGCAAGCCATCAAGCTGCTGGACACCCCGACCAAGTTCGACTGCGGCGGCGCCTGCTCATTCGCGACGATGGGCGACTACATCCGCTTCGGCCAGATGCTGCTCAACGGCGGCGAGCTCGACGGCCAGCGCATTCTTTCCCCGAAGACCGTGCATCACATGACGACCAACCACCTCGGTCCCGAGATCAAGAACAACGTGGCGAACATCGAGCCGCATCGCGCCGGCTTCGGCTTTGGTCTCGCGGTCGCGGTCCGGACCAGCGAAGGGCTGTCGTCGGTTCCCGGCAATCCCGGCGAGTTCACCTGGAACGGCGCCTACGGGACGCAGTTCTTCTGCGATCCCAAGGAGCGTCTCGTCGTGGTGGTGGGAACGGCGGCGCCGGGCGAGCTCAGGAAATATTATCGCGAGCAGGTGCAGGACATCGTCTATGGCGCGATGGTGAAGTAAGACCGGCGCGCTGGAATAGAAAGGGCGGCCGCTCAGGCCGCCCTTTGCGAATCTGGCGTCAGCTCAACACGCCGTACTTCTTGAACCAGGCCTGAGCCTGCTTCCAGGCATCTTCCGCCGCATCCTTGCGATAGCTGCCGCGATAGTCGGCATGGAAGCCGTGCGGCGCCTGCGGATAGATCTTGAATTCGGCGATCTTCTTGTCCTGCTCGAGCGTCGCCTTGAACTGCTCGACCTGGGCCACGGGAATGCCGGTATCGGCGCCGCCATAGAGGCCGAGCACCGGCGCCTTCATCTCGGGGGCGAGCTGAAGCGGGCTCTTCGGCCACACCGGATTGGCGGGATCGACCGGCGCACCGTAGAACGCGACACCAGCCTTGAGGCTGCCACTATGGGCGGCGTATTCCCAGACATTGCGGCCACCCCGGCAGAAGCCGATGATGCCGAGCTTCGTGGTGTCGCCGCCTTGCGATCCCGCCCACGCCACCGTCGCATCGAGATCGGACAGCAGCTCGGCGTCCGGCTTGGCATTGACGACCGGCAGCAGATCCTTGATGTCGGTGACCTTGGTGAGATCGACACCCTTGCGGAAGTAATAGTCGGGCGCGACCGCGAATGCGCCGAGCTTGGCGAGGCGCCGTGTCACGTCCTTGATGTATTCGTGCAGGCCGAAAATCTCCATCGCCACGATGATCACCGGCGCCTTGGTGTTGCCGGCCGGGCGAGCGAAATAGGCAGGCATCTCTTCGGACCCGACCTTGATCCTGGCGTCGCCAGCCTGGAGGCCGCCGGTATCTGTCGTGATGATTTCGGCACGGACCGGACCGGCCGCAAGCGTGTAGCCGGCAGCGACGGCCGCGGTGGCGCTCATGAATCCGCGGCGCGAGACCGGGGCGACTTTCGTCAGCCCGACGACGTCGGATGTCATGGTGGTTTCGAAGCTCATCGGTCGATCCTTCCTGATGCTTGGCCCTGATTCCTCAGGCGGCGCATTCGCCGATAATTGCCGGCGAAACGCAAATCACCAGCCTGCGAGCATGTCCGCGTTCAGGCCAGGCCCTGACGTTTTTTCACCGGCGCCGTTTCGGGCATCAGGCTCATTGCGACAAGTCCGACGATCGCCGCAAGCAGGAGGTACCAGGCCGGTGCCAGCGGATTGCCGGTGACGTGGAGGAGCCAGGTGACCACGAGCTGCGCCGTACCTCCGAAGCTCGCGATCGCCACCGCGTAGACGGTCGCGAACACGCCTCCGCGGATGTTCTGGGGCAGCGCTTCGGTGAAGGTCGCATAGAACGCGGTGAACGGCAGCGAGCCGATGATCGACAGCACGCCGAAGCCGATCAGGAGCGACAGCGCGCCCGGTGCATGGACGATCCACAGGAAGGTCGGATAGGTGAGCAGGAGGGTTGCGAGCTGCGGCCAGATCATGATCGGCTTGCGGCCGAGACGATCGGCGAGCCATCCGCCGACCAGTGCGCCGACGAACTGAATGCCGTTGCTGACGAGCGACACGGCGAAAGCCAGTGTCGACGACACGTGCAGGGTATTCTGCGCATAGGTCGTCATATATTGCGTGACATAGGTCGAGATCGTGCCGCTGGCCAGGATCATCAAGGCCAGCGCGATGACGCCGAGGTGACGCCGGGCCTGCGAGAGGTGACCCGTGCGCTCTTTCGCTGCGACACCGGCATCGGCATGCGGAATCGTCTCGGGCAGTGTCCGCCGCATCCAGAACCCAAACGGCAGGCAGACGGCCCCGATCAGGAACGCCACCCGCCAGCCGTAGGAGTCCAGCATCTCCGGCGCCATGGTCGTGCTCAGGATGACGCCGACCAGCGCGCCGGCGGTCGCCGCAATCTCCTGGCTCGCCGGCTGCCATGCCACGACCAGCGCCCGATGCTCGGGCGGGGCAATCTCGAGAAGATAGGCGGTGGTCGGTCCGACCTCGCCGCCGAGGGCGAAGCCCTGCACCATGCGCGCCGCAATCACGATGATGGGCGCGGCGACGCCGATCATGCGATAGGACGGCGAGAGCGCGATGGTCAGGATAGCAGCTCCCATCAACGCAAAGCTCAGCAGCATGGCGGGCCGCCGGCCGATCCGGTCGGAATAGATGCCGAGCACGATCCCGCCGATCGGCCGCGTCACGAAGCCGGCCCCGAACGTCGCCAGCGACAGCATCAGGCTGCCGTACTCGCTTCCGGTCGGGAAGAAGGTATGGCCGATCTGGATGGCGAAGAAGCTGTAGGTAATGAAATCGTAGAATTCGAGCATGTTGCCGATGGTGGCTGCGAATGCTGCTCGTTTGACGTTGAACGGCGCCGCTTGCTCAATTCCCAACGACACTTTGACTCCCTGGATTCGCTCGTTTGCCGGACTTAACCGTCTGGCTGCATTGCGTCGCAACATCCATTAACCGAAAGAGAGGGTTCTCTTCCGGCCAGCCACATCGCCAGGCGTTGCCGGTGATGCGCCCTTTTGCGTATTCGAAACTCCAGGCCGCAACAAATGGGCTTCGCAGTGGCGACAATGACACATCATGTTGCTCAGGCGTCGCACATCACCGTCAATTCACGCGCAAGCTCTCGTGATTTGATTGAAATTTTCAGAAGAGTTGAGCCGTGCGATTTACTCGAACTTTCTGTGTGACGCTCTAGTTCCACGGCCGGAAGTTCCATCTGCACAACGGATGCAACTTCCCGAGCGCGGTCCCTCCATCCGGCAACGGACGAAGAATCGCCCGAGAACTTTCATTCTCGTCCACCCAGATTGCGCTACCAAAGGCTCAATTGAATAAAGCTTGTCCGACCTGGAACTGAAATGATTTTAGCTCGCGAAGCGATTGAATTGCTGGGACAGATGGCCCGCATCCTGTGGTTCGAAGGCACCAAGCATGGCTTGCGCGACCGCGAATGGATGGCCCTGCGCTTTCTGTCCCGCGCCAACCGTTTCTCGCGAACGCCCTCGGCGCTCGCGAGCTACGTCGGCACCACCCGCGGCACCGCCTCTTTCATCATCGGCGAGCTCGAGCGGCTCGGATATCTGGAGCGAAAGCGGTCCGCGACGGACAAGCGATCGGTGACGCTGAGCGTGACGCAGCAGGGCAAGAAGTTCCTGGTGCGCGACCCCATCAGCGTTCTCCTCGAGCCGATCGCCGTCCTCGACGACGAGGCCAAGATCCGCTTTCGCGACACGCTCCGGCACGTGCTCGATCAGGCGGACGCGGCCGAGCAGCGGCACCATACCGACGTCTGCAAGCGATGCATCTTCCTGCGCGAGGATCGCACCGCCACGGACGGCAAGCCCGGCGCCGCCGAGTTCAGCTGCCGCCTGTTTCGCGCGCCGATCGCGGAGCCGGAGATCGATCTGCTATGCACCAGCTTCGAGCATCATCGCCAATAGGAGGCGGCCCTCGATCACGGCGTCGCCTTGCGTGACGAGTAGATGACGCCACCGCTGGACTCCACGACCAGACGGCCGTTCTCGTTCTTGATCTCTTCGATGCGGCCAAGCCCGGGTACCTGCTGTCCAAGCACGGCCTCGATGACGCCGTTCGGACCTTGCAGGATCGCAATTCCCTCATAGGCCTGGCGGACCGACCAGCCCTTGACCACCTTGCGCGGCGCCGACGGAGGAACCGAACCCGTGATCTCGGGCGCGGCAACCGAGGCCATCATCGGCATCGTCTGCGAGGGCGGCTGCGAGGCAACGGCCGCCGGTGCCTGGGCCTGAGCCTGGGCGAGCTTGTCCAGCTTCACCGTCGAGGACGAGCTCACCCGCTCGATACGGTCGAGATTCTCGGCGAACCTGCCGAAGCGATCGTTGGTCGCCTTGCTCGACTGATCGACCGCGGTGCGCAGGCCGTCGAGATTTTCGGACACGCCCGACACCTGCTTGCGCAGCAGCGCGACGGTCTCGCGCAGATTCCTGATCTCCGTATTGGCGGCAACGTTGCTTTGGGCGGGCTGCGTGGTGAGATAGGCGATCACGCCGGTGCAGGCACAGACCACCAGGATCGCAGCGACCGCCAATGTTGCGAGCGGCGCGACCCATGTCGGACGCGGCGGCGGCGGCTTGGCCACGATCACGGCCGGCTTCATCACGGTCGGCGCAGGCTTCGGTATCGCCATCTTGTCGAGGCGCGCCTTGGCGCGAATACGCTTCAGGCCCTCGAGCGCCTCTTTCGCCAGAGTCTCGTCGTTCGCCGCTGCCGACACACGCTTCGCGCTTGCAGCGGGCTTGGCCGTCTGTGTCGTGCTTGTATCGCGCGCATCCGGAGCCGGCTTCGCCGCCGCGGAAACATCAGCGGTCGCGTTGGGACGAGCTTGTCCATCGGACAACATGTGAAAATGCTCCGTTCGGTTCGATCTATCGAACGGTGAAGTTATTTGCCGAAGCTTGCCTGAAACGTGCGCAGCGAAAACTTTTCATCGCGCCCGATGCGACGTCGCATGAGTCAAAAGCGTCATGGACGTGGCGAGAGTGCGACTCGAAAGACACACACTCGCCAAGATTTCGCCAAGCTGGAGTCGCCTCGCCATACATGAGTCGAATTGTCGCATGGGGAAACACCAGCAGGAGAGTCAATCCCGGGTTGAAAACCCCGCTATGCGCATGACCCGCAGCACCGCGCAAAACAGCTGTGATTACGCGGGGATGCGGAACTTTAGAAACGCTACGGTGCAAAACTAGTTCGATTACCAAATCAACTGATGCGATCGAACATACAAAGAAACAACCAGAAACGAATCAACAGCATCAAACACGCATAGCAACCGCTTTGCTGCGCGCGCTTGATCGGAAATCGGCAATTGTTACGGTCCTACTCAAGTGATTCTCGCCAGTTGGCGAGGAGATCGACACGGTTCAGGTGCGTTCGGACGCAATCGGCAAGTTGGCGCAACTGTTCTAGGTCTGTCTCAATCCGCTCCGCGAGGTGATCCGTAAGACACCCGCCGAGCCTCACGCAGTAAGCGTTCAGTATCGAGTCGAAGTAGCAGGCCTGCACACGCAGGCACTGAATGCGTAGGGCTGCCCGCGAATATCGAAACCATAATAACGGTTCGCGGGATGGAAATATCGTCAAACAGCATGGTTGCCGAGCCGGGCATCACAACAACCATCCGGCCGCAACAAGTGCGAAACAGGGGCGAAAGACTAATGTATATTATCGTTGATGATCGCGAGAGCGTCACGAACAGCTACGTTGGAGGGCTCGTTCGCGAAGGTGTATCGTCGATCGGCTTCTCCTCCGGAGAATTCTGGGACTGGCTGCAATCTGCGAGCGAACCGGATCTGGCGGCGGTCGACGCCTTTCTCCTCGGGGACTGCGATGCCCGCGGAAGCCTGCCACGGGCGATGCGCAAGCGTTCCTCGGCGCCCATCATCGCCATGAGCGGCCAGAAGATGCTCAAGAACACGCTTGAGCTGTTCGAATCGGGCGTCGACGACGTCGTCCACGTGCCGATTCACCTGCGCGAGATCCTCGCCCGAACGGCCGCAATCGCGCGCCGCCGGGTGGGCGAGCTACCGAGGCCCTGCGAGACCAGGATCCAGGTCTTCTTCAACGGACGTGACCCCGAGATCGCGGGCCACGCTCTCACCCTGCCCCGCCGCGAGCTGCGCATTCTCGAATATATGGTCAGCAACCACGGCAAGTGGATCACCAAGACGCAGATCTTCAACGCGGTCTACGGCATCTTCGAGTCGACCTTCGACGAGAGCGTGATCGAGAGCCACGTCAGCAAGCTGCGCAAGAAACTCCGCGACCGCCTCGGCTTCGACGCGATCGTGGCCCGGCGCTACGTCGGATACCGCCTCAACATCCCGGCCGGCGAGACCATCGACGTGCCGATGCAGGAACTCGACGAGGTCGGCATCCTCCTGAACAGGGCACATGTCGCCCCGGCGGCGTACCCGGCCGGAAACTAACGCGGCAGGGCACCGCCACGAAAACGACAACGGCCTCTGCGGAGTACCCTTCGCAGAGGCCGTTGCACTTTCAGCGGCAGGGATGGCGGAACAGCGGCCTCGCGATGCCGGCGCGGCGACAGCTACGGCTTCTGCTGGAATTCTTCCTTTGAAACATAGTTGAAGTCCTCGACCAGGACGTCCTGGACGACGTCGGCCTGCATCCGCTCGTTGACGCGCTGCTTGATGGCCGTCGTGAGGATGGAAAGGTCGTAACGGGCGAGCTTCCTGAAATCGAGGCGGTCGTCGGCATAGATCCTGCGGAAGGCCTCGTCGACGACGAACGGCTCCGGCGGGACGTTGAGCTGGTGCATGATCCGCGCCTCAACGGTGTAGACGAAGCGCGCCACGATGTAGCCCTGCACGCTGCCGCCCTCGACCATTGGCACGCTCAGCGCCCGCGTCTTCTGGTATTGAAGGCCGTCGAGATATTCGTCCTTCGCCGGCAGCAGGCTGCCGTTTTCCTTCCAATAGGCCACGGCATAGCTCGTGCCCGCGGTGAGGATGCATACCCAGAGCCCGGCCAGCACGAGTCTGATCATTTTCCGTCCTGTGCTGTGCGGCCGGTATAGGTGCCGTCCGACTCGGCTTCCTTGATCGCCTTGACGATGATGGCCGCGACCTCGCGCACTGCATCGTAGTGCATTTCGAGGATGGAACGGTTTCGCTCGAGCTTCTCGCGCAACCGCTGGATCTCCTCGGTGATCTCGACCTCGTTGCCGAGATGCATCCGTGCCCGCATCAAGCGGACGAATTCGAGCATGCTCCGGCTCTTCCGGGCACTGAAGTCGTCGAAATCGATCTTCTTGCCCGTCGAGAGCGCGACCGTCTCCTCTTCGACGATGTTCTCGAGCCGGCGGATCGCAGACAGCAGGCCACGCACCTCGTCCGATCTCGCCACGTCGGTGCCGTCGTTCACCACGTCACTGCCGAGATTCGGCAGCAGCGCAGGCAAGAACACATCGCCTTCTGCCGCTTCCAGCGTCATCGCCTCGGCGTCCACGACCGGCTGCTCCACCACCAGGACCGCCGCACCTTCTTGTGCTTGCATAGGAAATTCACCCCTCAACTTCTGTCACCCATTCCCGGATCATGATCCGGTCTTTTCCGTAACGCCGGGCCCCGCCGGTTGCGCAGCGGCGAGCTGCTTGGCAATGCCAATGCCCTTGCCCTTTGCCAGCTGAGCACCAAGCTGCTCTGCCAGCATCGACTTCCAGACGCCGCCGGCCGTGCCCTTGCCGAAGACTTCCTCCGACTCCTTCGGCAGCATCGTCTCGACGAATGTCTGGAGAATGAACGCCTCGAACTTCCGGTACACCTCGCCGGATGCGGGCGCCTTGATCACCCGCACCGGCGGCCCGTTCACCGCACCCGGCTGCTGCACTTCGGCAGCCTGCGCCGCGGATTGATCGGCATTCGCCGCTTTGGCCTTGCCGACCTCCGCGTCCATGGTGGCGGCGAAATCGGCGTCCGACGATTTCAGTGCATCGAGCTTCGCGGTCGCCGCCCGCTGCGTCACAGGGTCGGCGGCATCGAGGACATCGAGAACGAGGTCGGGCGTCGCTGTCACGATCATGTCTTGTTCCGGCTGGCTGGCCGTGGCGTCCAGTCACGCACGGCGGGGCTTATTCCCGTCATCTCTTCGAGCGAGCGCGCCTCCGCGTCGCGAAGCTTGTCTGCGAGCGCGGCCTTCGCGACCTGCTCGAGCTGTTTCACACGGCGGGTGTCCGCGCGGACCTGGTCGAGCTGCTGCGACGCCTGCGCCTGGACCGCGCGCGCACCGGCGCTCGTCCTGTTCAGGCGCCGCGCGATTGAATCGCTCGATGAGCCCGCCGGCGGCTTGCCCTCGTTGAGGGTTCCTACCAGCCATTCCTGCTCGTCCTGCAAGCTGCGCTCCTGCTGCCGCAGACGCGCGAGCTGCCATTCGGACAGCCGGAGCTGAAGCTTCACGAGCGAGACCATCCGGCCGAGCTTGTCCGCGCGCGACGTCATGACCATCACTCCGCCAGCCACGACGAGACGCCGAGCATGAATTGCGTCAAGAGCTCGTCGCTGGTGAGGTAGAGCAGCAGGAAGCCGCCGAACAGCACGAAGGGCACCGAGATGAAATAGACCGGAATCGCCGGCGTCAGCTTGTTGATCAGGCCGACCGCGAGGTTGACGATGACCGAATAGACGATGAAGGGGCTGGTGATCCGCAGCGTCAGCACGAACGCCTCGGACAGGCGGCTGACGAGCTGTTCGAGCGCCATGCTGCCGCCGATCCTGTTGCCGGGCTGCCAGACGTCGTAGGAGTTCATCAGCCCGCGCAGGACCTGCCAGTGCTGGTCGGTCATGAAGAACAGCGTGGTGACGGCTGCCATGATCAGCGGGACCAGAGCCGGCGCCGGATCGGTGTCGCCGACCGGCGTTCCCGGGATGTTGCTCAGCCCGATCGCGCCCGCCATCACGGTCGCCATGGTCTGCAGCGCGAGGAAGAACACGCGCCCGCCGAGCCCGATGACGCTGCCGACCACGAGCTCGGAGCAGATCAGAAGCGCAAGCGTCAGCGGCGCGGCGTTGTCGGTGAGAGGTTTCAGGACCGAGATCAGGATCGGCGTCAGCGCAAACGTCGTGACGAGCGCGACGAACAGGCGAACCTGGGCCGGAACGTTGACGCTGGAATAGCCAGGCACGAGCATCAGGCAGGCGCCGATGCGGCAGAACACGATGAACGTGACCAGCACGCTATCGGCAAGCCCGCTGATCACGATATGGCTCCCAGCGCCCTGATCTCGGCACTGCGCGCGACCTCGACATGCGACAGGACCGGCAAGGTCGGGAACACCCGCTCCAGGATCATCCGGACATAGGGGCGGGCTTCGGGGGTGACCGCCAGAACCACGCTGGTGCCGTTCTCGGTGAATTTTCGGATCGCGGCGCTGGCTTCGGTTGCGAACTGCTCGATCAGGCGAGGATCGGCGTCGAATTCGAAGACTTCGCCCTTGGCGTCGCGCTTCAGGCTCTGGTGGAACGCAAGGTCCCAGCGGTTGCCGAGGCGGACGACGTTCAGCACACCGTTGTCGGAAAGGTCGCCGCAAATCTGCTGGGCAAGTCGCGTCCGCACATGCTCCGCGACCTGCTCGGAGCGCCGCACATGGGGTGCGATCTCGGCAATGGCCTCCAGGATCAAATGGAGGTTGCGGATCGACACGCGCTCGGCCAGCAGGATCTTCAGGATAGCCAGCAGGCCCGAATAGGAGATCTGCGACGGGCAGAGATCCTCGACCAGGCGCTTGTATTCGGGATCGAGACGGTCGAGCAGGCCGCGCATGTCCTTGTACGACAGCAGCTGCGCGAGATTTGCCCTGAGCACTTCGCTCAAGTGCGTGAGCAGCACCGACAGGTTGTCGACCGGCTTGCAGCCCTGACGCTTGACCTCGTCGGTGAACGCCTCGGTCACCCACAGCGCCTTCATGCCGAAAGCGGGTTCGATCACCTCTTCGCCGGGAACGTCGGGCTTTCCGTCCTTGTCGACGAGCACCAGCACCTCGCCGAGCCGCAGCTCGCCATGGGCGATACGCGTGTCGTGGATTCGGATCTGGTATCCCTTGGGATCGATCGACAGATTGTCGCTGAGCTTGATCTCCGGAATGACGAAGCCGTATTGCTTGGCAAACTTCTTGCGGAGCTTGCTGACCCGGTGCCCAAGCTCGGTGCGCGCGCCCAGCAGATGGACCGACAGATGGCCGCCGAGCGACACCTCGATCTCTGCGGTCTTGAGCGATTCCTTGACGGATTCCTTGGCATCGGCCTGGGCCCGCTCGTCGGCCTTGCGCGCATGCTCTTTCTTTTCCCGCGCCGCCTGCCGCCGCGGCAGCGAGTAGCCGACAAAGGCCATGGCGCCGCCGAGCAGCACGAAGGGTGCCATCGGCAGCCCAGGCATCAAGGCGAGCACAAACATCATCAACGACGCCGCCGACACCGCGCGCGGGTAGCCACCGAGCTGCCTCAGCACGGCCTGCTCCGCCGACCCCCTGGTGCCGCCCTTGGAGACCAGCAGGCCCGCCGACAGCGACACGATCAGTGCCGGCATCTGCGTTACCAGACCGTCGCCGACGGAGAGTTTGGTGTAGACGTCGGCGGCGCGCGACAGCGTCAGCCCGTGATGCGTCACGCCGATGATGATGCCGCCGAAGATGTTGATCGCGGTGATGATCAGGCCGGCGATTGCGTCGCCGCGGACGAATTTCGAGGCACCGTCCATTGCACCGAAGAACGCGCTTTCCTCTTCGAGCTCGCGGCGCCGGCGCTGGGCCTCCTTGTCGTCGATGAGGCCCGCGGAGAGGTCGGCGTCGATCGCCATCTGCTTGCCCGGGATGGCGTCCAGGGTGAAGCGGGCGCCGACTTCGGCGATACGCGTTGCGCCCTTGGTGATCACGACGAAATTCACCGTCACCAGGATCGCGAAGATGATCAGACCGATGACGAAGTCGCCGCCCATGACGAACTTCGAGAAGCCGGCAACGACGTGACCCGCGGCTTGTTCGCCCTCCCCGCCCCGCGACAGGATCAGACGAGTGGTCGCAACGTTGAGCGCCAGCCGCAGGATCGTCGCGATCAGCAGCACGGTCGGGAAGGCGGAGAAATCGAGCGGCCGCTGGATCCACAGCGCGACCATCAGGATCAGCGCGGACAGCGCGATCGAGAAGGCGAGGCCGAGGTCGATCAGGATCGGCGGTATTGGCAGGAACAGGATCGTGAGCATGGCCACGATACCGCCCGCGAAAAAGGCGTCGGCCCCCAATCGTCGCGGGGTCGGCAGGCTAGCAGCTAATGTATCGGCCATGGGTCACCGGCAGAGGGTCCGCCCCGCAATCTGCCGTGCAAAGCTTACGCGAGGGTGGTGGCCGGGCTCTCGCGGATCAGAAGCCGTGCTCGATCCGCGAATAGACCATCTCGGTGAAGGTGGAGAGATGGGCGCCGATGAAGGAGCCGGAGACAGCAACGACCAGGAGGATGACGATGATCTTCGGCACGAAGGTCAGCGTCACCTCCTGGACCTGGGTCAGCGCCTGGATCAGCGCAATGGCGGTGCCGACAAGCATCGCGGCGCCAACGGCGGGGCCGGAGGCGACGATGATGGTCCAGATCGCCGCCTGGACGATGTCGAGGGCGTCCCGCTCGTTCATGACTGGCTGATCGTAAGGCCGGGCCCGACCGCCACCTTCGTGCCGTTCTCGAGGGTCGCGATGGAGCCGTCGTTGTTGATGGAGATCGAGACGACCTTGCCGCTGAAGTTCGCGCCGGTCGCGTCGGTGAAGCTGACGGTCTTTCCGATCAGCCCGTTGGCCTGCGACAGCGACTGCGACGACAGCAGCGCATCCAGCTTCGAATTGGTCTGCATGGCCTGCTCGACCGTCGAGAGCTGGGCGAACTGGCTCATGTATTGCGAGGTATCCATCGGATTGGTCGGATCCTGATTCTTCATCTCGGCGACGAGGAGCTGAAGAAAGGTATTGTAGTCGACGGTGTTGCTCGCCGTGTTCTTCGTGGAATCGGTCGCATTGGACTTGCTGGTGCTGTCGGTCGCGCTGGTGACGTTCATGTAGCCTCTCCGCTGTCAGGCAGCCTGGAATGGGATCTCGGCGGCGGCGCCGGCCAGGCCGGCCAGGATTGCGTCCTCCACCGGGAACAGCGCCCGGATCCGCTTGAGCGCCTCGAAATAGCGGGTCGTACGGACCAGCTCATGGATCGCGGCGAGCCCGTCGAGCATCTCGCGGCTCTCGCAAACCGCGAGCAGGGCCGCGTGGTGCTCTCCGTAGAGCGCGACTGCGGCGCCGATATCCGTCGGGTTCATCAGCATGAGCTGGACGATGAAATAGAGCTGCCGCATCGCCGTAGTGGCGTCGGAAGCCTGCATGACCTGCCCTTCGAGCAGGAACATCACGTCGTTGACGAGCTCGACGGAGACCTTGCGGTCCACGCGCAGCACTGCGCCATTGACGTAGATCCGCTCACCCGCCCGCAAGGATATTTTCATCAGAGGGCGTCTCGGATCAGGCGGTTGATTTCGATGAGCTGCATCACGTCGTTCGACTTCTCCTCGCGAAGCCGATCGGCTTCCTTGACGACCCACAGACCGATCGAGATGATGTCGGCGCGCAGCTTTTCCGGGAGTGCGTTTTCCGGATGGGCGAGATCCTCGATGAAGATCGTCCAAAGCCGCCGCACATAGAGCAGGCTCTCGACCAGATCTTCGAAGCTGAAGCGCCCGCCCTGGACCCGCTCGAGCCGGTCGATGCCGAGACTGAGCGCCTGCCGCTCGCGGCCCCGCGCCTCAGAGGCGCTATCATCGACGACCGCTTCATAGGCTTCAAACGTCATCAGAACCACTCTGCGCAGGAGACCGAACAACAAGACAAAGTTACAGACCCCGGCTCAGAGATAGTTGATCAGGCTGATCTGCTGGAGCTGCGACGTCAGCGACAGCGCCGTCTTGATCTGGGTCTGCAGGGTGTTGACCCGGACCGAGGCCTCCGTCGGGTCGACGGCCTCCATCTTGACGATCTGATTGTTCAGAATGTCCTGCTGCGTCTTGAGCTTTTCGGTGGCGCCGGTGACCCGCTGCTGGACCGTGCCGACGCCGCCGCCGAGCGTAGCGAGGTCAGTGATGGCGTTACCGACGAGGCCGATGGCCTTGTCCACGACGACCTGGAACGTGTCCTGGCTCAGGTTCGCGTTCCCAAGATCCGCCATCATGGTGTAGGCCTCGGCGAGCCTACGGAAGCCGATCTGGTTGGCGCTAACGGACGTATCGGCGATCTCGGTCGTGGAGATACGGCTTTGCATGGTCTGGTCGGTGGCCGTTGACCAATTGGTGTTCCAGGCCGGGCTCGCGAACTCGGCATCGAAGGTGGTGTTGAGGAAGGTCTGCATTTGGGCCGGGGTAATGGTGCTCACGCTGGCCGAGGATTGCGAGAAGCCGAAGGTCGCAAGGAAATCGGCATCGACCTGGTTCTTGCTGGCCGAACCCGCGGTGTAAGCCGTGATCGGCGTGTTCTGCGTGTTGACCCCCGAGAAGAGATACGAGCCATTATAGGAGACGTTCAGCGCGCCGATCAGATCCTGGAGGTTGGCGGACGCAGGCGGCAGGATGATCCGCCCGCCGCCGTCGGTGCTGCGGGCCGCGATCAGGTCCTTGAGGAAAGAGGTTGCGGTTGCGCCCAGCTGGGTGATCCGGTTCTGCGTCGTGTCCAGGCGCCCCGAGACGAGCCCGTTGGTATCGACGAGCTGATCGGCGAAGCTCAGGTCCGCCCGCAGCGTGACGTCGCTTCCCGTCGTGGCACCAAGCTCGAGGCCGACATCGGCGAAGCGGCCGGTGGTGGCTTCCTTCGAGGCCTTGGTCAGCGCGGCCTGATTGTTCGTGATCGAGGACCTCAACGACGAAGACAGCATCAGGGTCGAGATGTAGTTGGCGCTCATCATGACTTAATTCCCCACGGCGGCCAGCAGGCTCTGCAACATTTGGTCGACGGTCGAGATGATCTTCGACGACGCCGAATAGGTACGTTCGACCTGAAGCATCAAGGACATCTCGTCGTCCATGTTGACGCCGCTGACGTTCGACAGCGCCGCGGAGCTGCGGTCGAGCAGCGTGTTCTGGTAGGTGGCGTTGTCGTCCGCGGCCTTGCGCTGGTTTTCGATCCAGCTCGTCGACGACGCAGCGAAGTCGATCAAGCTGCCGCTCGGCTTGCCTTGCGTGGTTGCATCGAACGGCTGCGACGCATCCATGTTGCCGATCAGCTGCTGCAGCCTGGTCGAGTAGCCGGCATTGCCGGTGGTGTTGTATCTGTAGGCGACGTTGCCGCTGATCGCGCCATCACGCAGCAGGTTGGGATTGCCGCCCTGGGCCGGGTCGACCGACGCGGCAACGCTGATCGAGCCGGCCAGGCCGACCGAGACGGTCGCGCTTGCGGGCATCGCGGGTGAGCCGGGATAGGTGAAGAGGCCGGGCCGGTCGGGCAGCGCGGCGCCGGACTGGTCGACCTCCTTGAAGGACTCGACAAGGCCGCGTGCGACCTCGTCGAGCTGGCTCTGATACGTGACCGTGGCGTTGTCGCGCAATTGGGCGAGGCCAGCGAGCTTGCCGGTCTTGATCGGCATCACGGAATTGGCGCCGGTAACCGGGACACCGTCGATATAGACAGCATTTCCGGTGGTCCCGGGCGTATAGATGTTGGTCGCCGCGAAGCTGACCGAGCGCGCCGTCTTGTCGAACAGCACGACACCGCTGTCGGTGTAGAGCGCCGCGTCGCCGTTGGCGCGCAGCGTCATCGAGACGCCGACCTCCTGCGACATCTTCGAGACGATGTTGTCGCGCTGGTCGAGATAATCGGTGACGTCGTCGCCGGCGATCGTCCCCTTCACGATCGCGGTGTTGACCTTATCGAACTGGGTCAGGAGCTGATTGATATTCCCGACCGAAGTCGCCATGTCGGCGTCCGCTCCCTGGCGCACCGTCTGCACGGTCTTGGTGGCCTGGTTGAGCGCGGTCGCCATGTCCTTGGCGGACGTGACCGCCGCCTGCGCCAGCGTGGTGTTGTCCGGAGCGTTGGCATATTGCTGGAGCGCTTGCTTCAGCTTGTTGAGCTGGGCGGCCGGCGACTGCCCAAGTTCGGGATCGTCCACAGTCGAGGCCGATATCTTCTGAAGACCGTCCAGGATCGCATTCTGCTTGGCGGACCCAGACGTCGCGATCAGGACGTTATTATAGAGACCCGAGCTGGCGGCGCGCTGGATCGCCGCCACGTAGACGCCGGCCCCGGGGAGATTGTCCAGCACGGCGATCTTGCGCGAATAGCCGGCGGCGCTGGCACCGGCTATGTTGCGCGAGATCGTCGACGACTGGATACCCGACGCCATGAGCGACGCACGAGCGGAGTCGAGAGCGGCGGTAAGGGACATGATTTGCTCTTGCCCGGAATGAGCGCTTGAGGATTCAGCGCTTCAGGTTGACGACGACGTCGAGAAGATCGGCGCCGGTCTGGAACGATTTCGAATTCGCGGTGAAGCCGCGCTGCGCCTCGATCATCCCGGTGAGTTCGTCCGCGAGGTCGACGTTGGAGTCTTCCAGCGCGCCCGACTGGACAGTGCCGAGACCGCCGGTACCGGCATTCCCGGCCTGCGCGTTGCCGGAATTCATGTTGGTCGAATAGACGTTGCCGGGCTCCGGCGTCAGGTTGTCGGGGCTCGCGACGTCGGCGAGCATGATGGTGTAGAGCGTCAGCTGCTGACCGTTCTTGAGGATCGCCGTCACGAAGCCCGAATCGTCGACATCGACTTTGTCGATGGCCGATGGAACGCTGCCATTGACAGTCGCCTTGAAGCTGAAGTCGGTTCCGACCTGCGTCATGTTCGACAGGTCCAGGCTCATCGCCGCACCGCCAGGAACGGTGAGGGCGAGAGTCGTCGGGCTCGCCGCGGCCAGCGTGCCTTTGCCGGCTGCGGTCGTATCGAAGGTGAAAGTGGTGGCGGCACCAACCGACGCACCTGTCGCGGAGTTGTAAGCCTGAAGCTGCCAGGTGTCAGAGCCGGCGGCCGTCGCCGTGTGGGACATGTAGACGTCGAGCGTAACGGCCTGGCCGATATTGTTGTAGGCCACGATCGAACTCTTCGACGAATATGACGCCGGCCCGGGCGGACCGGCGATCACAGCCGCTTTCGGATCCAGATTGCCGGTCGTGAGCGTTCCCGCCGTCGACGGCACAGGCACTTGCGAAACCTGGGCAATGTTGACGATCTGCATGCCGGACAGACTGTTCTGCGAGAAATTGGTCACCTTACCGGGCTGGCCCAGGAGGTAGTAGCCGGCCGCGTTGACCAGATTGCCCTGGGCGTCCGGCACGAACGAGCCGGCGCGCGTCAGATATTGCTGCGTGTTGGCGGCGTTCGACACCACGAAGAAGCCGTTGCCCTGCACGGCGAGGTCCGTGGTCGACGTGGTGAACTGCGTGTGTCCCGCGTCGCTGATGGCGTAGCGAACCGTCGTCTCGACGGCGCCGGAGTCGTAATTGCCGGAGCCGCTCTTCAGGATCAGTGACGAGAATTCCGTCGAAGCCCGCTTGTAACCGGTCGTGTTGACGTTCGCGATGTTGTCCGAAACCGTCGACAGCTTGTTGGACTGCGCGCTCATTCCGGAAACGCCGGTGCGCATAACACCATACAGGCTCATGAAGTAGGCTCCTTTGTCAGGTTGTATCTACAATGCGGGTTCTTGCTTGCGCGGAGCTGATGATTGGGATCCGTGCACAACTTTCAGGTGGTAGCGGTCATGTCGTCTTCGGCTGACAGAACGAGCGCGCCTTGTCGGTCCACGCGCCGAAGCCGCTGGAGACGAGATGCGCGACGATGTGACAGACGTAGCGCTTCTGCGCGGGCTGATTGTTGGGGCCTGCGTTGTAGCGCGCGACCGCCATGGTCCAGCTGCCCTCGCGCTGCTTCAGCTCTTTCAGGAAGCGAGCGGCGTATTCGACGTTCTTCGCGGGATCGAACATCGCGCGCACCGACGTGAACTTGTCGCCGTGATAATAATGGTTGATCTGCATGCAGCCGAGGTCGATCAGCTTGATGCCCTTGCTGCGCATCGTCTCGAAATTCGCGATCGCGTCGTTCATGTCCTTGGCGAACACGGTCTGGCCGTCGGCGCCGAGCGCGTAAGGATAGAGCGCACCGCGCCGCCCGGTCTCGGTGAGACCGACCGCATAGAGAATGCCGAGCGGAATGCCGTGCTGCTGGGACGCACGCGCCATCTCGCGCTCGCACGGGCGCGCGTTGTCGGTCGCCGCTGCCGCGGCGCCCGCGTTACAGATAAACAGGACCGCGACGAATCTGCGGGCCCACGTCCTGGTCATGACGCGTCTCCTGGTTGGACTGGCGCTCCTGCCGGGCCTGCTTTGCACCGCCGTCGGATTGCCCGGACGACGTGCCAGCGCCGCCGAACGTGCCTTGCGACTGCGACGATGGCTGTTGCTGGCCGGAGAGCTGCGGCTGCGGCTGGCCGGAGCCGCTCTGGAATCCGTCCAGCGAGCCGTGCTGCACGGGCGCGACGTCGGCGACATAGCCCGCCGACTGCATGAGATCGCGGATCGAGTCGCGCTGCTGATCCAGCATCAGGCTGGTGTCCTTGCGCGCGGCCGCGAGGTGAACTGAAACCTCCGAGCCGACGAGGCGAAGGCGTACCGTGACGTTGCCGAGCGCCGGCGGTTCGAGATTGATCGTCAGGATCTTGAGCGGCTCAGGTGCATTGGTCTGCGACGTCGCGAGATCGGGGGCGGTGGACGCCGTCGGAGCCGGCGACTCCTTCAGCTCGGCGACGACTGCGTTGGCGACCTGCTGCGGAGCGCCGAACTGCGCCGGCGGCAGATGGGTCTCCTGCTGGACCACGGTGACCTTGGTCGCTTCGGGCAATGCGTCCCGCGCCGAGGCTTTGACGGCGCGTTCGACATTGGCCGTGACGGCCTCGAAGCCTTGCGTCGCGGGCATTGGCTTCGAGGACGCATCGCTGCCTTGCTGCGCGGCTGCCGCCGCCTGCGAAGGCGCGGCCTGCGAGCGCGTGCCCGTTGAAGCGGCAGCGGGCGGCGCGGGCTCGGCAGACGTGACCTTCGCGGTGCCCTGGACCTCACGCTTCGTCGTGGCAGAGCGCTCGTCGCGCGCAGGCGCGTCCTTCTTGTCGCCCGCCGGCGATTGCAGCTGCGGCTTCACGGCCGGCACGGCGGCGAACTGCTGTTCGACGACCGCCGGAATGCTCGATCGGGCCGAAACATCGGTCTTCGCGCTGTGGTCGACCGGAGTTTGCGTCTCCGGCGATTTTTCAGTTTTCTCGTCGGACGATTTGCGAATGGATTCGGGCTCGTCATCCGCCTCGGTGCGTTCCCGCACCGTCTTGTCCTTGTCGGCCGGGCGCGCGAGGTGCGTGCGCAGCGATCCGGCCTTCGCGCTCGTGTTGCCGCCCTCGTCGTTGAGCGCCCGCTTCGCGAGATTCGAGACTGTGTGCAGCAGATCGTTGAACGACGAATCTGCCGGCGATTTCGTTCCGGCGGATTTTCCCGAGCGCGATGCGCCGCGCACGTTGAGGCTTTCGGCGAGACCCGAAAAGACCTGTCCGGAGGTTCCACTGAGCTTCGTCATGGGCGATCCCTGGTAAGGCGTTCGAGTTCGCCGAGCTGCTTCCGCGCGCGCGCAAGCGTCTCGGTCGACGCGGCGAGATCGAGACGCGCCGGCGTGACCGGAGGCTTGTCGGCGGCGGCGGTGGATCCGCCCGCGAACGGCTTGCGGACATCGAGTGCGAGCTGCAACGTCGCATTCAGAAACGGAACGTCGCGCTCGGGCAACTTCGAGCGGTCGAGGGCCTTCAACTCGGCGACACCGCCGTCATACTCATCAGTGAGCGCCCGCGAGACGCCGCGGAAGAAATGCGCGCGCTCGCGATCCTCCGACGCATCGGCGCTGAGCGTCAGCGCACGCTCGCCTGCAAGCCGGGTCACCGCCAGCCGTCCATGCACCATCGCGGTGCGCGCGATCACGAGATAAAGCTTGAGGCGGCTCGCGCGGTCGATCTGCTCCAGCAGAGTGACGATCCGCGCAAAGCGGCGCTCGTCGAGAGCAATGCTCGATTGCGTCAGGCCGGAGGCGAAGCGCTGCCAGAAGTCCCCGGCATAGACCGAGTTGCGGTAGTGGCGGATATAGGCGAGCGTCAGGAACTCGAACTTGTCGAAATCCTCGGCCTGCCCGACCAGCAGGATCTCGCGCCGCAGCGCCGCCTCCTCCACCAGCGTGCCCGGCAACAGCAGCCGCGCGTCATCCAGGCGCTCGATCGCGAGCGATGCCTCGGCGCGCGCGAACAGCGCGCCCTGGACCAGCGCGACCTGTCCGCCCAGGCCCGTTGGCAGCGTGCGCGGCTTGACGTCCTTGAGCAGTTCGCGCGCTTCGTCCTGGCGGCCTTCGACATAGGCCAGCGCACCGTTGAACAGCCGCTCGTCGACGTTCAGCTTGTCGCGCGGCAGCTTTCGGACGACCTGCGGCCCGCCGCCGCTAAGCAAATAGATGATGACGGCCTGGCCGTTCTGCGCGTTGCTCCACACGCCGGGATCGGCGGCGAGGAACTTTTCACCGACCTGCCGGGTCAGCGCGATGTGGCTGCCATGCGCCGCGGTGTCGCCACGGGCAATGCCATCCTGCACCGCCTGCAATGTGCGCACGAGCTCATAGGGCTCGCCCGAGGTTGATGCCGGGGACGGTGCCGGATCGGCAAGCGCGCATACCGTCGTGAACGGCAGCAGCAGCAGCGCGGCGCGCAGGAGCGGCCTGATCAAGGGCGCTTCTCCCGGATCAGGATCTCGATCCGGCGGTTCTGCGCCGCCGCCGGGTCGCTCGGAAGCTTCGGCCGCCGATCGGCATAGCCTTCGACGTGCTCGATCCGCTGCGCATCGACGCCGGAGCGAACCAGCATGTAATAGGCCATCTGCGCGCGCGCCGTCGACAGCCGCCAATTGTCGTAGGTCTCCGACTTGTACGGCCGATTATCGGTGTGGCCGCGCACGATGATCACACCCTGGCGCTTCGTCACCAGCGGCCCGATCTTGTCTATCACGCGGATCAGTTCGGGCCGCGGCTCGGCCGAGCCGACTGCGAACATGCCGAAGCTCGCATCGTCGGTCAGGCTGATCAGAAGGCCTTCCTCGACCTGGCGCACCTCGGCCACCGGGCCCGCACCGGCCTTGATGTCCGATAGCGCATCCGCGATCGCGGACTGTAGCTGCTTGACGGTCGGCTGCTGGGTCTGTGCCGCGTCACGCGATTCGGAATTCTTTGCTTGATCGCCGAGGCGTGGCTGCGCGGCTGCATTGGCTTGAGCGCCAGCCTGGGCGCCCGGTTGCGGCGCATTCGCCTGGGCACTGCCATCGCGTTGAGCCTGCGAAGGCGCGGGCCCCGGCGGCAGCAGGGGCGACAGGCTTGCAGACGACGCGTCCGCGTTCGGCGCCACGCTTCCGCCGGCATCGTCCTGCTTGGCACGTTGCGCCTGCGGCTCGCCCTGACCTGTCCCGGACGCGTTGTCGCGCGCGGACGCGTTCGGCTTGGGCTCGCTGTCGACGAAGTGATCCGCATCCTTGGACGTCTGCGGCGTCAACTTCCAATAGCCGGGATCGAAGGGATCGCGGTAGGCATCGCCGCCCTTGAGGCCGTCCTCTTCGGCGGAGGTCAGCGCGCCGGCACGGCGCTGGCCCGAGGCCTGGTTCGCGCTGTTGGCGATCTCGGCAAGCGTCGCATAGGGATCGCGGAACAGAACCTTCTCTTCGAAGGAGGCAGGCTTCTCCGCCGTCGGCGAGTCTCCGCGACGTTCTTCGTTCGGTCCGGCCGGCTGACGCTTGCCGTCCTGGCCTTCGAACTGCGTCGGCTCCTTCTTGCTGAGATCCTTGAGGCCCTTCGGAGCGGGTGCGTTCTCCGCGAGCTTGATCGGGTTGAAATAGCTCGCGACCACCTGCTTCTGGTCCTGGTTGAGCGCATTGAGCAGCCACATGACCAGAAAGAACGCCATCATCGCGGTCATGAAGTCCGCATACGCGATCTTCCAGACGCCACCGTGATGCGCCTCCTCGGCGAAGGCGCTGCGCCTGCGGATGATCACCAGCTCGTGCTTGACTTCTTCCATGGCGGACTACCGGCGCGCCTCGTTCAGACGTTCGCTCCACGCCGCAATCTGCGTCTCGATCACGGTCTGGTCGGCGACAACACGGACCTCGAAAGTGTCGGCGGCTTCGTATTCAATCCCGGTTCGCCGGGCCGTCTGGAGCTGCGAGCGCACCAGATCGAGCAATTCGCCCGGGCCGGTGATCTTGAACACCGGCACCGGCGAATTGCCGGTCAGCGCCGCGATCTGCTCGACCAGCGATCCGATCGCCTTGTCACGGACGGCGTCGGCGAGGAAAGGCAGCAATATCCGCGCAACCGAGCTTGCGATGTTGGTTTCGATCTCGCGGCAGGCCGTCTCGAAGCCGCCTACGATCGTGACCGCCTGCTGGTCGGACCATTTGGCCCGCTCCTCGCCGAGCCGGATCGCGCTGCGGACGCGCTCCTCGGCAACCCTGGCATCGCCTTCCGCGACACCGGCGGCATGGCCGCGACGATAGGCATCTTCGAGAAGATTGACCGACGGAGCTTCCGCCTCGGGCGCCGGAAGCGGCGACTGAAGCTGCGGCTGCGATTGGGCCTGACGCGGCGGCTGGGGCTCGCGCCGCACCTCCATCGGCCTAGTCAGCACATCCTGGATCTTGGGGGGCGGAGGCGGCGGTGGAGACTTGGCCCGCCCATTCGCGTCGAACTGCGTCAGGAGTTTTCCGATAGCCGCGTTCATGCTGCCTCCTCGCGTCGCATCCAGTCTTTAAGGATTGCTGCCGCCTGCATCTGATCGAGCCGGACGATCTGCTCCAGCCGCTTCTGCGGCGTCCGCTGCATCTTGCCTTCGAGATCCTCGACGAGGTTGAGCTCGGGGTCCTGACTGTCGGCCAGTGCAAGTGCTGTTGCAGCTTCGAGCTCGGCGGCCTCGGCCGCCTCGGTCTGCTCCTGCGCTGCGCGATGCGTCAGAATGCCGTTGACCGCGGGGCGAAGGCCGAACCAGACCAGCATCGAGGCAACGGCCAGGATGGTGACCGCATTGATGACGCTGCCGAGCTGCTTGTTGATCATCTCGACAAAGCTGATCGGCGGCACCGGCGCCAGTTCGCGCGAGCCTTCGATGAAGTCGACGGCCGTCACCTGGATCTGGTCGCCGCGCTGCTTGTCCAGTCCGCCTGCCGTCGCCGCGAGCTGGCTGATCTCGGCGAGCTTGCTGTCGACGATCGCCTGGTTGCTCTTGTCGCCGAGATCGGCGACGAGCCGCGCGCGGTTGACCAGCACGGCGATGAAGAGTTTTTTGACCAAATAGCCGTCGCTCACCGTCGTCGTTGTCTTGGACGACACCTCGAAATTGGTGACGTCCTCGCGGCGGGTCTTGTCCTCGCTGGAATTCTTTGTGCCGCCGGAATTCACCTGCTGGTCGGGCAGGTTCTGCTGCACCGTGGTCGGCGTCGAACGGTCCGCATTCTGCGACGATTCCTTCTCGCGCACGTTCCGGACCGAACGCTCGGCGCGGCTCTCCGGGTCGTAGACCGTCTCGTTGGTCTGCCGCTTGTCGGTGGAGAGCTGCGGCGCGACGCTCACCTCGAAATTGTCCAGGCCGAGATATGGCGTCAACGCCTTGCGGATGTTCTCCTGCACCATCCCGCCGACCGTCTTCTGGAGGCTCGCCATCTTGGTCGGCGCTGCGCTCGCTTCGTCCTCTTCGGCGAGCAGCATCGAACCATCGGCATCCAGCACCGTCACCTTGTCCCGGCTCATGCCGGGAATGGCCGCCGCGACGAGGTGGCGGATCGACTGCGCCGTGCGCGCCTCGATCGCGCCGTCGGTGCGCAGCACGACCGACGCCGACGGCGGCTGCTGCGTCGCCCGGAACGAGCCGCGCACCGGCATCACGATATGCACCCGCGCCGCCTTGACGCCCTTCATCAACTGCACGGTGCGCGCGATCTCGCCTTCCAGCGCCCGCAGCTTGGTGACTTCCTGCATGAACGAGGTCAGGCCGAGCGAGCCGATCTTGTCGAACAGCTCGTAGCCGGAATTGGCGCTGGTCGGCAGCCCCTTCTCGGCAAGCAGCATCCGCGCCTGCATGGTCTGGCTCGGGCGCACCGAGATGGCGTCGCCGGCCGTATTGACGTCGAATGTGATATTCTGCTCGCGCAGCGCGGCGCCGATGCGCGTCACGTCTTCGCGATTCAGGCCTGTATAGAGCGTTTCGAACTCAGGCCGGCTCAGATAATAGGCGCCGCCGACGACGGTGACGAGAACGGCAAAGCCGATCAGTCCCAAGGCCATCAGGCGTCGCGGCCCAAGCTCCAGCAGATTGTTGAGCAGTTGCTGTACCTGCGCACGACTGAGCAGCATGTGACCTCGTACAAATGCGAACGTATGGGACACTCCGCTGCCAACCTTGTCTGAAGGTTGCGCGAGGAGGCGAATGTGTCAGTTCGCGGGCGAGGCGTTGCAATTTTACAAGAATCCTGGACGACGCGATCAACTCAGCAGCAACAAGCGGGCGCACGGGCGCATGGCAGCGCAATCGGCTGCGGCGTGTTGCATCACGTCTGGCGTCGGAAGAACTTCCATTACGGGCACATCTTGTGCCGCCACACCCGCCGGTCATGGCAGGGACCGTGCTCCCGGGGGAGCACGGTTGTTTCCAAAGCCGAAGCTTACTTGAACAGCGACAGGATGCTCTGGCTGTTCTGGTTGGCAATCGAGAGCGCCTGAACGCCGAGCTGCTGCTGGGTCTGAAGGGCCTGCAGGCGGGTCGATTCAGCATTCATGTCGGCGTCGACGAGTTGACCGACACCGCGGTCCACCGAGTCCATCAGGGTCTTGACGAACTCCGTGTTGGTCGAGATGCGGTTCTTGACGGCGCCGAGGTCGGCGGCGGCCGAGGACACCGAGTTGATCGCAGTGGTGAGCTGCGTGATGTACCCATCGAGCGTGGTCTGGTCAGCCGTCGAGTCGGTCAGCGCGGAGATGTTGATCGTGTTGACCGACGCCGGGCCGCTCACCTTGTCCAGGATACCGGTCTGGGTCGCGGTATAGAGCGAGTAGTTGGCGATCGTCAGGGTGATGGACCCGATCGTCGGCGTGCCGCCGACGCGCGAGAACGACGACACCAGGTTGAAGGTCGCCGGGGTGGCGGCGGTCGTGCTCAGCCAGTTCACGCCGTTGAAGGTTGCCGCATCGGCGGTACCCTTCATCTGCTGCTGGATCTGGGTGATGTCGGCCTGGATCTTGGTGCGGTCGATACCAGCGGTCTTGGCTTCGACCAGCAGCGCCTGCAGCTTGGTCAGGCCGCCGGTCTTGTCGCCGACAACCGCGGTCAGAGCGGTGTATTCGGTGTCGACGGTCGCAGCCGACAGACCGAGCGAGTCGGAGACGGCGGAGAGCGCGGCGTTGTCGGCGCGCATCGACGTCGCGATCGACCAGTAGGCGGCGTTGTCGGAAGCAGTGGCCACGCGCTGGCCGGTCGAGATCCGGTTCTGCGTGGTCGCGAGCTGCGAGCTGACGCTCCGGAGGGTCTGGAGCGCGGTCATTGCAGCGGAGTTGGTAAGCAGGCTCGAGGCCATTCTTGACGTCCCTTTGAAACGGATTGAATTGATTTTGGGGACATACCGGGCTTGCACCGGTACGGCGGGGCGGCATCATGCCTTTGGGCGGCCGAAGAGCGGGCCCAACCTGTCGTAGCGGCGACGATAGCGCGCGAAGTTTGTGCGAGGCTTGTGGCGACGTGGCTGGACCGCAACACGGTGAGCCAGGAGGTCACGACGCGTGACGAGCGTACGCCAAATGAAAAGGCCGCGCTTCGCGAGAAGCGCGGCCTTCCCGGATGGTTTTGAGGCTTAGCCGCGGAACAGCGACAGGATGCTCTGGCTGTTCTGGTTGGCGATCGAGAGCGCCTGAACGCCGAGCTGCTGCTGGGTCTGAAGGGCCTGAAGGCGGGTCGATTCCGCATTCATGTCGGCGTCGACGAGCTGACCAACACCGCGGTCCACCGAGTCCATCAGGGTCTTGACGAATTCCGTGTTGGTCGAGATGCGGTTCTTGACGGCGCCGAGGTCGGCGGCGGCCGAGGCCACCGAGTTGATCCCGGCCGTGACCTGCGCGATGTAGCCATCGAGCGTGGTCATGTCAGCCGTCGAGTCGGTCAGCGCCGCGATGCTGATCGTGTCGATCGATGCAGCGCCGCTCACCTTGTCCAGGATGCCGCCCTGGGTCGCGGTGTAGAGCGAGTAGTTGGCGATCGTCAGGCTGATGGATCCGATCGTCGGCGTGCCGCCGACGCGCGAGAACGACGACACCAGGTTGAAGGTCGCCGGCGTGGTCGCGGTCGTGCTCAGCCAGTTCACGCCGTTGAAGGTCGCCGCATTGGCGGTACCCTTCATCTGCTGCTGGATCTGGGTGATGTCGGCCTGGATCTTGGTGCGGTCGATACCAGCAGTCTTGGCTTCGACCAGCAGCGCCTGGAGCTTGGTCAGGCCGCCGGTCTTGTCGCCGACAACCGCGGTCAGAGCGGTGTATTCGGTGTCGACGGTCGCAGCCGACAGACCGAGCGAGTCGGAGACGGCGGAGAGCGCGGCGTTGTCGGCGCGCATCGACGTCGCGATCGACCAGTAGGCGGCGTTGTCGGAAGCAGTGGCCACGCGCTGGCCGGTCGAGATCCGGTTCTGCGTGGTCGCGAGCTGCGAGCTGACATTGCGGAGGGTCTGCAGCGCAGTCATTGCAGACGAGTTGGTGAGCAGACTTGAACCCATTTTTGATGTCCCTTTGAAGATTGAACTGTTTTTGGGGACATACCGGGCTTGCACCGGTACGACAGGGCGGCGTCATGCCTTTGGGCGGCGAAAAAGCAGGCCCAACCTGTCGTAGCGGTGACGATAGCGCGCGAAGCTTGTGCGAGGCTTGTGGCTCTGTGCCCGGACTGCAACAGGGCAGCCGAATTTGCGGCGTGCGCGCGGCAACACACCAAACGAAAGGGCCGCGCTTCGCGAGAAGCGCGGCCCTCCCCAGATGGTCTAAGGCTTAGCGGAACAGCGACAGGATGCTCTGGCTGCTGTTGTTGGCGATCGAGAGCGCCTGCACGCCGAGCTGCTGCTGGACCTGGAGGGCCGCCAGGCGGGTGGACTCCTGGTTCATGTCGGCGTCGACGAGCTGGCCGATACCGCGATCAACCGAGTCCATCAGCGACTTCACGAAGTCCGTGTTGGTCGAGATACGGGTCTTGACGGCGCCGAGGTCGGCGGCGGCCGAGGCCACCGAGTTGATCCCGGCCGTGACCTGCGCGATGTAGCCATCGAGCGTGGTCTGGTCAGCCGCGGAGTCGGTCAGCGCCGCGATGCTGAGCGTGTCGATCGACGCCGCGCCGCTCACCTTGTCCAGGAAGCCGCCCTGGGTCGCGGTGTAGAGCGAGTAGTTGGCGGTGGTCAGGGTGATCGAGCCCGTGGTCGGCGTGCTGCCGACGCGGGAGAACGACGACACCAGGTTCACGGTCGCCGGGGTAGTGGCGGTCGTGCTCAGCCAGTTCACGCCGTTGAAGGTCGCCGCATTGGCTGTCGCCTTCATCTGCTGCTGGATCTGGGTGACGTCCGCCTGGATCTTGGTGCGGTCGATACCAGCGGTCTTGGCTTCGACCAGCAGCGCCTGCAGCTTGGTCAGGCCGGAGTCCTTGTTGCCGATAACCGTGGTCAGAGCGGTATATTCGGTGTCGACCGTCGCAGCCGACAGACCGAGCGAGTCGGAGACGGCGGAGAGCGCGGCGTTGTCGGCGCGCATCGACGTTGCGATCGACCAGTAGGCGGCGTTGTCGGAAGCGGTGGCCACGCGCTGGCCGGTCGAGATCCGGTTCTGCGTGGTGGAGAGTTGCGAGCTGACAGACCGCAGGGTCTGGAGCGCGGTCATGGCGGTCGAGTTCGTAAGCAGGCTTGACATTGCGAATGTCCCTTTGATGTACGCGTTACATTTTCACGAGGGGACATACCGGGCTTTCACCGGTACGGAGGGGCGGCATCATGCCTTTGGACTGATGTGGGTGGGGTCCAACCCGCCGTGCCGCATTCCTAGCACGTCGAATCTTGCGCCGAGATTAAGATCGGCTTGAATTTCGCTGTAATATCATATAGTTAACATTACCCTCTGCTAACCATAGACCAGCACTTTTCGCTAACCATAACCGGCCGGCGATCGCGGTCGCTACGAGAACGACCGCACCAGTCCGGAGGCCAGCAGGTTCCAGCCGTCGATCAACACGAAGAACAGCATCTTGAACGGCAGCGCGATGATCGTCGGCGGCATCATCATCATGCCCATCGACATGGTCAGCGTCGCCACGATCATGTCGATGACGAGGAACGGCAGGATGATGAGGAATCCGATCTCGAACGAACGCCTGAGCTCGGAGATCATGAAGGCCGGAATGATGACGCGCATGTCGATGCGCTTGTCGTCGAACTTCTTGCGGAAGCTCTCCGCGGCGAGTGCCTCGAAGGTCTGGAGATCCTTGTCGCGGACATGGGCCAGCATGAACTCGCGGAACGGATCGGTGATCTTCAGATAGGCCTCTTCCTCCGAGATCTCGTTCTTCATCAGCGGCTGGACGCCGGTTTCCCAGGCGCGGTCGAAGGTCGGCGCCATCACGTAGAAGGTCATGAACAGCGCGAGGCTGATCAGCACCAGATTGGCCGGCGTGGTCTGAAGGCCGAGACCGGAGCGCAGGAACGACAGCGCCACCGCAAATCGCGTGAAGCTCGTCACCATGATCAGCAGCCCCGGCGCCACCGACATCACCGTGATCACCGCCATCAACTGGATGATGCGGCCGCTGGTCGAGCCGTTGCCCGGCGGCAGCAGCGAGTTGAGGTCCGGAATCTGGGCCAGCGCCACCTCGGGCAGCACGACCAGAACCAACGCGAGCAGCAGGACTCTCACTCTCACTCTCACTGAATCACCAAGGTCTCAATGATCAATTCGCGGATCTTGCCCGACGAGCGGATATTGGCGCGCTCTGTCAGGTCGTCGCGCAGATGCTGAAGCCCGCGCGATCCCTCGAACTGGCCAACCGATGCCGACCGCAGATAGGTCACGATGTCCTCGCTGATATGGGCGGCCAGGATGCCGGCATCCTCGTCGCTCATGCTATCGGTCACCATGGAGGCTTCGACACGGGCCCAGTTGTTGGCCGGCGCGGCGAGATTGGTCACGATCGGGGACAGCTTTCTCAGCCGTGCGCTGCCGGCGTAGCTCGTGGCAAGGGGCGGCGGCGTGGCGGTCTTCTTTGCGTCGGCGACGCGCTCCGCGGCCGCGAACAGATGTAGGCCTGCAACCGCGCCCGCACCGATCGCGATCAGGGTCAGCACCACAATGGCCGCAATCAGGCGCATCACGTCCCCTGCCCTCGCGGCGCGGCGCGGTCGGCGCGATTCTCAGAATGGTGCCACGGCGTCATAGATCCGATGTCCCCATCCAGGCTGCTGCACGTCAGACAGATTTCCGCGACCGCCATAGGCCACGCGTGCCTCGGCGATCTTCTCGTAGGAGATCGTGTTGGTGCGCGAGATATCGCGCGGACGCACGATGCCGCCGACGTTGAGCACGCGCATCTCGGTATTGACCTTGAACTCCTGCGAGCCGCTGATCATCATATTGCCGTTGGGCAACACGTCGGTGACGATGGCGGCAATCGACAGCTTGATGTCTTCGGTACGATCGATCTGACCGTTCCCCTTGATCTGGGTGTTGGTGTTCAGATTGGCGCTGGTCGAGCCCTTGTCCTGCCATCCGGCGACGTCCATCAGCCAATCCAGCCCGAACTTGATTTGCGAATCGCGCGAACGATCGGTCTTGTTGTCGAGCTTGGCCTTGTCCTGCATCGAGATGATGACGGTCACGACGTCGCCGGTGCGCCGGGCACGGGGATCGCGATAGAGATCCGTGCCGTCGTCCCAGGTCGAGCGATAGCTGACGGGCGTACGCATGCGGGGCGTCACCGGAATCGGATCGGCCTGTGTCCTCAGGCCGGTGCCGACCGGCGACAGTCGCGGACCGGTCAGCACTTCCGCGGGATCGCCGATGCACCCGGTCAGCATCAGGAGCGGCAGGATGAGGATCAGATTCTTCATCTATTTGGTCTTTCCGTCATCCACGCGACGCATTCCGCCGAGCAGATCGGCAAGGTGCGCCGCGCGTGCCGTCTCCATCTCGTTGAAGATCGCGCTCGAGCTCCTCGGACTGAGTTTTGCAAGCACGGCGGCGGCGGTCTCGTCCGCCATCCCGGCGATCTGGGTCGCCGCGGCATCCGGCTTCATGCGCGAATAGATCTCGACGACGCTCGCTTCGGCCTTCTTCAGGAAGTCGTCACGCAGCGCCATCCACTTCTCGTATTCGGCGCGCTTCGCCTCGACCTCGGCGATCCGCTCCCGGAGCTGGGTCTCGGCCTTCTCCAGCTCCCTGAGCTGCCAGGCCAGCCGCGCATCGACGGCGGGGTCGGCGACATTGCTGCAGAACAGGGCGACCTCATTGTCCGCAGGTACCGCAGCCTGTGCCGGTGCGGGCTTCGGCGGCGCCGTGACGCTGCCCGGCTTGGCCGGGCGCACGGGCGCGACTGCGGGCGCCGGCGCAGGCTTCTCGGGAGCCGGCACGGCCCCCGTGATTGCGGGTCCGGAATCTTCGGCGGCCCATGCCGTCGCCCGGAACGACGCATTATCGCCCGGTATCGACGGGGCCGACGGCTTCTGCGGTCCAGGCGCGCGGGCACGCGCGAAGGACAGCAGGTTGAGCGGCTTCGACGGCTTGGCCTCATCCAGCGCCAGAACGGGCGAAGCGCATCCGAACGCGCAGGCCGCGACCAGGAGGAGGAGTTTGGCTTTGTGATCCAGTTTCAGCATCGGGCCGCGTGCGATTCTCGGTCGAGACCTGAGCATTGAGCGACCAAGCTTGCACGACGCTTGTGCATCATTGCACGATGACGTCGGCCTGGAGCGCGCCGGCCGTTTTGATCGCCTGCAGGATCGCGATGATGCCCGACGGCTTCAGGCCGATCTGGTTCAGCCCGCGCACCAGGCGCTGGAGGTCGACGCCGCTCAGGATCGCCACCTGCGATCCGGCCTCGTTGGCCTCGACCACGGTCTGGGGAACGACCACCGTCTGCCCTCGCGAGAACGGCGCCGGCTGCGACACCACGGGAAGCTCGGTGACACGAACCGTCAGGTTGCCATGCGTCACGGCGACGGTCGATATGCGCACGTCGCGCCCGATCACCACCGTACCGGTCCGCTCGTTGATCACCACCCGCGCCGGCGTGTCCGGCTCGACCGTCAGCTCGCCGATTTCGGCGAGGAAGCGGACGGGGCCGATATGGCGCGGCTTCGACAGCACGATAGTACGGTAGTCGCGCTCGAAGGCGATCTGCGCGCGGTAGCGGCCACCGGCGTAACCGTTGATGGCGTCGAGAATGCGTGTCGCGGTGACGAAATCAGGGTTCTTGAGCTCCAGCACCAGGAACTCCATCTCGTGGAGGCTTCCCTGCACCTCGCGCTCGACCAGCGCACCGTTCGGGATGCGGCCCGCCGTCGGCGTGCCCTGGCTGACGTTCTGCGCCTGCCCTCCTACACTGTAACCGGCGACCGTGACCGCGCCTTGCGCCACCGCATAGACCGCGCCGTCCGCCGCCCGCAGCGACGTCATCACCAGCGTGCCGCCGAGCAGCGAGGTCGCATCGCCGAGCGACGATACGGTCACGTCCATGCGCTCACCCGCCCCGATCGAGGGCGCCAAATCCGCGGTCACCATGACGGCTGCGACATTGCGTGTGCGCAGCGTCGTCGGACGCGGGGGATTGTTGGTGCTCGTGGTCTCGTTCCTGACGTTGATGCCCATGTTCTCGAGCATCGATTGCAGGGACTGCTCCGTGAACGGAGCGTTGCGGAGCGTGTCGCCGGTGCCGTTCAAGCCGATGACAAGGCCGTAACCGACGATCTGGTTTTCGCGCAATCCCTTGATGTCCGCGATGTCCTTAATGCGGACGGCCGCCTGGGCGCTGGCGGCGGAAACGAGCAGGACGAGCGCAAGCAGGAATCTGGTCATGATCCATCCACGACCTTGACGGTGCCGTCCGGCTGGACGACGCCTCTGATGATCACGCCGGTGTCGGTGTTTCGTACCGGGATGAGCGCGCCGGTCGCGCCCGACTGCATCGCCGCGCCGTAAGTGACGATCGACAGGCCGCTGTCTTCCACTACCACCTTGACCATGGCGCCGCGGGCAATGGTCCAGGGATCCTCCACCGAATTGGTCGGAATCGGCTGACCCGGCAGCAGAGCGCGCCGCGCCATGCGTCCGACCAGGATCTGGCGTCCTTCGATGAACATGGCAACGCCGAGCACATTCGGCGCGAAGGCGCGTTCCGTGATCATGTCGTCCCGGATCAGCTCGCCGGCGCGGATCGACACGGCCGGCACGGGAAGCCGCTTCTCCTCGGCCGCAGCGAGGCGCGCCGAGACGAGAACCAGCAGCACGGCGGCCAACCCGCGCACCATCAAGCCCACCCTGTTCGACATCGAGAACACCGGAACTAGCGCATGCCCTTCGAGACCGTCTGGGCCATTTCATCCGAGGCCTGGATGACCTTGGCGTTCATTTCGTAGGCGCGCTGCGCCGAGATCAACTCGGTGATTTCCTTGACCGGGTCGACGTTCGAGGCTTCGAGATATTGCTGGTTGAGCTTGCCGTATCCGGAATCGCCCGGCAGTCCGACGACCGGCGTGCCGGACGCCGTGGTCTCGCGATAGAGGTTGCTGCCGAGCGGCTCGAGGCCCGCTTCGTTGGCGAAATTGGCGAGGTTGAGCTGGCCGATCTGCCGCGGGTTCACTTCCGTATCCAGCTTGGCAAACACCTGTCCGGTCTGGTTGACGACGACCTGAACCGTTCCCTGCGGTATCGTGATTGCGGGATCCAGCAGATAGCCGTCGGTGGTGACGAGCTGGCCGTTGGCGTTAGGGCTGAACGAGCCGGCGCGGGTGTATTGCACCTCGTTGTTCGGGCCGAGCACCTGAAACCAGCCGCGGCCGTTGATCGCGAGGTCGTAGGGGTTGCCGGTCTGCGTGAGCGCGCCCTGGATGTGCAGCTTGCGGATGGCCGTCGACTTGACGCCGAGGCCGAGATTGGAGCCTTCCGGGATCGGCGAGGAGCCATTGACGTTCGCGACGCCCTGCATGCGGTCCATCTGGTAGAACAGATCGGTGAATTCCGCGCGCGCACGCTTGTACGACGTCGAATTGATGTTGGCGATGTTGTTCGCGATGACTTCGATGTTGGTCTGCTGGGCGTTCATGCCCGTGGCCGCAATGGCGAGCGATTTCACAGCTTCATTCCCTCAGATCAAATCGACATCCGGACGACTTCTTGGTAGGCCTGCACGACCTTGTCGCGAACCGCGACCGCGGTCTGCAAGGCCTGCTCGGCCGACATCAGCGCCTCCACGACCTTCCGGGTCGATTCTTTGCCCTGCATCGCCGAGATCGACGCCGCTTCGCCCGCCTTCAGCGTCCCGATCGCGTCCGTCGTCACCTGCTTCATCACCGATTCGAATCCGACATCGTCGGTGGACTGAATGGCGGTCGGCGCCGCCGGCGCGATGGCCTGCGTCTCGGTCGCGCGGCTCGCCGCTTGCCCGGCGGAAATCGCGGTGGATGAAATTGCCTCAAGCATTGTCAGCTCCTCAGCAGGTCGATGGTCATGCCCAGCATCGACCGCACCTGTTTCACGACCTGGAGATTGGCTTCATAGGACCGGTTGACTTCCCGCATGTCGGCCATCTCGATCATCATGTTGACGTTCGGCAGCTTGACGTAACCGGCCTTGTCGGCGGCGGGATGTCCCGGCTCGTACTCCACGCGGTACGGCGTGGTGTCGACCCCGATCTCCTTGACCTTCGCAAGCTGCGCGCCCGAGGCGCGGTCCATGGCGGCATCGAAGGTGATGGTCTTGCGCTGATACGGATCGGCGCCGGCCGTGCGTCCCGTCGAGGTCGCATTGGCAAGGTTTTCCGAAACGATGCGCATGCGCGTCGACTGCGCTTCGAGCCCGGAGCTCGCGACCGTCAATGACGCTTGCAGTGAGTCCAGCATGTCAATTCACCTCAGCTCTTCGCGCTCGACAGCAGCATGCGGTGGAACGACCGCACGACCGCCGAGTTCATCGAGTAGTCGCGACTGACGTCGCTGCCCTTGATCATTTCCTGCTCGAGGCTGACGGAGTTGCCGGAGTGAACCACTTCCCAGCTGTCCTTCTTCGCGGTCTTCCGCGTATCGGTCTCGGCCGCGGACAATTGCATGTGCGAGGGCGACGTCGTCGCGAGCCTGACCGGTGTGGCGTCGAGCACCTTGTTGAAGGGCTCGACGTCGCGCGCCTTGAAGCCCGGCGTATTGGCGTTGGCGACGTTGGTCGCAATGGTCGACTGGCGGAGCTCGAGGTACCGCGCCTGCGACGATGCGAGTTCGAAGAGATAAAGCGGTCCCACGACGGCCCCATGCTGATTTCTTAAGATTAAGTTTAGGGCCGCAAGCTTTCGTCAGGCTGATGCAGCCGACGCTATGCTCGGAAATCTACTGAACCTTCTCGGTCCTCGGCGCCTGCTTGGACTGCAGGAAGTAGATGATCTCGGCGACCGGCCGGAAGAATTCCGCCGGAATCACCTGGTCGACCTGAACCGCCTCATAGAGCGCGCGCGCCAGCGCCTTGTTCTCGATCACCGGAATCCGGTTCTGCTCCGCGACTTCGCGGATCTTCAGCGCGATCACGTCCATGCCCTTGGCGACGACCATGGGCGCTGCGTTTTCCTCGCGCTTGTAGCGCAGCGCGATCGCGAAGTGCGTCGGGTTGGCGATCACCAGCGTCGCGCGCGAGGCGGATGCGATCATGCGTTGGCGCGAACGGTCGCGCGCCAGCGAGCGCAGGCGCGCCTTGATCAGGGGATCGCCTTCCGCCTGCTTGTGTTCGTCCTTGATCTCCTGCTTGGTCATGCGCAGCTCGCGCCGCCAGTGGAAGCGCGCCCAGGCGAGATCGATCGCGACCAGGACGATGGTGGCGATGCAGATCGCCGAGACGATCCGCATCGCGATGTTGAGAATCATCTCCGGCAGCGCGACCGGATCCGTATACATCGCCTCGAACGCCCGGGCTTCGGACGAGCGCAGCACGAACACGACGACGACCGTCACCGAGACGAGCTTGAACAGCGACTTGGCGAATTCGACGAGGCCCTGCGTTCCGAACAGCCGGCTCCAGCCGCTGATCGGGGAGATTCGCGACAGCTGCGGCTTGATGCGCTCCAGCACCAGGCGCGGCGCATTCTGCAGCAACGAGGCGGCGAGGCCGAACACCGCCAGGGTGACGACCAGCGGCACCAGGAATCGCAACGCCTCGAGGCCCACCACCGTGAGCAGGTTGCGCGCGTCCGCGCCGTTGCTGAGAGGGAAGCCTTCGGGATCGTCGAGCAGGCTCTTCAGCGTCGGCGTCAATTGCTGTACGCCCTGGCCGATCAGGAACGCCTGGATCACCATCAGCGCGGCCATCGAGGCGAAGATAGAAGCCTCCCGAGAGACCGGGATTTTGCCCTGTTCGAGCGAATCGCGGACTTTCTTCTCGGTCGGCTCTTCTGTCTTGCTCTCCTGATCGGATGTTTCTGCCATGCCCGTTCAGCGGTCAGCGGAAGACCAGCTCGTCCTCCTGCTCGGGGTTGAGCTCGATTTCGCCCTTTTCCGCCAGGTCGAGTGCAAGGTCGGTGATGACGCGGCGCGCCTCCAGCACGTCGCGCTGGTTCGACGGCTCGCCGATGGCGAGTTCGTGCTCGACGACGCGGCGGACGCGCGAGGCAACCGAGGACAGGATGAGTTCGCGGAAATGCTTGTCCGTGCCCTTCAGCGCGATAACGATGCGATCGGTCGGCACCTGGTCGAAGATCATGGTGCGCGCCTTCGGGGTCAAATTGACCACGTCGTCGAAGGTGAACAGCAGTTCCTTCAGAACTTCGGCCGACTTCGGACGCTTCTCCGACAAACTCTTCAGCATGTCCTCGATATGGCCGCGCTCCATCTTGTTGATGATGTCCGCGACGCGTGCGTAGGTGTCGGCGCCGAGGTTGCGGGCGAAATTGAGCGTCAGGTCCTCGTGCAAGGTCTTCTCGAGGACTTTCATGGCGTCGTCGACGATCGGCTTGAGGCTGAGGACGCGCCGCATCAGCTCGTTGCGCAGGCTCGACGGCAGCTGGCTCATCACCTTGGCGGCGCAGGACGGCTTGACCTTGGACAGGATCAGTGCCGCGGTTTGCGGATGCTCCTTGGAGAGGTACGTCGCCAGCGAGTTTTCCGACACCGATGAGACGCGGTCCCACACCGACCGGCTCGAATTGCCGAGCAGGTCCGACATGATTGCCGAGACCTGGTCGGCCGGCAGCACATCGCCGAGCACGGCTTCGAGACCGCCGATGGTGCCGAGAATGTTGGCGCCCATCGAGAATTGCTGGGCGAACTCCTCGACGATCGACTCGAGTTCCTGCGCGGTGATCGGCCGCAGCTCGGCCGCGGCCTTGGTGACGATGCGGATATCCTGCGGCTCGAACTGCGAGAGCACGCTCGCGGCCGCCTGCCGGCCCATGGCCAGCAGGAGTGCCGCGACCTTTTCCGTTCCGCCCAGCGTGGCAACGCCTCGCTGCTTGATAGGAGCGACGCCGACCTGTGCCGCCATGATCAGGTATCACCCTGCCCCAGCGGTCCGACGATCTCCGTGAGCGAGACGCCGAAGCGGGAATTGTCCTCTTCGACGACAACCACTTCGCCGCGGGCAACGACGCGGCCATTGACCACGACGTCGACCGGCTCGCCGACACGGTGATCGAGCGGAACCACCGCGCCGCGGCCGAGCTTCATCAGGTTCGCGACCGGAATGGTCGCAGATCCCAGCACCACCTGCATCGTGACGGGAATGCGCAGGATGGCATCGACATTGGCGAATTTGCCGGTTTCCTCCGCCGTGCGCGCGGCGATCTCCGCCAGCCGCTCCAGCGGAGACGCATCGGTCTCTCCCGATGCCGATGCCGATGCAGACTCATATTCGAAAGATTGCGCCATTTGGTATCGCCTCTTGGTATTTCTGCTCCCGGAGCGCCGCGACGGTCCGATCGTACGTGTCCTGCAAGTCCCGAATTCAATGCTTGTTCGCCTCGGCGCCGCTCACGGTTGAGGCCGGTTGGAGCCCGCTCCGCGCGTCGAGCGCCGCGATCGCCTCGTGGGCCTGATCTATCTTCGTGCTCAGCACATTGGCGAGCCGGCCGAGATTTGCGGTGGAATCATGCGCGGCGGTGATAACGGTGTCGAAGGCGCCCGCCGTCTCGTGGACGATGGTCGAGAACTCGCCCTGGTAGCTGCGCAGCCGCGCCAGTTCGCGGTGCATCCGGGTCACCCTCATGCTGGTGAAGGCCAGCGCGATCAGCAGCACGGCATCAACGAGATAGGATATCATCGACGAACTCCCGCTTCTGATCGACGGGATCGGCCACCTGCATGGCGTAATAGCCATCGAGCTGACCGATCTGACACCAGAACAGCACCTGGTTGTTGCTCTCGAGCCGGGCCAGCGTGCGCGGCGTGGCCTCGAGCTCCAGAACTTGCCCCACCTTGAATTGCACGACGTCCTCGAGGGAAATCATCTTCTCGTCGAGCACCGCGCTCAGCGTCACTTCGGTACGGTGAACCTCGCTCTCCATCTGCTCGCGCCAGCGCGGATCAGCCGCGCGGCCGTCGCTGACGACGACGTGGGCGAGCTTCTGCCTGAGCGGATTGAGCGCGGAGTGCGGAATGATCAGGAACATCTGGCCGCCGCGATAGAGCGCCTGCACCATCATGTTCGCGCAGATCGACATATTGCTGGCGCGCCCAATCGCGAGCGACGCCATCGCCGTCTCGACTCGCTCGACACGGAAGGTGACATTGGAGGTGCCGGCGAAGGCGCCCTGCAGCGCCTTGGCGAACCGCTCAAACAGTGCCTGGACCAGCCGGATCTCGATGTTCGAGAAGGTGCGTTCGACGTCGAGCGGCGGTTCGGCGCCGTCAGAGCCGAACATCGCCTCGACCATGGTGAAGACGAAGTCGCGATCCAGCATGATGATGACGCGCGAGTCCCACTGCTCGGCATAGAGCACGGCGGCAACCGCGTTGCCCTCGTAGTCCTTGATGATGTCGCCGAGCGGGTCGTTGGTGATGCCGTTGACGGAGAAGTAGCACGGCGTTCCCGCCATCGGCTGCAGGCTGTCGGTGCACGATGCCGCCATGCGATCGAAGATCACATTGAGCATCGGCATGCGCTCGATCGATATGCCGGCGGCGTCCAGCAGGTAGTTCGGCAGCTGCTTCCGCTGATCGACGTCGAGGTCTTCCGTCATCATGCGCGGGCAGCCTTCGGTTCAGCCTCGGTCGCGACGGCCTTGGGACCTGCAATCGTCTCGTTCTCGACCACGTCGATCGACGGCCGCTCGCCGCTCGCGATCATCTTGCGACCGTGCTCGACGGCGATCTGCGGCATGGCGCCGTTCATGAACGCCAGCAGCGTCTGCTTGACGATGATATAGGGCCGGCAGCGCTTCTCTCGCGTCATCTTGATCTTGATCGCGAAGGGCGAGAGGACGCCGTAGGACAGGAAGATGCCGGCGAAGGTGCCGACGAGCGCCGCGCCGATGAAGCCGCCAAGGAGCTTCGGCGACTGGTCGAGCGCGCCCATGGCCTTGATGACGCCGAGCACGGCGGCGACGATGCCGAGCGCCGGCAGCGCCTCGGACACCACCACCATCGAATTGTAGGGCGCCAGCTTGGCCTTCACGATGGTGTGGATCTCTTCGTCCATCAGGGCTTCGATCTCGTGCGTGCGCGCATTGCCCATGATGATGAGGCGGACATAGTCGCAGATGAACTGCAGCAACGGCGGGTCCCCGAGCACGCTCGGGAACGCCTTGAAGATCTCCGAGGACGCAGGATCGTCGATATGCGCCTCGACCTCGTTGCGGCCCTTGCCCCGGAGCTCCCGCATCAGGGCATGGAGCGCTCCGAGCAGATCGAGGTAATAGCGCTCACTCGGCACCGCGCCGGTGATGGCCTGCATGCAGGCCACGCCGGTATCAACGACCGTTTTCCACGGATTGGCGACGATGAAGGTGCCGATCGCGGTGCCCAGGATGATCACGAATTCCCACGGCTGCATGAGCACGGCCAGATGCCCGCCCATGGCGGCAAATCCGCCGAGCAGTGCCGCTACCGTGATGAAAATCCCCACGAAACTGAGCAACGCGCCACTCCATCGCCGATCCCATCGGGAATATCTAGTCGGCGACGCTTGCGCGAGGCTGGCTTCGTGATCGCCAGCCCCGCGCAAGCAATTGGCGGCAGCTTGAGACGAAGTCGCAACGGCGGCCAGAGGGGCGCGTGCCATGCTATCCACGATCGCGGACTACACCAGACTGACCAAGGACATGGGCAAATCGCTGACGCAGGTCGCGGCCCAGCCGGACGTCAGCCGCGACACCGATTATTTTCTCAGCCACATCGGCAATGTGAAGACGATCGACGACTTCCTGAAGGACTATCGCCTCTACTCCTACGCGATGAAGGCCTTTGGTCTCAGCGACATGACCTATGCCAAGGCGTTCATGCGCAAGGTGCTGACCGAGGGTGTCTCCGACTCCAAGAGCTTCGCCAACAAGCTGACCGACACCCGCTACCGGCAGTTCGCCGCCGCCTTCAATTTCGCCGCCCTCGGCGACAAAGCGACCCAGACCGCCGCCGCCACGACCGGTACGGCGACCCAATACGTCACGCAGACGATGGAGGAGAAGGCCGGCGACCAGAACGAGGGTCTGCGGCTGGCGCTCTATTTCACCCGCAAGGCCTCCACCATCAGCACCTCCTACCAGATCCTCGCCGACAAGGCGATGACGCAGGTGGTCCAGACCGCGCTCGGCCTGCCGTCGACCATAAGCGCGGCAGACATCGACGCCCAGGCCAAGTTGATCACGAGCAAGATCGACCTCACCGATTTCCAGGACCCGGCCAAGGTCACCAAGTTCGTGCAGCGCTTCGCCGCGATGTGGGATGCGACCCAGGCCCAGAACGACATCAACAATGGCAACTCGACCAACTCCGCGCTGGTCCTGATCGGCGGCGCGTCGTCGATGGCCGGCCTGGATACCGACATGCTCACGAAGCTTCAGTCCATCCGGTTGGGAAAGTAAGTCATGCAATCGGCTCTCTATGTGGGATTGTCGGCGCAGGTCGCCCTCGAAAAGCGCCTCCAGACGATCGCCAACAACGTCGCCAACGTCAACACGGCGGCATTCCGCACCGACGTCGTGAAGTTCGAGACCGTGCTGTCGAAGGCCGGCGCGAACCCGGTCGCCTTCTCCTCGCCCGGCGACAACATCATCTCGCGCGAGATGGGTAGCATCACCGAGAGCGGCAACCCGCTCGACGTCGCCGTGGTCGGGCAGGGCTGGATCGCCTTCGCCGGCCCGAACGGCACGGTCTATACGCGCGACGGCCGCCTCCAGCTCGCCCCCAACGGCGACCTTCAGACCGTGTCCGGCTTCCCCGTGATCGATGCCGGCGGCGCGCAGATCACGCTCGACCCGAACGGCGGACCGATCGCGATCGCCCGCAGCGGCGCGATCACCCAGGACAACAACGAGATCGGCTCCATCGGCCTGTTCAACATTCCCGCCGATGCCAATCTCGAGCGCTACGGCAATTCCGGCGTCACGCCGGACCGGCCCGCGACCGCCATCGCCGATTTCTCCCGCGACGGCTTCAAGCAGGGCTATGTCGAGGGCTCCAGCGCCAATCCGATGATGGAATTGACCAAGCTGATCGCGGCTTCGCGCGCCTTCGACGGCACCAATTCGATGATCGAGGGCACCGAGAGCTCGCTCCAGAATGCAATCCGGACGCTGGGCGAGCCGGGCAAATAGACTGCGCTACATGCGCATTGAGGGTGGACGGTTTCCTTGAACGCTCTTCGGCAACTCGAGTGGGCGCTGCTGGAGCTTCAGCAGAGCACTCCCCTGGCCAGCGTCAGCGGCGCGATCTCCGAGATCGCTCCGACGCATTTCCGCGTCTCCGGCCTGTCGCGCTTCGTCAGGCTTGGTGAACTGATCGGCGTCAACTCCGGCGGCAAGCCCCAGATCGGCGAGGTGGTGCGGATCGACAGCGAGGGCATCATCGCCAAGCCGTTCGACCGGCAGTTCGCCGGCGGCCTCGGCTCGGTCGCCTACCGGATGCCGCCACTGTCCTTCGCGCCCGATCCGAGCTGGAAGGGCCGCGTCATCAACGCGCTCGGCGCGCCGCTCGACGGACAAGGTCCCCTCACCCCGGGATCGCGCACCGTCTCGGCGGAAGCCGAGGCGCCGGCGGCCATGAAGCGGGCGCGCGTCCACAAGCCGCTGCACACCGGCGTGCGCGTCATCGACCTGTTCGCCCCGATCTGCGCCGGCCAGCGCGTCGGCATCTTTGCCGGCTCCGGTGTCGGCAAATCGACGCTGCTGGCGATGCTGGCCCGCAGCCAGGGCTTTGACACCGTCGTGCTGGCGCTCGTCGGCGAACGCGGCCGCGAGGTGCGCGAATTCATCGAGGACGTGCTCGGCGCCAACCGCAGCCGCGCCATTACCATCGTATCGACGGGAGATGAAAGCCCGATGATGCGGCGGCTGGCGCCGAAGACCGCCATGGCGGTCGCCGAATATTTCCGCGACCGGGGCGAATCGGTCCTGCTGGTGGTCGATTCGATCACCCGTTTCGCCCATGCCGCCCGCGAGGTCGCCCTCGCCGCCGGCGAGCCTGCGGTCGCCCGCGGTTACGCACCGACGGTCTTCACCGACCTGCCCCGCCTGCTGGAGCGCGCCGGCCCCGGCGAGGAGGGATCCGGGACGATTACAGGCATTTTCTCCGTGCTGGTCGACGGTGACGATCACAACGAGCCGATCGCCGACACCATCCGCAGCACCCTCGACGGCCACATCGTGCTCTCCAGGCACATCGCCGACCAGGCGCGCTATCCCGCCGTCGACGTTCTGGCCTCGGTCTCCCGCCTCGCCCACAACGTCTGGGACCCCGAGGAGCGCGAATTGGTGAGCAAGCTGCGCACCATGATCGCCAAATACGAGGACACGCGCGATCTTCGCCTGATGGGCGGATATCAGACGGGGCGTGATTCGGGTCTCGACCAGGCCGTCGACATGGTCCCGAAAATCTACAGCGCCATGCGGCAGGACGCCTCGGCAGGGCCGAGCGCCGATCCATTCCGCGAGCTGCGAGACATGCTCAAGGGCGACTAGCCGGGCGCGGCCGGCGCGCCCGTCGTCGTCGACCTGCTCATTATCGCGACAGTCGATCACGCATGCCGCTGCGCCTCCGGCGCATGCGCACCCGTCGCCGACTGCCGCTTTCCGTCGCGCGCTAGCATCGGCCGTTCGGTGGAGATCGCGCCGCCGAGGCGAAAGCGATCCGGCGAACCCGTCTCGCTGTCATTATCACAACAACCGCTGCGTGCAATCCCTACGAGTTCCATTGCCGATTCTGTGACGGATCGCACAAGTTGTGGATGACGCGCCGCTGCGCGTCACCATCATGCACAAGCTTCCATCAATTTGCATCAACGGCGAACAGCAGCAGGCGTGCAATCAAACCGTCGCACATTTGCGTGCAAGTAGCTTGTTACACTGCGTATTGCGATCACCATGATGTGTCCTGACGAACGAGATTGTCTTGAACGTTACAATCGCTTCGAGCGACAGCCAGTCTTCAGGAGCGTCTCTACTTGATTTTGTTGAGAAGCTCATTCATCGTTTCGATGGAATACAAGAAACGTCTGCGTGTGACTTGAACTTCAGGGGCTACGGTTGAACAATACCGATCCATCGTCCGGCTGTGACGGCAACTCGGGCTTTCGTTCGACGACGCCACGATTGGCACACCATCATCGACACAGCTTCTCGCGCCGTATCTCGCAGGGTCCATCTGTCGAGTTCGGCAGCAGAACAGTCCGTGCTTTCGCGCGAGAGCCTGGCTCTGCGCATGTGTCGGATGTTGTGGTTGGTACGGCTTCTCGCGAAGGACTGGTGCGCAACGACGGAAGGCGGCTCCGGGGCGCCGCAGACGTGATATCCGGGGCAAGGTAGGAATTTATGCCGTTGGCACGCGAGGCCGTCGAGCTGCTGGTTCAGGCGGCCAGAGCCTGGTATTTCGAAGGCAATCAGCACGGGTTGCGCGACCGGGAATGGATGGCGCTGCGCTTTCTTCACCGCGCCAACAGGTTCTCGCGCACGCCGTCCGCGCTGGCCGGCTTCATCGGCGCGACCCGCGCCACCGCATCGCAGATCGTGAAGACGCTGGAAGCCAAGTCCTTCCTGGTGCGAAAGCCGTCGCACGAGGACAAGCGGTCCGTCGTGCTGCACGTCACCGCGCAAGGCGAGAAATGCCTGAGCCAGCACGACCCGATCAATCACGTGGTGAACGCGGTCACGTCTCTCGGCACCGACGAATGCGTCAGGCTGCGCGACTCGCTGCGCGAGATCCTCAATCATCTCGACGCGGCCCATCAGCGGCTCGATGCCAGCATCTGCCGCGACTGCATGTTTCTCGCCGAACGCAGTCCCGGCGCGGGCAAGGGACGCGCGAGCGCCGAATTCATGTGCCGGCTGTACCGCGCCCCGGTTTCTCTCGAGGAGACCGAGCTCCTCTGCACCAGCTTCGAGCGCACCCGCGACCGCCCGAAGATCGAGGGGCATCTCGACCGCGCGCGCATGGCGAGCCAGGGATGACGCGGGAGTTCGCGACGTGATGGAACGCGCAAGTTTCGGGCGGATGCGATCGCCGGCGCTTGCGTAAAGTTTCTCAGCGGTATCGTTCTTTGAAACACGCTCGTTTCCTCCGGTCTCCCGGACGCGCTGACCAAGCACGGGAGCATAGTGGCGCACGCTCCCTCCACGTCGTTGCGAGCGCAGCAAAGCAATGACGGAGTATGAGACATCGTCCTCCAAGTACCCCTGTCATTCCCCACGACCCGGCTACGCCAAGGCTTCGCCGGGGCTGAGGTCCAGGGCCGCCGAAGCTTTAGCGTAGGCGGCAAGCGGGGAATCCAGTACGCCGCGGCCTCTCGGCTCAATCACAGCCGTCTCTGGAATGCTGGATCCCCGGTCAAGCCGGGCGATGACAGCGAGTGCTGCAGACGCGCCTTCGCGCTCTCGCGGCGCATCTCGCCCGAGCTTTGCTTCGTCGTTCCACCCTCGAAGCCAAGAGGGCGCAGGGAAGGCCGGGTGCTGACCTCGCACCCGCGGTCCGCTGCGCGAAAGGTAGCGCAAGGAAACCGCACAGCAGCATACAGGTGGTGCCAATCACTCGGCCTTCCCTGCGCGATGGTTGGACGGCTTATGCCGTGCTCTCCCGGGAGCCGAGTTCCTTCTGGCCTCCCTCACGCTTGCAAAAGTCACCAGCACCGCGCCGGTTGACGCGACTGCCGCATTCGCAAAGCACTTGACCGTAGCAACGACGGCCAGGACCACACGGTTTTGCCGTACGCACGGCCCGCCATTTCGCCGCAGTTTTTCCAGCCCTGTCGACGGAGCCGGAAACTTACAGACGAGACGAACCTGACAGCGCCGCTCATCCGGCACGAAGCTTTGGGCTCACGGAGAGCAATCCGCCCTTGCCCGCACTTCTCGCGCCCAACGCTGCCGCGTCCACCGCAACCCGGCTCGCGACAGTGACGACACAAGATCGCCCCTCTTGGTGAGCCGGGATGGGCAGCGCATACGCCAATTCCGAATTTCGGTAAAGTGGAATATTTTCGCCCGCGCGGCTTGACGCCCTCTCGGGTGTTTTGCCCGTCGGGCAACGAGAGCCCCGTCGCCCGGATGGAGCCAACGGGTCGACGCGAAGCGCCGCCCGATGACAGGCTTCGCGCAATCCGGGAAAATCGTGGGCGTCGGACGAGCGGTCCCGGATCGGGCTGCGCTCCATCCGGGCGACCGACTACCCGCGCCCGCCCGGCAGTCCACCCGCCTTGTATGCATTATCCCAGTTGCCATCGCCGCGGACTTCGCTTTACATGCCGGCAACTCGCCCGCGGATGACGGCCGGGGCTCAAAAATCACACACATTTTCAAAGGGACGGAATATGGCGCGTAACATCCTGATTCTCGGGGCTTCCTACGGTTCCCTGCTGGGCACGAAGCTGCTGATGGCGGGCCATAACGTGTCCCTGGTCTGCCGCGCCAAGACCGCCGAGCTGATCAACCGTGACGGTACCGAGGTGCGCATCAAGCTGCGCGACGAGGCGGTGCACCGGGCGATCTTCTCGCGCGACCTGCCCGGCAAGCTCGACGCGGTGACGCCGGGCAATGTCGACCTCTCGCGCTACGACATGGTCGGCCTGGCAATGCAGGAGCCGCAATACACCAACCACACGGTCCGCGTTCTCATGGTCAAGATCGCCGCGGCGAAGCTGCCGTGCCTGTCGATCATGAACATGCCACCGCTGCCCTACCTGAAGCGGATCCCGTCGCTTGCCGACATGGATCTCGAGGAGGCCTACACCAATGCGCAGGTGTGGGAGCGTTTCGAGCCCGGCCTGGTGACGCTGTGCTCGCCCGACCCGCAGGCCTTCCGTCCGCCGGAAGAAGCCGCCAACGTGCTTCATGTCGGCCTGCCGACGAATTTCAAGGCATCGGCCTTCGCCGACGAGAAGCACAACAAGGTGCTGCGCGAGCTCGAAGCCGACATCGACGCGGTGACGCTCGACGGTCACGACGTGCCGGTGAAGCTGAAAGTGTTCTCTTCGCTGTTCGTGCCGCTGGCGAAATGGTCGATGCTGCTGACCGGCAACTATCGCTGCATCACGCCGCACGAGCCGCAGTCGATCCGCGACGCCGTGCACGGCGATCTCAAGCGTTCGCAGACGATCTACGATCATGTCGACGCGATCGCCCGCCGTCTCGGCGCCGATCCGCAGGACCAGGTGCCGTTCGCGAAATACGCCAAGGCCGCCGAAAGCCTGCTCAAGCCGTCATCGGCCGCGCGCGCGGTCGCGAGCGGCGCGCCCTTCATCGAGCGCGTCGACCTGCTGGTGAAGCTGATCTCGCATCAGCTCGGCACCCCCAATGCCGAGATCGACCGCACGGTCGAGACCGTGGACCTGAAGCTGAACGAGAAGATCGTGCAGGGCGGATCTGGCGCGCAGTAGCAGCGTGCCGGCGCTGCCGTCATAGGTCGCGCCGGCCTGCACTGATCGAATTGTCGATGCAGATCGGATCGCCCCTCAGCATGGGCTTACAATTTGGCCCAATACGGGCGATCCTGCTCAGCAGTCCGTTTGCGTAAATCCCGCATACATGCGACTGCTAGCCGTCACGCGGGCGCCGATTTCCGCAGGTTCCGGGGCAGCGCGATGGCCGGATCGAAGGGCTGAAGAACAAGTAGAAGACGATGGATCAGACGGCGTTGCAGGTCGCTCGCGCGGTGGAGGCCGGCGCGACGACGATGAAGGGGATCGTTGACGCGACCGGATTGTCCCGCCTCAAGGTCGAGCGCGCGCTGAGCACGCTGGAGAAGCAAAAGCTCCTGGTCCGCGACGGCCAGGGTTTTCGCGCGACCGGCCTGCCGAAAACGGCGCCGCTGACCCGGCAGTGCGGATCGTGCAACGCCTGCTGCGATATCCTTGAAGTGGCCGCCGTCGACAAGCCGGTGAACCAGCTGTGCAGACACTGGCAGACGGGAACCGGGTGCACCATCTACGACCGCCGCCCGCAGATGTGCCGGTCGTTCGTCTGCGCCTGGCTGCAAGGTCATCTCGATGACGCCTGGTTTCCGGCGACGTCCGGCATCATCGTGCATTTCAGCCAGGACGCGGTCAACGTCACCGTCGACGACGAATGTCCCGATCGCTGGCGCGAGGAGCCTTATTTCAGCAAGCTCGTCGAATGGTCGCTGAACGGGATCAGGCGGATCGGTAACCGCGGCTACGCGACCCTCGTGGTCTCCGGCGAGAACCGGTTCCTGCTGCTCGGACGTACCATCGTTCCCGAGCCGACGCTGTTCGGAACGGCGTTCCTGCCGCTCACCACCGACACCTTCCGGTTCTGGCGCGCGACATCGCCCGAGCATCTGCAGCGGCTGCACGAGCGCATCGCCGAGATCGAGCGTATCCGGCAGGAATTCGGCTCCTGTGCGATCCCCGAGAACGAGGACGACGATCCGCAGGCGCCCTATCGGCCCGCACTTTTACGGCAATCGAATCACGCCTGAACTCCGCCGTGGGCAACACCGCATGATTCGCACGGTGCCGCTCGACGCGCCCCGGCCGGGTTGTTAAGCCCCTGTCCGCGAATGATGGGGACTTGAGTCGGGGACATGACAGTTGCGATCGAGATGGGGCAGACCACGGCAGGCGCCGCGGCCGCCATGGACCTCGAGGAACTGCTGGCGACCCGGCTCCTGGTGCAGGGCAATTCGGGCTCCGGCAAGTCGCATCTGTTGCGGCGGCTGCTCGAACAGAGCGCGCCCTGGGTGCAGCAGGCCATCATCGACCCCGAAGGCGACTTCGTCACGCTGGCCGAGCAATTCGGTCATCTGGTGATCGAGGCGGAGGATCACACCGAGCGCGGCCTTCAGGTCGCGGGCGAGCGCGCGCGGCTGCATCGCGTCTCCACCGTGCTCAATCTCGAGGGGCTGGACGCCGAGAACCAGATGCGGCGTGCCGCGGCGTTCCTCGGCGGCCTGTTCGACGTCGACCGCGATCACTGGTACCCGATGCTGGTGGTGGTCGACGAGGCGCAGCTGTTCGCGCCGGCGGTCGCCGGCGAGGTCTCGGACGAGGCGCGCAAGCTTTCCCTCGGCGCGATGACCAATCTGATGTGCCGCGGCCGCAAACGCGGCCTCGCCGGCATCATCGCGACCCAGCGCCTGGCAAAACTCGCCAAGAACGTTGCGGCGGAAGCCTCCAATTTCCTGATGGGCCGGACCTTCCTCGACATCGACATGGCACGCGCCGCCGACCTGCTCGGCATGGAGCGGCGGCAGGCCGAATCCTTTCGCGATCTCGAGCGCGGACAGTTCATGGCGCTCGGCCCGGCGCTGTCGCGACGCCCACTGCGTTTGCATATCGGCCCGACCGACACCCACGCGCGCAATTCCACGCCGCGGCTGATGCCGATGCCGGAAGCCGCGCTCGAGGATATGCGCGCCGTGATCCTGGCCGCGCCGCCGCCCGATGCCAGCCGCCCGCAACGCCGGCCCGCGCCTGATCTGCTCGAGCAGCTCCGCGCCGCGAAGGCGGCCGCGCCGGAGATCCGGCCTGAGGTGGCCGAGGTGCCGATCAGCGCCGAGGAGCTCGCCGAGCGGCGCGAGCGCGTCGATCGTACGCTTCGCGCCGTGCTCGCCGAGCCCGACGCCGGCTTCCGCGCCGTCGGCGTGCTCTATCAGGAGTTCGTGGTTCGCTGCCGCATCGAGGGCCTCGGCTCCGCGGTGCCTGATCTGAACGAATTCCGCCGCATGCTGACACGCGCGCGCGCCGGGCTCGGCGCCGAGCATGCCGAGGACGACGTCTGGCAGGACGTGTCGCTGCGCGCCTCGATCCTGCCCGACGACATGCAGGGCGTGTTCATGATGATCGCACGCGCGGCGAAGGAAGGCTGGCCCTGCCCCGGCGATGCCGCGATCGCGCGTGCCTACGGCTCGCATTCGCTGCGCCGCGCCCAGCGCCTGCTCGGCTATATGGAGGAGCAGGGCCTGATCGTCTGCCAGCTCGACGGCGGCGGGCGCCGGATCGTGACGCTGGTGGAGCTGGCCTGGGCCACCGCGCCGGGCGATCCCAACGGCGACGATCTGCCGGCGGAGCCGGTTCCGAGCGCGGCCTCGGCTTGAGATCGTCTAGAACGTCCCGGCGACAGTCACGCGAAAGGTCAGCGGCTCGACCGGGTGCAGCACGTAATCCATCACGCCATTCTGGCAGACCGCCGTCGGCGCGACGCCGCCGGTGCAGAGATTGTACAGCGTGTCGGTCTTGAGCAGCGAGCCATAGGCATAAGTGATCTGGTTCGCCTGCGTGTTGAAGAGATTGAGCACGTCGAGCTGGATGCGCCAGCCATTGTCGATGCGATAGCCGAGGCGGCCGTTGAAGATGCTGGTCGCGGACGAGCGGAACGCATTGTCTTCCGTCAGCGGGCTCGACGCCAGATAGCGCCAGCGCAAAGTCCCGAACCAGCCGGTCTTCTCGCCGAGCGTGATGCCGGCCGATGCCACCATCGCCGGCCCGTTCGGAATGTAGTTGCCGGGCGCGTTGCCGATCTGCGCTTCGGGATAGCCCGCGAGCGAGGCATAGACCTCCGCCTGCTCGCTGTCAGTGCCGCGGAAGCGCGCATGCGTCATGGCGAGATCAGCATCGATGTCGATCCACGAGCGCGGGCGGTAGTGATTGGTCCACTCGAAGCCGTAGCGGCGGCTGGCGCGGGTCGCCGAGGTATCGCCGGCATCGCCGGAGAACAGGATCTCGGAATCCTGGTCGAGGATGAAGAGGCTAAGCGAGGTGTCGAGGCCGGGAACGATCTTGCTGCGGACGCCAACCTCCGCGCCCTTTGTACGTACCAGCAGCGGCGACGGCGTAAGTCGCGTGGCGGGGTCGCTCGGATCTTCCGTCGTGGTCGCGCCGCGCGCGTCGTTCGAGTGCATGCCGGTGCCGGCACCGAGGAAGAATTCGGTCTGGTTGAACGGGCCGAGCACCATGCGGAATTTCGGGCTGCCGAGCGCGGCGTCAGAGCGGCCGGAATTGTTGGCATTGAACAGCGAGGTGACGTCGGCCGCATAATAGTCGCCGCGCAGGCCGACAGTGGTCCTCAGCCAATCGGTCCAGCGCACGGTGTTCTCGGCATAGACGCCGACGCTGCCCTCGCCGACCTTGTCGCTCCGAATGCTGGAGAGGAAGCCGCGCTGGAACGTGTTGCTCAGCGCCAGATCGATCGAATCATAGCGCGATTGCAGGCCGATCGTGGTCTGCATCGGCAAGCCGGCGAACGATCCGCTCAGCGTGCGCGAGATGTTGGCGCCCGCCATCAGGCGGTCGTCGTGCTGGTGGAACTGGTCGCCGAGCACGGGATCGCTGAGGAAATAGGTGAAGTTGTTGAAGAGGTCGAGCTGGCTCTTCACGACGTAGGCGTTGACCTTCCACGACCCCACATCATCGCTCTGCGCGATGCGGCCCGAGAGCGCAAAGCGGTTGGTGTTGCCGCCGTCGCTCGGATCTTCCGAGCCGAAGCGGTCGATAAAACCGCCGGTGATCGCGCGCTGCGGCACCTGGTCGGTCGAATTCCATTTGTTCGCGTAAGCCATGCCGGTGACGGAGACGCCATCGGTCGCGGTGCCCTGGCTGTAGCGGACGAGACCGTTGAGCTTGCGCACATTCTCCGGATTGTCCCAGGGGCCGTTGTAGGTACCAATCTCACCGGCGACGAGCAGCGAACCTTCACCGACTTTCGCTGAGTCCATGCCGAGAAAACGACGATAGCCAAAGCTGCCGGCGGTCACCTGCGCGAGGCCCTTTTCGGTACGGTCGATCAGGCCGATGCGCACGCTGCCGACAGAGGCGAAATCGCTCTCGTCGGCGAAGTACGGCCCCTTGCGCACATCCATCGCGCTGATGGTTTCCGGGATCAGCCAGTTGAGATCGGCATAGCCCTGGCCATGCGCGTGGGTGCGCATGTTGACGGGGACGTCATCGACATAGATGGCGAGATCGGTGCCGTGGTCGAGATTGTAGCCGCGCAGAAAATACTGGTTGGCTTTGCCTTCGCCCGAATGCTGGGTCACGATCAACCCGGGCACGACTTCGAGCGCCTCACCAGGTCGCGTGAAAGGGCGCGCGTTGATCTCATCGCCGGAAACGGTGATCTCGCTCGCCATGCCTGGCGGGCCCTTTGCGCCGGAGGCGACGCTGCGGGCGCCCGAGGCCGGAGCCTGCGTCGGCTGAGCCACGTGACCGCGATTGGCCGGGACCGGCTTGCTGGCTCGCCGCGATGCGGGCAGTCTCTTGTGAGGCTTCGTCTCGCCGCCGGAGACCTCGATCGGCGGCAGTTCGCGCGAGGCGCCACTGCTCTGCGCGAAGGCGCTGCCGTCATCCGCGAGAAGCATGATGGCCGAAAATGCCGTCAACGCTCCGCGACGACGGCCAGACTCAGGCCGCCTCGGTCGCATCGGCGCCCCGAAGTACATTCGCGCGGGACGCGGCGCCCGCAAACATGCGGCGATAGAGCAGGACCGAAACGAGCCAGGCGATCGCAAACAGCGCGATCACGGCGAAGCCGACATTGGCGAGCGACTCGTTGAGGCCGTCGACCAGCGCCCACACCCCGCCGGTTAGACCAAGCCGGTCGGCGATCAGGCCGAGCGCCTCGATGCCGCCGATCAACAGCGCCACCGCGACGGACGCGCCGGTGATGGTGAGGTTGTACCAGAGCTTTCGCAGGGGATCGACGAAGGCCCAGCGATAGGCGCTGACCATCAGCGCCGAGTCGGCGGTGTCGACCAGCGCCATGCCCGACGCGAACAGCGCGGGAAAGACCATGACGTCGACGAGCGAAGCGCCGCGCGCAGCTTCCGTCGCGGAGATGCTGAGCAGGCCGATCTCGGTCGCGGTGTCGAAGCCGAGCCCGAACAGGAAGCCGAGCGGGAGCATGTGCCAGGGCTTTGTCACCAGGCGGAACATCGGGCCGAGCAGGCGCGCCAGGAATCCGCGGCTCGCCAGCAGCGCATCGAGCTGCGCGGCGTCGTGGACGCCCTGCGCGCGCGCGATGCGAAATGTACGCCACAGGCCGACGAAGATGGCGAGATTGATGGCCGCGATCACGAGCAGGAACAGCGCCGACACCGATGTGCCGATGACGCCGCCAATATCCCTGAGCAGGCTGTCGCCGCCGAGGCTCACCACGCCGAGTGCCAGCAGCATGGTCGCGGCCACGACCACGGTGGAATGGCCGAGGGCGAAATAGAGGCCGACGCTGCGCGGCGCACCGCCCGCATGCATCAGCTTGCGCACGACATTGTCGATGGCGGCGATGTGGTCGGCGTCGACGGCATGGCGGAGGCCAAACACCCAGGCCAGCAGCGCGGTCGCCATCACCGTCGGCCGGTCACCGAACGCCGCGAAGGCCCAGGCCCATGCGGCGACGTTGGCGGCGATGAGCCCGCCGAACAGCAACACGGTGGCGGGCTCCACCGCCCGTAGGGACCATTTCGTCACGACAATCATTCCGTTCGCACGCCCCTTCGCGGCAACGGTATGATCTTTTCATAGAATGATCACACTAGCCAATGCAATTCCAGGGGGCCGCTTTGCAGGAATGCTTGTAACCATCCTTCGAGACGCCCGCTGCGCGGGCTCCTCGGGGTGAGGCCTGGATTCGCCGCCACGTTGCGAGCAGACCCTCATGGGGAGGAGCCCGCGCAGCGGGCGTCCGGACGATGCTCTGCATCGCCGGGCGAACCATCAGGCCCAGGTCAAGCTACGCGGCCTCGGAGCCACCAAGATAGGCATCGCGGATGCGGGGGTCGTCCTTCAGCGCCCGCGCCGGGCCAGAGAGCACGATCTTGCCGGTCTGGAGCACATAGGCCTCGTGCGCGATCTCGAGCGCGAGGCTGGCGTTCTGCTCGACCATGAAGACCGACACGCCTTCCTGGTTGATGGTGCGGATCAACTCCAGCACGCGGTCGACATAGAGCGGCGACAGGCCCATGGTCGGCTCGTCCATCACGATCATCCGGGGACGGCTCATCAGCGCGCGCGCCATCGCGACCATCTGCTGCTCGCCGCCGGAGAGCGAACCGGCACGCTGCGACAGCCGCTGGCCGAGCTTCGGAAACAGCGTGAGCATCTTGTCGAGATCCTGCGCGATCGCCTCGCGGTCGTTGCGCACGAAGGCGCCCATCAGGATGTTTTCGCGAACGCTCATGTCCGCGAACAACCGCCGCGCCTCTGGCACAGAGGCGATACCACGACGGACAATCTGCGGCGTGGTCAGCCCGAGCAGCGAGGCGCCGTCGAAGGTCACGTCACCCGAGCGTGGTTTCACCAGGCCCAAGATGATCTTCATCGTGGTCGACTTGCCGCTGGCATTGCCGCCGAGCAGGCAGACGATATGACCGCGGCCGACCGTGATCGACAGGTCGAAATGCACCTGCGCCTGGCCGTAGAAGGTGTTGACGTTCGAGAGCGCCAGCAGCGGCTCGGATGCGCCAGTCGTCATACCACGCTCTCCCGCTCCGGCGTGTCCGACAGGCCATGGCCGAGATAGGCCTCGATCACCTTGGGATCGCCACGCACCACTTCACCCGGCCCTTCCGCGATCTTCTTGCCCTCGTCCATGACGATGACGCGGTCGGAGAGGCGCATCACCATCTCCAGCTTGTGCTCGATCAGGAGGATGGTCAGCCCCTCGGCCTTCAACTCGGCGACGAGGCCCTGCATCTCCGTGGTTTCGGTCGGGTTCATGCCGGCGGTCGGCTCGTCGAGCAGCAACAGGCGCGGCTTCAGCGCGAGCGCGCGCGCGATCTCGACGCGGCGGCGGTTTGCATAGGACAGGCTATAGGCCGGCTGGTCGATCCGCGGCAGCAACCGCTCGCCGAAGCGTGCGAGAATGGTCTTCACCTCCTCGCGCAGCCGTTCCTCTTCGTCCCTGACGCTGGCCGGACGCAACAGCGCCAGCCCCAACTCCAGCAGCGGGCCGATCACAGGCACCGCGGGCTTCACCGCGCGCAGCCGCGTATGCGCGCCGATCAGGACGTTGTCCATGACGCTGAGATTGCCGAAGACGCGACCGAGCTGGAACGTGCGCGCGATGCCTCCGGCAGCAAGCCGTTCGGGCGAGAGACCCGTGATGTCCTGCCCTTCGAAGTGGACATGGCCGGCATCGGGCCGATCGAGCCCGGTCACGAGGTTGAACAGCGTCGTCTTGCCGGCACCGTTCGGGCCTATGATGCTGATGAGCTCACCCCTGGCGAGATCGAGGTCGATGGCATCCACTGCGGTCAGGCCGCCAAAGCGACGCGTCAGCCCGCGCAGGGACAGCATGGGTGTGTGCTGCTCTGCCATCATATCGTTCCCAACAGGCCCTGCGGCCTGAACCGCACGAGCAGCAGCAGCACGATGCCGTAGATCAGGATGCGATACTCCGCCGCGATCCGGAACACCTCCGGCAGGCCGACCAGCGCCACCGCCCCCACGATGGCGCCGACCACGTTGCCGAGGCCGCCGAGGATCACGACCGTCAGCGCCAGGATGGATTGCTGCGTGTTGAAGGTCTCGTGGTTGATGTAGGAATAGAGATGCGCGGCGATGCCGCCGCTGACGCCGGCGGCAAAGCCGCCGAAGATGAAGGCCAGCGACTTGTAGCGGTTCAGGCTGAGGCCATAGGCGCGCGCGGCGATGTCGTCGTCGCGGATGGCGCGGAAGCTGCGGCCGAGATGCGAGCCGAGCAGCCGCCCCTGCAGCAGCGCCAGCACGACCATCACGACAAAGCTGAACCAGTAGATCGAGGTCGGGCTGACCAGATCGTAGCCAAACAGCGACAGCGGCGGAATGCCGGAGATGCCGATCGGGCCGCGGGTGACGCTCTCCCAGTTCAAAATCACCAGCGACACGATCTCGCCGATGGCCAGCGTCGCGATCGACACATAATGCCCGCGCAGGCGGAACGACGGCGAGATCAATGCCGTGCCGAGCGCGGCACTCATCAGGCCGCCGGCGATGATGGAGAGGCCGACGGGGACGGAGAAATTCAGCGACAGCAGCGCCGAGGTGTAGGCGCCGATCGCGAGCAGCGCGGCATGTCCGAGCGAGACCTGTCCCACCGTGCCCGCAACCAGCGTCAGGCTGAGCGCGAGCATGCCGAGCAGCCAGGCGTTGATCAGGGTCTGGAGCACGTAGAAGGACACCGGGAAGAACGGCAGGATCGCGAACACGCCGGCGGCGACCAGCAGCGCCCAACGCGGAATCCGCACCGGGCGGCTCGGCGCGATGAAAGTGCCGGTGAGCGGCTCGGGCGGCGCCTGCCGCGCGCTGGCGAACAGGCCGTTCGGACGCAGCACGAGCACGATGACCAGCAGCAGGAACGCGAATAGATTGCGGTAGCTGGTGCCGAACACGGCGACGCCGTAGCTCTCGACCAGCCCGAGCAACAAGCTGCCGATCACGGCGCCCGGCACGTTGCCGGCACCTCCGACCACTTCCGCAACGACGCCCTTCAGCGTCGCCTGCAGGCTCATCGCGGTGTCGATCTGGTTGTAGTACATGCCGACCAGCAGGCCGGAGACGCCGCCGAGCGCAGCCGCGATTCCGAACACGGCCTGATTGACGCGGTTGACGTCGACGCCCATCTGCATGGCGGCGTCGCGGTCCTGCGCGGTGGCGCGCACCGCCCAGCCGAGCTTGCTGTAGCGCAGGAACACGAACAGCAGCAGCGCGCTGGTGAGGCCGACGCCGGCGATCAGCAGATCAAGCGGTCCGATCGTGCCGCCACCGACCTGGAAGCGCACGTCAGGCAGCTGGCTCGGCAGCGCGCGCGGGTTGGGCGAGAAGGTCAGCATCACCAGCTGATCGAGCACGAAGCTGATACCGATGGTCGCGAGCAACGGCGCGATGCGCACGGAATTCTGGAGCGGACGCAGGCCGAACCGTTCAATGATCAGTCCGACGATCGCGGCCGCCACCGCCACCACGATGATGGTGAGCGGCAGCGGCGTATGCAGCTGCACCACCGCGACCCAGCCGATATAGGCGCCGACGAGATAGATCGAGCCCTGGGCAAAGTTGATCAGCCGGCTGACGCCGAAGATCAGCGCAAGCCCGACTGCAACGAGCGCGTAGACATTGCCGACGATCAGCCCGTTGATCGTGTAGTCGAGCCAGGAAGACACGCTGATATCACCGCGTAGAGAGGAAAGCGGCCGGAGCCCCCGCTCCGGCCATCATGTCAGGTCGGCTTGCCGTCCCAGAGCGCGAACTGGCCCTTGCGCACGACCAGCTCGGCGTTCATGGCGCCCTTGACGCGGCGAGTCGCGACGTCGAACGTCGCGGCGCCGAAGATGACGCTAGGGACGTCCTTGACCTTGGTGAAGGCGTCGCGGACCGCCTTGCGGTCGGTGCCGCCGATCTTCACCACGGCAGCCGCCATGTTCATCGCATCATAGGCGTAGGCGTTGAAGGCGTCTGGCTCCAGACCGTTGTACTTCTTCTTGAAGCCGGCGATGAACTTCTGCACCTCGGGCCGCGGGTCTTCCGGGAAGTAGCGCGTGCCGACATGGACCTCTTCGACGGCCTCGCCGCCCAGCTCCAGGAATTTCGGCGAGTAGACCGAGCTTGCCGCGCAGATCACCTGCTTGAGCCCGACCTGTCGCGCCTGACGCGCGATCAGCGCGCCGTCGGAGTAGTAGGAGATCAGGATCAACCCGTCCGGATTGGCATCACGCACACGCACCAGCGTGGAGCGGAAGTCGCGCTCCTCCGCGATATAGCCCTCGGTGACCGCGATCTCCGCGCCATATTCCTTTGCAGCATTGACGAAATAGTCGCGGCTGGTGCGGCCCCAATCCGTGTTGAGGTGCAACACCGCGAGCTTCTTCAGGCCGAGGCGCTTCACGGCATAGGACGCCAGCAGCGGCTGCTCGTCGGCCTGGCTGACCGAGGTGCTCCACATGAAGTCGCCACCCTTGGTGAAGTCAGGGTGCGAATTGGTGAAGCCGAACTGCACCAGGCCCGCGCGCTGATAGATCGGCGAAGCCGCCATCGACGCCGGGCTGGAGAAATCGCCGAGCTCCAGGACGACGCGGGGATCGGAGACGAATTTCTGCGCGATCGCCACCGACTGGCGCGGATCGCTCTGGCTGTCCTCGAAATTGTAGGTGAGCTTGCGGCCGTTGATGCCGCCAGCCGCCTGGATCTCGTCCAGCGCGAGGTCGAAGCCCTGCTTCCACTGCGTGCCATATTGCGCGTTCGGCCCGGTCAGGGGGCCGCTGACGCCGAGCAGGATCGGCTCGGCGGATTGCGCAAAGGCGCCGCGCGAACCGGCTGCTCCCGCCATCATGGCGGCGAGCGAGCCCTTGACCAGGGTACGACGATCGATGTTGCTCATGCACGGCTCCATCCAGATAGTGTTGAAACAAACAGCAATTCTTGTGCCGGTGAGATTGCCTATTTCGAGGGCTCACCGAGTGACAGCATCAGCCGGTTCGCCCAGTTGAAGAACGAGGCGCCGTTGATGACGTCGACGATCTCGGCATCGTCGAGGCCGGCGCGGCGCAGCTCCTCGACATTCTCAGGGCCGAACGCGATCGGCGTCGCGGCCAGCGCGACCGAGGCCTTGACCACCGCGTTCCAGCGCTCGCCGAGGTCGGCCTGGACGCCTTCGTCGAGCAGCCGCTGCACGTCGTCGCGGCGCTTGGAATAGGTGCTGGCGAAACGCGCATGCACCGAAGCGCAGTAGATGCAGCCGTTATAGCGCGAGGTCGCGGCCGCCGCGAGCTCACGTTCGGCGCGCGGCAGGCCGTCGGCGACGTTGTAGAAGATGTCCTTGTCGGTCTTGGTGCGGGCTTCCAGCACCTCGGGATCGCGCACGAGAAGGCGGAAGTATTCGGACTTGGCACGGGAGCGATCGACCAGACCCGCGAAATGCCGCTCGGTCAATTCGGCCTCGGGCAGCGGCTCGATCCACGACACCCAGCCGAGTTCGTCCTGGGTGAAGACGACGGGCGGATTGACGTTGTTTGCAGCGCTCATGATGCAGTCTCCTTACGCGCCGGCCGCAGCGCTTGCGGTGCCCAGCGAGGCGCCGAGCACGCGCAGGCCCGTGACGACGCGCACCTGGAACGACAGGAACGCGACGAGCTGAGAGAAAGTGACGATGCCGGTGTCCGACCAGCCGGCGGCCAGCAGCGCCTTCATGTCGGCGGACGCGGCATCGCGCGGGCGGAACACCAGCAGATGCGCATGCTCCAGCGCCGCGGCGAGCCTGGCGCCAACGACGGACCTGCCCTCCGCGCTCACGCGATAGATCAGGCCGGCCGTGTTCTCGACTGACAGCGGTCCGGCCGGATACGCACCGTACGGGCCTGACGTCTCGCCGCGCCTGATTTCGACTTCGATCGCCTCGGCTAGGCGCGCACCATCGGCGGTCGCCGCGAGCTTCGCCCGGTAGAAGGCAGCCATGGTGGGCTCGCGGTGAAGGCCGATCACGAAGAGCGCGACTGCGGCGCGCTCGACAAGCGAAAAATCGCCGGCGTCGATCGGCTCGAACAGCGAGAGATAGCTCTTCTGCGCGTTCTCGCGCGCCTGCAGGCGGCGTGCGCGAATGCCATCCAGAGCCGTGCCCGGCTCGATCCCGGCAAGCGTGTCGATGATATCTTTCGTAGCCATCATTCAGCCTCGTGCAACGCGATCATGTTCACTCCGATCAGCCCGCCAGAGCCACGTCAGCCGCCGTCCGGGTCCAGCCCAGCGCCGGCGCGACCTTCTCCGCGACAAGCTCGATCGAGCGCAGGATATGAGGATGCGGCGCGTCCACCGAATGCGCCTGGAAGACGAGGTCGGTCACCCGCTCCAGCGTGGCGTCGGCGCGGAGCGAGGCGATGACGTCGTCGGCCGCACCGACATGGGTGTCGAATGCTGTGATCATCTCCTCCAGCGTCTCGCCCGGCCTGGCATGACCGCCCTTGAGGAACTGCGGCAGCGCGCGCCGCAGCCCAATGTCGGCAAGGCGCATCGCTTCAGTCCGGTCGTCGGCGACGAAGACGCTGCGCGAGGCCATGATCCGGGGCTCGCATCCCGGCGGCAGCGCTTCGAGATAGGCATCGATGACCGGATTCTGGATCTCGGCGAGCGTGGCCTTCGGCGCCTCCTTGGTCCGGGGCTGGGTGCGCGACAGCAGCAAGCCATCGCCGGCCTTGCCCGCGCGCGCACCACCGGCGACCGAGAACGTCGCCTGCCAGATCCGCTTGTCCAATTGGGGCCGCTGCGGATAGAGCGTATCGCCGCCGGTGAGCGGCTTGCCGACCAGGGCGGTGCGGACCACGTCCAGATTGCGGGCAAATATCTCGTTGCGCTGGGCGCTGTCGAGGCCGAAGGCGGCAAAGGCCGACGGATTGCCGCCGGTGCCGACGCCGAGCTCGAAGCGGCCGTTGCAGAGCAGATCGAGCACCGCGGCATCTTCCGCAACGCGGACCGCATTCTCCAGCGGCAGCGTGACGATGCCGGTGCCGAGACGGATGCGCGAGGTCTGGGCTGCGACGTAACCGAGGAAGGTGAAGGGCGACGGCAGGCCGCCCTCGCGCTCGTGAAAATGATGCTGCGCGATCCACGCGGAATCGAGGCCTGCTTTCTCAGCGCGCACGATCTGCTCGGCGGCGAAGCGGTAGCGCTCGGCGGGCGGGGCTTCATCGAGGAGCCGCGTGAAGAACCCCAGTCGTTTCAGGTTTGCAAAGCGTTTCATACGACCCCTGTCGGGCGAGGATGGGCTCCGATGATGTCGGTTGCCGCAGCTCCAGACAAGCGGGCATTGCGCAAGGCTGCCCGCCGGATCGCCCCCGCGCTGGACCTTGGCTAGGCAGATTGCCTACCAGCTCGGCAGCACCGCGCCCTTGAACTTGGTCAGGACGAACTCCTTGACCTCGGGCGTGTGGTAGCTGTCGACGAGGATCTTGACCCAGGGCTTGTCCTTGTCGGCGGCGCGTACCGCGATCAGGTTGACGTAGGGTCCCTTCGGGTCCTCGCGCAGGATCGGATCCTTGACGGGATCGAGGCCCGCCTGGGTTGCATAATTGGTGTTGATCGCGGCGGCATCGACATCGTCGAGCGCGCGCGGCGCCTGCGCCGCATCGACCTCGATGAATTTCAGCTTCTTGGGATTCTCGGTGACGTCGAGCACCGTCGGCTTGAAGCCCGTGCCGTCTTTCAGCTTGATCACGCCCTTGTCGCGCAGCAGAAGCAGCACGCGGCCGCCATTGGTCGGATCGTTCGGGATCGAGACCTTGCCGCCCTCGGGGATGTCGGCGAAGGCCTTGTGCTTCTTCGAATAGACACCGATCGGGAAGTTCACGGTCAGCCCGACGGATTCGATCTTGTAGCCGCGGTCGGCCTTCTGGTTGTCGAGATAAGGCTGGTTCTGGAACGAATTGGCCTGGATCTCACCGGCATCGAGCGCCGCATTCGGCACGACGTAGTCGGAGAACTCGATCAGCTGGATGTCGAGACCCTGCTTGGCGGCGATCGGCTTCACCGCCTCGAAGATCTGCGCATGCGGGCCCGGCGTCACACCGATCTTGATCGTCTCGGCGGTTGCTGCGGCCGACCAGGCGGCAAGCGCGGTTGCGAGGATCAGGGGGAGGCGAAACGACATCTTGGTCTCCATCACGCGGGCGGCAATCAGTGGAACCGTATTCGCTTCTCCGTGAGGCGAAATCAATGAAATGAAAATCCATAATGACTACCGGTGGCGGACTCTCGTTCTCCATTTCGCGCAAAATAGGAAACGAATTCGCAGGTCATGGGGCGCGTTGCGCAAGCGTGATGGGCATCACGGCAAAGTGTCACCCCGGATGCGAGATTAGCAGCAAGGCCAGCAAGGAGTTCAGCCATGACCGCCCTCGCCGCCCCGAAGTTCGCCAGCCGGAAGCGCCTAGGAGCCTCTATGCCCTGCTCCAGGGCGTTCCGTTCAATTCCGGCGTCGCCCTGACGATGAAGCTGATCAACGCGTCGCCGCTCAAGTGGCTGAGCAATCTGCTGCTGCTGTCGGCGCTACCGGCATCCAGTGATACCTGTTTACTCGGAGCGCCACGTCCACGGTGACAGCATGATCAGGACGCAGATCGCGGCATAGGCGGCGAGCGAGGCCGTGACCATGGTGGCGAGACCCGCCATGCCCGCGCCAAAACTCACCACCGCGATCCAGCCGCCGCCGGCCGCGATCAAGATGCGCGCGACGGACGAAGCCAGCGGCCCCATCGCTCGGCCGGTGCCTTGCACCGCGAACGAACTGACAAAACCGAAGCCGAGCGCGGCATAGGCCGGCGCGACGATGCGCAAATAGGTCATGCCCTCGCTGACGACGTCCGCGTCATGGCTGAAGAGGTGCAGCCAGGCCGTCGGGAAGATCGCAACCAGCAAGCCGATCGTGCCGGTCATGATCATGCCGACCACGCCGCTGATCCAGCCGATCTTTCGTGCCCGCGCGGTCTGGCCCGCGCCCATGTTGACGCCGACCATGGTCAGCGTCGCCGTGCTGATGCCGAACAGCAGCGGAATCATGATGTAGTCCAGCCGCGAGGCGATGCCGTAGCCGGCGAGCGCGGAGGTGCCGAACAGGCCGACCGCGCCGGTGACGAGAATGACGGTGAGGTTGGTCAGCACCGCGTTGAACGCGGTCGGGATGCCGACCTTCAGCATGTCGCCGAAGATTTTTGCGCGCAACGGCACGATGTGCAGCTTCAAGCCAGTCGCGCCCGTCGACATGTAGCGCAGCAGGAACAGCATCGCCGCGCCATAATAGAGGCCGAAGGCTATGCCGGCGCCGCCGATGCCGAGCCGCGGGATCGGCCCGAACCCGAAGATCAGTGCCGGCGAGACCGGAATGGTCACGATGGCGCCGACCAGAGTCACCAGGGCCGGCACTTTGACGTTGCCGGCGCCGCGCAGCGCGGCAGCCTGGAGGTTGACGATCCACACCGGGATGGCGCCGGCGAACAGATAGTTGGAATAGGTGGTGGCAGCGCTAAGCGCACCGTCGGTGCCGCCGAGGGCACGATAGAGATGCGGACCACCGAGGACGACGCCGAGCGTGAACACGCCGCCGGCAATGATCGCGAGCACCACGGCATGAAACAGCGCCGCCTCGGCATCGGCGCGGCGGCCGGCACCGACCGCGCGCGCCACCGAGGACGCAACGCCGGAGCCGAACCCGCCGTTCGACATCATGGTCATCAGCATGAAGATCGGGAACACCAGCGCGGCGCCGGCGAGCGCATCGGTGCCGAGATAGCCGACATAATAGGCCTCCGCGATGTTGACCGCGGTCTGCGCCACGAGGACGGTCACGGTCGGCAGCGCGAGCTTGAGCAGCGTGGGCAAGATCGGCGCGGTCAGGAGCGCGGCGCGTCTTTGCTCAGCCGCGCTTGGTGCGGGTGGAGCCGCCTGGCGAAGCGGCGCCGCGGTGTGGGCCACGAATGGCGCGGCAGACAAGGCCGGCGCGGCGGCATCCTCGACGGACATGGTTCGATCCTGTGGTTCCCTCGGACCGCCCCCGGTCGGCCGCCCATTGCATTATGATCATAATGTATTATTATGACCGTAATGCAATAGAGCAGACCTCACGTTTTTGTGGCATAGGGGGCGGCGGGTTCGCAGGAGGCGGAATTGGCGCGCTATGACAAGGGACACAGGGACACGACGCGGCGGCATATTCTCGATGTCGCATCGACGCAGTTCCGCGAGAGCGGCATCGCCGCGGTCGGCCTCGCCGGCATCATGGCGGAAGCGGGCCTGACCAACGGCGCCTTCTACACGCACTTCGCCTCCAAGGAGGATCTGGTGCGCGCGGTGCTGCTCGACGCGCTGGAGCGGCGCGAGCAGCGGCACAGGGACAATCTCGAAAACGGCGTCGCGCTCGAGACCGTGATCCGCGACTATCTCTCGCCCAGGCATCGCGATCGGGCGGCGACCGGTTGCCCGACCGCGGCCCTCGTCTCCGAGATCGCGCGGCATCCGAAGGCGACGCGCGAGGCGTTCACCGGCAAGATGTCCGACATCCTCGCGCTGATGGCAGCGCAAATGCCCGAGGGCACCCCGGCGGAGCGGCGCCGCCGCGCCATCGCGGCCTACGCCACCATGGTCGGCGCGCTGCAATTGTCGCGCGCGGTGAGCGACAGGCAATTGTCGGAGGAGATTCTCGAGAACGCGGTGGATGCCGCGCTGGCGCTTGCGAAGGGGCGCTAGTGCATTCGCCCCTCCGTTCGCACCGGATCATCGTAGCCCGGGGCGTCCCGCGTGTTGCTCAGCTCCTCGCGTCGAGCTGGCTGCTGCGACCGGACGAACTTGCTTGCGAGGCATAAGCGGAAGCCGCGGCCGAGGCCGGCGAATAGTGCGACAGCGATTCGGCGAGTTCTTCGGCGGCCTCGGTGAGCTCCTTCAGGACGGCGTCGCTGTCCGTGGCGTGGCCGCCGGAGGAATGCAGCACCTCGAACGAGATTCCGTTCGGAAGATCGACATGAACCTTGTCGATCCCGACGGCGTCGGGCGTGTCGCCGTTCTGCGACTGGTCGGCGCCGGACGCCGGATCACCAGATATCTGCTGGCTCGCGAGCTTCTGCACGAAATCCTCGATGGACTTGAGCGCGCTGCTGTCGAAGCCGCCGCCACCGAAATGGACGATGCCGATCGACATGCCGTTCGGCAGGCTCACCTTGACCTCGTCGTAGGGCGTGCCGCTCTCCAGCAGAGACGAGAACATCGAGGCGCCGTCTTGTGAACCCGCTGATTTCGACTGGCTGGTGGATGAAGGCGACCCCGCCGCGCTTCCACCGATGCTGCTCATGCTGCTGACGCTCATACCCGCACTCCACTGTCATTGCGAACGCACGCTTTGCGTGCAATGCGCATGCCAGATGAGAGCCTCATTGCCATCAAGGGCTTATCGCGAAATCCGGCCGGCATCCCCTTCACGCCGGCAACAATGTCCCGGCAGAAGCTGCCCATCTCCACGTTCGCCATTTCGTCGCAGGGCCTTGCGGCCTCGCCGGCATTGCCGCCTCGTGCATGATGCAACATGATGGGGTGCCGAAGACGATTTTTCTTCGAGGTGGGGGTCATTCGATGAATGAAGACGAGATTCGCAAATCCATCGCGGAGGTGAAGCAAGGCACGCTGTCGCGACGCTCGTTCATCCGGACCATGGCTGCGGCCGGGATCGCCGCGCCGGTCGCGAGCCAGATCCTGCTCTGGAACGACGTCGCGATGGCGGATGCCACGCTGCCATACAAGCCGACCAAGGCCGGCGGCGGCGGCCCGCTCAAGATCCTGCTGTGGCAGGCCCCCACCCTGCTCAATCCGCATTTCGCGATCGGCACCAAGGATCAGATCGCCTCGCGCATCTTCTTCGAGCCGCTGGCCGGCTGGGACAAGGACGGTAACCTCATCCCCTGCCTCGCCGCCGAGATTCCGACCAAGGCGAACGGCAGCCTCGCGGCCGACGGCATGAGCGTCATCTGGAAGCTGAAGCAGGGCGTGAAGTGGCATGACGGCAAGCCCTTCACCGCCGACGACGTCGTCTTCACCTGGGCCTATGCGGCGGACCTCGCGACCGCCGCCTACAGCACGGGATCCTACAAGGACATCACCGTCGAGAAGATCGACGACCACACCGTCAAGGTGCTGTTCAAGGCCCCGACCCCGTTCTGGGCCGACCCCTTCGTCGGCTCGGTCGGCCAGATCCTGCCGAAGCATCATTTCGGCGACTATGCCGGCGCGAAGTCGCGCGAGGCGCCGGGCAATCTGAAGCCGGTCGGCACTGGCCCGTACAAATTCGTCGAGTTCAAGCCGGGCGACCTGATCCGGGCCGAACGCAACCCCGACTATCACGTCAAGAACCAGCCGCATTTCGACACGCTCGAGGTCAAGGGCGGCGGCGACGCGGTCTCCGCGGCGCGCACGGTGCTCCAGACCGCCGAGTACGACTATGCCTGGAACCTGCTGGTGGAGGAGGAGGTCCTCAAGCGCATGGAGGCCAGCGGCAAAGGCAGGGTCGACATCACGCCGTCCGGCAACGTCGAGTTCATCATCCTCAACACGACGGACCCGTGGACCGAGGTCGACGGCGAGCGCTCCAGCGTCAAGACCAAGCACCCGACGCTGTCCGATCCGGTCGTCCGCCAGGCGTTCAACCTCCTGATCGATCGCGAAGCGATCCAGAAATTCATCTACGGCCGCGGCGGCATCGCCACGGCAAGCTTCGTCAACCAGCCCCAGCAGTTCAAGTCGGGCAAGCTGACCTACGCCTTCGACGTCGACAAGGCGAACAAAATCCTCGACGAGGCCGGCTGGAAGCGGGGCGCGGACGGCATCCGCGAGAAGGACGGCAAGAAGCTCAAATACGTGTTCCAGACCTCGATCAACGCCCCGCGCCAGAAGACACAGGCCATCATCAAGCAGGCCTGCCAGAAGGCCGGCATCGACATCGAGCTGAAGTCGGTCACCGCATCGGTATTCTTCTCGTCTGATGTCGGCAACCCCGACACCTACTCGAAACTCTATTGCGACATGGAGATGTACAACACGACGCAGCCGCAGCCCGATCCGGAGCGATTCTTGAACCAGTGCGTCTCCTGGGAGATCGCCAACAAGGAGAACAAGTGGCTCGGCCGAAACATCTCGCGCTGGTCCGATCCCGAGGCCGACAAGGCCTACAAGACCGCGCAGCAGGAGCTCGATCCGGTCAAGCGCGCCGCGCTCCTGATCAAGGTCAACGAGATCTTCTGCGAGGCCAATATTCTCGTGCCGCTGCTCTCCCGCAACATCGTCGGCGCCGGCGTCAATAGCCTCATGGCCGACATCTCGGGCTGGGACGTCACGACCTGGAATCTGGGGAGCTGGTATCGGGTCTGACAACCGGCGCGCGAGGACCCGGCTCCCTCAAGGCGCCGGGTCGCATGCCGTATCTGCGCATGATGGCTTTGCTCAGCGCGCCCTCGGACGCATAGCCGACCTCGCCGGCGATCTTGGCGACCGGATCGGAAGTGCCGGCCAGCCGCTTGCGCGCGACCGTCAATCGCAGATCGGACAGGAACGTCATGGGTGCGACCCCTGCGCGCTTTTGAAAAGCGCGCACCAGCGTCGCGCGCGAGGCGATCGCCACCGCCGCCATGTCGTCGAGCGTCCAGTCCCGGGCGAGATCGTTGAGGATCGCCGACACGACCCGGGCCGTCATGCGGTCGCGCAACAGCGACACCGTGCCATTGCCGGAGGCATCGTCCGAAAGATGGTCGCGGAGCATCATCACGAACAACGCTCTCGCGAGGTCGGCCGCGACCACCTCCGATCCAACCCGTCCAGCGTCCAGCTCTTCGCGGATGTCGATCAGCAGGCGCCGAAACCGTTCCAGCAGCGGCTCCTCCGCCGTGCGCAGGATGATCTCGTCGGGAAGGGCGGCGATCAGCGGGTTCTCATCCGACGTCTCGAACAGGAAACGGCCGCACAGCAGTTCGGTATCGACCTCGGCCTCGACCGTCGCGCGCTGGCGGACGCCATTGCGGACCTCGGTCGTAACACGCCCGATAGCGCCGCCAGTCCGGCTGCGAACCGCGTGACTGTCGCCATGCGGCAGGAGAAGGATGTCGCCGGCTTCCAGCCTCTGCGTGCCCAAACCCGGCCGTTCGACTACGCAAGCGCCGCGTGTGACCATGTGGAACTGCGCCCATCCCTTGCCGTTCGGCGCGTGTAGCGACTCCCAGCTGCCGCCGAATTTGCAGGAATCCTCGAATATTGGACGGATCCTGAACAGCGGCACCATCGCCTTCAACAATTCCGCCGCGTCCGTCTCCGACATCCCTCTCCCCTTGATCCGCCCGGACATGTCTCCGAGCCGCCCGGCCATTCCATGGAACAGCCAAGCGCATCTACCCTACAAGCGGGCTGTCCCGCGCATGAGTGGACCAGTGCTCATGGCTTTTAACACATCCTAACGAGCAATCCTCACGGTGTTCGGTAATGTCACGGCATGAAGGCGGCAGGGATTTCCAAAAACAGGGTTATCAAGGGGAGATCATATGACGTCCAAGACGCCAGTCGAGTTGTTGCCACGGCCTGCGAATGTGTCGCGCCGTGGCTTCGTGGGAGGCCTGTCGGCGGGCATCCTTGGCGCGGTGGCGTCCGAGGCGGCGGGCGCCGAGACGCTCGCCGACGTCCCCGATCGCGGGCCCGGCGCTGATCTGAGCGCGCACAGCGAACGCTCCCGGTTTGCAAAACTCGATCGCATCCCCGAGGCCACGCCGGGCAAGCGCAACGTCGATCCCGGCGACGCCATCAATTCCAAGACGCCGCACCAGAAGCTCGTCGGCAATATCACGCCGACCGATCTGCATTACGAGCGCAGTCATTCCGGCGTGCCCGACATCGATCCCGCGCAGCACCGCCTTCTCATCCATGGCATGGTGCAAAAGCCGCTGGTGTTCAGCGTCGACGATTTGAAGCGGATGCCATCGGTGACGCGCGTGGTGTTCATCGAGTGCACCGGCAACGGCTGGGAGAACTGGAAAAAGGCCGATCCTGACGTGACGGTGCAGAACACGCATGGCCTCGTCAGCACCAATGAATGGACCGGCGTTCCGCTCAAATTCCTGATCGACCTCGTCGCCAAGGACAAGGGCTCGAACTGGATGCTGGCGGAGGGCGGCGACGGCGCGGGCGTCGATCGCAGCATTCCCCTCACCGACGAGATCGTGAACGAGGCCTTCGTCGCCTACGGCCAGAACGGCGAACCGCTGCGGCCCGCGCACGGCTTTCCGATGCGGCTGGTGATGCCGGGCTTTGAAGGCAACCTCAACATCAAATGGCTGCGCCGCCTCAAGTTCGGCAGCGAGCCCTGGATGACGCGCTGGGAGACGGCGCGCTACACGCAGCTGCTGGCCAACGGCAAGGCTCGGCAGTTCCAGCTGCGGATGGACACCAACTCCGTCATCACGCAACCATCGGGCATGATGCAGATCCAGCCCGGCTATAACCGCATCTCGGGTCTTGCCTGGAGCGGGCATGGCAAGATCGCCAAGGTCGAGATCTCCACCGACGGCGCCAAGACCTGGAAGCCCGCGCAATTGAGCCAGCCGGTGCTGTCCAAGGCGCAGGTGCGATTCCAGATGGATTGGGTCTGGGACGGCAAGCCGACAAAAATCGTGAGCCGCTCGACCGACGACCACGGCAACGTTCAGCCGGACCGGCAGTCCTTCATCGCCGCGATGGGGACCAACGCGCTGTTTCACTACAACGCCCAGCAGACCTGGAGCATCGACGAAGCCGGGAGGGTCCGCAATGTCCTCGCATGACAAGCTGCTTCTCGCCGGCATCCTCACCGCCGGCCTGCTCGCCGCGCCCGCGCTGGCGTTCGATTTCGGCCGTCCGGCAACGCCGCAGGAAATCAAGCTATGGGACATCGACGTCGGCCCCGACGGCAAGGGCCTGCCCGACGGCAGCGGCACGGCGACGCAGGGCAAGCAGATTTTTGCCGACAATTGCGCGGCCTGTCATGGCGACAACGGCCAGGGCGGCATCAAGGATCGTCTCGCCGGCGGACAGGGCACGCTCGCCTCCAACATGCCGGTCAAGACCGTCGGCAGCTTCTGGCCCTATGCGACGACCCTGTTCGACTACATTCATCGCGCGATGCCGTATCCGACGCCGGGCTCGCTCAGCACCGAAGAGACCTATGCCGTCACGGCCTATATCCTGAGCCTCAACGGCATCGTTCCTGCCGACGGCAAAGTCGACAAGGACTCCTTGCCGAAAATCAAGATGCCAAATCGCGATGGCTTCATTCCGGAGCCGGAATTCGACCCGGCGCGATTATTCCGCAAGAAGTGAGCGGGTAATCATGAGGCTTTTCACACTGATCCGGATCTTCGCGCTGATCGTGACATGTTTCTGGGAGACGCAGGCAATGGCTACAGACGGACTCATCACCATCAAGAGCAGTTTTGGCCCGCAGGACACGATGACGCGGCTCGAGACCGAGGTGAAGGCCAAGGGCCTCACCGTGTTTGCCCATGTCGATCACGCCGCGGGCGCTGCCGCCGTCGGCATGACTCTGCGGCCGACTGATCTGCTCATCTTCGGCAACGCCAAGGGCGGCACGCCGTTGATGCAGCAGGCGCAGACCATCGGCATCGACCTGCCGCTGAAGGCGCTGGTCTGGCAGGACGAGCAAGGCGCGACCTGGCTGTCGTACAACGATCCGGCCTATCTCGCCGGCCGTCACGGCGTCGGCGAGCCGGCCAGGACCGCCGTCGGCGCGATGACCGCCGCACTGCATGCGATCGCGGCCAAGGCCACCGCACCGTAAGCGCGCCACGACGGCCGCGCGAGGAGAGGTTCATGAACGTGACCAGCGGGCAACCGGCGCCGCCCAAGGCGCAAGACAGCAAGCTCGCCAGATGGCTGGTCATCGCGGCGTTGTGCGCGATGCTCGTCGCCGCGAGTGTTCTCGGCTATCTCGGCTGGACCAGCACGGATAACAGCGTGCCGGCGTCCGGCTATGTCGCGCTGGTGCTCGGCGTCGTGTTCTCGCTGGTCGTCGGCGTCGGCCTGATGGCGCTGGTGTTTTACAGCAGCCGCAAAGGCTATGACGAACCGGTGGTGCTGATCCGGGAGCCGGAGAGCGATCCGGACGATGGACAGAGCGGCCCGCGCTAAGCCGCAACAAGGGGTTGACGGGGTGACAGTGTTTGCCCGACGAGCAATCCGAATAAGATGGCCGCCGGCACGTCGCGGAGTATTGAAAGTACCGCACCGCTTCGCGATTGCGACTGGGCCTGGCAACCGAATAGAGTGGGCCATCCCGTCACGAGAAAGGGAGTCAGGCATGGACGCGCCGAGCTCTGACAAGGACATTCAAAACACACCCGACGAGCCGGCTAACGAACAGGCGAAAACCACGCGCAACCCAACACGTACTCCTTCCATCATCGTCGGTGTCGTTGCGGCTGCCGTCGTCGCGCTTTCCGCCTTCTATCTCTTACGACCCGAACCATTGCTCGTTCAAGGCGAGGTCGATGCAACGCGGCTCGATATCGCGGCGCGCGTGGACGGACGGGTCGGCAAGATTCCCGTCGAGCGCGGCCAGAACGTCGCTGCGGGCGCGGTGCTGCTCCAGATCGACAATCCGGAAACGCTGGCCAAACACGACCAGATGAAGGCGGCCAAGGCCGTTGCGGACGCCCAGCTTGCCAACGTACTCGTCGGAACGCGGGTGGAAGTGATCGCGGCACGGAAGGCGGAAATGGAGCGGGCGCAGGCGGCGCTGGTGCTGGCACAGAAGACGTTTGACCGTACGCACACCTTGACCGAGCAAGGCAACGCGCCGCAGGCCCGCCTCGACCAGGCAACCGATGCGCTGCACGAAAGCGAGCGCGCCGTCGACCAGGCCAAATCGGCCTATGAGCAGGCGGTCAATGGCTACACCAAGGAGGAGCGGGCCATTGCCAAGACCAATGTCGAAAAGGCCAGTGCCGATATCCAGAGCGTTCAATCGATCATCGACCAGCTCGTGGTTTATGCGCCCGTAGCCTCGCAGATCTATCAGCGTAATGTGGAACCCGGCGAATACGTCTCGCCCGGCGTGCCGCTGGTGACATTGATCAATCTGGCCGACCTCTGGGTGCATTTCGATCTGCGCGAGGATCTCGTCAAGGGACTGAAGGTCGGCGATCGCTTCGATGTCCGCATTCCCGCCCTCGGCGACCGTTCCGTCGCGGTCGAGGTCAAGCTCATCGCGACCAAGGGCGAATATGCAAGCTGGCGAGCCACGCGTGCTTCGGGCGATTTCGACCTGCGAACGTTTTCGATCCGTGCCTATCCCGTTCAGCCCGTGCCCGAGCTGCGACCTGGAATGAGCGCCTATCTCGACTGGCGGTCGCGGCCATGAGGCCCGCGCCCAAGCCCGGATTTCTGCTGGTCGCGCGGCGCGAGTGCCGCTGGCTGTTTCACGATCGTGTGGCGCTGCTGCTGATCTTCGGCGTGCCGCTGTTTGCGTTCGTGGTTCTCACCACGGTCTTCAGCCATCCGGTCATCCGCGGCCTCGGCGTGACGATTGTCGACGAGGACAAGTCGGACGCCTCGCGGGCCCTGGTGGAATACGTCGCGGCGTCTCCGAGCCTGAAAATCACAGACCGCTCCGGGACGCTGTCGACGGCCGTGCAGGACATACGCTCCGGCAAGTCGATCTCGGCCGTCTACATCCCGCCGGATTTCGAGCGCGACCTGAAGGCCGCGCGCCGCCCGCAGATCGTCGGATTTTACAACCAGCAGTTTTTGACTCCCTCCGGGATCGCATCCTCAGGTCTGAGCGATTCACTTTCCGCCGCGGCAGCCGTGGCCGCTCCCGCCAGTCGCGCGGCACCTGCGCCAGCGTCCCTGGGAGCGCTCAAGGCGGAGACCATGGCGCTCGTCAATCCGCAGAAGAACTACGCGCAGTTCCTGCTGCGCGCGCTGCTGCCGACCATCATCCATGTGGTGATTACCCTTGCCGCCGGCTATTCCGTCGGCTCCGAATTCCGCCGCCGCGACGCGCGGGCCTGGCTCGAAAGCGCCGGTGGCGATCCGCTTGTCGCGCTGGCTGGCAAGCTCGCGCCGCTGTTCTGCCTCTTCATTTTGATCATGCTGGCCGAGCCGCTGTTTCTGGAGGGCGTGCTGGAGATTCCCTTCAAGGGCGACTTGCCGTTGATGATCGCTGCAGCCTCGCTGCTGATCATCACCTATCTGTCGCTCGGCGCCCTGCTCCAGCTTCTGGTCGGCGATCTCGCCACCGGACTCGGGCTTGCGGGCCTCATTGCCTCGCCCGCATTCGGCTATGCCGGCGTCGGCTTTCCCACCATCGGCATGAATGCCTTTGCGCAGACATGGAGCGCGATCCTGCCGCTTCGCTGGTACATGGCCGTCCTGCTGGGACAAGCCGCGCGGGGATTGCCGGTCGCGGATTCCGCTATTCCCTTCGCGGCGCTTGCGGGCCTGGCGTTGCTCTTTGCCGGCCTGGCGTGGATGCGCATGGCGAACGTCACCCGCAAGGGATGGTTTGCAACAGCGCGGCCTGTCGAGCCATCCGAGGCCATCTCCACACCGCGCGGCGTCGGCGGCGCCTTCGTGGCGGAGTGGCGGCGCGTGCTGGGAACGCGGGGCGCCTTCGCTCTGCTGTTTCTCGCTCCCCTGGTCTACGGCATCTACTATCCGCAGCCCTATCTGAACCAGATCCTTCGCAAGCTCCCGATTGCGGTCGTCGACAACGATCTCAGCGATCTCAGCCGGCAGATCGTCGAGACGCTGGATGCGAGCGGCGCATTGAGCGTGACGGTTCGCGCCCGAACGCTCGCCGAGGCGCGCAGCGCGATCGATCGCGGGCAGGCCTTTGCCGCCGTCGAGATTCCGCCCGACACCGAACGCGACGTGCTCAAGGGCATCACCGCCCACATCCCCGTCTATGCGGACGCAACCTATCTGTTCATCTTCAGATCGAGCGCCAGCGGGGTCGCCACCGCCATCGGAACCTTGACGTCCGAGCTGGTTTCGCGCGGCGCGCGCTCGGATGGCAGCCTCGTCAAGGCGAAGCTCGCGACGTCGAGCCCGGCCGACGTGTTGCTGCAGCCGATCTTCAACCCGGTGGGCGGCTATGCGAGCTACGTCGTTCCGGCGGCGTTCATCCTGATCCTGCAGCAGACCCTGCTGATCGGCGCAGCTATGCTAACCGGCACCGCGCTGGCGAGCGGCGGCGCGGCCTTTGCCGGCGTGCTCGGCCGCGGCATCGCGCATCTGACCGTCTACCTTCCTGCGCTCGCGCTCTACGTCGTCGTGCTGCCCCGCATCTACGGTTTTTCGACGCTCGGCCATCTTCCGCAGATCCTCGCGCTCGCGAGTGTCTTTCTGCTGGCAACGAGCTTCATGGGTCAGGCTATCGGGGCCTGGTTCACGCGGCCGGAGAACGCAACCATCCTGTTGCTGGCGACGAGCCTGCCGCAGTTCTTCATGGCCGGCTTCGCGTGGCCGCGCGAAGCAATTCCGGACGTGGCCCTTGCGTTCGGCCGGTTGTTCCCGGCCGACTCCGCGATCGACGGCCTCGTGCGCGTCAACCAGCTCGGCGCCGGCATCTGGGAGGTTGCGCATGACTGGCTCGCATTGTGGTGCCTGGCGCTCGGCTACTTCGCGCTCGCGGTGATCTCGGCATTTGCCGTCAGGAGGAGACAGGGACATGCCCAACCTTAGACCTGCCGCCTTCGTCGCGATTCCGCTCGCGCTGGTCGCGGCGGGCGCGCTGCTCTATGTCATGCGCCACGCGGCACCGCCGGCAGCCATCGTCGGCGTCGTGCGCGCGACCGAGATCAGGGTCGAGCCGGAGGTCAACGGCCAGCTGGTCTCGATCGCGGTTGAGAAGGGTGCCTCTGTGAAGGCCGGCGACGTCGTGGCGCGGCTCTCGGCGGTGGAGTTGACAGCGCAGGCGGACCAGGCGCGTGCCGCGCTCGCGTCCGCCGTCGCAAGCCGCAACAATGTCTATGCCGGCGTGCGCCGCGAACAGGTCGACTCGCTGAAAGCCGCCATCGCCAAGGCCGGCGCCCGCCTCGACTACGTGCAGGCCCAGCTCACCCGGACCAGCACGCTGGCGCGCCAGAGCTTCGAATCCCAACAGTCGCTCGACCAGGCCGAGAACGACGTTGCAAGCGCGCGTGCCGGCGTGGCGGAGGCCCAGGCCAATTACGATGCGGCCGTGGCGGGACCGACCCGGGAAGAGCGCGCGATCGCCGACGCGCAGGTGCAGGCCGCGGCCTCCGCGGTCACCGTGCTCGAGCGCCGCCTCGACAAGATGGTCTTGCGCGCGCCGGCCGACGGCGTGGTCAGCGTCATCGCCGCCGAGGTCGGCGAAAATGTTCGCGCGGGCCAACCGATCCTGATGGTCGAGGCCGCGGGCAGGCAATGGCTCTCGTTCAACGTGCGCGAGGATCATCTCGATCGTCTCGCGATGGGAGAGACAGCGAATGTGATGCGGAACGGCGCTAATGGCGCGACGAAGGCGGTCATCACTGAACTTCGGCCGCTCGGCGTGTTTGCCACCTGGCAGGCCGAGCGGGTGATTGGCGATCATGACCGCAACACGCTTCGCCTGCGCCTCGACCCCAAGGGAGACAAGGGAGAGTTAGCAGGCCTTGAGCCGGGCATGACCGTCTGGATCGGCCCCTAAACCCCGGTGATTTGAGCTCGCGGAACCAAGCTGTTCCGACCGTCTTCAAAATGAAGCCCCAGCAGTCATTGAGACCACTGGGGTTTTTCAACAGCCTTGCGGAATTCGAATTCAGCCTAGCTGGTGACGGCGGCTTCGGTGTAGGGCGCCGTATTCTTCGCGCGGTTGTCGATGCTGAGAGCGCCCGCACCGAAAGCCGCGATCTGGAGCAGTCCGCCCGCCATCATCACGTTCTTCAGGAAGTGAATCACCCCGATGTCCATAGCTGCGGCCCGTGTGGATGGCCGAAGATACTAGCCCGCGCCGCCCAATTCCCTGATGCTGCGCCGCACTACTGCGCGCCTAGCCTGGATTTTCGAACAGATCGAGCCGCGGCCCAGCGGAACTTCGATCGCTACCTTTGCTAGAACCATTCAAAATGTATAGGCTGATCTGGTCAACGGGCTTGAGAGAAAGGCCCGGGACGTTCGGGACGTGAGACGCTGAAGGGGTTGCTTGATCGGAAGGCGCGGTCGTCTTCACGGCGGGTGCGACGGATATGGAATCCGATTCAGACGGCCGTCACGGCGGCCTGGAAGGGTCTTACCGTCGGACTTTACGTGAGCGAACCGGCAGTTGCGGCAGGCACTCCCCCGCATTCAGGTGAATGATCGCAGGGCCCGTCATGAGCGGTCCAGCACCTTTCACGTCGGAGGAGCCGGGATGGACCAACGAGAAGTGCTGGCGGCGTGGGAGAAGTTCGTCGAGCGCGGAGCGTTGTCATCCGACTTGAGATCATCGGTCGCAGCGTCGTGGCAGCGATCCAGGAACCATCACGTCACCGTCGACCGTGCGCGAGCGCCGCTCGTCGCGGACGCCGAGTTGTTTCGTCATCGCTCCAAATACGCGTCGCTCCGGCATGCCGCCCGCTGCGCTCTCGAGAACTCAAAAACATTTCTGCGCGATGCAAACTCAATCATGATCCTCACCGATCCGAGCGGGCTGATCATCGATACGCAGGGCGACGATAGGGTCATCGACGCCGGCCGCGCAGTCCATCTCGAACACGGAGGTCGCTGGAGCGAGGCCGACATCGGCACCAACGCGATCGGCGCTGCGATAGCGGAATCGAAACCTGTCCAAATTCACGGTACAGAGCATTTCTGCTCGCAGGTGCAGCGGTGGACTTGCGCTGCCGTCCCGGTTCATGACCCGACCGATGGCGAACTGCTTGGCGTAGTCGACATCTCGGGTCCTGCAAGCACCTTCAATCCGCAGAGCCTGGCTTTGGCCGTCGCGGTCGGCCATCACGTGGAAAGCGTTCTGGCCCAATCGGTCCGACAGGAACATGAGGAGTTGCTGTGCCGCTTTCTCGGCAGGAGATCGCAATGGGCGAACGATGAATGCATCGTGCTCGATCGTCGTGGCATGATCCTCCACGCCACCGAGCGTGCTCTGAACGCACTCCAGCATGATCGCCACGGCATTCACAACAACGCGCCAACCCGCTTTTTGAAGACGGTTCCCTTCGATGAGTGGCCGAGCAGGTTGAAAGAGCTGCTTCCCAACGCGAGCTTCAACTTCGTCGAGAACGAACGCTCCGGCATCGGCGCCATCGTGGTGCTGCATGCGCGACGACGCCAGTTGATCACGCATCGCGACGTCCAGAAATCGAGATCCGAATCTGACGGCCGCGACACCGCGAGCTCATCATCTGCCCGAAAGGATTCAAAGCCGGAACCACGGTCTCTTCAGAGCATGGCCGCCGGCTTCGTTGCGGACGACCCCGCAGTCCGAGCCATCGTCCGTCAAGTCGAGACCGCGGCAGCACGCAAGATGCCCATCCTCATCCGAGGCGAGACCGGAACCGGCAAGGAACAGCTTGCCCGCCACGCCCATATGGCGAGTGGGCGGACCGGCGCGTTCGTTCCAGTGAATTGCGCCGCCCTGCCGGAAAGTCTGATCGAGAGCGAGCTGTTTGGCTATGCCGCCGGAGCATTCACCGGGGCGCGGCGCGGCGGCGCGATTGGACTGGTCAAGGAGGCCGACGGCGGCACGCTGTTCCTTGACGAGATCGGCGACATGCCCGTCGCGCTGCAGGCGGTGCTTCTGCGCCTGCTCGACGACTGGACCGTGCGCCCTGTCGGCGGCGTCAGATCGAAGGTCGATGTCTTTCTCATCTCCGCCACCAACGCCAGGTTGGACAAGGCCATCGCCGAAGCCCGGTTCCGATCCGACCTGCTCTATCGTCTCAATACGCTCGAGGTCAGTCTGCCACCGCTCCGAGATCGCAACGACTTTGACGCCATCGTTCGCCATCTGCTCAATGCGATCGACCCGAATTGCGAGATCACGCGGACGGACATTGCGCATCTCGCCGCACGTCCCTGGCCTGGCAACGTCCGCGAGCTTCGCAACGTTCTGGCGCGATTCACCCTTGCCGCCGCGGACGGCTCTATCAACGAAGCCAGCGCGGAGAGCATCGTTCAACATCCCGGAGCGGAGTCCGGATCGCTCCACGACATCCACCGCGCGCGAATCCTTGTTGTGTATGCCGAGACCGCCGGAAACGTCAGCGAAACCGCGCGACGCCTCGGCGTCTCAAGAAACACCATCTATCGCGCACTGGGGCAGAAGAAGCCCGAGTGATGCCATAGTGCCTCGAAGCGCCGATGCTGCGAGTATCGCAGCATGCCCTACTATGGACAGAGCGCCGGTCGCTTCGAACCGATGATTGTTCCGTTCAAAGCAGCTCAGCGCCACCACCTCGGGCCGGGCCGGCGGTCGGATCGTAGTCATCCGGCTTCTTGGCGATCAAGGTCTGAGTCGTCAGGATCAGTCCGGCCACCGATGCCGCATTGCGAACCGCGCTGTAGCAAACCTTGACCGGGTCGATAATGCCAGCTTCGACAAGATCGACCGCCGAACCATTGCGCACGTCGAGCCCGTGGCCATTCGTGGCCTTGGCAATTCTCGCAACTTCCGCCTCTCCGTTCAGACCGGCATTGGCGGCAATGTAGAAAAGCGGCCGACTGAGCGCGCGTTGCAGCAGCTCGGCGCCCTGCCTGGCGCCTCCGTCCAGACGACTGATCAATTCGTCGAGCCTTGCAGCGATCCTGAGCAAGGCCACTCCCCCGCCCGGCACAATGCCTTCTTCGATCGCGGCGCGGGTCGCGTTGATCGCATCCTCGATCAACTGGGTCCGGCGTTTTTGCTCGACCGGCGTCGCGCCGCCGGCAAGAATCATCGCTGTGCCGCCGGACAGTTTTGCGATGCGCTCCTGGAACTTGTCCCGCTCAATATTTTCGGGAGCGGCATCGTATTGGCGCAACACCTGCTCGCGTCGCGCCGCGATGGCCTTCTGATCGCCACTTCCCGCCGTGATCAGGGTCTTCGAGGCGGAAATGCGCACTTGGCGCGCGGACCCAAGGTCGTGCAGCTCCACCTTCTCGAGCCTTCCGCCTAGATCCGCCGAGATAACGCGCCCTCCGGTCGTGATCGCGATATCCTCGAGCATCGCCTTGCGCCAATGGCCGAACTCCGGCGGATGAATCGCGGCGACCTTGAAATTGGATTTCTCCCGACGCGCCAGCAATTGCATGATGACCGATGGCGCCACTTCCTCGGCGATGATCAGCAAAGGTCGCCCGCTCTTCTCGATGAGCGAGATCACACCTGCCAGTTGCTCCCCGGTCTGGATCTTGAGATCGGTCATGACGATGAACGGACTGTCGAGAACCACCTGCATTTTCTCGACATCGGTGACCATATGATGTGAAAGATAGCCGCGATCGAAGGCCATGCCTTCAACGATTTCCAGCGTCGTCTCGACCGTGTTGCCAAATTCCACCGCGACGATTCCGTGATTGCCGGCGCGCTCGAAGGCTTCGCCGACCATGTCGCCAAGCGCTGTGTCGTTGGCGGCAATGCTCGCAACAGCCCGCAGGCCAGCAAGCCCCTGCAGCGGTCTCGCCGACCGTCGTAACGCCGTAATGGTCTCACTAACCGCCAGCTCCAGCCCTTGAACCAGCTCGACCGGATTGGCGCCGGCCGCTAAACATTTCAGGCCTTCCTGCACAAGAACATCCGCCAGCACGGTGGCCGTGGTGGTGCCGTCCCCCGCCACCTCATTGGTTCGCGCTGAAACCTCACGCAACACCTGCGCGCCCATATTCTCAAACGGGCATTCAAGTTCGATTTCGCTGGCAATGCTGACGCCATCGCGCGACACGATCGGTGTGCCGATCGGTCGGTCCATGATCGCGTTCATACCCCTCGGACCCAGCGTTCCGCGTACCGCCTTGGCGAGCTTGGCGACGCCCCGGCCCAGCGCGGCCCGCGCAGCTTCATCGTGCAACATGATCTTCGGCATTCTATATCCCCGACTTTGCCTTGAGGTCGTCTGGTCTGGACTTGTTGTCGATGCTGCGCACCCGCATCACGGCACCTGTTACGTGTCCGGCGACGCCGGCATCGTCCTCGATTTCGGTACGAACGGTGTATCGAGGTCGAACCGCGCGGCAAGCAGGCCGCGGCACAGTGCGCCGTTGAATTCAGCATTGATGCCCACGCGCCGTAGATTCGACAGGTATGCGGCAAGGCCGTCGGCTTTCAGCCGCGCTCCGTTCGCATCGACAAAGGCGGGTTCACCACCGCTTGCCGGACCTACGACGGCACGTCGCTCGAGATAGCGCTGAATCAGCGCCTCACCTGCATCGTCGAGCGGCAGGCAACCGAGCTCCGTCAACGTCAGGCTCACGATCTCTGCCGGCGATTGCCCCAGCGCGATGAGGTGACTGAGTAGCGCAACCTGCCGGCGCTGGAACGCCTTGACGAGGAATGTCTGACGCAGATCATCGAGGCTGCCATCGGCCTCGGCGCCGAACGTTTCCTGGAACGAGCGCCCCAGCGCGAGGCCCGCATTGATCTTGTCGGCATACATGTGCTCACCCAAGACCACGCTGACGCCCTTGACCCAGTCCAACGCGCTGATGGACCGGCGCATGTCGTCCGCCATCAGGAACGAAAAATTGGCAGCGCACCAATAGGTCGGCAAGCGGAACTCGATGTGGACCCGATCCTTCGCGTCGACATCGGCCCTGGTCACGAAATTCAGGTCGATGACGGACTCGTCGAGTTCCGGGTCCATCACGTCTCGCAGGCAGGCCCATATCTGCGCCTGCCTGTCATCTGACGAGCGGCTTCTCGGCCGCTCCCTCCCCTCAACGCCACGCTTCATGGCCATCACCTCGGCGCGTGAACGGCTTCGGGCAAGTGGGCATAACCGCCGCCCGCCTGGATCTTCTTCTTTTGCGCTTCGACATCGATGCCATAGATGCGCGCGGCATTGAGACCGAGGATCTTGGTCTTCGTTTCCATCGACAGCACCGAACCGGTCTCCTTGGTGACGTCGGCCGGGATTTCAAATGCCATGAACTTGTCGATCAGCCATTTCGGCGTCCAGATGCCATAATCGCTGCCGTAAAGGATCTTGTCCGGTCCGACCCAGAATAGCAGTTCGGAAATGACGTGGGCGAAATACCCCGGCCGCGAATGGATGAAGGGCAACGCCACCGCGAGGCCGGCATAGACATTGGTTTCCTGGGTCGCGATCCAGCAGAAGTCGTCAAGGCGCGGCAAGCCACAATGCTCGACGATGAAGTTCAAATCCTGGAACGAGGTGGCGACGTCATCGATATCGGCGACATCGAACGCATCCCGGTTCAACGGGATGATCGTTGGCCCCTTGTGGACGTGGATGTTCTTGATCCCGAGCTTCTGCGCCGCCTCGAGATACTGGTAGGACGCCTTGTCGGTGAGCTTGTAGCCCTTCGACTCGCCACGCCATTCGGCGGTGTAAAGCTTGACACCCTTCAGCTTGTGCTTCTCGGAGAGCGCATGAAGGTCTTCGATGCCCTTGGTACCGTCACGCGGATCAAAGGCGCCGTTCAGGATGAAGCGGTCCGGATGGCTCTTCTTCATCGCCGAGTTTCGTTCGGTGGTATTGAAGCCGTTCTTGTAGAAGTCGGTGAGATAGGTCGGCTGCAGGATCGCCATGTCGTCGTAACCGGTGACGAACAGGTCGTCGAACATCGTCTTGGCGTCGTACTTCTCGAACTTCTCCTTCTCCCATTTCTCCGACGGCGGGCTCAGATTCGAGTGATAAGCGTAGAAGCACTCGATGAACTGCTTGCCGTGGATGTTCTTCTGGTTGGCCGGGCTGCCATCCCAGAAATGGGTATGCCCATCGATGACAAAAATCTCTTCACCCTTGGCCGTCCTGTACATGGCGTTACTCCCGCTCCGCTGGATATTGCGTATTGTTGTGAGGCGCGATTGATGTCGTCGAAATGAGCCCGGCCGGCTCTGGTGCCGGCCAGGCTGGTTCGCTGGCGATCATTAAACGATGTATTTCATCATCTCGTTCATGTCGCCGAACAGCATGACGGTGTTATCATCCGTCATGACCATGCGGCCGTAATGCGTCGAGGTTGAAATCTCGAAGAGATGCGGGGTCATGACGCGGCCCAACTCTTCGGAAATCTCATCCATCTTGAATTCCATCTTGCCGTCGCCATCGATACGGATCATCGCCGGCATGTAGGTCACCTTGATGTGTTCATGACGGCTCATGACTTCGGCGATAGCGCGCGCCTCGACGCTATCGTTCATTGTCACTCCGCATTGATGCGACACCGTGTCCTCGAACGTAATGTCTTTCATCGATTTGAAGATGTTGTCATTCTCGTGCAGCATGTCGGTCTCCAGAAGGATTGAGTGTGAGGGCGTGAAGCGATGCCGATTACGACGCCAGTCCGGCCGGAACCGTCAGGCCAAGCTCGGTGGCGATCCCCCTGATACGATTCTTCGCGTGTGCCATGGCATCGGCGAAAGCCGCGACCTTGACCCGAGGCTGCGACCAGATGGGCTGCAAATGATTGGCGGCTTCGAGCGCGAGATCGGCATGATTGGCCAACCATTTGTTGAACAACGCAAGGTTCTGCGCCCCAAAGGTCGGATCAGTGCCGAGGATGTGGAACAGCTCGACGGTATTGGCGAGATTGCGCTCATAGTCGGCCTCCGCAGCGGAGACGACAGCCGGAGTGATGAAGTCGTTCTGCGCAGATGCCGCCTGCATCAGGAAGCCTGAGCGGAAGAGTTCGCCGACCAGCGGCTCGAACACCGCATTGGTCGCAAAATATTGCTCGAGATAGTCGTTTGAACCCATCACTGATTCAACCGACTTGCGCACGCCTTGCCAGATCGGATCTTCCAGCCAGTGCTTCTTGCCGGCGGAAATGTCGAAGCCTGGAAGGTCGAGGCCGATTTCGCTCAGGTAAAGAGTGATGTCCTGCGCGAAGCGAAGCTTGTAGGACGAGTTGGTCAAGATCGCATTGTTGACCATCTGCGTGTAGCCGTAACGTTGCGCCTGCATCGTCGAGGTGCCGAGACCGAACTCGGCATGCTTGTAGGCTCCGAGATGGTTCTGCAATATCTTCACCCAGGCGGGATCGAATCGGGTCGGCGCGCCCGATTTCCGGCCATTCTCGATGGTGTTCTGCACCATGCCGCAGATCGTCGACTGGCGCTGGTAATGGGTACGCTCCCACTCCTGGTCGACAGCGCGGAATTTGTGCCAGTTCGAGCTCTTTGCCGCCGTCCAGTCCTTGGAATAGGTCGGCGTTCCGTCAGGGAACGAGATGATCCAATCCTGCAGCAGATAGCGCTCCGGATCGGGTTGAACATCGACCGTCATGTCTTCGTAATGGGTCGCCTTGCGCCCCTTCGGTTCGAAGTAGTTATACTTGCGGCTGTCGGAGCCCGGGAAAACCGCTGCCCCCGCGGCTCCGGATTTGACGATTGCCGCAGGCTTGGTCGCTGCTGCTCTGCTCGTTTGTGCGCTCATTGCTTACTCCCTTTCTGCCATTCTGTTCTGCGACGAACCTCGAACGCCGTCATCGCACCGCCGGCGTAAACTTGTCGAAATAGATGTGGTCCGGCTCGACGCCATTCATTTGCAGCACGGGCAATACGGCGTCGATCATCGGCGTCGGCCCGCACGCGTAGGCGTCGATGGCGCCGCTCAGCTTCTCCTCGCGCAGATGGCGCAGCACGACCTCGTGGATCAGTCCGGTCTCGCCGTTCCAGCCGTCACCCGTCTCCGCATGGGACAGTGCCGGCACGAATTTGAAATCGTTCAGCCGCGCGGCGATGGCCGCGAGCTCATCGAGGTAGAACAAGTCGGCGCGGGTACGCGCTCCGTAGAAGAACCGGACCGGTCTCTGCTCGCCGCTCCCGATGTGATCGGCCAGGATCGACCACAGCGGCGACATGCCCGAGCCGCCGCCGATCAGCAGCATCGGCCCCGGACGTTCTTCGCGCCGGAAGCAGGTGCCATACGGCCCCTTGGCGATCACGGCGTCGCCGACGGCCAATTTCCCATCGAGCTGGGACGAAAACGCCCCGTTCGGATATTTCTTGATGATGAAGCGGAGATTGGTGCCTTCTCCAGGCGGGTTCGCCATCGAAAAGGCGCGGGTGATGGTGCCATCCTGAAGCGTCAGATCGACGTACTGGCCGGCCCAGAACTTCATCGGCCTCTCGATCTCGATCTCCAGCAATCTGATGTCTGACGTCAGCGCGCTAATCCCTGCCACGCGGCCGGAAAATGCCTTCACCGCGATCGAACGGCTAAGCAGGTCTTCGTCATAGTTGAGTAATTCAACACCGATGTCGCTGTAGACATGCGTCCGGCACAGCAGGACGTGGCCGGTCTCGCTCTCGTAATCCGGCAGAGCGAAGGTCGAGTATTTCAGAAGCTCGATGTCCCCCTCGACCAGCTTTGATTTGCAGCTGCCGCACTGACCTTCCTTGCAGCCATGCATCAGCGAGATGCCCTGACGAAACGCGGCATCGAGGACGGTCTCGCCCTCTTCCACTTCCATCTCGATACCCACTGGCTCGAAACGAACCTTGTGAACCCGCACGTCCGTCATGATCCCGGCCCTGTCGTCGCAGCAGTTGTACAGAACGATCGGCAAACCGTTGCCGGTCCCGGCAAGAGGGGCCGCCGAAAGCGGCCCCTCCCCCTCATCATCTCTTTAGTGGCAGGGATTGATCTTGAAGCCCTTACGGTATTCGGCCGTCGCCACCTCGCGCTCGATCGGCGAAAGCGCTCTGAAGCCACGCAACGGACTGCCAAGCGTGTGTCCGCGCACGTGATCGAGCGTCCACATGTCCTTGGAGTCGAAGCGCAGATGGGGTTGCGCGATCATGGTCTTGCCGTCGGGCCGGACAAAACCGAGATCCTTGATCGCGTCAGCGACGTCCCAGCCGTGATAACAGTCCTCCCATTCACGGCGACCGCTGAAGCGGCCCATTGCCGGCGTCGCGCGGCCCTCGTATTCCGCGGCGAACGCCACCTTGTGGGTCCAACGGCAACCTTCGGAGCAGTAAGTGTAGATCTTGCCGTCGACCTCGTCGCAGACGAAGTCCTCGCGGATCAGGCAAGGGACCATGCAGCTCCAGCAGCGATGCGGGTATGAATAGCCCACCTCGCTGTTGAAGAGGATGTTGGTCTCGCCGGGCACGCTGAGCTTGGCGTGCCATTTCCAGAAATCGCCGAATTCGGCGTACCAGCCCGGATATTTGTGCTCGAACCACTCGAAATCACGCTCGGTCTGGGCCTCGATACGCCAGAAGTTCACCGACCATCCGACCGTGAAGAACTGCGCGGTCTTGTGGACGTAGTTCTTCTTGACGATCCGATCCCAGGCGGCGGCGACGTCATCGTGATGGATCTTGATGCCGTACTTCTCGAGCGGCAGCATGTAGGTCCGGTAATAGTCTTCGTAGATCCAGCGATGCCAGAGCTCGGCGTAGGACTCCTTGTTCTTGTCGCGGTTGGTCGTGCCGTACTCGATGAACGTCCCGATCGCGGCATCGACAATCGCGTGATTCTGCCAGAAGGCGTATTTCAGATCGCGCTCCAGCAGCTGGTGGTTCGACGGATCGTTGATCATCGCCATCAGCATCGAGTGACCGTTGCCGATATGACGGGATTCGTCCGACTGGACCGACAGGAACACGGTCGGCAATGCATAGTCGCCGTTGCGCGCCGCTTCCGACGGCATCGCCACGAACAGGGTATTGGTGAAGGCGGTTTCCGCGACGACCGTCAGATAGACGTTGGCCGCGGTGATCGCGTCACCGGTCAGGAAGCCCTCGGCGAACTGACGGCCGATCGTGGTCGCATAGCATTTGCCGAACGCGGCTTCCGTGATATCGAACCCGGCTGGATCGATGTAATTCTCCATGTACCACTTCTTGAGGTTCATCTGGATCGTCGAGTGCCGGAACTCGTCGACCATCTGCATGGTGAAGCCGGTGCGCAATTCCTCGCCGGGCGCCAACCGCCCGACCATCGCCATCGAACGCGCCGCCGAGATCTCCGGGAACGGGATGATCGCCAGGAACAGCTTCATCCATTCGACCCATCGCGGCTCGACATTGCGGAACATGTCGCCGCGCAACGCCGCATCCAGCGCGCCATAGACGCGGTTGTCTTTCTCTTCCTGCATCGGGAAATATGACCGCAGGACCTGCTTCATCGGATCGCGTGGTGTCTTCGAGATCTTGTAGTCGGTTGGGAAAGTCATCGCCTCCTGCACGTAGCTTGGCGTCCAACCAAGGTCCGCGACGCGGTTGGCCGCTTCAGCGATGCTGATCCCCTTCTGCGCGGTGATCTTGTTCAGTGTCAGACTTGCAGACATTTCCAGCTCCTTTGAACGTTGCGTTATCTTCGGCATTCTCGCTTCGGTTCCGGGTCAAACCCCTGGATCGCCTTGTTGAAATTCTCCGCCGCAAAACACACTTTAAGTCCGTTAAATGGATTGATTGATCTGCTGACTCGTCGTTTCACGTCAGCCCGGTTTCTCGGCGCTGACGGTCTCGTCACCTCCGTTGGCTCGTTTGATGAGAGGTTTTCCTTCGGCAACGAATTTCGCCGAGAGGACCAGCGCACCAGTAGCGAAATCCCTGCCGTGCGCGGCGATCATGGCCTCCGCGATCTCGGCCAGCTGAATGAAGAAGGCGTCTTTCGACCCGGCTTCCTCGCTCATGTCCGGTTGCGGAGACGGCATTTGTGCCTGTTGCTTTGATGCAATCATGGTTGCGTTGTTCCTGCTCATCATGCGTGCCCCGAACGTTGGTGGTCGCCGGACGAAGGACCGTTGTCGATCTCCAGCAGGGACGTGTCGAGCCATTCACGCTCGGCCACCAGGCGTCGATGCTCCTCCCGGAGCATCTCCAGGCGCACGACCGCTCGCTCCAGTTCAGCATGCGCGTCGCTTCCGGCGTCGGCGCGCGCCGCGCTACGCACGGCGCACGCGAGTTCGATTTCGGCTCCGCCGCGCGCGTACTCATTCTTGATTTGCATCTCGTTGTTATCGACCATCTCGTCGATCAGCCTGTCCCGGGCAATCATCCGATCGCGGGCGCGCTGCAATTCAGCGGCTTCCTCGGCGGTGATCGGTGGCCGGCATCGGCTGTCCTTTGTCACTCGCGCCACTCTCGTTCGATGATCTGGACCGAGGCTTTGCATGTCGCGGCACATGCCCCTACGGGATCAGGACCGCGCGGCCATGAATGCGTCCATGATGCAGATCGTGAAGCGCGTCATTGGCCTGGCTCAGCCTGTATTCCTTGGTGTGGAGTTCGACGAGGCCGCGATCCGCGAGCGCCATCAGCTCGACCAGCTCGGCGTATGTGCCGACCAGGTTGCCGACGATGGTCTTTTCCGACGTGATCATGTCGATGGTCGGGATATCGATCTTCCCACCATACCCGACGATGTAGTAGTAGCCGGCGTTCGCTGTCATCGACAGGCCCTTGGCGATGGCGTCACCCTCGCCAACAAAATCGATCACGGCCTCCGCGCCGCGCCCGTCGGTCAGCGCCAGCACGGCCTCGACTTCGTTGCCGTCTGCCTTCACGACATGATGTGCACCGCACTTCTTGGCGAGTTCGAGAGACTGTTCGGCGCGATCGACCACGATGATTTCTGCCGCGCAGAGCGCGGCGAGAACCTGGATGCCGATATGGCCCAGCCCACCGGCGCCGATCACCGCGACGTATTCGCCGGGCAACAGATGACGGGATGCCTTCTTCGCGGCGCGATAAGCCGTCAGCCCAGCATCGGTGTAGGGAGCAACATCCTTCGGTGCGAGCGACTTCGGCAGCTTGATCAGGGAGCGCTGCCCCGTCAGCAGATACTGCGCGTAGCCGCCATTGGCATTGATGCCGGGAAACGAGCTGTCCAGCGCATGCATGTCGTCGCCGCGCCGGCACGCGAGACAATGCCCGCTGGTCACCAGCGGATGACAAATTACGCTGTCGCCAACCTTGATCCCTTCGACACCGGGGCCGATCGCTTCGACCCAGCCGGCGTTCTCGTGGCCCATGATGTATGGAAGCTTGACGTCGACCTTGCTGCGCCAGATGCCCTCAACGATGTGCAGATCGGTGCGACAGACGCCGGCACCACCGATGCGCACGATCACGTCCATCGGGCGCGAGATCTTCGGGTCAGTTACGTCATCGAACTTGACGAACTCCTTCGCCGTCAGCTTCTCGTCGAACTCATGAAGCACCGCCGCTTTCATTAAACGCCTCCCCGGCAAAATTATTATTCTGTCGATCTGACGCGATCGCCATCTTGCTGAACAGTTGAGCAAGGGCTGTGCCAAGCGCACAACGGCCTGATCTTTCTACTGTTCTTGCGATCTCGGGAGTGCTCGCGCCGATCCGCCTCGGAGCAGACTTTGCGCGCGACTGTTCCGAGACGGAACAGTTCGACGGCAGCAACAGCGGGTGAGCAGAAATTTGGATTTTTGATTGTTTGATCTATGATCGTGAGAACCGCGCCACACGCGAGAACGACCCGAACCGGGCTACGACCAAGAGGAAATCGCCAAGCAGCGACTCCCGGAGGAGCTATGATGCTGACCGCCAGCCGACGCATGGATAATGCTTGGATGACGCTCGATCAGCGCGGCGCGCCGCCGGCAGAGCTGCTATCGGCCGATATCTACGACAGCTGGATGCGCTGCATTTCGCTTGGTCTCGATACATTGCGCCCTCCTTCGCCCGAGTTCGTGAGCACCGCCGTTTTGCGCCAGGAGCAGCAGCGCTGCTCACTGATTCGCGGCCTGGCGCTCGCGGAGATGCACACGCTGCATCAGCAGATTGCCGGCTCCAATTTCATGATCGCCTTTGCAAATGCCAACGGCCTGCTGCTCGACATCATCTCGGACTCGAGCTTCAGTGATGCCTCGAACGCAGCGAGCATTCGGCCCGGCACTATCTGGACTGAAGCCATTTGCGGCACCAACGGCCTCGGCACCGCCGCGTATCTCAAGCGGGCCATCGTCGTTCACGGGGGCGAGCACTTTTTCTCGCGCTACCACAATCTTACTTGCATCGCGGCGCCAATCTTCGCGCCCGATGGCGAACTGGCCGGAATACTGGATGCGTCATCGGATTGCATGTCGAGGCAGGCGCATACCCAGGCGCTCGTCGCGATGGCGGCAACCCAGATCGAGAATGGTCTGTTCCGCGAACATCACCGCGGAAACATCCTGATCGCTTTCCATAGCCGCGGCGAATATCTGCATACGTTGAGCGCGGGCCTGCTGGCCGTCGACAACGAGGGCAGGATCCTTGCAGCCAACAGGGCCGCAAGCGTCCTGCTGCATGGCCTGCCAGCCTTGCCGGGTCGTCGCTTCGCCGACGTCTTTCGTACGAAATTCAACGCCTTTGTCGATGAAGGCCGGCGCAAGGAACGCCAGCGCCTCGAGGACGAGGTCGGTAGCCAGTTCGTCGCCACAATCGAGAACGCGCGCCAGTCCTCGATGATGCAAGCCATCTCGCGGCCTCGGCCGTCGACGCCCAAGGACGTTCCCACCCAGTTCGTCTCCGCCGATCCGGCGATCGCTTCCATTGTCCAACGGGTGGGAGTCGCGGCGGTCCGTAAGATGCCGATCCTGATCCGAGGCGAAACCGGCACCGGCAAGGAGCAACTCGCCCGCCATGCTCATACCGCCAGTGGACGGGCCGGCGCTTTCGTCCCGGTGAATTGCGCAGCGCTCCCTGACAGCCTGATCGAGGCAGAGCTGTTCGGCTATGCCGAAGGCGCTTTCACGGGAGCAAAAAAGGGCGGGGCTGCAGGACTGTTCAAGGAAGCGGACGGCGGAACGCTCTTCCTCGACGAGATCGGCGACATGCCGGTGACGTTGCAGGCCGTGCTGCTGCGCTTTCTGGACGATTGGACTGTCCGGCCGGTCGGTGGCACCAAACGTCAGGTCGACGTTCTCCTGGTGTCTGCCACCAATGCCAATCTCGACGACTCGATTGCGAAGGGCCGGTTCCGATCCGATTTGCTGTTTCGCCTCAACACGCTGGAGGTGACGTTACCGCCTTTGCGCGAGCGTTCCGATTTCGCCGAGATCGCGCGCTATTTGATCCACAAGATCGATCCCTTGATGGATTTGACCGCAGGGGCGATCGATCGTTTGGCCGAACTCGACTGGGATGGAAACATCCGCGAACTGCGCAACGTGCTTTCCCGATTGTCGCTGGCCGAGCCGGGAGATCTGATCGACGAGACATCGGTCGAGTCCGTACTTGCACATTCAGGCGGCGAGCGCTTGACCGGCAAGGCGGTGGGTGGTGGGCTCAAGGCCAATCTGCATGAGATTCAGCGCTCGCATGTGCTGACCGCGTATGCGGAAACGGGCAACAACATCAGCAAGACCGCGCGCCGCCTGGGCGTGTCGCGCAATACGATCTATCGTGCCCTGCGCGGCAACAAGGATTAGCACAATCGTGGCGAAGGCTCTGCGGCGACAGCGCGATCTGCGCTGTAACTGGAGGCGTTGAAGTCCAGCCCCTCGTCGGGTTCAATTGGGAGTGCCGCGATGTTTGAACCGGAAAACAGTCTCGAAGCCCTGATGCAGGCTGCCGCAAGGGACGCCAGCGTCGTTCCCGCATTCTATCGCGCGTTGCTCGAGACGGAGATCTACATTCTGACGCCGGAAGCGCCGATGAAACCTGGACGCCGTCGCTCGCTCAAATTTCAGGAGGAGATCAACGTTGCAACGGTCGACTTCCAGAACATGAAATGGCACCCCACCTTCACCTCAAAGAAGCGCATCTACGACTATATAAAGCAGCCTGAGGTGTGCCTTGGCGCCGCCGCGCGCAATCTGTTCGAAATGTTGCCTGACTCCAATTTCTGGCTCAATCCGTTGTCCGAATGTCAGAAGCCACTGCCCGCCGCCGAGATCGCCCTCCTCATGAGTGGCGAGATCTTTCACATGCCGATTAAGTCCGCGCGATAGGCGCAGACTTCCTGCCAGATGCTGTCGGCCAAGCGGAATTATTTCGAAAACGGCGCAGCGACATCAGTTCACTAGACCATCTGCCTGATTTCCTGAAGTGTGCCCGCAAAGGCTCGTGGCGAGCCGGGCGGATGGGAATTCGCCAGGCCGAGGTCGGAGCGGCGAGGACAATGATCGAATGAACAGAGGAGCGCTTTGGTCTCAAGCCGGAGCGGCTTGCCGGGGATACCGCTTACGGGGCTGCTCCGATGCTGAACTGGCTGGTCGAGGCGAAGGGCATCGCACCACATATCCCCGTGTTCGACAAGTCGAAGCGAGATGACGGTACCTTCTCGCGCAGCGACTTTCGATATGATCCGACCAGCGACGTCGACCACTGCCCCGGCCGGAATGCGGCTCGGGACGAGCGGCACCGTGCACGGGGGCAAAACGCTTTTGTATCGTGCGAGCAAGCTCGACTGCGACGCATGCCCGCTTAAACCGCAGTGCTGTCCAAAAGAACCATCGCGCAAGATCCCGCGCAACATGCATGAGAACGCCCGGGACGTCGCCCGGTCGTTCGCTGGCACCGAGGGATTCGAGACGTCGCGACGTCAGCGCAAGAAGGTCGAGATGCGGTTTGCGCATTTGAAGCGCATCCTGAGGCTTGGTCGGCTTCGGCTTCGTGGCCCACGGGGCGCCCAGGACGAGTTTGTTCTTGCTGCAATCGCTCAAAATCTGAGGCGCCTCGCGCGTTAGGGTCGGCGGATCAGAGCCGGTCGGCCTTACCGAATGGCCGAAAGACATCCGTCGGTTACAGCCGACTTTTGCAACAAAATCGGCCATGCCCGGACATCGCCACAGGCGGGGCTAGCTGACATGTCGCTTGCTTGACACCTCTCGTAGCGTTGGTCTCTAATCCCCAGGCAAGTCCTGAGGCTGGAGGCGAAATTTTCGCCGCCAATCAAGAATAAGGCCAACTGCTCCGCCAGGCGAGTGCCGGGTAAAGGAGCAGAGGCTAAAAATAGCTTCCTGGGAGGGAACAATGGACAGACGCCAGACAATCAAAATGCTTGGTGGTGCGGCGGCGATCGCCGGTACCGGTTTTCCGGGGTTTGCTTTTGCGCAGGCTCAAAAGGAAATGGTCACGGTCGTGAAGATCGCCGGCATTCCGTGGTTCAACGCTCTTGAAAAGGGAATCCAGAAGGGCGCCAAGGACTTCAGCATCAATGCCACCATGGTTGGACCGGCGAACGTCGATCCGGCACAACAGGTAAAGCTGCTCGATGACCTGATCGCCAAAAAGGTCAACGTGATCGGCTTGGTGCCGCTGGACGTCAAAGTGTGCGAGCCGGTGCTCAAGCGCGCCCAGGCGGCCGGCATCAAAGTCATCACCCATGAGGGCCCCGAACAAGAAGGCCGTGACTGGAATGTCGAATTGATCGATTCCGTTCGCTTCGGTGAAGTGCAAATGGAGCGTCTCGCCAAGGACATGGGCGGCGAAGGCGATTACGTGGTTTATGTCGGGACGTTGACGACGCCGCTTCACAACAAATGGGCCGACGCCGCGATTGCCTATCAGCAGAAGAATTTCCCGAAAATGAAGCTCGTCGCCGACCGTTTCCCCGGCGCCGACGAGATCGATACCAGCCAGCGCACGACGCTTGACGTGATCAAGGCCTATCCAAACCTGCGCGGCATTCTCGGCTTCGGCTCGAATGGGCCGATCGGGGCCGGCAATGCGGTGCGTCAGCAACGCCTTGGCAAGAAGATCGCCGTGGTCGGCACGGTGCTGCCGAGCCAGGCGAAATCGCTCATCGCGGATGATACCATCCGCGAAGGTTTCCTGTGGAATCCCACCGATGCAGGTTACGCCATGGTTGCCGTTGCCAAGCTCGTGCTTGATGGCAAGCCAATCACGGATGGCGTCGATGTTCCCGGCCTCGGCAAGGCTGCGGTCGATGTGGCCGGCAAGCAGATCAAGGTCGACAAGATCATGCGGATCAACAAAGAAACCATCGACGGACTGATCGCCGGAGGACTCTAGAACTACACCGGTCCCAGCCGCCTCGTCGCGCTGCATTCCCGGCTTTCCGGCCGGGAATGCGATCCTCGTCGAGGCGATCGCTTGACGAGCGGTCCCATTACAGGACGAAGCCTTGACGACTTTCCTGGAGATGTCCGGCATATCAAAACGTTTCGGCGGCGTGCATGCGCTTCGCGACGTCGATCTGACGCTGGAGGTCGGAGAGGTGCATTGCCTTGTCGGCGAAAACGGATCCGGCAAGTCCACGCTGATCAAGATCATTTCCGGCGTCGAGGCGCCGGAACCAGGAGGCCGGATCGTCATTTCCGGCAAGGAGTACCCAAAACTAAGCCCGGTCTACTCCACCCATTGCGGCATTCAGGTCATCTATCAGGATCTATCGCTATTCTCCAACCTCACCGTCGTCGAGAACATCGCCATGGCGCACCATCTTGGCGGCGTCCACACGGTGAACTGGTCCTCTATGCGGGCCATCGCCATGGCCACAATGGCGAAGGTCGGCGTTGAGGTCGATCCAGAAACAAAAGTCTCCGAACTCAGCATTGCCGGACGCCAGCTGGTCGCGATCTGCCGGGCCTTGGCGGCGGATGCCAAACTTCTCATCATGGATGAGCCGACGGCGTCGCTGACCCGCCACGAGGTCAACACCTTGATCAAGCTCGTCAGCGACCTGAAAAGAAGCGGTATCTGCGTCGTATTCGTTAGCCATCGCCTCGACGAGGTGCTTGAGATTGCCGAACGCGTGACGGTGTTGCGGGACGGCGCAAAGGTAGGCACCTTTGCCGCAGCGACCATCAACGGCAGCAAACTCAGTCACCTGATGACCGGGAAGGCTTTCGAGTATCAGAAACAGGTGCCCGACCTTGCCGTGGGTGCGGTTGTTCTCGAAGTCCAGGGGCTTGGCCGCGATGGTGACTACGACGATGTGAGCTTGCAATTGCGCGCCGGAGAAGTCGTGGGGCTTACCGGATTGCTTGGATCGGGCCGAACCGAGCTCGCACTGTCGCTGTTCGGCATGAACCCGCCCGATCGAGGCACCATGGCGCTCGACGGCCACCGCATCGCGCTGAACACGAATGCAGACGCGATCCGTCGAGGCATCGCCTACGTATCTGAAGACAGGCTTACACTTGGCCTCATCCTTGACCAGTCGATCACGTCGAACGTCACGCTGACTGTGTTGGAACGTCTCGCCGGCGCGTTCGGCCTGATTGGCGCACGCGCGCGGCAAAGCCATGTTGCGCGATGGGTCGCCGAACTCGGAATCAAGGTCTCTGATCCCAACAACCCGGTCAAGACGCTCTCCGGCGGCAATCAGCAGCGGATCGTGCTCGCCAAATGGATGGCGACCAACCCGCGGGTGCTTATCCTTGATAGCCCAACGGTCGGTGTCGACATCCGCGCTAAGGATGGGATTTATGAGATCATCCGGCGACTGGCCCGCGAGGGCGTCGCAGTGCTGATGATATCAGACGAAATCCCCGAGGTACTTTATCACAGCCATCGCGTGCTGGTGATGCGCGAAGGGCGTTTGACCGCTGACGTGATGGCCGCAGACACCTCCGAAGATGCGCTTCGGCAGGCAGTCAATGCCTGAATCGCAGTTTGCTTCATTTGGCAGGTTTCGGCGCAGCCATGAGTTCTGGCTGTTGATCGTGATCCTCGTGCTCTGCGCCAGCCTGGGCGCGGCGAACGGCCAGTTCCTGACCATGCAGAATCTGTTCGACCTGCTGACCTCCTACGCATTCGTAGGCATCCTCGCCCTCGGACTGCTCGTGGTGCTGATCGCCGGCGGAATCGACATCTCCTTCACGGCGACGGCATCGGTGGCGCAATATGTCACGCTTACGGTGGCGAACGCATACGGCGCGAACTGGATCTGCGTTTTTGCGATCGCGATCGGCATTGGCGGTGCGCTCGGCGCCCTCAACGCGATCTTCATCCAGAAGCTTCGGATACCATCAATCATCGTGTCCGTCGCAACGTTGAACATTTTCTATGGGCTGCTGATTTTCTTCACGGGCGGTAAATACATCTATTCGTTACCCGACTGGTTCGCGACCGGGATATTCTGGTTCGAGTTCGATTGGGGCAAGGATACGTCCTACGGCGTCAACCTGCAGATCCTCGCGCTCGGGTTCTCATTTCTGTTCACCTGGCTCCTGCTCAATCGTAGCAATATCGGTCGTCAGATCTACGCCATGGGGGGCAATACCGATGCCGCGCAGCGACTTGGCTTCCATGTCTTCGGCCTCAACATGCTGGTCTATTGCTACATGGGGGTCATGGCCGGTATCGCCTCACTGGTCCAGGCGCAGCTTGCACAGTCCGTCGCTCCGACGGTGCTGGTGGGCAAGGAGCTCGATGTGGTTGCGGCCGTCGTGCTGGGCGGCGCCAGCCTGATGGGCGGCGTCGGCACCGTTCTCGGCACGTTTCTGGGGTTGGCACTGCTCGCCATCCTGCAGAATGGAATCATTTTGCTGGGCGTTTCGTCCTACTGGTCGCCATTTTTTGTCGGGTTGGTCATTCTGATCTCGGTCTCGGCAACAGCCTGGTCGCAGCGAGAACGGCGGAGCCGGAGCGCGCGGCCATGAGAAATGAGTCCACCCTCGCCCTTCGCGGACGCCTGATCCGTTTTGCCGGCAGCGGGACGATCGCAACCCTGATGCTGTTGTTGGTCGCGCTCTGGTTGGTGTTCGCCATTACCATCGGCGACCGGTTTTTCTCCGTCAACACGCTGCAATCGATGGCCTTCCAGATGCCGGAGCTCGGCATTCTTTCGCTTGCGATGATGCTGGCCTTGTTATCTGGCGGCCTCAACCTTTCCATCATCGCCACCGCTAATCTCTCCGGACTGACCATTGCCTTCCTGCTGACGCACTACATTCCGGGCACTCAGGGCATTGCCTGGGCCGGCGTACAGGTGCTGGCGATTGCGGCAGGGTTTGCCGTCGCGGCACTGGTCGGCCTTGTCAACGGATTTGTCATCGCCTATCTCGGCGTTTCGCCGATCCTCGCAACCCTCGGCACCATGACACTCTGCAAGGGACTCGCGATCGGCCTGACGCGCGGCAATGTCATCTCCGGATTTCCGGAGCCCATTGTTTTCATCGGCAATGGAACGGTTCTCGGGGTGCCTTTTGCCCTGATCGTGCTGGCGCTCTGTGCGTTACCCGTCGCGCTCATGCTAAACGCAACGCCCTTCGGGGCAACGGTTTACATGATCGGCTCGAACGAGAAGGCAACCCGCTACTCCGGCGTCGATACCCGCGCCGTCCTGCTCAAGCTATATGTCCTCTCGAGCCTGCTCGCCGGTGTCGCAGCGGTCGTCATGCTGGCACGTTTCAATTCAGCCAACGCGGCATATGGCGAGAGCTATCTGCTCGTCACGATTCTTGCAGCAGTGCTCGGTGGCGTCGATCCATTTGGCGGCTTTGGCAAAGTCGGCGGATTGCTGCTTGCGCTGATAATCCTTCAGGTCATCTCCTCGGCGTTCAACCTTCTCAATCTCAGCCAGTTCCTTACTCTGGCGATCTGGGGTGGCATCCTGATTGCCGTTGCCGCGGTTCCCCATCTGGGCGGCAAAGCGCCCCGGTAGACAACGATGACAAGATCGGAAGCCTCTCCCCGGATCGCGGTTCTCGACATTGGCAAGACGAATCTGAAACTGCTGGTCGCGAGTGAGGACGGCTGGCCGCTCGAAACACTTTCGATCCCGAATGTGCCGACCACGGCAGGACCATACCTCGCCTATAATCTTGCCGGGCTGGAAGAGTGGTTCCTCGACACTTTGGCCGTGGTGACGCAACGCCACACCATCGGCGCGGTGATCGCGACCGCGCATGGGTGTGGCGCCGTTCTTGTCGAAGGTGACGAGCCAGTGCTGCCGATGATGGACTATGATGCGGTCTCGCCACCTGAGATCGACCAGGCCTACGCCCGGATTGCGCCTGCCTATGATGAAGTGTTTTGCGGTATCAGCGGCGCGATGCGGCTCGGCAAGCAATTGCTCTGGCAGGAAAGCGCATATCCCGCCGAATTCGCCCGCGCGAAAACCTATCTTACGACTGCGCAGTATTTCGCCTTGCGGCTCGGCGGGTGTGCTGCAAGTGAAATTTCACAGCTCGCGGCTCAGAGCCATATCTGGGACCTTTTCCACCATCAGCCTTCCTCCCTGATGCGCAAGCGCGGCTGGGACCGTCTTCTGCCGGAGCGGGCATCCGCCGGTGCGGTGCTAGGGAGGGTTTCGGAGGCCGTAGCCAAGCGTACCGGCCTGGCGCGCTCGACCGAAATCCTCTGCGGCGTGCATGATTCCAACGCCAACCTGTTCCGCTACAAGGCCGCCGGCATGGCCGATACCTCGATCCTATCAACAGGCACCTGGATGATCGGCTTTCAGCGCGGCCTCGCGCTAGACAAGCTCGACGCCACACGCGGCATGGTGCTCAATATCGATGTCGACGGTGAGAACGTACCCTCCACGCTGATCGCGACAGGCCGCGAATACGACTTGATCAGCAGAGACCACGACGCTTCTGATGCAGCCGTCCTCACCGCATTGCCGAGTCTACTGGCCCTTGGAACCCTGGCACTCCCCTCCTTCGTTGGGGATGATGGACTGTTCCCCGGTGCAGCTCACCGCGGACGCATTATCGGACCGCGGCCCGAGACGCCAGCCGAATGGCAGGGGTTGGCAGTCCTCTACGCCGCATTCAGCGCAAACCGCTGTCTAGATGCGCTTGGCAGCTCGAAACACATCGTCATCGACGGTGGCTTCGCCGCCAACCTGCCCTTCGCGCGCGCTCTGGCCGCGTTGCGGCCATCGCAGAGCGTCTCGGTGAGCCAATCTCGGGATGGAACGGCGCTCGGCGCGGCGCTGCTGTGGCGGAGATTTTCGCGTACGATTCCGGTTTCGAGCGTGGTGCTTGAAGCAGTCACGCCGCTCGGCGAGGATGAGTGCAAACGCACCCTTTCCGCCGCCTATCAATCCTGGATTTCTTTTTCGGAGCACCCATCATGACAGACCGCAATCATGCCGATCTCCGCCAGGGCATCGTCGATACCTGCAAGGAGATGAACCGAAACGGTCTCAACCAAGGGACTTCCGGCAATCTTTCGCACCGGATTCCAAACGGCATGCTAATCACACCGACAAGCTTGCCCTACGAGCGCATGCGGCCAGAAGACATTGTCGCGATGGATTTTGCCGCGAATTACCAGGGCAACCATCGCCCTTCTTCAGAATGGCGTTTTCATCGCGATATTCTGCGAGCGCGGGACGACATAAACGTCGTGCTTCATACGCATTCCACCTTCAGCACCATTCTCGCCGTGCACGAGCGTGGCATTCCCTGCTTCCACTACATGGTCGCGGTAGCCGGTGGCAACGATATCCGTTGTTCGCCTTATGCCTGCTTCGGCACACAGGCGCTGTCGGATTATGCCGTCAATGCGCTCGAAGGACGAAATGCCTGCTTGCTCGGCCATCATGGCTTGATCGTAACGGCGCAGACATTTGAAAAGGCGCTTTGGCTTGCCGTGGAGGTGGAGACCCTGGCGAAGATGTATGTCCACGCGCTGGCGATCGGCGAACCTCCGCGCCTCAGCGAGACCGAAATGGCACAGGTCCACGAACAGATGAAACGCATGGGCTACGGCCAAGCGCCCGATCTTGACGACGTCGGTGATGTTCCACGCGCCATGCCTCAGTCGAAACTGGCGCCACATTGACTCAGAGTGTCGTTGAACGCGGCTAGTCTTCGCTAAGGAAACTTGCAAGCAACTCTACCAGCCGCTGGTGATCAAGCGAAAAATGTCAGACAGCGAGCCAATATCCCTTGTGAATATCGAACTTCACGGCGCCGTCGTCACGCATCTTCAACAAGAGCGATTGGCAATCGTCCTCATGCTTTATGTTCACGCGCTTCATGATTTCGAAAACCTTCAGAGGCTTTTCGCCAAGGGCAATCAGAATCTTGTCTCGATCAGTCATTGGGGCTCCTTGCATCGGCATCGGCGACCGTACGCGCTGTACAGATCGTCTGCAACGGCCGCGTTCGCTTGACGAGGTCCGTTCCGGGTCACCAGGCCCGAAGCTGCCGCGCCAATACAACAGCACGGAGCGAGCTTCGCTACCCCCAGCGCGACGACCACACCGGATACGTGCTCTTTTCGTTCGTGCACGGCCCGCGAGGGTGTCAGGCAAGCTCGCCTGCTGATGAGTGGGAGGTGACAGCATCCACGATCCTTGCCTTTCCGGCCGACGGAAGCGGTTTCCGCATTTGATGATGAAGTCGGACATCTCCGGTAAAGCGGAAGTCAGCCATAACGCCAATTATGTCGGCTGAGGGCCATGAGCAGACGTGCTACGCTCGTTCAACGCGGATCGAGCTGTGCGCCTTCCAAAAAGTACCGAAGCGCTCACCACCGGCTTCGTTTCGCCCATATTGCCTCACCAATGAGGCAGGATATTCGCGGCTCCCTTTCGGTCACCGATACGATCCGGTCCCTGGGCACGCCGCCGGCAACCTCGAGCACGAGCTTTGTTCGGATCGCCTCCTTGAACCCGTCACGGCTTCTGATCGTCACCATAAACGAGCCTGACCCGCCAATCACACAATCCTCGTAATAGAGATCGAGGTCGTCGATGTCCATTTGCGACGAAAGTCTTCCTTCGAGCATGATCGGCAATCCGTTGATGGTAATGCCCCTTGCCAGCGCCGCATCACGTGCGATGGTAACTGGGCTTCCGTCGTTGTTCACGCCATCGCCGGAAACGTCGATCACACGCCGCAGTCCACGATACGGATCCGCATCGAACAGCGGCAATGCGAAATCTATCGCGCCAGAGATCGAGGTGCGTGACCCCATGCGAACCGGCGCTTTCGCGATTTCCGCCGCCACCGCAGCTGCAGATTCGCGGCTGTCGATCAATCTCCACGGCACGATGATTTTCTGATCGTTCGGTCCAGACCATTCCACATAGACCAGGGCCAACCTTCGGTTCGGCCCGGCCTTGAGCGCCTGGAGAAATTCGTTGGAAACGATGGCCTCCGCGTAACCCTCGCGCTGAAGCAAAAGCTCGCCAGGATCCATTGAATAGGAGACATCAACAGCAAGAACGAGTTCGACATCGACTGATGGCTGCTCGCTGCCGGCAACCACTCGGTACCCCGAATTGAGGGCGGCCGTGTTGGCGACTTCACCTCCGGCGATCACTCCGGCGATCAATGCCGCTGCGATGGAGACACGATGAAGCATGGTGGCCTCGCTGCTGGTTCCTCTTCATGGTGGCAGAAACGCCGCTGCCTGATCGATCGGTCCAGTGCCGGGTGCGGATTGATGCGAGCGCGCGAAGACGAACCGAGATGTCACATGTATTTCGGAGGCGGCTTTGCCGTCCTGGCCGATGAGGATCAATCCGGCGCCGCCATTTGCTACATTCAGAACAATCGGCTCGCCACTCCACGTCTTGATTGGCTCCATTCCGATGATGAGAAATTCACCGATAGGCTGGTCAAGATATTGGATGCGCAATTGCGGGCCGACTTCGGCTGCCGCGAGTTCCAAGCCGAGCTGTCGAGCACGCGCGTAAACATCAGCCAAGGTCACAGTACCGGACGTGAATCCAAGCTGGGCTGGCGATACGAGGACAAGCTCCACGTCTGTCTTGCGAGGGCCAAGGATGAATGTCGGTCGAGCAAGTATTTCAGCGGCCTGCCCCCCGATACCGCAGCCCATGCCGTCCAGCTTATTGCGCAGTCCAAGCGGATCAGCGAAGGTACCAATGGTAATGGTCTTCCATGTCGCCACATCGCGGCCGGACTGAATGAGTTGCTGGGACACTTCGGCGGGGCGCGTCTTGAGCTTCAGCTGGTTTTGCAAGACATCGCGAGCCGTGCATTGAGCCCGCGCTGGATTGGTTGCGAACGGAACGATGCAGGCCGCGCACAGTATCGACACAATGAAGTAACGGCTGCCCCGGCGCGCGCGCGAATGACGGTCGACTCCGCCGCAATGCGCCCTTCCCGCTGTGATGGCTATCGAAAATCTCTTCCGCATTTGCAATCTCGCGAGAAGAAAGAGACCACCGTCTGGTTGGACACACTCTGCGCCCTGTGAGCGCGGTGCAGCTTTCTCGGTATCGCGTTATTCGGTTACCGCGGGCTCAGGGCAGCGGCTCTCCGGTTGTCAACGTAGTGCAGGTCTGCGGGAAAACCGTACGAAAAGGCACGATAAAGGACGAAATCGGGCTCTGCCGCTGCCTTGAGACGCACTTTCCGGTCCGCTAAGATCAATGGCGGGAGGTGTGCGCATGACCTGCCTGCGGCTGAACGGATACACGCTCAATTTGGATCAGGCGCAGTTATTTGACCTGCACGGCCAGGCCGTTGAGCTGCGGCCTCAGGCTCTGGCAGTGTTGCTTGAATTGGGGCGCCGTCCCGGAGAGTTGGTTACAAAACTCGATCTCGGTGCGCGAGTGTGGCCGGGCGTTTCGGTCACCGACGACTCGCTCGTGCAATGCGTGGTCGAGATCCGGCGCGCGCTCGGTGACAGCCGGCAGCAAGTCGTGCGAACGATGCCACGACGTGGTTACCTTCTGATCGTTGACGCGGCCGACACGGCGCCGCGCGATGTGCGAAGATTCCATCGCCTGGCCGCCGCCCTTGCGATGGTGGCAGTCGCGATCGTGGCGGTCTGGCAACTTCTACTGCTCGGCGCCGGCTCCGGGCCCCCCAAGGTACACAACAGGATGGTGGCCGATGTTGCAGTTCTACCCCTGCGCGTACTTAACACCTCTCAGGAAGGCAGTCCGGACGGCAACGGATTAGCCTACATGATTGCCTCCGAACTTGCGCGCAACCCCGACCTGCACATCGTCTCAACCCTCGCCACAGCCGAACTTAGCGGCAAGAACCTGTCGCCGGTGCAGATCGCTGCGATGACCCACGCTCGCTACCTTGTGGATGGCAGCGCAGAGAGACGCGGCGACCGGCTGCAGCTCCACGTGCAATTGATCGATTCCGGCAACAACCGCATCGTCTGGAGCGGCCGGTTCGAGCCCACTGCGCAGGACCTGCCCGACGTTACTGAAACGTTGATCTCTCGGATCAGCGCCTCGCTTGGTGCAACCGTGCGCGAGTCGGACCGGGCGGCGTTACGGAGCCGCGCGCCGGCCTCGCTTGATGTGCATGCGCGCGTGCTGCGCACGCTTGCGCTGACCATGGCACCAAGTTCCGAGAGCCTCCGCCAAGCGCGGCAGGAACTCGAACTGGCGGTCCGCCTTGATCCGAACTACGCGCCCGCGTGGACGGGACTCGGACTGGTGAAGAAGATGCTGATTTTTGGCCGTCACGATCCTGGGCTCAGTCATCAGGACTTGCCGCAGGCGATCGCCGACGTCAGGCGCGCGATTGCGCTGGACCCGCTGCGTGCCAGTTCGTGGCGAGTGCTGTCCTTAGTAACCGACGCAGGTCAGGACCCTGAGTCAGCGGTGAGCGCGGCCGAGCGGGCGATCGAGCTCGGCCCTGGCGATCCGGACAACTGGGTCGTCCTTGCCGGTGCATTGCATTATGCCGGTCGAACCCAGGCAGCGATTGAAGCCTTCGAGAAGGCGATCTCCTGGAACCCGGTACGCCCAGCACACTACGCGCTCTACGGGGCAAGGCTGCGCTATTCCGTGCAGGATTACGAGGATGCGCTGCGTTTCGCCCGCGAATGTATGGATCGAACACCTGCGATAGGTGTCTGCAAGGCGGTCTGGCTATCGTCGCTTATTCGTACCGGCCATGCCGCCGACGCGGAGGCGGCGTGGCCCGCTTTGGTCGCGGCCGCCCCCTCTTTGCAGACGTACCGGATGACGCCGCGGAATACGCCGATAGCTCTGGCGGTTGATGAGGACCTCGACAGACTTCGCAAGAGCAACACCTCGGCAATGGCCCAGTAAAGCTTCAGGCGCGTGAACCTGATGTGATCATTCCAAGTTGGCCTTTTTCGGCGCAGAAGCGGCTTCGAGGCCGTTCCGGATGGAGTGATCCGCGTCGCTTTGCCGTTTGAGGCCGGTGTCAGCTCGTTCTAAGGGCCAACAGGCGACGTCCAGAAGCTACCAACTGAAGTGGGCTTTATTCAACTGTCTCTCTTCAATTTCGACATGACATCATCTCCGCCCGTAAGAACGTATCGGAGCGCGTACCCGATCAGCCAAGACGCCGCCGCTAGGCCCAGGCCAACCATTGCTAGATAGATGTTGATTCGATCCCAGGCGAAGCCAGCGGCAATAAGCGTCATCCATGCTTGCGCTACCGACCTGCCGCAGGTGCATGCCGCGCCTGCGCGCGCCCAGGTGCTCTTGGCGGCCGAGGGGATGCGACGCACATCGCGCGCTGCTCGAACTGTGGCTGGACGATGCGGTAGCCTGATGAGGCATTCGCGAATTTGTGTGCGTGTCAGTCGCGGAGATCGCCATCAATATCTGGACTCTCCGGTTCCACGCGCCATAATGAGGCGATGGACGGGATATCCAAAACCTTAAATTGTGCGCGTTGCGGCAAGCCGCTGGTCCTGATAGCGCGACCGGATGGCAAGGGCCCACTCCGGCCGACATGCTTGCATTGCGAGGAAGCCGATCCGATCACGTCGCCCGAGGTCGCCAGGTGGTTTGCTGGGGAATTGCAGCCGCCGAAGGGATAGGCCGTGAGGATCGCTGCCATGGCCGTGACTGCCGCATAGTGCCGAGCTTGAGATGCTCGGGGACGACCGTCGTTGGCCTCAATTGTGTCGACAAATTACGGTACTGATTCGCCAGTGAGCCAGCGTCTCGCAATCGGTTGGTCCTTTGGCCTCTGAACTCACAAGTCACCGACGCGAGTGGCGTGCAATGGGGCCCGGCCCAGCCGGGCCTTTTGTCCTTTGTGAATTATGTGCACTCACTGCACCCTGGGCCCACCGCGCCGCATCGCGACCGAGGACCCTCGTTGGCGCGAACTCACAAATATTCGGCCTGAACTGCCAAGATACAAACTGCCCTTTTTACTATGGCGGCCCAGTTGGCCCAACGCACGGGGTGCACTTCGACCGGGGATCGATGACCAATGCGCGTCTTTTTTAGTTGCTTGTTTTGCGGGACGCTTCACAGCGCTATCCAAATAAGGCGGCCGGTCGTGGCAAGCGGGCGCTTCGATTGCAAAGCGTGCGGGCAGACACTGCATCGATGGTGGGCTGTATACGACTTTACAGATTGGAAGGGGCCGCTCGACCAGTAGCGGGCGCGGCCAATCCGGGTCGCCGCACCTTGCCGGCCCCGCTCAAATGCGCCTATGCCCGTCCTCACCCGTCGGCGCGATCCGCACCGCAGCGATTTGCTGGCACATCCACTTTGACGACATCACGTCGGCAGCATAGCAAAAGCCGTCGGAAACCCCAGACTCGTCCGAGGTTTGGCAATGGCAGTGCGGCTTCTATCCCGGCTCGAAGCCCGGCGAGCACCGCAAAGGCTCGGCGCCGTCGTTCGAGGCGGCTCCCGCGGCGTTCGAGGTGGCATGGAGCGAATATCTGCCCAAAAGCACAGAGACCAATTTCCAGGCCTCGCGCGTTCATGAGGCGTGGACTCGCGCGAAATACGCGCGCTTTGATTGCGGCGAACGGATAGCGTCGGACTGGCGTCAGCATGGCTGAATCCGATGGTTGCTTACGCCGCTTTGACGCTCAGATCGTGCTGCCCAGCGGCACCGAGCTCATCACGTTGCGCGATGCGATCCGGCACTTCAGCGAGACGGTGCCGAAACGCGAGCACAAGCACCCGCGCGTACTTCTCGCCGCCACCGCGCTGACCGACGCCGCCGAGGGCCGAACCGCGCAGCGATTGCCTCGGATACCGCTGCGCACCTCCTATCGTCCGCATCTCAACATATCCTCGGATTGTCGCCATTGTCGCAAATGCGGCCGGGCACGCCCCGGACCGACGGACCGAACCATATTGGAATGCCCTCCCAGACAATCCAGCAGCCGCCGGGGCCGGTATTGAATATATGACAGGGCTTGCCGTACACCGTGATGCGCGTTGGCCCGGCTGCGAATTTCTCGCGAGCCACGGCGGTCGTTGTAAGGACGGTGATCGCGATCAATCCAGTCGCCAAGAACTTGATTGTGGTCATCGAGCCTGTCCTTTTGACCCTTGATGGGGGCTGCGACCTTAGCCTGTTTCCTGGGCCAGTGGAGGACCGGATGCGCTTGCTCGTTCGCATCCTGCCTGACGAAGCTCGCGGTAGGTAACGGCAAGGACCTATTTGCCCAATCGCCGCAAAGAGTGGCGTTTGGCGCCGGAACGAGGACAAGAGCAAGACGCCCCGGCTCTGTGATTTATTGGGCCTCAAGCGCTTCACGCCGCACGATCTCCGCCGAACGGCGCGCGTCGGCGGTCAAGGCGTCAAGTAAAGCGCGAGCCACGCCAGTCGATTAGACTATTAGGCTCGTAAAGAAGGGCTTGGTTATCTCGACGACCGAGGGTTCTCTCTCATCAGGAGTGGCGGCGGTGACAAACTCGCTTTTGCAGTTAAAGCAGCGCCAAAGATCATGGATTTCTTGGGCATTGACGCGCTCACGCCACTCTAGATGGACCAACCCAGAACCACATTGAGGGCATTTTTCTGGATGGGGCGTCGAGAAGATTGATGCCATGTGGAACCTCCCTCGTTTTCGGCGCAGCGTACGACTGTCTGGGCACCTTGGAATTGATCCACAACAAACAATTTGCCCATTTGTCATCGCCGGGCGGCTTCCAGGTCCGGGACCGTCGAGTGCTGGCGCGCGCCCTCCGCAATCGGGCCTTGCCAGTTGGTACACAAAGGGCGGCGATGTGGCGCATGTCGAATACGGAAGCCGTGATCTTCATGGGTTGGAACGCCCAGGGCCCGCATAAGGTTAGATAGATTGCGCACCGTCGCGGCGGCCTGACCGCACGCTGGATTGGAGGCAGCACATGAAAATCGTGGACGAAGACGGCGAGATCATCGCAACAGCATCCGATGACCATACTTTAATCGGCGGCCACCACCGCCTCGCAGTGGCGGCCAGCCTCGGTAAAAGACTGTTCTGGCGGGATACCGGCGAACCAGTGAAGCTCGATAACTTCTTCAAGCATTATGGAAGTTCTCTTCGACATACAGCCTGAGCCGCTCGCCGAGCGTACGTTGTTCGGTGCATCGCAACAACGCCAACGAGGATTTTTGCCATCGCGCATTCCTGGTTTAATTTTATGCGGTCCCGTACACAAAGGCGGCGCGCGATGTGGCGCAAGTGCGACAATCGATCACCCCCGTTTGGCCCTGGTCTCCGAGGGACCCCGGAAAGCAAATAGGGGCATCGTTGGTTCGCGTCTGACCGCTCTTGCCATCAGCCCGCTCCATTTAAGCTCTCCCTCCCTTTCCCACGCGCCTCTGGCGTGATCGAGGCGGTCGAGGCGGTGCGGCCGGCGGCACTGGCGCAGAGGCGATGCCGCAACGAAGGTTCGAGCGAAAGAAATCAACTGCGACATCTGTCGCAGTTGGGAAGCGCACGGGCAAGAATGGTAACGCCCGCAAGGTGCCGGTCGAGCGGCGCGCCTTGGCCGCCTGGGTCGAGCCTGTGTCACGTCGCGAGATCTGGTCGCTTCAAATGACCAATTGCGCGGGCCCGCCGCCGATCTATCAGGTCTGCCTCTTCACGATTTCAAATCCCTTTGCGTGCAATTCCAGCAGTATGCCCTGTGCCAAGTGCGTGCACTCTTCAGACTTGATCCAGTGCGGACTTCTCCAATCCGGGTCGTCTTCCTTTGGGTAACTGGTGAAGGCGGAGCGAATGGCGGCTTCGATCACGTCGATGGGATTGTCCGACATCTGCATCCCTCACGCATTTGGCGAAATAGATCAAAATCCTAAAAGAACAAGCCCAGCCGGACACTCACCCGGCGGCCCTCTCCGTTCAGAAGAACGTCACCGCCATCAATGGCTTGATCTAGGTCAACGCTGTGCCTCGGGCTCAGGCACGTGAACGGATCGCACTAAATTTGACGCGGTATGATGAATTGCAAATATATTCATACGGCGCGGTCGCGCGGTCCCGGCACTTGCCTCTGGCCCTCACAAAGGACCCGGAACTGCACCAATGACCGCACCCGGCGCGGCGTCACTGGGCCAGAGAAGGCTGCGGTAATGCCTTGAGCGGTCGTCGGCAGGCGGTCGCCATCGTTTCAAGCGCCCGGCAAATCAGGAGGCGAAGCCGCCGGTACCGCCGCTTTGACCTCCGCCAGCGCCGCTTGCAAGGCGGCTTCCTTAGTGTGGTCGAGAGAAGTCTTTAGCACCGTGCCGCCTTCGCCTTTTAGCCTCTCAAGAACCTTGTCTGCCGTGACTTTGCGCACCAGTACGAAGAGCGCTGCGGTTCCGGGTTGAACGGCGGCAGCGGTCTCTTTCATCCATTTGTCGTTGATGCCGACATCCGTTAAATATCCGCTGAGTGTGCCGGACGCGACGCCAAGGGCAGCACCAGCAAGCGGCATCAAAAAGATCAGGCCAATCAGCGTGCCCCAAAAGGCGCCAGTAGCCGCACCAGCAGCCGTGGTATTGATCAGTTGATTTAGTTTGATGTTTCCGTTGCTGTCTTTCACGGCGATCACGGCATCGCCGAGTTCGATCAAATACTCCTTCTGCATGGCCAGCAATTTTTGACGAACTTCCTCCGCCTTCGCCTCGGTTGGAAATGCAATTACGACAAGGTCGCTCATCTGTTCTGCTCCTCTACTCGAACGATTGCTGCCCATGCGAGAGAGGATGCGCCCGGTCGCGCGGGACAGGCAAGCCGCTACGGATAGCGGATGACGGCGCTCCGGGCACAACGGGAGGCGGCCGGCACACCCGGCACGGGCGGACCGGCTCGCGAGAACCGACAAGATGAGGCGTCAGGGTGCGAGTCAGGAGACCGCTAACGCCTCTCCCCACACGACGCAGATCTGCGATATTTCCTCCGATCGTCCGCCTAAACTCAGAAGCTTGTCGAATGGCGGGTTCAAATCTGGCCCATGATTTGAACCAACGCAAACGTCTCAAACGCGACAGTCATGCGGGTCTGCCGCAGACAAACCAGGGTTGTTACCGGCTCAGAATTTGGAACGATGTCGGCTCCCCAAATTGGGGGCGTTAGATTTTTGTGAATTCTCGGTGCACACATCGTGCATACGCACTGTTCCAACTATTGAAACAATCAAACTCTCGCCCCGATCCATGATTGGGAAGTTTGAGCTAGATTCAGCCAGCGGGAGCTATTCAGCTCCAACATCTACAACCCAACGTCCCTTTTTGCGCTGCGAGTGGATCCTCCGATCGGGTCCTTTTTGTTGAATCTTACTTCTCATTGCCCTCGATCCAGGTTTTCTCGGCAGCCACACTACCTTGGCGGCGCGGACGCCACTATTCGATCGATCGAGCCGACGAGAAACGGCTCCCTTGCATGGACGGGCCTAAGCGGGGCGGAGTCGATAGGACTTCGATTGCAGCAAAAAATGAGCCGCGCGGAAATCAGACGCCCCAACGCAGAGCTGCGGTCTGCACCGGGGCATCCCACAATGTCGTGGCTTTGCGATCGAGCACCGATACGGTGATCGACACACCGGCCATGTCGAGGGATGTGACGTAGGAACCGGTCAGGAAGCGCGTCACCGTGATCCCCGCGCGATCCAGAGTCCGCTTTGCGGCATTGACCATCAGATAGAGTTCGATCAGAGGCGTCGCACCAAATCCGTTAATGAGAAGCAGCGCTTCACTGCCCTTGCTCGGCGCAAGATCCTTCAGGATCGCGTCGAGCACCTCGGCGGCGATCGCATCGGCGGAAGCCAACGGTACCCTGCGCCGGCCAGGCTCGCCATGAATGCCGACGCCCATTTCCATTTCATCGTCGGCCAACGTGAAATTTGGTCGTCCGGCGGCCGGCACAGTGCATGGCAATAGAGCTACCCCCATCGAGCGCGTACGCCGGTTGACTTCATCGCCGAGCGCCTTGAGCGCGGCAAGCGGCATTCCGGTCTCGGCAGCGGCGCCGACCATTTTTTCTACGATCAACGTTCCAGCGACACCGCGACGACCGGTCGTGTAGGTCGACTTTTCGACCGCCACGTCGTCGTTCGTCACCACGCTTGCGACTTCTCGGCCGGCCATCTCGGCTGCCATGGTGAAATTCATCACATCGCCTTCGTAGTTTTTGACGATGAACAGCACACCTGCGCCGGTGTCGACGGCCTCCGCAGCCTCGATCATCTGATCTGGCGTCGGCGAGGTGAAGACCTGGCCAGGACAAGCCGCGTCGAGCATGCCCAGGCCGACAAAGCCCGCATGCAGCGGCTCATGTCCCGAGCCGCCTCCCGAAATCAGCGCAACCTTGCCCGGTTTCAACGTGCGACGGCGCACAAATTTGCGCTCGGCGCCGAGAAGCAGGATATCCGCGTGCGCTGCGGCGAGGCCGTCAAGACTTTCTTCGAGTACCGTATCGGCGCTGTTGATCAGCTTTTTCATGAGCGTTCTCCCAGTCCGGTCTAAAGTTCGATTCAATGGCTAACCGACGCTTTCCGCAAAGCGCGCGAGCTGCGCGGCTAAATCCACGATGAGCTGCTCGAGCGCACGATTCTTCTTGTCGTCACCAAGTTCAGGAACGGTCACGGTAATGACACGCGTGCGCGCTTCGCGGTGGGGTGCGCGCAGTCTTCCGGGGTGCGCGCGGCCATACGCATCGAGAAATGCCGCACGCTCGGCGCTGGACAGATGGCAGACGTCGAAGATGACCGCGACATGCTTCGCCGGGATCGGCACCAGATAAGCCGGATTCGTGATTTGACTCACGAACGAACGATTCTTGCCCAGCGCCGCCGCAAGCTTCAGGCGCGTCCCCGAGGGCCGATTGTCGAGTACCTTTCGCAGGATTATTTTGTACTCTGCGACATTCTTGTCACCGGGCGTGTCCTTGCCGACATCGTCCTTCATGAACTCACCTTTGCGATTGCGGCCTTGAGCCGTGCGACGGCAATCGGCGACACAGAGAGAGTTGTCAATCCAGTCGCGAGCAGCGCCGCCGTGAGGTGAGTGTTGGCCGCGGCGTCGCCACAGAGCGAAACCTCGACGCCTCGCTTTAGCCCGGCCTCGACGGTCGCGGCTATCAGTGCCAGCACAGCCGGATTGCTGGTATCATTGAGGTCAGCGACTGCGCCGATGTCGCGCGCCGCCGCCATGGTGTACTGGGTTAGATCGTTCGAACCGATGGAATAGAATGCAGCGCCAAAATCCGCTGCACAGAGCGCCGCCGCTGGAACCTCGACCATAATGCCGAGCGGCGGGCGAGCGCAGGCAACTCCTTTCGCTTGGAGGGCTGTGAACTCCGCGTCAAGTATTTCGTTCGCGCGGTCCAATTCCGACGGGACCGCAACCATGGGCAACATCACTTTCAGCGTGCCATGGACAGCCGCACGGCAGAGCGCGCGGAGCTGCATGCGAAACACCTCCGGCCGCGCGAGCGAGAGGCGGATACCGCGGAGGCCGAGAAACGGATTGCTCTCACCTTCGACCGTCAAACCGGGAACCTGCTTGTCTCCGCCTGCATCCAAGGTCCGGATCGTCACCGGCTTATCTTGGGCCCAGACGAGAATGTCTCGATAGACCCTGTATTGCGTTTCCTCGTCCGGCAGGCCGTGGGCCGCCTCGAACAGGAATTCCGTGCGTACAAGGCCGATGCCGTCGCAAATTGCGGAATCAAGGTTTGCAAGGTCTTCAGGCCCGGCGACATTGAGCAGAACCGCTATCCGCCGACCATTGGCGACGAAGGCAGGCGCAAGGCTGGTCGCCTCGGCGACAGCCAGTTCGGCCTTCGCAGCCGCCATACGCAGCTCAAAGAGACGGATGGTCTCCGGCTCCGGATCGAAGATGACCCTTCCGGCGTCGCCGTCTACCAGCGCCAAGACTGGTGGCTGTCCATGCCACGACAACGGACCTAATCCAACGACCATCGGCGCCCCGCGCGCACGCGCCAACATGGCGACATGCGAGGAAGGTGAGCCACTGGCCAGCGCGATCGCGCCGCCTTGCGACCAGTCAGTCGCAAGAAAGGTCGAAGGCGTGATATCTTCAGCCGCAACAATCGAACCGCCCGCGATTCCGGCGACAACATCCACACCGCCCAGATGCGCAAGCACGCGATCGCGGATGTCAACGATATCAACGGCCCGGGCACGGAAATATTCATCTTCAGCCGCGCGATAGCCGGCGATCTCTAGGTCGAGCGCCCGGCGCCAGGCATGGTCGGCAGCGATCCCGATCGCGATAAGTTCATACGCCGTATCTGTGAGTGCGTCGTCTTCCAACATGGCGGCCTGGAACTCCAGAATGTCTGCCGCCTCACTCTGAATCGTCTTGATCTGCTCGGCGAGTTGCGCCCTCGCCCCCCCAATCGCCGCCCGCAGCGCTGCAGCCTCCTGCTCCGGATCCTCGCTCGCCATTCGCCCGGCCACGGCCGCAGTCAGCACCGCGACCGGCCCGAACGCGAGGCCCGGCGATGCAGCACGGCCGATAAGTTGGATCTCTGCCACTGCCGTTAAGCCTCACCAAAACCGTCATGCACAAGCGCAAGCATGGCAGCAAGCGCCACCTCTCCGTCCGGTCCGGCGACCCGGAAATGCAGCGTCGCCCCCTGCGGAGCTTTTACACGCATCACCTTCACCGGACTCTTGGCATCCGTCCAAGGCCCGTCTCCAGAGAGGGCGAGTTCGATCTTTGCGGCAAACCTCTTCGCACACTGCGTGAGCTTGACCGACGGCCGCGCATGAAGTCCGACCTTGTTGACGAGAACCGCCGAGGCGGTCAGCGGCACCGACGTCTCACCTGCCCGGCTGGCGTGGGCATCATGCATAGAATTCCTCCGCGCTACGCTTGACGGCTGCGAGCGATGAGCCACCCGAGGATTCCGTCGCTGCAATCACCGCTCCTTCGACCACCGGAGCATTGCAGACGACGACGCGCGCCCTTCGATCTTCAGCCAACATTTCCACCGCCATCTCGGAATTTGTCTCCGCTCCACCGAGATCAACGAGCACAGCCACACCTGCTGCGGACCACGCCGCCTCGATCGCCTCCAGGATTCCAGCAACATTCGTGCCGAGCCCTCCATCGACATCGCCGCCGGTCCAGGCGAGCGGCACCGCATTGCCCACCATCTGGCGCACCATATCTGCCGCGCCTTCCGCTATCTTGGGCGAATGTGAAACGATAACGATTCCGACATTGCCGCCATTTGGATTGTTCATGACCTCGCCTCGAATTCCAATACTTTGACTGCAGCCCCGATCAACAGGGACGCTGAGCGCGAACCGGGGTCCATGTGACCAATGGAGCGTTCGCCGAGAAAAGAAGCCCTGCCGCGAATAGCGAGCATCGGCGTCGTGCGATCGGCCGCCTGCACCGCTTCTAACGCAATCGCCCGCGCATCGCCGCCTGCAGCCAATACCGCTTGCACGGGCACCAGGACATCCAGCAAGGTTTTCTGTCCTGCCTCCGAGCGTCCGCGCGCCTTTACGGCATTGATTGCCATATCCGTAGCCGCGACAAACTCTGCGCGTGTTGGCTGCTCTGGAAGCGCCTTGCCCAACTCCATGAAGAAGGTGCCAACCAGCGGCCCAGAGGCTCCGCCAACCTTCATGACCAGCGTCATTCCGATCGACTTCAGCATTTCTGGCAGAGACTTGTCCGCAAGGCCGGGCAACGTCGCGAGCACGGCCTCGAAGCCGCGTTTCATGTTCAGCCCATGATCGCCGTCACCGATCGCCTGGTCGAGGCTGGTCAGTTCGTCGGCGTGCTGGATCACCGATTCCGCAAGCGCCCGCACCAGTTTCTCCCTAGAGGTCCGATCGAGACTCATGCAGCGACCCTCCCGCCGGCCGCATCGAAGAACAGCGGCCTGTTAAGGCGTAGCGACACGACGTCGCCGACGTCTAACCTCGCCTCAGGGTCCGCCAACGTCACGACAGGTTGGCCGCCGAGATCGAGATGGACATGGCTCTGGTCGCCGAGATGCTCGACCCGCGTGACGGTGGCCGACACGTCCCCGCCGCTGCGTGCGATCGCCAGGTGCTCGGTACGAGCGCCAATCGTCTTAGCGCCGGGCGGAACGCCGGCAAATAGAGTTGCCGGCAGCAGGTTGATCATCGGCTGGCCGAGCCGGGCAGCGACATAGGCGTTGACCGGGTTCTCGTAAATCTCGCGCGGCGTGCCGATCTGCATCAGCCGCCCGGCCTCCATCACGCCGATGCGCGATGCCATGGTCATAGCCTCGGTTTGATCGTGGGTGACGTAGAGGATCGTCGCGCCGAGATCGATCTGGATGCGCTTAAGCTCCAGGCGCATTTCACCGCGCAGCTTGGCATCGAGCGAAGAAAGCGGCTCGTCCATCAGGTAGATCGAGGGCGAGCGCACCAGAGCGCGGCCAATCGCAACGCGCTGCATCTGCCCGCCCGACAACTGGGTCGCCTTACTGTGGAGCTTGGCCTCGATATGGAGAAGACGCGCAACCTGTTCGACCTTTGCGCGAATTTCGGTCTCCGGCAGGCGCCGAGTCGGCGCGCGTAGTGCAAAGGCCATGTTCTCGAACACGGTCAGATGCGGGTACAACGAATATTGCTGGAATACGAAGGCGACGTCACGATCCGCCGGCGCATCACTGGTCACATCGCGTCCGTCGATGCGGACCGAGCCGCTGTCGGGCGCCTCTAATCCGGCAACGAGACGCAGCATCGTCGTCTTGCCGGCGCCGGTCGGCCCCAGCAACGCAACGAATTCGCCATCTCCAACGGTGAGGGACAGATCGACGACGGCTTGCGTCTTACCAAACGCCTTGGAGACCGCCCCGATCTCGACTTCAGCCATGCTTGCCTCCCTCGTGCAATGCGGTGCGTATTGCCCGTCCCGACCCCTGGTCGAAGAGCGACAACGTATCCGGCCGAAAATCGAGCCCGACATTCATCCCAATCCGAAAGGGCATGCTGGCGGGCGAGCGGGCCTTGAGAGCGCCGTAAGGCGTCGTCACCGTCACGATCTGCGTCGTGCCGAGATATTCCGACCCATAGATCTCGCCCCGCACCATGCCGCTATCGGAAAAACGCACATGCTCGGGTCTGACGCCCAGGACAAGGTCGCTCTCCACCAGAGCCTCGCGTGCGGTGGGTATCGCAACGTCGCGATCCCCGAGCCGGATCGCCTGCGCCCCGGCTTGCAGGCTGCCGCGAAACGGCAGGAAATTCATCGCTGGAGAACCGATGAAGTCCGCGACGAAGAGCGAAACAGGCCGGTCATAAATGTCGCTCGGACTCGCAATCTGCTCGACCACGCCGTTGTTCATCACCGCAATCAGGTCCGCCATTGCCATGGCCTCCAGTTGATCATGCGTGACGTAAACGGTGGTCGCGCCCAGCCGGTCATGCAGCGCGCGCAATTCCTGGATCATCGCCTCGCGCATCTCGGTATCGAGCGCTCCGAGCGGCTCGTCCATCAGGAAGCACTTCGGCTTGCGGACGATCGCCCGCCCAAGCGCGACGCGCTGACGGTCGCCGCCGGTGAGGGTCGAAACCGACCGATCAAGGAGGTGGGAGATACGCAGGATCCGAGCCGCCTCCACCACGCGCCGGTCGCACTCCGCGGCTCCGATCCCCTCGCATTTGAGCGGAAAGCCGATATTGCGCCGGACATTCATGTGCGGATAGAGCGCAAATAGCTGGAAGACGAAGGCGATATCTCGCGCGGAGGCACGGTTCATCGTGACGTCCTCACCGTCGAGCCTGATCGTGCCGGATGTCGGCAATTCCAGTCCTGCAATCATCCGCAGCGTTGTCGTTTTGCCGCAGCCGGACGGCCCAAGCAGACAAAGGAACTGTCCGTCATCCACCGTAAAGCTCGCGCCCTTGACTGCGTGAAACTCTCCAAAGGATTTGTTGAGCGCTTCGACCCTGATCTGTGCCATCGAGCGCTACTCCCGGACCTTCGAGACGATCGTGAACATCACCGTCCCAAAGAGAGTGACTGCGAAAGACCAGGAATAAAGCGTCAGAAAAAACGGCTGCATCAGCATGACCACGCCTGCGGCAATGATCGCCGTCGCGATGGCCTCCAGCGGACCGCGCCGCAACATTCTGCTCGTCAGGCTGGCGTGCGGCGTTGACGTGTTCACATCAAGGTTCATTTGCGAACGGCCCCAAAGGTAATCCCGCGCAGAAGATGCTTGCGAAGCAGCACCGTGAACACGACGATCGGCACAAGAAAGATCGTCGTGCCGGCGGCTACGGCCGGCCAATCCTGGCCGCCTTCGCCAATGATGATCGGAATGAATGGGGGCGCGGTCTGAGCGTTGCCAGAGGTCAGAAGCACAGCAAAGGCGTATTCGTTCCACGCAAAAATCAGGCAGAAAATCGCCGTCGCCGCGATCCCCGTCGTCGCCTGCGGTAGAACCACCTTCACGAACGCCTGAAAGCGCGTATAGCCATCGATCATTGCCGCTTCTTCGTATTCACGCGGGATTTCGTCGATGAAGCCCTTGAGTAGCCAGACAGCGAGCGAGACGTTCACCGAAGTGTAGAGCAGGATCATCCCGAGACGGGTATCCGATAGCCCGACGGTCCGGTACATCAGGTAGATCGGGATCGCGACCGCGATTGGCGGCATCATTCTGGTCGACAGAATGAAGAACAGGAGGTCGTCCTTGAGAGGCACGCGGAAGCGCGAAAAACCATAAGCCGAGAGCGTACCGAGCGCGACGGCAAGCACCGTCGAGCCAAAGGCGATGATCAGCGAGTTGATGAAGCGCGGCACGTAGTTCGACGGCCCGGCGACAACCATGTTGCGGCTGCGCGCGATGTTGTCACAAAGCCCCTGCGGCGGCCCCAGCGTCTGGATAAACTCCTGAGTCTGACGCGAGCGTGTTGTGAAGACATTGCAATAGCCTTCAAGGGAGGGCTTGAAGAGGACCTTCGGCGGATAGGAGATCGCATCGTCAGGCGACTTGAACGAGGTGAGCACGATCCATATCAGCGGAACCATCGTTATGATGGCATAGAGTATGACGAGCAGGCCGGCAAAGCGGCGAGTGCCGGTCGACGGTTCGACGACTGAGTGGGCTGCATTTGAGGCGCTCATCTGCTTTTCACCCGGTTCAGCGCCTTGACGTAGATGTTGGCAAGGCCAAACACTGTCACGAACAGAATGATCGCGAAGGCCGAGGAATAGCCGGTTCGCCAACTCTCAAAGGCTGCGCGCTTCAGTGTGATCGAAGCGACCTCCGTGGTCGAGCCCGGCCCTCCTCCGGTCAGGAGGTTGACCATGTCGAACATCTTGAAGTTCTCGATCCCGCGAAAGAGCACCGCGAGCATGATGAACGGCAGAGCCATCGGCAGCGTGATCGACCAGAACTGCCGCCAATTCGACGCGCGGTCGACCTCCGCTGCCTCATAAATGTAATCCGGGATCGACCGCAACCCCGCCAGGCAAATCAGCATCACGTAAGGCGTCCACATCCAGGCGTCGACGATGACGATGGCCCACGGGCTGAGGGTCACGTCTCCCAGCATCTGGAACGACGAAGCGCCGCGCCCCGTGAAGAAGGCGACCACGTAGTTGAACAGCCCGATCTGCGGCTGATAGAGGAAGGTCCAGAAATTGCCGACAACCGCTGGTGAGAGCATCATCGGCAACAGAATGATCGTGGTCCACAGGCCATGGCCACGGAATTTCTTGTCGATCAGGAACGCGAGGCCGAATCCGAGCACAGTCTCGATCAGCACGGTCCAAACCACGAAATGCGCCGTGACCTGCATTGCCGCCCAGATATCCGGATCGGTCAGGATCGACTGGTACCAATCGGTCCCCAGCCATAGCGTCGGCGCGTTCGGCCGATTGGCGCGGTAGTTGGTAAATGACAGGTAGATCGTCCATACCAGCGGGAAGATATTGATCGCCAGCAGCAGCACGATCGTCGGCGTGATGAAGAGCCATGCGAGCGCCTGGTCCGAAAGGCCGCGGATACGACGTATCACGCCTGGTCGGATCGGGACGGCCCGGTAGGTGATCTGCGACGAAGTGCTCAAATCGTTCATGGCCCTGGTCAATCCTGGCGTCGCGATGGTCGACTATGCGACGCCTGCGGGTTCTACCGAAGAGAGCCTGGAGCGCGCTCGGCGTGCGCTCCAGGCGTTTGCCCTAGAACTTCTTGCCTTCTTCCTTGAAGATCGCCTTCCAGTCCTTTACCAGGCCATCGAGCGCTTCCTGCGCGGTGCCCTTGTCCGCCACCACGTAGTCATGCACGCGCTTCTGTTCGGCTTGCAGGAGTTGGGCATAGGAAGGCTCGGCCCAGAAGTCGACGACCATTCCCATCGACTTCAAAAACTCGCCGGCAAACGGCGCGCTGTTCGGGAAGCCCGGATCGTTCAACACTGACTTGGCGCAGGAATAGCCGCCCAGCGCCCACCACTTCTTCTGCACATCTCCACCGGAGAACCATTTGATATATTGCAGCGCCTCGGCCTGGTTCTTGGAGTAAGAAACGACCGAGATGCCCTGCCCACCGAGCTGCGTCGCCCGGGTCGCGGGGCCGGCGGGATTGCTGAAGAAGCCGATCTTGTCCCCACCGACGTTCGGATCTTTGTAGAGGCCCGGGAAGAAGGCGAAGAAGTTCATCTGAAGCGCGACTTGCCCCGACTTGAACGCATCAAGCCCTTCGGACATGTAGGAGTTGGATGCTCCGGGGGGCGTACAGCACTTGTAGAGCTCCTTGTAGGCCTCGAGCCCCTTCACGGCGCCGGGCGAGTTGACGAACCCGTCCATTGAATACGGCTTCTTCGGATCCTGATACTGGAAGCCGTAATCATAGAGGTAGTTCGACACGCCCATGGTGATGCCTTCCGAGCCCCGCTCGGTATAGATCGAAGCGCCATAGACCTTCTTGCCGTCGATCTCGCGGCCCTGGAAGAATTTTGCGATGTCGCGCAATTCATCGAGCGTCTTCGGCACGGCGAGATCGCGGCCGTACTTGGCCTTGAAATCCGCCTGGATCTCAGGCCGCGCAAACCAGTCTTTGCGATAGGTCCAGCCCACCGCGTCACCCATGGCGGGCAGCGCCCAATAGTTCGGGCTGTTCTTCGGCCACTCGGAATAGCCGACCACTGTCGCCGGCATGTAGTCGTCCATGCTGATTCCTTCCTTTGTGAAGAAATCGTTGAGCTTGACGTACTGACCGTTCTCGGCGGCGCCCCCGATCCATTGCGAATCCCCGATGATGAGATCGCACAGCGAGCCATGCGAATTGAGCTCGTTCAGGAAGCGGTCGGCATAGTTGGTCCACGGCACGAACTCGAACTTCATGCCGACGCCGGTCTTGGCGGTGAAATCCTTCGACAGTTCGACCAGGGCGTTGGCAGGATCCCACGCGGCCCAGCACAGCGTGATGGTCTTGGCCTGCGCATGCGCAGGAGTAGTCCCCACTCCGACACCGAGCGCGGATGCGAGAACTCCGAACGTAGTAAGAAGCGCCTTTACTGTCTGTTTCATAACGCTTTCCCTCCCAGTGGGGCCGGCCATCGACATGGCGCGACTCTCCAACCCGCTCGAATGCTTCGAGCAGAGCGATACAGTCCTTCACGGGCTGAACGACTAAACGGACGTTTCCTCGCGCCTGCCTGGATTCTTAGGGATTCAGCCAAGCTCGATTTGTTTAGTGAAACACTATATACTAAACATTGCAAGTACGCTCTTAAGCCTGTCGGTCATGGTGCTCCTCGCGAAATTGAGGCAGCAACCATGCGCTCAACCAGTACTGGCTATGCGATCTGCGCCACCTTAAGTTACGTCAGGGACTTTGCGTTCGAGCACGGCTGCCTCGACCTGATCCGCAAGAACCGTGAGATGGCTGGATCTAGAGACGAATACGCATTGTCGCTATGGACGGCGATGCCGTCTGGCTTCGTGCCTGCCTAAACATCTTCTTTCTGAAGAAGAGAATGCAGACGTTGAGCGAGTTCGGACACGCCAAAGGGCTTGTGAATAATCGGGAACTCGTCTGTCGCCCCGTGACGCGCGAGCACGTCTCCCACGTAGCCCGACGTAAGTAATATCTTGATCCTGCTGTTCCGCCGCTTTGCTTCGCGAGCAAGCTCGACGCCATTGGGACCATTCGGCATGACGACATCGCTGAACAGAAGATCGAACCCCTGATCGCTGTCGAGAATTCGGATGGCTTCGGTACCGTTGTGAGCAAGGCGAATCCGATAGCCAAAGCTCGTCAGCATTGCAGACACGACTTCCAACAGATCTTCATTGTCCTCGACCAAAAGAATTCGCTCGGAACCTCCCGGCATAGCCCGGGTCTGTTCAGTTTCCACCTCGTCGCGAGCCTCCTGATTGGCTCTCGGCAGGTACAGCGAGATCGTGGTGCCGGCGTTAGGGGCACTTTCGACTGAAATATAGCCACCGGATTGCCGGACAAAGCCATACACCATGCTGAGACCGAGGCCAGTGCCCTTGCCAACTTCCTTGGTAGTGAAGAAGGGCTCGAAAATCCGGTCTCGCACCTCGGGAGACATCCCCTGCCCCGTATCCGAGACGGACAGCCTCACATATGATCCGGCCGGACATCCAGCGACGGCTTCCCCATCCAGAACGACGTTCCGCGCCTCGATCTCGAGCACTCCGCCGCCCGGCATCGCATCGCGGCCGTTCAGCGCTAGATTGAGAAGGGCAGTCTCCAGCAGGGATGGATCCACCTGACAGAGCCACAATCGCTCGTCGATCTTCAGCCTGACCTCGCATTCTGCGCCGACCGCCTGACGGACGAGCCCCTGGAAGTTGGAGATCAGCTCGTTGGCATTAATCAGTTTAGGGTTGAGCTTTTGCCGTCGAGAGAAAGCGAGGAGCTGTGCGGTGAGCTTCGCCCCCCGGTCGGCGGCGCGCCGCGCAGTCGCGGCGAAGCGCCGGATCTTGCCGTCATTTGCCGCGCGCTCGATGAGATCAAGGTTTCCCGAAACGACGGCAAGCAGGTTGTTGAAGTCATGGGCAACACCGCCCGTGAGCTGTCCGACGGACTCCATCTTCTGACTCTGATGAAGCTGCTCCTCGATGCGCTGGCGCGCCTCCACGGCATGCTTTTGCTCGGTGACGTCTCGAAAGAAGATCGCGATCCCTTCGCCAGAAGGAAACGCGTTGATCGCATACCATGCGGCACGACGAGGACAGTGCGCTTCGAACGAAACCGGACGGCGGTTCGACATGACTTCCCGAAGCTGCTCGACGATTCCCGTATCGGCGGCATCCAGAAGCGACGCCTGCAGGTGCATTCCAATCAGATCACGCCCCTGAGCGATCTGAGACCAGGCCCTCTGGTTGAAGAAGCTGATCCGCCAATCGTGGTCGACGATCACGACGCTGTCGGTTGTGCTTTCGAAGAGCATCGTAAGCCGGGCCGCGGCGTCCTCGGCCTTCTCTTTTGCATCGGACAATTCCTGCTCGCGGCGATCCAGCGCATCAGCCATGGTGTTGAAGGCGCCGGCTACGCCCGCGATTTCAGAACTGCCGCGGATGTTCACACGGCGAGCATAGTCGCCGAGGCGCCATCGGTTCGCGGCGTCAACTAATAGTCCGAGCGGCCGATGGATGAATTGCCGGGCGCCGAGCAGCGTCAGGCCCAGCACCATCATGGCGCTGAGGGCGATGAGGAAGATGTCGTGTCGGGTCCGGCTCTGGATCTCGGCAAAGGCGTTCGCCTTGTCGAGGCCGAAGCTGACGCGAAGTCCCCCAGAATCGGGCCCGAGAGTCGAGAAACCCACGATCCTCTCGACGCCGTCGACATCAACCAGGTCGGCTGCGAGACCGTCGCCATACTGCCTCTCATCACCAACGCGAACCAATTTCTTACCGACAAATCGGTCATTGTCCGGATAGCGGGCAAGGTAGGTGCCGTTGCGATCGGTGATGGCCAGCGCGTCTCCCGCCGGAACACCCGCGCGCGCGATGTAGTCCGCTAACCAGTCCAGACCGAGAGGCGCAATGATGACGCCCCCTGGCTGACCATCATCTCCGTAGAAAGGCAGCGCAAACTGAATGAGTTTCCGATCGACGGACAGACCGATCGAGAATTGTCCCACCGTAAACGCACCCGTCTTCAACGCGTCCGCAAAGTAGGGACGCCCGGAGACATTCACCGGCTTGCGATCCGTGTTTGTATCGCAGAAGGGCTGGCCACTCAGATCGGTAGCGACGAAAGTGAGGAAAGCCGGAAACCGGGACCTCATCCCTGCCATCGCCGCATTGCACCCCTTGCTATCTTTCGCCTTTATCGCAGGGAGTTCGGACAGCGCAATCAGGACCTGCCGAATGCCCTGAACGATCTGTTGCTGCTGTTCGGCGGCGAGCTTAGCGAGACCGAGCGCCTGATTCTGTACGTCCACTTGGCGCGCGCGTCGAAGGTTAACTTCGTTGTACGCCTGAATCGAGATAGCGGGCAATAACGCGACTGCGACAAGCGCCAACAGGCGCGACAAGATGGTCATTCTCTGCCGTATTCAAATCGTCCCGGAGCTTGCTGTGCATTTCAATCCCAATGGGGATACGCTTATAGGCGTTCGTCATTCCAATCACGATCGTGAGAACCACGAGTGACCGCTCGTTGAACATGCGCGGCGGCGCGAGCTTCATCCGCGTCCGCTTTCAAATGACACATGTTGCATCTTCGCCCCTGCAATCCCGCCCTACTCGCGAGCACCATGACATCGCGCGGTGGTACAGCCAAAATCGACAATCTTGGTACTGTTTTTTTGAGCGGGCATCGCGCATCTATCTGCCAAGACCAACGGCAACTCGGATGTAACTTCGACCTGTGGCACGACGGTTCGAATGCGTCGGGCGCGATCGCGCCACGGCGTCGGAGTATTGCGTCGGTAATTTAGACCAAACCTACTTTGCTTAAAGCACCGCCTTGCTCATCATCGCTCATGAAATGCCAGGCGATCACAGATCCGATCTGGACCGCGCCAGCGATACCGGCAAGCGCCGGTACTTCATGGCCCAACCATCCTGGAAAAGCTGGCGGTGATGGAGTTATGGTCTAACGAATCGGCGGATGTGTTTCGCTAACGGAAGGAGCCACCTGGATCGGTTCCGTTACAAGCGCCTTTATCTTGTCGAAGTCTGCCTTTGACCCTCCAGGCGCGATTAACCTTGGCGGTTAGGCTTACCGAGCAAGCATCTCCGCGAGAAGCTTGACGGCCGATCTATGAGCCGTTGGCCAGAACCGATAGATTGCAAGGATTGAGTCGTTGCGTTCGAGTGGCGCGCGTGAGTTTTCAGCTTTCCATTTTGAAGATTTTGGCAGGGCAGCCCGACGGCCGGGGAAACCTTGAGCTTATCAAGCTGCATCTCGCGGTTTTCTATACGAGCGGCCCTGAATGGACGTTGCGTATGAAGCGTCTCGCTGAACTTGCGCCGGATCTTGATGCGTTCAGCCAAGGACTCATCACTCGTGAACGCGGCGCATGGACTATCACGAACCAAGGACGCGACTTCCTTGCCAAACTCGAGGAGGCTGCCTTGGGTGCAACGGCGGCCATACGGCCCCCCGACCCAGCCGAGCCGGTTAAGGTCGAGCAAGCCTCGCCAATAGCTCCGCCAGCGGCGGCTTCTCTGCCGAAAGTACTGGAGCGATCGCACGGGCGCCCCCAAGGCAAACACCGCAAGAACCATCGCAAACGATCGGCTTAAGTCGGCGGAATCTTAGATCGGTTCGGTCTAAGACGGATCGATCTCCTCGGCCCTACGGTTGATCAGTGGGGCGAGAAGGCGCGCGATGGCCTCGTAACGGCGATGTACTCCCTCGAATATTCCCCGCTCTCCGAAGATGACCGTCCGCGGGCGCGTCAGCCGTCGTAACGAGAAGGGCGGCGGTCGAAAGACGCAGCGAGCGACGGGTCGTGATTGTTGGATGCGGTACGTTTCTCATCGCTGAACTCCAAATCGGTGCAACACTGTTGCGCGGTCGACCCACAAAACCGCTTCCGACTTTCGATCAATTGTTATCGCTGTGCCTCGCTATCCGACCAACGTGTAGTTGCGCGAGTGTTGATCGGATACCTTTGTGGGCGAACCTAAGAACCAAATCACCAGACCGGCGTTATCCCGGCACTATGGAGCCGTTTCGCGGAGGTCTAATGATGGACCCGAATCGAGCAGCTTTACTCCTATCTGCTATCGCTCTGGCCATCGCCATTGGATCGGCAATCACGTCAGAGCGCCTCGATACTCGTACGGCCAGCAACGACGCACCTCCCGGAACGGTAGGCCTCGCTAGGCCACACCCGCCGCTGGACCGTGCGGCAGGTGAACCGATACAAACGGTAGGCGGGCCGCCTGGCGCGAGTATTCGGCAGCGTCCCTGACCGAACACTGGCCACCCAGCGAGAGCGCTACCGAAGCTCCTTGATGTGGCCGGTGCTGTCGACGATGAGCGACCGCTCCGTACCCTCCTTGATTGCTCGGTAGGTCTTGATCTTGCCGCTCGGGACCTCCTGAATCTGCGAATAGCCCGCGGCACGTAGCTTGGCCTCAATCTCCCCCTGCGTCAGGGCGAGCACAGGCGAGGACGCCCCCACCGTTACAACAATGGCAATAACTGATCGCATCGTTCGCCTCCTGGCTCCGCCAGAGGATGCGATGGCTCCTACCGTTTTTGGCGGCGCGCACTGTCTCACTGAAGTTCGCCAATTTTCGCTAGCGATTAGTCGAGCTACAAAGCGCGAATCGCTAACTCTTGTTAATCATTGGGGCACACGCTCTACGTCAGATATTTCATACTTCTATTTTTTTGCCGCGCATGGCCTTTGGTCGAAGAAAATCGGACCGTGTTCAATTTGCCCATCAGCACGCCGTCAACTTGATGGCTGTGGATGGCACTTGGAGCCGAGTCTGCGTTCTCAACGACATTTCGGCAACGGGGGCAAAGCTAGAGGTTGAGGGCTCGACTGACGTCCTAACCTCGCGAGAGTTCTTCCTAGTTCTATCGTCAACGGGCCTCGCATTTCGTCGCCGTCAGTTGGTCTGGTTGGATGGACCAGCCGCTGGCGTGCATTTCATCCACGATAAGAGAAAGTCTGCGTCGTGAGCGCCGTGCTGCAAAACATGGAGCTGATCGTCCAGCGCAGCTTGCCTACTCTTGACGTCGAGTCCCTTGAATGTTGTGAGGCAAAAGAAGCACTTTTCCGAAGCAAAGACGGCTTTATGCTCTATCTAACAGATGGAGCCCCACCGCCTCTTGGTAGGGAGCGACTGGTCCCATTGAGTCTTCGTCAGGCACTCCTCTGGCTAAACGAAAACCAACTCTCCGAGGCTGGGTCTTTCTGGGCATAGCGGAGAGCAGCTTAGCTGCAATACCGGCAAAACCAAGTTTGCGTCTGGGCCCAACCCGCTTAAGCAGCTCGCGGAGTTGCGGATGGAGCATCCCCACGCGAGACCGCAATCGCATTGAGGCCACTCCGGATCCTGCCTTCAAATCACTTCCGCCGATGCTGTTGGCTTACGTTCTCAACCAGGCCCTGATCACGATCCGCCACCGGGTGCTGTTCTGGGAGCGTCTCGGACGGGTTGAGGCACGCTTGTTGCTCCCTGCCCTCACGCGACGCGCATCAACTCGGCGTCACGCCAATGCTCGACCCGCCTACTTGATCGTCGCGTGTACTGTGATGACCGATGTGCCAGAAGCCTTCGGCCCCTTGCCGGTTGCTTTGATGGCAAAGGTGTCACTTCCTTTGTATCTCGCCTTCGTCCTGTACTCGTAAGTCGCAACGTCGAGCTTCTTCAGTTTGCCGTGTGCTGGCTTTTGCGAGATTTCCGAGCTACTCGCCGCGCCGCGCAACGTGATCGGGAAGATGCAACTGTCCCCAGACGCGACGCTGATGTCGCCGGTCGAGTTCTCGCCCCAATCCGCCAATTCCATTGATCTGGAACATTCCGAAGCCGCCAGGACGATAGAAACATAAGTTGGGCTGGAAGCTCCCGCGACAAGCGCCAGAGTGGCAAGGCTAGACAATCGCATCGTTGATCTCCCGGATCATGCCGCAGCTTAGCGCGAATCGGTGAGCAGTAGTTTCGTTGATTTCAGTGGGGGACTGGGCATCGGGTTGCAGTCCGCCGAATCATGGCGGTCGTGAGCTGTCCGGGGTAGAGCGGACATGCTCCGCCCCTCCGTTACAGGAGCCTGCGGGCCAAATTCCGGACGCATGCACCGCAGCAAATAGAGCTCTTAGTCTACCCCATCGTCGGTGGGCGAAGCGGCGTTGTTGCAGGCGAGCGCTGAGAGGCGCTGAAGCCGACCGGGAACCCTGCCGCGCGAGTCTGGATTCCCGCGATGGTTGGGGTAAGGTTACGCTGCCTGCGTAGAAAAATTGCAAACAACACCCGGGAGGAAGTGATGCTCGACACCACGCTTAGCGCGCGCGTCCAGGTTTTCCTCGACAAGTTTGAAGCCGCGCTTGCGGCGGGCGATCTCGACACCGCCGTAGGAATGTTCGCTCCGGAATGCTACTGGCGCGACCTCGTTACCTTCACCTGGAACATCAAGACCATGGAAGGCCGCGATCAGGTCCGCGACATGCTCGCGCATTGCCTCGCGCATGTGAAGCCGCGCAACTGGAAAATCGCCGAGGGCGAAACGCCAACCGAGGCCGGCGGCGTGACCGAATCTTGGATCACGTTCGAGACCGAGGTCGCGCGCGGATATGGACTCATCCGCCTGCAGAACGGTCATATCTGGACGCTCTTGACAACCATGGCCGAACTGAAGGCCCATGAGGAAAAGGCTGGCTTCAGCCGACCGCTCGGCGCCAGGCATGGCGTCAATCCCGGCGCCAAGACCTGGAAGGAACTGCGTGACGAAGAAGTCGAGCAACTTGGTTTCAAGAGCCAGCCCTACGTGCTTGTCATCGGCGGCGGACAGGGAGGCATTGCGCTCGGGGCCCGGCTGCGCCAACTCGGTGTGCCGACGATCATCGTCGAAAAGAACGCACGCGCCGGCGATTCCTGGCGCAACCGCTACAAGTCGCTCTGCCTGCACGACCCCGTCTGGTACGATCACTTGCCCTACATCGATTTCCCCAAGAACTGGCCTGTGTTCTCGCCCAAGGACAAAATCGGCGATTGGCTGGAAATGTACACCAAGGTCATGGAGCTGAACTACTGGTCGAACACCACGGCCAAACGCGCCAGTTGGGACGACACCAAGAAGGAATGGACCGTCATCGTCGAACGCGATGGCAAGGAGATTACTCTGCGGCCCAGGCAGCTTGTGTTCGCGACCGGCATGTCGGCCAAGCCGAACATGCCGAAAATCAAAGGCATGGAAACGTTCAAGGGCGAGCAACACCATTCCTCACGCCATCCCGGCTCCGGCGGCTACAAAGGCAAGAACAAGAAGGTGGCGGTGATCGGCTCGAACAATTCGGCCCATGACATCTGCGCTGCGCTGTACGAGGCCGGCGTCGACGTAACGATGGTGCAGCGTTCAACGACGCACATTGTGCGCTCGGATTCGCTGATGGAGAGTATCGGCGATCTTTATTCCGAACGCGCCGTCCGCGGCGGAATGACGACCGCAAAGGCCGATCTGATCTTCGCTTCACTGCCCTACCGGATCTTGAATCAGTTTCAGAAGCCGGTCTACGACAAGATCCGCCAGGATGACGCCGCTTTCTATGCCGGGCTGGAGAAGGCCGGGTTCAGGCTCGACTTCGGTGACGACGATTCCGGGCTATTCATGAAATATCTGCGCCGCGGCTCGGGCTATTACATCGACGTCGGCGCCTCACAACTTATCATTGACGGCAAAATCAAACTGTTCGCTGGACAGGTCGAGGAAATCACGCCCAACGGCGTCAGGCTCGACAACGGCAAGGAATTTCCGGCGGACGTGATCGTCTATGCCACCGGCTATAGCTCGATGAACGGCTTTGTTGCCGATCTCGTGAGTCCGGAAATGGCCGACAAAGTCGGCAAGGTCTGGGGCCTCGGCTCGAGTACGACAAAGGACCCCGGCCCATGGGAAGGTGAGCAGCGCAACATGTGGAAGCCGACGCAGCAGGAAGGCCTATGGTTCCACGGCGGCAATCTGCATCAGTCGCGACATTACTCGCAATTCCTTTCCCTGCAGTTGAAGGCACGCTACGAGAGCATCCCGACGCCGGTCTACGGCCTGCAGACTGTCCATCACAAGGCCTGAAATTGCCGAGCGCACAGCGGGGCTCGCGGATTGCGAGCCCCATGCCATTTCCGGGTCTCCGCACTCGCCAGCGCAATGGCCGCCTTGTCAGCGCGCAGCTGAAAGGGCTCGGGAATGGTTAGGCCAAGTTCCTTCGCACTCTCCGGGTGTCATCGAAGCTGGTGACAGGGAGGTCACCGGTTCTGAGAGAATTCCCCTCGCCAGTGGAATTGGCCCTTCTATTTAGACACGGTTGAGAGCGCAGTTCTCAGTAGTTTGCGGGCTGAATTGAGCGCGCCGAAAGTTATTGCGGAGTACGTGCGTACTTATCTCGAAGAGCGAAAGCGCCTCGCAATCACATCGAATGGAAAAAGGCAGCGCCTCGAATAACAGCTTAGACAGTTGAATCGAGAAATCGAACGACTGGTGGATGCGATCGCAAAAGGGCGCGGCGATCCATCCATTCTCGGTCCGCGATCGACCGCCCTCGGCGCCGAACGCGAGCGAATATCTGAAGAGTTGCGGAGTGAACCGCCGGCCGCAAAAGAGGTCGCGCTGCATCCAACTATTCTCAAGCGATATGAAGAACAGCTAGGTCGGCTCGAGGAGGCGCTAACGAAGGTATCAGCTTGCGGCGGAAAAAGCGGGGTGGGCATCACCCCTTCCCGCGGGGCATGGCCGCGGAATTTCAGTACAATTCGCATACGGAAGTTACACGTCGCAGGTCGCCGAGGTCGAAGTAGCGGCCGATGGCTCCGTCAAAGTTAAGCGGATCGTCTGTGCGCTTGACTGCGGAATGTACGTTAATCCCGATACGATCGAAGCCCAAGTTCAAGGAGGAACGCTTTTCGGGCTGACGGCCGCACTTCATGGCTCGATCACGTTCAAAGATGGTCGGGTCGAGCAGAGCAATTTTGACAACTATCTGCCGATGCGTATCGACGAGGCACCGGTGGTGGAGACACACTTGATCAAGAACGCGGAGGCTCCGGGTGGCGTTGGTGAAGCTCCGACGGCCATTGTCAGTGCTGCAGTGACCAATGCGATCTTCGCCGCAACAGGCAAGCGTGTGCGCAGCCTGCCGATCGATACGAATGGTCGGAGCCGCCGGGTGCAACCCATTGGCGAAGGACTAAACCGGCCGGAGCGGGCAGCGCGAATCCTTTTCCTGTTTCAGGCGTCGAGCGACTGGAGTCGGTACTCGGACATCCTCTGGGCGGCGATGATGACCTCGACCCTGTTCCTGGCTTGCATCTTCTGCATCAGCTCGGTCATGTAGTGCTTGACCGTCTTCTCGGTGATGCGAAGCGTCGCGGCGATTTCCTTGTTCGTCATGCCACGCAGCAGCAGCCGGACAATCTGCCCCTCGCGCTGACTGAGCTTGATGGCCTCGGCGACGCGGTGGCGGACGTCGGTGTTGCGGAGCGCGTCGATCACCCGGACCGCAAAGCCCTGGGTAATATAGGTCTCATCCTTCAGCACGGCCCGGACGGCGGCCATCAACTCGTCGGCCGAGGAGCGCTTGAGGACGTAGCCGTGAGCGCCGGCGTCGAGCGCCCGGACGGCATGGTCGACGCCGTGCTGGGAGGTGTAGGCGACGATCTTGATCGCAGGCAGGACGTTGCGGATCGTGCGGATGGCGTCGTAGGTCTCGTCGGGGACGGAGGGGCTCAGAATCATCAGCCTGGGGACATGGAAACGGGCCAGCCGGATCATGTCGGCGGCGGTGACGCCGAAGGCGACGATCTTGAAATCGGTCGACGCCGAAAGAAAGGTCGTGAGGGCCGTCATCATCAAAGGCTGGTCCTCGACAATCGCGATCGTAATATCGCTCATCAAACCCACCCAAAAGAGCCATCATTAAAACTTCCGCCGGTGGAGAACGACGGTTCCAAGGCATTCACGAGGAAAGAAAAATCCCCGAGCCCGAAAGAAAATACCAATTCGTGGAATCCGTCCTTGGATATTCCGGAGGTGTGGCAAGATGCCCGGGCTGCGGTGCTGGGCCGGAAGGCCTCCGAAACCCCGCCGAATGTCGCCGGTTCGCGGCTCCCGACGCTCCCCTTCGCTGAAAGGTTAACGTAAGGAACCCCGGCGGCCACCTCGGCGTCGATGCCTTCCTCGGTGTGTCGGCGGGGAAATTCGTCATGCCTCAGCGCTCCCGAAAGGCGCGTGTCATCTGGTCGATGACGGGCTTGGCCAGATAGGAGGCCGCGGTGCGCTCCTGGGTCGAGACGAAGACCTCCGCCGGCATGCCGGGAACGAGCTTCAGTCCCTTGTGCTGGATCAGGTCCGCCTCGGCCGGAAGCAGGCGGACGTGGGCGATGTAGTGCTCCTGGCCGTTGGACGGATCCCGGGCCGAGGCCGGCGACACCATCGCGACCTTGCCCTTCAGCTCCGGCGTGGTGGCGCGGTTGAAGGCGGAGAGGCGGATGCGCGCCGGCTGTCCAACCCTCACCTGGTCGATGTCGGCCGGCGAGATGCGAATCTCGAACTTGAGGTCGGCGTTCTCCGGCACCACGGTGGCGATCTTGGCCGCCGGGGTGATGACGCCGCCCACCGTGTAGGCAAACAGTTCGTTGATGTAGCCGGACGCCGGGGAACGTATCTCGGTGCGCGACAGCCGGTCCTCGACGGCGAGCTTGCGCTCCTGAAGCTCGGCGATGCGCGCCTCCACTGTGCGCAGGTCCTTCTGGGCCTCGGTCGAGGCGTTCTGGTCCACGGCGATGATCTGCACGCGGATCTCGCTGGTCCTCACCTTGGCGCGCGCGATGCTCGCCTGGATCTCGCCCTGCTCGCCCATGATGCGGGCGTAGTCGCGCTGGGAGGTATAAACGCGCTGGTACTCGACGATCTTGCGCTCGAAGAGCGACTGCAGCTTCTCGCGCTCGGCACCGACGAGCTTACCTTCCTCCTCCTTGGCGGCGAGGCGGGCCGCCATGCCCCTGATCTCCTCGCCGGTTTGGGCGATGCTGAGCTCGAGCTGTTCCTTCTGGCTGTCGCGCGCGGTCTTGTTGCCGGCGAACAGACGGGCCTCGCCGTGGATCACCGATCCGGCGGTCGAAGGGAATAACGCGTGCATGTCGCCGGGAAACTCGACGGACGTCAGGTTGTCGCGTTCGGCCACCAGGCGGGCGCGGCGCCCGAGCGCCTCGACCAGCTGCGCGCGCACGATCAGATGCTCGGCCTTGATCTGGACGTCATCGAGGGTCGCCAGCACCTGGCCTTCGCGAACCTGGTCGCCCTGGCGCACCGACAGTGTCTTGACGATGCCGCCGTCGCGGTGCTGCACCTCCTTGAGGTTCTGGTCGACCTTGACCGTTCCGGCGGCGACCACCGCGCCCTCCAACATCGCCCAGGCGGCCCAGCCGCCGCAACCGGCGACCAGTAGCGCGCTCAGCACGAGGCCGGCGACGATGCGCGGCCACAGCCGCAACGGCCGTTCGCGGGGCGCGTCGATAGCCGGATGCTCCAAGCGGGCGAATTCAGATGCAGCGACATGCTTCATGGCTTCACCTCAGGAATGAATCGACGAGAATTGCAGATGGTGGTGACCGGCGACTTCGATCGTCATGCCGTCTGCGTCGTCGTTGCCGTAATCGACGTCGATGGCGGTGTACTTGCCCTCGGCGAGTTCCTCGAAGCGGAAGCGCACTTGGCGATTGTGGCCGCCGTGGTTCTCGTCGAGGTAGATCTGTTCAAACAGGTCAGCGACTTGCTCCTCGGCGTCGCAGCCTTCCTTGATCGTAATCTGATAGGTCGCGGCCACGATCTTGTCGCCGATTGTGAAGTCGGTGATCTTCTTGACCACGTCCTGCTGCTGAGCGCCGTCATCACCGCGCTGGAACTGAAAGCAGTCATCGCCGGCGCCGCCGGTCAGGACCACCGCGCCGCTGCCGGCGATGATCACGTCGTCACCGGAGCCCGCGATGATCACCTCGAAGCCATCGATCAGGTCCTTGCCGATCTCACGTCCCACGGCGGTGCCGCTGCGCAGATCGATCGTGACGGTGACGGTGGTCGCCGAATAGTCGAGGGTGTCCTGACCCGAATTGCCATCATAGGCGTCGTCGGTGCCGTCGGCCGACGCCAGCACGACGTCGTCGCCGCTGCCGCCGTCCACCTTGTCGGCTCCGCCGCCGTCGGCGATGATGTCGTTGCCGGCCCCGCCGGCGAGAGTGTCGGCTCCCGCACTCCCCGTCATGACGTCGTCGCCCGCGCCGCCGACGACAATCTCGAACTCTGCGATCGCGTCCTCTCCGATATCCTCACCGAAGGCTCGGCCCGAGGCGAGATTCACGGCGATCTTCTTGATGGCCGAGGAATAGTCGAGGGTGTCGGTCCCGGCACCGCCGTCGAGGCTGTCGTCCGCGGCATCGGCCCCAGCGAGAACCAGATCGTTTCCGGCCTCGCCGGCGACCGTATCAGATCCGCCGCCGTCCGAGATCGTGTCGTTGCCAGTCCCGCCGGTCAGCGTGTCGTCGCCGGCGCCCCCGGCCACGACGTCGTTTCCGCCGCCGCCGTCGATCGAGGCCGAAGCCGATCCAGCGGCCGTGAGGGTATCGTCGCCCGCGCCGCCGATGACGATCTCGAACTCCGCGATCGCGTCGTTGCCGATGTCAGTGCCGGAGGCGGTACCCGAGCCCAGATCCACCCTGATCGAACGCGTAGCCGATGAATAGTCCAGCGTGTCTACGCCGGCGCCGCCGGCGAAGCCGTCGTCCGCGGCATCGGCGGCCGCCATTACGATATCGTTGCCCGCGCCGCCGGTGGCGACGTCGTTTCCGCCGCCGTCGGCGATGATGTCGTTGCCGCTCCCGCCGGACATCCGGTCGGCGCCCTCGCCGCCGTCGAGATGGTCGTGGCCGTCACCGCCCTCAAGGGTGTCGTCGCCGGCTCCCGCCAGCAAAATGTCGCGGCCCGCGCCGCCGTCGAGGTGGTCGTCTCCCTCCTCACCCAGCAGGGTGTCGTCGCCTTCGTCGCCCCACAGACGGTCGTCGCCGGTGCCGCCGAACACCACGTCGTTGCCCGTGCCCGCGAACACGGTGTCGTTGCCGTCGCCCGCATAGACCACGTCGTGGCCCGCGCCCGCCAAAATATGGTCGTCGCCGGCGCCACCCGAGATCCGGTCGTTGCCGCCTCTGGCGTCGATGTTGTCGTCTCCGCCGAGTCCCGCGATGGTTTCGGCGCACTGTGTGCCGAGCAGGATGTCGTCGCTCTCGGTCCCGACGATGGGCGGCGCCTCAACCACATTGAAGTAGGCTGTCTGCATGACGATGTGGGAGCCGTCGCTGATCGCGTAGGTCAGCTTGACCTCGCCGAGCATGTTCGGCGCGCGATCGAATTCCCAGCCATCCTCGGTGCGGACCAGGGAGCCGGAGGAGGAGAAGATGCCGACCACGGTCAGATTGTCGCCGTCCGGATCGGTGGCGCCGGCCAGCAGCGCCGCCATCGATATCGCCAGACCGTGGCAGGCCACCACGTCGGGAAGATGCACCGCGCCGGAGACGCGGGGCGCGCGGTTGCGGTGATCCGGCGCCGGCGGGGCGCGCGGTCTGTCGCCGCCGCCACCTCCTCCGCCGCCACCTCCTCCGCCACCGCCACTGCCACCACCGGAGCCGGAGTCCTCCTGGCGAGGCCGGTGGTTGTCGTTGGCGACCTTCGGACTCGCGCCGGACCCCTTGTTGTTCAGCTCGGGCTTGTCGGTGCGCGCCTGGGCGCTGAAATCGGTCGCACCGCCGCCTACGGCGCGCTCCTCCTCGGCGTGCGCGACGATCCTGCCCTCCTCGGTCCAGCCCGACGACCGGGGCGGCTCAGGCTGCTCCTCCGCGGGCTCCTCGGCCGCCGCGAGCGCGTCCTCCTTCAGGTTCTCCTCCTCACCCGAGCCGCGGACCTTTTCACGGTCCTCGCTGGCCCCCAGCTTCATTGGCAGGAAGCTCTTGAGGTAGGCTGTGCAGGATCCGACGATGAGCAAGAAGATCAGCGGCACGAAGCGGCGGCTGCGATCCTGCTTCTCTTCGTAGTCCTCGCGGCCGGGGGCAGTCTCGACGGTGGACTTGCGGGTGGCCTGGACGTTGATCATGCAGGCCTCCGCATTTGGGCTTCCACGGGAATCGTGCCGGCCGGGGTTAGCGCGGAAGGCTGCAGGACAGGAGTCATGATGTCCTGCTTCTTGCCGAAGGCGACCATGCGGCCGGCCTGGACGATGGCGACGAGATCGACCGCCACCAGCGCGCTCGGGCGGTGCGCGATCACGATGGCGACGCCGCCGCGAGCGCGGATGCCCTCGATCGCCGCGGTGAGCGCCGCCTCACCCTCGCCGTCGAGATTGGAGTTGGGCTCGTCCATCACCACCATGAAGGGATTGCCGTAAAGCGCGCGCGCCAGCGCGATGCGCTGGCGTTGACCTGCGGAAAGCGCGCAGCCCTGCGGCCCCAACCTGGTGCGATAGCCCTCCGGCAGCCTGACGATCATCTCGTGGACGCCGGCCGCCTTGGCGGCCGCGATCACCTTGCGGGAGTCGGGCTGGCGCTCGAGGCGACAGATGTTCTCCTCCATGGTGGTGTCCATCAGCGCGACCTCCTGGGGGAGATAGCCGATGTGCCTGCCGAGGTCGTCCTCGCGCCACTGGGTCAGGTCGGCGCCGTCGAGCCGCACGCTGCCGCGCAGCGCCGGCCAGATGCCGGTCAGCGCGCGCACCAGCGTGGTCTTGCCGCCGGCGCTGGGGCCGATGATGCCAAGCGCCTGGCCGGCCTCGAGCTTGAAGGCGACTTCGCTCAGCACCACCTGTCCGGTCCCGGGGACCGCCACGGTGATCTTCTCGACGGAGAGACGGGCGGTCGGATCGGGCAGCCGCATCGGCTCGTCGGCGGAGGCGAGCGCGATGACGGTCTCGCGCAGCCGTTGGTAGGCCATCCGCGCGGCGATGAAGGCCTTCCAGTTGCCGATCGCGAGATCGACGGGGGCCAGCGCGCGCGCCGAGGCGACCGAGACCGCGATGATGGCGCCAGCCGAAAGCTCACCCTTGATGGTGAGGTAGGCGCCGAGCCCCAACAGGGCCGACTGCAGCACCATGCGTAGCACACGCGAAACCGCGGCGAACCCGCCGGTGATGTCGTTGGCCTTCGTCTGCAGATCGAGATGCTCGGCATTGGCCTCGTTGAAGCGGCCGACGGCGCGGCCTGCGAAGCCCATCGCCTTGAGCACCTCGGCGTTGCGCGCGTTGCAGTCGGCGATGCCGTTGCGTTCCGTCGCCGCCTTGCGCGTGGACACGATGAGACGGCGGGTCATGACTTCGCTGACCACGGTGAGCACGACGAGGACGAGCGCGCCCGCGAATGTCAACGCGCCGAGCATCGGATGAAGGAAGTAGATGAAGGCCAGATAGATCGGCATCCAGGGCAGGTCGAACAACGCCGAGGGGCCCTGGCTGCCGAGGAAGCCACGGACGGTGTCGACGTCCCGCCCGCGCTCCAGCGCTTCGGAGGTGGAGAAGCCGAAACGCGGCATGTCGATGGCGACGCGATGCGCCAGCGGCGCGATCTTGCGGTCGATCCGGGCGCCAACCCGCACCAGCACCTGGGAGCGGACGACGTCGAAGGCACCCTGGAATAGATAGAGCCCGATCGCGAGCACCGAGAGCATCACCAGGGTGGGGATGCTGCCGCTGGTCAGCGCGCGGTCGTAGATCTGCATCATGTAGACGGAGCCGGTGAGCGCCAGCACGTTGATCATGCCGGAGACCACGAACAGAAACAGGACGATGCTGCGGAAGCCCCTTGTCAGCTCGGCCAGGCGCCGGCGCTTCGCGGGTGTGAGCTCTTTCGGTTTAGCCATTTGTTTGGATGCCCTCAGGTGCGAGGAACAGAAATCTGGCCGGAACGGAAAGATGGTCTCCCGTTCCGGCATAGGGTCGTGAGGCTAGAGCGTGACGTTGGAGCCGAGGTTCTGGTGGCCCGCGATCTCGATCTTGAAGTCGGCGGCGGCGTTGCCGTCGACGTTGCCCTGGATGACGGTGAATTCCTGACCGTTGTGAGTCTCGTAGCTCACCGCGAGCTGCCCGGCCGCGGTGAACGCGGCATCGGAAACCAGTGTGAAGCTCTGGTTGCCGTCGACGGCGTAGTTCGCGTCGATGCCGCTGAGGTCGATGCGGTCTCCCGGCTCGAAGCCGACGATGGTGTCGCCCTTGGCCGCTTCCACCGAGCTGAAGCGGAAGGTGTCGTCGCCGAGCCCTCCTTTCATCACGTTGGCGGCGGTGCCGGCGACGATGACGTCGTTGCCGGAGCCGGTGGTGACATTCTCGATGCCCCACAGCGTGTCGTTGCCGGTCTGCGAGCTCGAGGCGCTGCCGTTCGCGAGCGGGCCGGAACCCAGGTTGACGGTGACGGCCGTGCTCGCCGCTGACATGTCGAGCGTGTCGGTGCCCGACCCACCGGCGCCTTCGTCGCCGAAATAGGCGTCGTTGCCATCGCCAATCTCGGCCACGATCAGGTCGTTGCCGGCCCCGCCGAACACGGTGTCGTCGCCCGCACCGGCGTTGATCAGGTCGTCGCCCTGATCGCCGAAGATGCGGTCCGCCCCGGCATCGCCGTAGACGATGTCCGCGTCGGCTCCGGCGAACACGTGGTCGTCGCCCGCGCCAGCGAAGATCACGTCCCGGCCAGCACCGCCGTTGACGAAGTCGGCCCCCTCGCCGGCCGAGATCGCATCGGCGCCAGCATGGCCGACGGCGATGTCGTCTCCTGCGAAGGCGACGATGCTGTCGTCGCCGGGTGTGCCGACCAGCGTATCGGACTGCGCCGTGCCGTTCCGGACCACGCCGTCGGTTGCGGTCTCGGTCTCTTCTTCGTCGTCACCGCCCGCCGTTGGCGCCTCGTCATCCTCGTTCGGCGTTTCGGTTTCTTCCTCGTCGTCCTCGTCCGGCTCATTGGGTTCGAACTGGGGCGGCACCATGCCCGAGAAGGTGACCGAATGGGTTCCGTTCGAGATGGTCTTGGTGCCGTCCTGGTTCTCGACCAGGTGGTAGGTCGCCGGATCCGCCCCTTCCGGAAGCTCGATCACGTCCTCGGCCTGGAGGGCGCCGATGATGGTGTCGTTGCCGCCGTTGGACTTGAACACGATGCGATGGGCCGAGGTGAGGGCAGAAATGTCGATCGTGTCGTCGCCCTCGTCGCTATCGATCGTGATGGTGTTGAGGCGCAGGCTGGTCGCGGTGAAGTCGCCGACGACCGTGAACGTATCGCCTGCTCCCGCGCCGCCCGTCGCTCCAGTCGGTTCGATGCCGTTGATGCGGATCTCCTCGATCTCGCTCAGTTCCGCGATCACGTTGGCGAAGGCCGAACCGCCTCTTGTGACGACGATTTCCGGCGTACGCCCGCCGAAGCTCGCGATGTCGTTGCCGGCAACGGCATCCCAGGCGGCCAACGTATAGATCGTGTAGGCCTCGCTGGAGGTGTTGCCATTGATGACGAAGGTGTCGCCCGCGGTGCCTTCGGTGCCGCCATTGACGATGTCGCGGCCATCGGTCGGGACCGCCGTCGCATTGGCGTTCCAGACAATGGTGTCGTCTCCCGCACCGCCGTTGACCGTGTCTGCCCCGGCGTTGAGGCCCGGCGCGGTGACGTTGACCGTGAAATTGTCGACGTAGAAGTTGTCGCCATTGTCCCAGTTGTTGCCGTCGCCGGTAGTCCGGAAGCGGATGGCCGAGTTCGAGCCGATCTGGGCGGGCGTCAGGGCGGCGCTGAAGTTGAAGGTGCCGTTGGCACCGCCTCCCAGCGTTCCGCCGGTCAAGACCTCCCAGGCGTTGGTGTTGACATTCCGTGCCTCGACGATGACGGTCTGGCCGCCGTTGAGATTGTCGTCCTCGTAGGTGAACGACACCGTCGCCGCGATCGCGCCGGCGAGGTTGACGGCGCGCTCGATCGTCTCGCCGCCATCGACGCCCTGATTGAACTGAAGGCGGCCGCCGGTGATCGAGATGTCGCCTGCTGTCGGGCTGGTCGTCTCGCCGCCGCCTTCGGTCCAGTTTCCCGTGAACGCGAGCGTGCCGTTGCTGTTCGAATACGACGCGGCTCCGAAGCTGTCGACGTAAGCGCCGTTGTTGCTGCCGGTGCCACCGGTCAACGTGTCGTTGCCGTCGTCGCCGTTGAGGGTATCCGCGCCCTCGCCGCCGAGGATGACATCGTCGCCACCGCCGCCGCTCAGCGTATCGTTGCCGCCGAGGCCGTCGATGAGGTTGGCACCGCCGTTGCCGGTGATGACGTCGGCGTTGGCGCTCGCCGTGCCGAACGGCGCCGGCGCGGCCTGCGCAAGGACGTAGTCGGACGCGTCGATCGCGGCCGTCGTCGTGTTGTTGACCTGGATGGTGCCGATCGTCGCCAGGGACGCATCCCTGACCGTGAGCACGGTATTGGCGCCCACCTGGGTCTCGACAACACGCGTCGCCAGGTTGGCGGCCGTGATGCCGAGGGCGCTGAGGTTGATCAGGTCCTGGCCCCCGGCCGCGGTCGAGTCGAAGCCGGTGATGGTATCGGCACCGAACCCGGCGGCGTTGTAGACCACCACGTCGTTGCCATCGCTGACGTTGATGGTGTCGCTGCCGGCGCCGCCGATAATGGTGTCGGTATCGCCGCCGGTGCCTCCGCTCAGCGTATCGTCGCCAGTACCGCCGTCGACCAGGTCGGTACCGTTGCCGGCATCGATGGTGTCGTTGCCGCCACCGCCGAAGATCTGGTTGTTGGCGCCGTTGCCGGCGATGGTGTTGGCCTGCGCGTTGCCATTGCCGTTGATGGCGTCGCCTCCGGTCAGCGTCAGGTTCTCGACTTCGGCCCCGACTGTGTATGAGACCGAGGACTGCACCGTGTCGGTGCCGCCGGCCGCAAGTTCGGTCACCACGTCGGCGGCATCGTCGACGACGTAGATGTCGTTGTCGGCGCCGCCGGCCATGACGTCGGCCCCGGCTCCGCCGTTGAGGGTGTCGGCCCCGAGCCCACCTGTCAGCGTGTCGACGTCGTCGCCGCCGTTGAGGGTATCGTTGCCGTCGCCGCCGTCGAGCGTATCGTTGCCCAGACCGCCGTTCAGGGTGTCGTTGCCCGCCAGACCGCTCAGCGTGTCGGCCAGATCGCCGCCGGTGATGACGTTGTTGCCGGCGTTGCCGGTGCCGATGAACTGGTCGGCGTCGACGCCGCGGTAGGTGAGGTTCTCGACGTTGGCCATGTTCGCGATGGAAAGCTCGGCCAGGAAGGTCTCGACGGTGTCGGTGCCCTCGTCCTGGGCCTCGATCGCGACATCGAGCAGATCGTCGATGCCGTAGGTGTCGTTGCCCGCACCGCCGACCATCGTGTCGGCGCCGACGGCGCCTTCGAAGTCGTCACCAGCGAGGTTCAGCCGGGCGTCGAGATCGTCGTTGCCCGCACCGCCGACCAGGAGGTCGTCGCCGAGCCCGCCGACGAGGTCGTCGTTGCCGGTGCCGCCGAAGATCAGGTCGTTGAGGCCGCCGCCAGTGATCTCGTCGTCGACGCCCTGCTCGCCCACCACGAAGTTGGCCTGAGTGTTGGTCACCGCATTCAGCGACATGTCGACGTCGCCGCCTGCCCGGTCGGCCGGATCGGAGCGGCTGATGAAGTAATCCTCCGCGCCGAGCGCATAGCCGGCGAAAGTCGCGCCGTTGAAGTTGATGCGTTCGACGCCGGTCTGCGCGTTGTTGCCGGTGAAGTGGCCTGCCACCGTGATGGACTGGGCGACGGAGCCCGTAGGCCCGGTCGGTAGGCTGTAATTGATGACCAGGTCGCCGGTCTGGGTCGCGGTGCTGCTGTCGAAGGCGTCCAACGCGGTGATCGTCGGTACCGGAAGCAGGGTCACCGGGTCGATGATGGGCTGACCGGACGCGTCGACCGCGTTCGGAGCCTGGATCGAGATGCGGTCGGCGGTGCCGCCGCTGGCGGCATTGACAGCTTCGTTGATGAGGTCGTTGCCGTCGCCGAGCCCGAACGCGTAGGTGTCGTTGCCAAGACCGCCGTTGAGGGTGTCAACGCCGCCGTTGATGCCGGCTCTGACGATCGTGATCGTCAGGTTATCGACGTAGAAATTGTCACCGTTGTCCCAGTTGTTGCCGTCGCCGGTTGTCCGGAAGCGGATTCCCGAGTTCGCGCCGATCTGGGCAGCGGTCAGCGTCGCGCTGAAATTGCCGTTGCCTGTCGCGGTGGTGCTGCCGAGCGTGCCGAGAACTTCCCAGGTGCCGCTGCCGCTGTTGCGGGCCTCGACGATGACACTCTGGCCCACGCCGAGATTGTCATCCTCGTAGCTGAAGGACAGCGTTGCGGCCGTAGCCCCCGCCAGGTTCATCGAGCGTTCGATGGTTTCGCCGCCATCGACGGTCTCGTTGAAACGAAGGCGATTGCCATCGATTTCGATGTCGCCGCTCGTGGCGCTGTTGTTGTCGTTTTCCGTCCAGTTTCCGGCGAAGTTTGCAGCATTACCATCGTTGCCGGAATAGCCGCCCGAATTGAAGTTGTCGGCAATCGTTCCCGTCGCAGAACCCGGACCGCCGACCAGGATGTCGTTGCCGCCGAGACCGTTGAGCACGTCGGCTCCGGCAAGGCCGACGATGATGTCGTCGGTCGCCGAACCGTTCAGCACGGGACGGTTGTCGGACGGCGGGCCCTGCGGGGCGAGGCCATTGTCGCTGAACGGGGTGCCTACGACGATACCGAGAGTGCCGTCGGAAAACTGCAACCTCTCCATGTTGCGCATCAGGTCGGTGCCATCGAGCGGATCGAGGCCGCCGGTGTTGGAGACCACGAGGGTGCCGTCGGCGCGCGCCGAGAACGAATAGTTGGCGCGGACGTCGGAGTAGACTGCGGTGTCGATGTCCGATGCCGCCGCGCCGTCGGAGACGATGTCGCGGACGATCTTGAGCTGGCCAGGATTGATCTGACCCGAGAACACTTTCTGGACCAGAGTCGTCATGCTGTCGTGGAACTCGAGCACGGTGTTGCCGACCGGGCCGTTCTCGTCGAAGTCGGACATCACCGCGATGCGCACCCGCAGCCATCGGTCGCCGTCGAGGATATCGTCGCCGCCGCGGCCTTCGATGAGGTCGCTGCCGGCACCGCCGAGCAGGATGTTGCCGCCGACGAAGCTGCCGTTGGCATCGAACGAGGCCGGTCCCGCGCCGGCGAGAAGCGCCTGCAGGCCCGTGATGAGGGCGATGCCCTCGGCATCCAGGGCACTGCCGCGGAAGCCTTCGGTCGGCACGAGGTCGGCGGTGACGTCGGAACCGCGGATGACGTCATTGTGGGCCGATCCGGACGCGCCTTCGACCTGGGTGAAACTGTCGAGCGCCGCGTTGCCCGGAAGCACCGGCAGACCGGGCAGGATCACCCGGTTGAGGTCGACGTCGACCGCCAGATTCATGTTGGCGTAGGTCGTCCAGTCGTAGCCGGACATGCCGTCGAACTTGCCGCGACCAAGGCTGCCGAACCAGATATCGTCGCCGCCTTCGCCAATGAATTCGTCGAAGCCGCCGTCCCCGTGGAACACGTCGTGGCCCTTGACGGCATCGAGCTGGAACTGGTCGTCGAAATTGTCGCCGACCGCGCCGGTCCAGGCGCCGATCTCGATCCAGTCGTCACCTTCGCCGCCAAGCGTCTGCTCGGTGGTCTTGCTGCCGAGAACGAAGTCGTTGCCGACCCCGCCGAAGGCCTCATCGAGACTGTCGGCGCCGAGCACGATGAAGTCATTGCCCTCGTCGGCGACGATCAGGTCGACGCCCTGGCCGGCGTTGACCGCGTCGTGGCCGCGGCCGGTGCGCATGATGTCGTCGCCGAACTGGTCGGTGATGATGTCGTCACCGTCGCCGCCGATGTACTGGTCGTTGCCGGCGCCGCCCTCCATGCGGTCGTTGCCGGCGTCGCCATAGAGGGTATCGTCACCCTCGCTGGCGATCAGCGTGTCGGCCTGGTCGGTACCGCCCAACAGGACGTGGTCGGCGCCGGTATAGCGCAGGTAGTTCGCTTCGGCTCCATCGGTCGCCGGGTTGTCGCGCAGGACCAGCGGGGTCAGGATCGTGCCACCGGTCGGATCGGCCGAATCGAGCCCCGGATTCCACTGCCGGGTCTGGTCGACTTCGAGGATGAGGCCGGGCGTGGAGAACACGTCCGAAGGCAGATGGCCGGCGTCGGCATTGAGGCCGATTACCTTGGCGAAGGTGTTGTTCTCCATCTCTGACAACAGATGCAGCCCGTCGAGCCGCTGCAGGTAGTAGAAGCGGTCGCCGTCCTGCAGCTTTTCGAGCTGAACCTCGAACACGAAGTTGAAGGTAGAGCCCAGCATGCCGCCGAACGGCATGACCTTCTCGGCGAGACCGCCGATCCAGAGATCGACGTTCTCGAGGCCGCCCAGCGAGCCGCCGGCGTAGATGCCGGTCGCGTTGAGGAAGGCTATGCGGTCGGCATTGAATGCCGCGAGCTCGGCCGGGTCGGTCGGAACGATGACGTCGCCGAAGCTGGTGCCGAAGATCAGCGCCATGGCCGCGTCGCGCTTGCCTTCGACCGTCGTCTCGCCGGTGATCAGCGTGTGCGTTCCGTAGGCGGCGACGAAGTTGATAATCGAAGCCTCGTTCTTGAGGTGGCTCGCGAAGTCGACCCAGCTCGCGTAGGGCCGCAGCTCTTCGGCGTGGCTGCTTGCCTCAAAGAAGTCGCGGCGCGCAGCGTTCAATGACGGCACGCCGGCATCGCGGCCGCGGGCCAGGTTGATGGTAGCCAGATCGAGCGGCAACCCGAGCAGATTGTTGCGCAGCGCGCTGGTGACGAACTCGTCGATCTCGTTGCCGACCTGCCGCGTCATGCCGCGGATGATGTTGCCGGCGGCGACGCTGTCCGCGACGGTGTGGCCCGAGTCGAATTCGATCGGGTTGAGGAAGGCCTCGATGAGCCCGATCTGGTCGTTAGTGAAGGTCGGGTCGAGCCGGTCGATCGTCTCGGTCAGCATTGAGTGGCCGAAGCGGTAGACCACGTGCGCGAATTCGGCGACAATGCTCGGATTGATGTCGGCGTGGTATCCGTCCGGCACGACGAAGAAGTCGATGTTGGGCTGCACCTTGCGGGCGAAGTCCTCGAAGACGAGATGTTGGTATTGCATCTCGGTACCGAACTTGGCGGCCTGGAACAGGCGTTCGCCATCCCAGACGAGGGCGGCGATCTGAGCGGGCGTCGTCGGCAGTGCGGCGAGGTCGACGGCCAGCCATTCGTTGAGGAAGGCCAGGTCGTTCGAGGCCAGGACGATCTCTTTGGTGTGCTCGACCAGCCGGTTGTGCTCGGAGTGGAAGATGTGGTGGACCGCGGTCAGGCCGATGTTCTCGTTGGCGCGGCCGTCGCCGGCGATGAAGTGGGCGTCCAGCAGTTCGTTGTCGTAGACCGCCGGGTTGTTGCCGGGGTTGAGCAGCCCGATTTCAATGTCGCCGTCGGCGATGCCGTTCGGCACGGCGTCGTGCGCGATGTCGGCAAGGAAGGCGGCGTTGATACGGATCGCGGTGGCGACGCTGACCGGCGCCGTCGAGGTGCCGGAGATGACGATGTCGTCCGCAGTGTTCGGAATGCCGTCGGCGCCGACGCCGGTGATCACCTGGGCGAAGCCCGCGGCATTCGGAATGAAGTTGCCGTACGGGTCGGTGCGAAGCAGCGGCACCGCGCCGACGTCCTGGTCGGTCAGGAGGATGCCAAGCATCTTGGCCTGTTCCTTGACCTCGCCCCAGGTGGCCATGCCGCCCGGCTGGTCTCCGCCGCCCTCGATCAGCTGGCCGGTAGCGTGCGGGACGCCGTTGGCGTCGAGCGCGTACTGGCGCAGGAAAACCTGGTGGGAGGCATGCGACGTATAGGTCTGGTTCTGGTCGACAAACGGCGTCGTGGTGTTGACGGGACGCACGTCGTCGGCCGTCCCCATGACGCCGTCGGCGCCCGGGCTGACGGTGGCGCGGGTCAGGACCATGAAGTTGGTCGGGCTACCCGGCACGTACAGCGGATCGTCCGGCTGGAGCGGAACGAACACGGTGCCGCTGCCGCCCTTGTTGACGAGATCCAGACCGTGATCGAAGAACTGGCCGAACAGAGTGAACCAGGAGTTGAACGGGGCCGACAGGCCGACGTCCGGAGAGACGTTGACGACCTGGACGTTGTCGCCGTCCATTGTGATCCCGAACGGCTCGAGGCCCGCATCGCGGACCGCGCGCGCCACCGCCAGATCGTTGAGCATGTCGTTGTGCACCGCCGTGGCCGCCGCGAAGGCGTCGATCGCCGCCTGTTCGGCCGCGCCGGGAACGGTGGACTCGTCGCCGTCGCTCAGCTGGTTCGCCGCCGCCTTGGCGTTCTGCATCACCACGCGGGCCTGATACTCGGCGTCGAGCGCGGGTTTGAAGGCGTTGTAGATATCTTGCACGAGGGCGACGTTAGCCAGCGTGGCCTCGACGATCCCGCCGGACTGCAGGCCCTTCATGATCGCCGCCGGGTTCGCGAGCGTCTGATCGACGATCAGGTTAGAGATGGTGCGCAGGCTCGAATCGAACACCATCGAACCCGGGTTGTTGGACGGCGCGTAAGACGTCGGCACGGCGGGCGCGCCCGGCGGCAGGAAATTGCCCGGTACGTTTTCCGCGGGCCTGAAGGTCGGATCCAGCAGTTCGGGGAACGGCATGTCCGCGGCGCCCCACTTCTCCTGGCCGGGCAGCAGGTTGTTGTTCTGTCCGTCGACGGTACGAAGACCGATGCTGAGGTTGTAGGACGGGACCGAGCCGACCTGGCCGGCCAGACCGGCTCCGTAGAGCGGCGCGGCGTTCGGGTCGAGCGGATTGACGATATAGGCGGCGTGCTTCTCCGCGACCTTGATCTGCGCGAGAATGAAATCCAGATCGCTCCTGATGTACGCAACCATGGCGGCCTCACCTGTTGTGGCGCACGGTCCGCCGCGGCGGCCGAGCCGTTGAAATTTTTGCGAGCCGTCCGCGTCGGATGGCTCCTATGGGCTCAGGTTAGATTTTTCTGTGAACAACGGGACAGGGTACAAGGTCCAACGACCTCGTGGGACCGAGGTCTGGCGCTTCGGCCGACCATGGTCGTAGGACCTTGGTCCGATCGGCGGACGACCATCCTCGCTTCGCCAGCGCCTCGGCGCGGCGGGTGAAGCGGTGTTTTCCGAATGTTTTCGGGAGACTTGGCCGCGCCCGATCGGAGAAGCCGTCACATCGATCGGGCATCATGGCGTGCGGAACATGCAATGCTGGGCCGAGGACTGCCGGAGCACGCATCGCAAGCGTCAAGAGCGCTCCAGGCCGGCGACTTCTTCGCGTCGTGTCAATCGTGAGGACCCGGAAGTTCGCTGATCCTAACATCGGCCCTTCTAACCCGCAGATCGGTGCTGATCCGCCAACAGGGCATCGATGTATATGGGAATTTCCGGCTCCTGAAGGCGATGACTCTGTCCCAGCCCGACGCGTACGGGCATGACGGAAGACATGATGGATGACAAGAAGCTGCTGGCGAAGTTCGCCGAGCGGATCCCGTTAGGCCGCGTGTGCGAACCCGAGGAAGTCGCCGCGGTAATCGCGTTCTCTGGCGACGTCGTTCACCTTTCGGTGAAGCGGTACTGTCGTCCATCGTGTTGCGCGCATGCTGACCTCAATGCCGTTTGCCGAGCACGAGGACGAAAGGGACGACGAAGAGCCCATCGCCCTGGTCGTCGCTGACATGCAGCACCCAGTGACGCCAATCCTCGAGGCTGCGCTCGTTGGTGAAGGATCGCACGAGCGGGGTCGCATGAACGCGGACCTCAGCGAGATCGTTCACCACGGCGCCGTGGTGATCGAGGAACACTTTCTTCGCGTTGGAGCGGGACGCGTGAAAGAAACGTGGTGCGAGCTCGAACTGCATGATCAGGCCAGAACCAGCACGGACTCCGCCTACCACTTAATAGGCCGGCGAATCCGAGATCGGTCAGCTCAATCGTTGCGCGACGCCGTGTCGGACCGAACGCGCGTCACGTCCTTTGCGTCGATCGGGGCAGTCGCCGCCCCCCAACTGTTTCTGATATAGCTGAGGACCGCCGCGATCTCGCGGTCATCGAGCTGCCATCCGTAGGAGGGCATCCCGGGCGCCGTCGGCTCGGCCATCGTACCTACACTTCGCGCACCGCGGAGCACGATTCGGATTGCCGTTGTGGGATCATTCGAGCGCACCATCGTGGACTCTGCGAGGGCGGGAAACAGGTGGGGAACGCCCTTGCCTTCGATCCCGTGGCAGGCGGAGCATTGGTCCCGGTAGATCGCGCCTCCGGCCGCCATCACGTTCGCACCCACCGGGGCAAGCCTCGCCTCATCCTTGTTGCCCGGCAGTGATTTCAGATACGTCGCAATAGCCTTCGTATCCTCATCCTTCATCCTGGACGTCGACAGCTCGACGGCCTCCGCCATCGGCCCTGTCGCAGCGGTAGCGCGATTGTGCCCCGTCTTGAGGTAGAGCGCGACATCGTCTGCCGTCCAACTGCCCAGTCCTGTCCGCCGGTTGTTGGTGATGTCAGGCGCCGACCAGCCCTGGAGATTTGCTCCCTGCAGATATTGATCGGTTCGATCGCCTCCGAGCAGCGTCTTCGGCGTGTGACAGGCTCCGCAATGCGCCGGCCCGTCGACGATGAACTTGCCGCGATTCCATTCGGCGGATTTGGTCGGTTCCGGCTTGTATTCACCTGCCGTGAAGTACAGCGCGTTCCACACGATCATCGTTGAGCGGATATTGAATGGAAACGGAAGCGTATCCGCGTTGCGCGAATTTCGGACCGGCTCCAGCGAAGTCAGATAAGCCCGGATCGCCATCACATCGTCACGCGACATCCGGGTGTACGCATTGTAAGGCATGGCCGGATAGAGATGCGCGCCGGTTCGTCCGATACCCTTTCTCACCGCGGCATCGAATTGATCGTCGCTCCAGGCTCCAATGCCCGTTTCCAGATCGGGCGTGACATTGGGCGATATGATGTTGCCGAACGGCGTTTCGATCGGCCGCCCGCCCGAAAACGGCTTGCCGCCGGGAACCGTATGGCAGCCGGCACAGTCCGACAGGATCGACAGATAGCGCCCGCGTTCGATCTGGGTGAACTCTTGCATGTTTGCGGAGCCGGCATGCGCGCGGCCAGCCAGCGACGCCGAAACGAGCACTGCCCAAACGAGCGTGCGTACGCGGGGAATCCTACGCATCGACCAGCCTTCCGGGATTCTTGAGGTACTGGTTCCGGATAGCGGCCGCCGACCAATAAGCGAGCGCGCCGACCGTGAGCGTCGGGTTGTAGCCGGCGTTCTGCGGAAAGGCGCTTGCCCCCATCACGAACAGATTCGGGACATCCCAGCTCTGCAGGTATTTGTTGAGGACGCTTGTCTTGGGATCGGCCCCCATGATCGCACCGCCGTTGAGATGCGTCGTCTGGTAGGTCGTTATGTCGTATGGCGCGGTCCGATACTGCACGGCGAGCTTTTCAGCGCCCATCGCCTTGATGATCTCGGCGAACTTGTCGGTGAGAAACTTGTTCTGCTTGATCTCGTTCTCCTTGAGATCCATCGTGATCCGCATCAGCGGACGCCCGAACCGGTCCTTATAGGCGGGGTCGAGATCCAGGTAGATGTCGCGGTAGGCGTAGAAGCTGCCATGCACACCGGTGCCGGGCTTGACCGTGCTGAGATAATTGTCCTTCACCGCCTTCTTCCAGTCGGCGCCCCATGCCGGCGTTCCCGGCGGCACCAGGGTGCTTTCGATCGGACGAGCACCTGTCTGCACCTGGCCGACATAGCCGCCGCCGACGAAACCATGCGGCCCGTGATCGAAATTGTCGCCGTTGAACTCGTCGATACACATCCCGATCGAACCCGATGCGATGAACGGGTTGAAGTTGAACTTCTTGTTGTCGAAGAAGCCATTGACCGACGAGATCGTCTGGTGGGTGTAGTTTCGGCCGACGACCCCAGTGTTGGTGACGGGGTCGTAGGGCTGCCCGATTTGCGAATGCAGAAGAAGCTGCACGTTGAACATCGTGTAAGCCGACAGGATCACGAGGTCGGCCTGCTGCTCCCATTCTTCGCCGCTCGAGTCCACGAATGTCACGCCGGTGGCGCGCTTGCCTGAACGATCGACATTGATCCTGACAACCTCGGAATTGTCGCGGAGGCTGAAGTTCGATTTTCGAATGAGATGCGGCAGGATGGTTGTTTGCGGGCTGGCCTTGGAATAATTGCCGCAGCCAAACCACTCGCAGAAGCCACAATAGGTGCAGGGGCCAAGGCGCATGCCCAGCGGGTTCGTATAGGCTTGCGAGAGATTGCCCGAAGGCTGCGGGAACGGCTTGTAACCAAGCTCGCGCGCGGCTTTCCCGAACAGCGTATGGCTGAACGGCTGGGCCTGCGCCGGGGTCGGATAAGGACGGGACCGGGGCCCTTCGAACGGATTGCCGCCGTCCATGATCTTGCCGCTCAGATTTCCGGCCGTCCCCGACGTGCCGCACAGATATTCGAAGCGATCGTAATGCGGCTCAAGCTCGTCATAGGTCACGCCCCAATCCTGGATCGTCATATCCGGGGGCAGGAACGCCGCACCATAGCGTTCGGTCAGATGTGTCTTCAGCACGAAATCCGACGGAAGAAAACGCCACATCTCGGCGTTCCAGTGCACGCCCCCGCCGCCGACACCGTTCGGCGGCATGAACGCACCCCAGCTTCGGATCGGCAGGGCGGTCTGACCCATATTGTTGCGAAACGTGAACGTCAACTGGTCCGGACGGAGGAACAACTCGTGCCGGATGCGGTAACGAAGCTCGTCCTGCATGTAGCCCGGCGGAAAGTCCGTCGGCGCATCGCGCCACGGACCGCGCTCAAAGGCGATGACCTCGAGCCCCTCGTCGGTCAGCTCATTTGCCATGATCGCGCCGGTCCAGCCGAAACCGACGATGACGACGTCCTTCCTGGGAAGCCTTCGGGACATGCTACGACCTCGTCCATTGCGCGTTGCCGGTCATCCCGACCGGCGGCAGTGGAAAGCGCTCGTTGTGGCGGTTCACCCAATCGAGATAGTTGTAGCGCGCGCCCGGATAGCCGATCATCTTCCACGCGACCATGTCGCGATTGCCGCCATAGATCGGGTCCGCGAAGAATCCCATCTGCACGTCCTTGACGAGTTGCGCGAAGAACGATTTGCCATCGACACCGTCGAGTTTGAGCTCGCCCTTCTCAACCGCCTTCAGAACCGCGACCCTGTCGTCGCCCGACAGCTCGGCGAAGGGCTTTCCCCCGCCCCTCTGCTTGCACGCACGATCGAGTGCAGCGAGGCCCTCCCGGTAGTCTTGTGCGGGGCCGTTCGCCGACTGATGGCCCTGGTTCTTCGCACCGGCCTGAAACGGCGGGCGCACATACAATCCCTCCTGCCGGCCATAAGGCCCGGCCAGCTGCCGGTCGATGAACACGGCACAGCCGGCCTCCTTGCCGCCCGGTGTCTCCGGGTCCGGCGGGATGATGCAATCCACGAGCGCCTCCATGGCCCGGCCTTCTTCCCCGTTGAAGAACTCCCACGGTCCGACCTTGATTAGCGGCGGGGGATTTCCTGCATTGGGAACCCAGGGCAACCTCCCCGCGATCGTGGCCGCTTTGACGGTCGTCGCGCTGAACAGCAGCATGGCCGTTCCGGCAAGGAACTCCCTGCGCCGCAGGGCGATTGTTGCGGGCTTCGCCTGTCTCATTTGTTCTTCCTTATCGGTCGACTACGCTGTCAATGACAGTTCGGAGACGGCCAATCGCCCGCGAACACCATTTTGCGCGAGCAACGCAACCGTCATTCGGCCAAAACCCGAACGGAAGTGAAACGCCGTATGTCGCTTATGACCCGCATCCATCGCTCATGATCGACAGCAATTATCCGTGAATACCCGCGATCTCACGAGCGGTGCTCCCGACTTCTACAGTGGTCCATCGATCGCGTATTCCACGAAGCGCATGATATTCCGAAAAGACACGATGCCCGACCGCAGAGGGTACAGAGGTTACCGCAAACCAATCCCGAAAATGACTGCCCTGCCCGGCTCGCTTGCGCGTCGGCCACACCAATGCATGAAGGCGTGTCGCTGGAAGTTGTCGCCTCCGGTATGCGCACAGAAAACGACGTTGAAGTCGGATGGTTCGATGTCCGTCTTGGGCCACTAGCGAAGGGCGCAAGCGCTTCGAATTTGCACGAACTGATAGATCGCAAATCGCTGATTGACCCACATCTCGGTGATGGTGCGCTCAATGCGCGCGTTATAGGCGGCGGAGGTTCATGATAGACCACGCTCATACGCCCTCGTAGACCAACTTGGTGAAGTAGCCTCCATCGACGACGAAGTTGCCGAATCTGTCATCAAAGGCCGCGGTCGGCCTCGCGGCAACGGTCTCGTCGCGAGATAATCCTCGCTCTTTTAGAGTTGCAACGCTATCTCTAACAACTACGAGCATCTCGCGGAACTCTTTCAACTCGGATCGATTGCCGATAGGCTTTCCGTGGCCGGGGACGATGATCGTTGCGTCTGTGGTTGCTGCCAGGTTGGCATCAGATGCAGCAATCATTCCGTCGATGCTGCCTCCCGTCGAGTAGTCGATGAACGGATAGACTCCGTTCCAGAACGTGTCGCCGACATGAACAATATCCGCCTCGGCAAACGTAACGGCGATATCACTGTCAGTGTGTGCGGAAGCGTACCGCCATAAGTGGAGGTTTGATGCGTTGAATTGAAGATCGTACTCTTCCGTGAAGACTTCGCTGGGCATTCCATCCAGAGATGGGGGCAGAAAATTGTAGTCCCAGTCTTCCACTCGCTGCACCTTTGAGAGATATTCTCGGGTCTTTTCATGCGCGATGATCTTCGCACCGGTCGAATGCAACCAGGTATTTCCATCGGAATGATCAAAATGCCAATGCGTGTTTATGACATGTGTGACGGCTCCGGGACCCAACTCTTCAAGAGCCCTGGCAAGGCGCGGTCGCGAGATTCCAATACCAGCGTCAACGAGCACCTTGCCGTCTGCCCCCGCGAGAACCGCAATGTTCCCTCCCGAACCTTCAAGCACGCTGATATTGTTACGCAACTTGTGGGTAACGATCGGTGAGACCGCGGCGGCATCTTTGATAGCGCTTACGAGTCCGCGTGCTTCGGCAAATGCCTCACTCGGCGAAAGCCAACGACTAGCGGTCGAAAGCGCCGCGCCCGCGACACAGCAGGAGCAAAAACGTCGCCTGGAGAACACTTGCGATGGAGTGATTGTCATGGTTTTCCTCCAATGCTCCACATGGAGCCCATGAACGGCCGAACCGTCCGTGCGGCTCAACGGAATGGAGCGACCCTAATCCCTCACTGACACCAGATCATTTGAGCTCACGTCGGTGTCTGAAGTAGGCACACCGTCTCAAGCGGAAGATCAAGGATAGCTTCAGCACCAGCCTCGCCAAGATTGAAGGCAAATGTCGCACCGAGGGCCTCCGCAAGTCCGCTAATAATTCGCATGCCGCCTCCATTCCTTGGCTGCGCCATCGAACCAGATCCATTGTCCAACACTCGACACACCACGGACTCTTGTGACACCAGGCAATCAACCCGAATCACGCCACCTCGCTGATCAAACGCGTGACGAGCGGAGTTCGTAATGAGCTCTGAAATTATCAATCCCATCAACCACGCGCGTTCGGCAGACAATCGGAATGGCTGATCGACAAGAATTAGCTCAATGCCCGCATTTACGAGCTTGGAGCAAGTTATCGAGAGGCACAGCTCGCGCAGATATTTCGAGGCATCGACAAGATCGCTTTGCGTTGGCATCTGCAGCGCGTGATGAACCCGCGCGTAGGCGTGCAATTGTTCCAGTACATTTGCCAGTGCAGTCTTCACATCGTCGTTTGACGATCTAGCCGCGGCCGAGGATACGACCTGAATCGCCGACGCGAACTCGTTGTTAATTCTATGAGTAAACTCGTTCAGAAGCAGCTGCTCTGAGAATTGGATCTTGGGCCGCGCTATGGTGTTCAAGAGATGCTCCGCCGTCTTGTATGAGCCATATGACAAGGATTGAGACCTCGCTCCGTATTCTGCGACGCCTTCGCGGTATCATCTTTCGAATTCGGACTGTGTTTTGAGATCGAACGCAAAGTGGCATGCTCCGCGGACGGCATTGAGCCACCCGGCCACACCTTAGAGTTGCTTGGCTCGACGCTAACCGCCCGGTCGTTACAACCGTATCGAAATGTCCTTGCACGGCTTTTCGGGCAGAGGCCTTGCCTGCGGCAATAAACTAACTTGATTTCGGACGAGCATAAATCGAGGATTGCTTCCAGCAGCCGGCTCCCCCTACAAAAAGCCTTAGGCTCTACAATGCCCGGCCTACCCATTGATCGCGGTCAACACGAAGGTCGACATGAATCGAGCGAGACGCACGATCAAGTCGTTTCGTTTGGACCGTTCCGGCTGTTCGCCGCGAGACGGTTCCTCGAACGTGACGGCACACCGGTTCGTCTGAGTAGTCGAGCCCTCGACATCCTTGTCGTTCTGGTCGCAGAAGCTGGCAAGGTAGTCAGCAAGAGTGACCTGATCGCGCGAGCCTGGCCTGGGATCACCGTCGACGAGGCCAATATTCGCGTCCAGGTCGCCGCGCTTCGGAAGGCACTCGGCGACGGAGCCACGAGTGCGAGCTATATCAGTACAATTCCCGGGACGGGCTATTGCTTCGTCGCGCCGATTTTTCGCGCGGGGGTCCCAGCATCGACCAATCAGGCGTTTGATCCGGACTACAATCTTCCGCCTAAGGTTACGCGGATTTTCGGACGTGATCAAACGGTCGGGGAAATCGTTATCCGGTTGAAGACCGAGCGCTTTCTCACGATCGTGGGACCGGGCGGCATTGGGAAGACCACGGTGGCTGTCTCAGTCGGTCACGAGCTGAACAACGAGTTTGGCGGCGCCGTATATCTTTTCGATCTTGGACTGCTGAGTGATCCGCTTCTCATACCTGGCACTATTGCCGTGACGCTTGGTATTCCGCTTCAGTCCGCGGATCTCACTACTGCCTTGATTAACCATCTCCGGGACAAACGAACGCTTTTGATCTTTGACAGCTGTGAGCACGTAATAGAAACCGTGGCGACGCTAGCTGAGCGAATATTCGCGAACGCACCGCAAGTGCACATATTGGCGACCAGCAGGGAATCCTTGCGGGTCGAAGGCGAACATATTCATCGGCTACCGCCGCTCGCCAGTCCACCCGATAACGTACGCCTCACCGCTACGCAGGTACTCGATTTCCCCGCCGTGCAGCTATTTATGGAACGCGCTATCGCTGGCGGACGACGACAACTCACGCTGACCGATACTGATGTTCCCATAATCGGGGAAATTTGCCGTCGGCTAGACGGAATCGCCCTCGCCATTCAACTCGCCGCCGCCCGTGCCAACGCCTATGGGATGGAGGGCACCTTGTCACTCTTGAAGGATCGGTTCGAGCTAACATGGGAGGGACGGCGTACGGCGCGCCCACGTCATCACACACTGAGAGCAACGCTCGACTGGAGTTATGATTTACTGCCGCAGGAAGAACGCTTGGTTCTTCGCAGGCTTTCCGTTTTTGTCGGCACCTTCACACTTGAGGCAGCGTGCGCAGTTGCAACAGATGAAGATCTTGATGACATACGTGTCGCGGCGGCCACCGCCGCTCTGGTTGGAAAATCCCTTGTTGAGGTCGACAAAGGGGGGACAAAACGGCGGTACCGACTACTTGATACCACCCGCACCTATGCTGCAATCAAATTGGGAGAAAGCGGGGAGCTCGACCCGACGAAGCAGCGTCACGCGATCCATTATCGAGAAGTCCTTGAACGCCACGATTCCAGCTCGCTCGCAATGTCTCGAGACTTGAGCCTGCGATCAGAAGTGCTCGGTAACGCGCGCGGCGCACTCGATTGGAGCCTATCGTCCGCGAACCACACCGAAGTCGGAGTTTCTCTGGCGGCCTTAGTCGCACCTTTCTTGGCTGAGCTTTCGTTATTGGCCGAATGTCATCGCCTAACGAGGCGAGCGCTGGGAGTAATCGGCGAACCTGATCGCGCCACGCGACGAGAGATGGAATTGCAGGCGTCGCTGGGATCATCGTTGATGCTTACGGAAGGCTACCGCGAGGATGCGCGGATTGCTCTGATGAGAGCACTGGATTTGGCCGAGGTCCTTGGCGATCCGTACTTCCAAATGCGGATGCTTCGCTCCCTTCACAACTTCCACATTGCAATTGGGGATTTCCGCAAGTCATTTGAACTTGCGCAACGCAATGAGGAGGTCGCCCGAAAAACGAACGATCCAGCCCCCATTGCTGTAGCGAATTGGATGCTCGGGCTTTCGAACTATTTCGCCGGCAACCAGCTTTCTGCCGAGAGAAGTTGCGAGAGCCTTCTCGCCGATCCCAGCGTTCTTCGCAACCAGTCGAGTAATTTTGGCTTCGATAGCCATACGGAGACGCGCGTTCGGTGTGCGTTGGCTGCAATTCGGTGGTTTAGGGGATTTCCCGACCAGGCCGTCAAGATGGCGCTGGAGACAATCCACGATCGCACGGATATAGAGCATCCCGTCACATTGAGCACCGGCCTGGTCTTTTCTGGTTTCATGTTCGTTCGCATCGGAAATGTCCCCGTGGCGCGCGGCGTGATCGAGCGACTTATCGCTCATTGCGAAAGGCATTCACTCGGTCCCCACCGTGCAGTTGGTATCGGCTTGAAAGGTGTGTTGGATATTCACCATGGCGACGCAGAGGAAGGTGTCGAGATGTTGGGTGGCGCAATCAGCGCACTGCAAGCTGACCGGTACGAACTTCATCATCCGGCATTACTTGGCAGCTTGGCCGAAGGCCTCGCTAAGCTCGGGCGGAGTGACGACGCATCAGCGACCATCGACGATGCAATCGCCCGAGTTGAAGACAACGGCCAAGCATTCATATTGCCAGAGCTGCTGCGTATCAAAGGCGTCATTTTAGCGTCGGCAGATCAAGAGGATTTAGCGGGCGCGGAACGGCTATTTCAGAGATCGTTGAAATTGGCCGACGTGCAACACGCTCTTTCTTGGGAATTGCGAACCGCGATGAGCTTTGCCGAACTGTGGATACACCAAGGTCGTCAATCAGACGGCTGCAGTCTATTGGCTGCTGTGTTCAACCGATTCACGGAAGGATTCGATAGCTCCGATCTCAAGGCCGCAAAGGCGTTGCTCGGCAGGTTAAGGGCGACTCCGTGCCTTTGATCGACAAAGGTGAATTCAATCGAACGTACCTGAAAGGCGCCCGGTGGGATTGGCCGTGGGGCGGGTCTGGGGAGGAAATGCCCACCGGCGGGCCTCGGGACGGCGCGAGCGCCGAATATCAGTCATAAACGCAAGCCGATGGTTGAGAGGTTGATCTTTCAAGGCCTCCCGAAACGACTAAGAGTTTGAAAGGATACGTAGCCATTCGAGCGAACCAGCCACAGCGTGGCAATTTGCAAGCGTGAGACACTTGATTCATCCACCGGTGCCCCGGGCGCTGGAAGTCACCTACCCGCTGGCCGAAAAATTTCGCCCGCGGCTCTCGAGGCAATGCCTCTCCATAAGATCGCCGCATCGTTCCTGATGACGCTTGAACATCCGGATGGGCCTCGCCGCTGATCAGAATTCGACCGCTCAGTTCGGTGCCACTCTGGCTGTGGTGGCTGTGGAAGCCACTGCGTCAAGCGCGATCAACATAGCGTGGATGGCCGCCTTCGATTTGGTCTCTGCCTTGTGTCGCTTGGCGAGCCAAATCAGATCATTGTATGAGATCCAGGTCGCCCCCGCTTCGTCCTGCCAGATAAGAGCCTTGAGCGGCAAGTCTATGCCGATAGTCTGCACCGTTTGCATTAGGGGCGTCCCCCCCTTGGCGCTGCCAAAGATCAAAAGGTTTGTCGGGCGCAACTTCATGCCGGCAGCGGCAGCCGCAGCCGCATGGTCAATTCGGGCAAACACCGTCATGCCCGTGGCTTTGATCGCGGCCTCGAGCCGCTCCATCGTTTCCTCTGGGCCGTAGTTGCTCTTGATCGAAATCAATCCCTCTATAGACATCGCCTTTACTCCTTTAAATCCGAACAAGCAGATGGCAACGACCACACCAATAAATCGCACCTCGGCTCGACGCATGCGCATCGGGGGCAGTCGTTGTCGCTTCCCTTCATGACGTCCAGCTCAGTTATGGTGGCTCTGCGGGTAGTCGAATTCCGGTACCGGAACAAATCCGTTGCGATTCGGCATTTGAACTTTCGGCAGGCTCTGCTTGTCCAACTTCCCATCCATGGGTAATATCCCGTTCAGGCTAAGCAGGTAGGCAGCGACGGCATAGGTGTCGTCGACACCTAGCGAACCGGGTGCCTGGTAAGGCATGGCCCGGTGAATGTAATCAAACAACGTTGTGGCATAGGGCCAGAAGCTGCCGACGGTCTTGATGGGATTTTCGGAAGCGAGCGTGCCCTGACCACCAACCAAGCGATCCTTGATGCCATCTTGGCCGCGCGTGCCGTGACAGCCTGAGCAGTTGTCTTCGAATATCGCTTTACCCTGCGCCACCGTGCCACTGCCTTCTGGCAGGCCCTTGCCGTCCGGCCTCACGTCGATGTCCCATAGTTCGATCTCATCAGGCCTAGCGGGACGCCCGAATTCTTCGGCCAGCACCGGTGTCACCAAGCAGCTGGCAAGGGCAATTTGCAAGAAGAGCTTATTCAAGAACATTGCGGACTCTCCCTGCTGCGTCGATGCTCCAGGTCTGCTGCGCATTGTAGTGAAAGAGCGCGTTTGTTCCCATGAGTGCGATAAGTGCAGCGCGATCTGGTTGAACGTTGCCCTTATCGTCGGTAGAACGACTTACGATCTTTGTGCTTCGGCCATCCCAGATCCAGCTCATCTGAAATCGGGTCTGGGCTTTTGGAAGTACTGGATGACTCAACTCTGCTTGCTTCCAGCTCTTCGCGCCGTCGGTGCTGATCTCGACCTTCTCGACCTTGCCATGACCGCTCCAGGCCAAGCCTATGATGCGATTGTATCCAGGCTCTATCACCATCGTTCCGGATGGCGAGGTGATAACAGAGTTGGTCTCCATCCTGAGCTGGAACTGGGTCGCCTTTCCGTCTGCCAGAAGCTGCGTATAGCGAGCGGTTTCCCAGCGGGTCATCCAGGGTTGATCGCCGAACTTCAGACGCCGAAGCCATTTGATGTTTAGATTTCCCTCGAACCCGGGCATGATAAGTCTGATCGGGAAACCGTGAGCAGGCCTGAGCGGCTCGCCATTCTGACCGTAGGCGACGAAAGCCTCGTCCATGATCTCGTCCGTGAGTGGAATGCTACGCGCAACGCCCGCGGCATCGCCACCCTCGGCAAGCATCCACGTGGCCCCGGAGTTCTTGCCGACCAATTGGATCAGGAACTTTAATGGCACTCCGGTCCATTCATTCGTACTGACCAGGCCATGGGTATTCTGCACGGTGAGGTTCTCGTCCGCCTTTTTCCAGTTCTCCCACCCGTTACCGGTGCATTCGATAAAGGCCATCCGCGAAATCGACGGCATCGCCTTGAGATCGTTCAATGTTAAAACCAGTTGCTTCTGGGTCATGCCATGCAGCAGAAGACGGTGTTTGGCAGGGTCGAGTTCGGGTATTCGCGTTTAACATCGGCCTGGAGCAGGGTTCATGAGGGACGACACATGACGCCGGACGGCCGATCAATGGTTCAGCGGCCCCGCGTCTCCCACAACTTCATTTCGGGAATTGCGGATGACATGCGGCACCGAAGCATCAAAGCAGCATCGACCTCGGGAGGCGCGCCTGGATATGCGCAACAGGCGCTCTGCGAACAATGTCCTGGACGCTCGGGCTCGATTTACGAAGAGCGATATTGGCATCGCCCTCGCAAGGCACATCGTCAACCAGAAGACCGGCACGTTCGACCCAGGGAAATTCGAGGATCATTACGAGACCGCGCTGGTCGACCTGATCAACCAGAAGCGCGCAGGCAAGACCATCCGCCCGAAGGAACGGCCCAAAGGCGAAAACGTGGTCGATCTGATGGAGGCGCTGCGGCAGAGCGTCGGTCGGGAGGCTGCGCCGGCGAAGGCAGCAAAGCCCGCCGAGAAGCCGCGCAAGGCGGCGGCGGGCCAAAAAGAGATGCTGATGACGATCCAAGGCAAGAAGCCGGTGAAGGAAGTAGCGGCGAAGAAACCCGTGTCGGGCCAGCGGCGGAAGTCGGCTTAGGCGGGGTGACCGCCGCTTTTGACGGCGAGTTCAACCGATCGCTGGATGTCTGCTTTCGGGGCAGACCAGATATAGCAAAGGGAAGCCGCCACTTCCGCTAATGACCCCATAGCGGACATCTCTGCCTCGCGAGACCCGCACTGCGTGACAGACGTGCCACCAATGGTGGAGCAGTAAGGCCAAGGTTTTAAGCTATGCCACGCGCGGCCGCCGTCTCTCGCGCCGCCTTCTCCTGTGCGAGAGTTGCTTCCAGCCGCGAGATGTTTTCCTGGAGGCGCTGGTTGTTTTCCAGCAGACGCTGACTGGTGAGGAGGAGGATGATCGACCTGTTCGGATCGGCAATGTGTTGAGATGATCGACCGCAAAAATCCAAAGGCAGATCAAGAGATTTTGTTTGGTCCTTTCCGTTTGTCCGGTTCGCGGAGAGTTCTGGAAAAGGAGGGCGTTCCAATTGAGGTTGGGGTCCGAGCCTTCGAAATTCTGGCCGTTCTGGTCGAGCACGCTGGGAAAGTGGTCGGCAAGAAGGATTTGATCGCTCAAGTATGGCCCGGCGTCACGATCGATGAAGTAAACCTTCGTGTTCAAGTTGCCATGCTCCGTAAGGCGCTCGGCGAAGGAGACGCCGGAGCGCGCTATGTGGCAACAATTCCGGGCCAGGGCTATTGCTTCGTGGCGCCAATCTCTCGCTTGGGGCCGCTGCAAGCCGATGCTACGCACAACCCAGCCTCATTCATCGCTCGAAAGTTGCCGCCTCGTTTGACCCGAATGATTGGTCGCGATGACGTGGTCCACGAAATATCAGGTCAGTTGTCGGAGCGACGCTTTGTGACGATGGTTGGCCCGGGCGGCATAGGAAAAACAACTGTTGCTGTCTCGGTGGCTCACGCATTGTTCGAAGAGTTTGCAGGTGCCGTATGCTTTGCTGACCTCGGTCCCCTCAATGAGCCGTCTCTGGTGGCCAGTGCGATAGCTTCTCGCTAACCTCGCCTTGATGGCTTTGATCAATTCCTCTTTCCCGGCACAATGGATTCCATGATGACGTCGGAGGGATGATGGCGAATGTAATCGTCGCCCACTCATCGGCCCTGCGGAACACGTTGGGGCAACCGGATCACTGCAACCGGGTCGGCGTCGATGTGCGCCGCGTCAAGCAGGAGAAGATCGCTGGGTGAGCGCGGTTACCCGAAGTCTCGGAGACGCGTTGCAGCGATGACGTGACTGGAATTGCCGCGCCTGCTTTCAGCGAAGCTGATGTGATCATCGGAAGCATGGTGATTAAGTCTGGATCGCCTCCGGCATTAGCCGAAAGCGCGCTCGCGCAAACCCTATAGGAAACGACCGAACAAATCGCGCGTATCATGCGACGAAATGGACGCGATGGCTCCCAAGTCATTCTAGTACGGAAAGAGCCTAGGCTGCATCGATACACTCAGGCCGGCACGGGGTACCACCGCTTACCTTGTATCTTTCAACCGGTCTGCCATGCGCTCTGCGATGGCTACCGTGGTCAAATGGGTGTTGGCGCGCGGGACTTCCGGCATGACCGACGCATCGATCACGCGCAGTCCGGTGCATCCGATCACCCGGCATTCGTGATCGACGACCGAGCGCGCATCGTCCGGCGCGCCCATGCGGCAGGTACCGCTCGCGTGTTGCGCGTCGCTACACTCGGCGAACAGCCAGCCGTCTAACTCTGCGTCGCTGAACGGCTCGTCCATAGAGCGGCCACTGATGCCATAATCGACGCGGGAAGCGATCTCGGTTACCGCAGGCTGCAAGCAGATATCGCGCAGGCGGCGAACACCATCGCGCAGGCGCACCAGATCGCGAGGATCGGACAGCATGCGTTCCTCAACCGCCGGGTCGACCTCTGGGTCGGTGGTAGTGATGCGGACGTAGCCTTGACTGAAGGCCTGATAGACAGAGACAGCGATGCGTCCGAGCGCCACATCGGCCGTCGATTGCTGCGAGCGAGCAAGATTGCCAGCAATCATGATCATGTCATTTTCGCCAGCGTCTGCGAGGCCGGACGAGTAGCGCAGGCAGCAATTGGTGTGCCGATGCATCAGCGTGCTTACCTGGCTTCCTTCGCGCAAATGCAGCAGTGCGTTTACAATCGGGTGGTCGAGCAGATTCTCGCCCACCGGGAGATCCACGCGGATCGGGACACCGAGCGGCTCCAGCAGGGCGACAGGCCCGATGCCGGAGCGTTGCAGGATAGCCGGCGAATGGATGGCGCCGGCGCAGAGGATAACCTCGCGCGTCGCGCGGGGCGCGTAGGATTGACCGTTGACGCGGACCAAGACGCCACTGGCGTGCAGCCGGTTTCCTTCGAAGGTGACGCTGTCGACCAGGGCATCACCGACGATGTCAAGGTTGGCGCGACCGCGCGCCGGCTCCAGATACCCATCATTGGTGGAGATTCGCAGGCCGCCCTCGCTATTGATAGCATAGGGCGAGACTCCGGTGCCGGTAGGCGCGTTGTGATCCTCACACCAGCCATAACCGAGGGCAAGCGCGGACGAGCGTAACGCCCGGTCGACATTGCCCCAATCCGGGACCGGAGCTCGATACACCGGGATCGGGCCGTGATCGCCGTGATAGACTGCATTGGGGAAATTCTTGTCCGTCTCAAGCTTACAGAAATAGGGCAAAAGCTCGTCCCACGACCACCCCTGACAGCCCGCGGCCGTCCAACGGTTGATGTCGTCGGGGACGGCGCGGATCGCGATCTGACCATTGATTGTCGAGCTTCCGCCCATGGCACGGCCGCGCCAGAGCAGCAGCGGCTGCTGGCGCTCGGTGCGTCGCGCCAACAGCTTCGGCCAGCGGAAATCGTCGTCACCGATGGCGCGCATCGGGTTGGGGATGCGGATGTGTTCCGGCGTAGTTGCTGTTCGGAGATCTTGTCCCGCTTCAAGCAGCAGCACCCGATGCGATGGGTCTTCGCTGAGGCGCGCGGCGAGCGTCGCTCCAGCGGAACCTCCGCCGATGATAATCGTGTCGTATTCCTGTTCAATCACGTTCGGTCACTTCCATTCTGTGCACTTCTCGGATTGGAAAGGCGCAATGGGACTGAGAAAACTGTTTCGCTAGGCTCGGATATCCATCCGTGGTGCATGTCCATCATATGCGGCAGCCCCGCCATGAGAAGCCGAAACTAAAAGCAGCTTCTCGATCGCTCCTCATGCGCACCCACCGCCTCAATCGGCGCGATACACCACCGGTGAAGATCACCTTACGCGCGATGCGCGGGGCCCGGACTACCGTGGCTACCAACGTACGGACGAAGGCGCCGTTTCGATGGTTACTTTCGGTCGTCGCGCAATTGCGCGGCCCGGCCATCTTCTTCGAGCTTCCTGCGCAGAACGAGGAGCGCGAAGTGGATGTGCTCCGACATCAAGTTCTCCGCGCGCTGGGCCTCACGCTTAGCGATCGCATCTAGGATCCGATGGTGATCGTCGTGGGAGCGCGCGATGACCTGATAATCTTCCCAAATGAAAACCCGGTCTGACGCCATCGGAACGTTGTGACACTGCCGCACGAAACTGCTGACGAAGGGGTTCTCACAGGTCTGGATGATGGTCTCGTGAAAATCGACGTTCATACGGCGATAGGGGATCAGATCGTGTGGATCTAGAACACCCTTCGAAAGAATACGATCACCTTCGGCAACGCATTCGCGCAGCCGGTCGAGCACCTCCACTGAGGCGCCCTGCCTCGCTACGATGCCACACGCCAGCGCCTCCAGCCGCGCGCGCACCTCGAAAGCCGCGCTGATTTCGGCCGTTGAGAACGCCCTTACCGCGTAACCGCGGTTCGGTTCGTAGATGAGCAGTCCTTCCTTCGCGAGTTGCGCAAGCGCCTCACGCAGCGGCGTGCGTGAGACGCCAAGGGCTTCCGATAGCGGAATCTGCTGCAGCCGCGACCCTGACGGCACATCGCCCGACAGAATGCGCTCACGCAACAATTCAGTGACATCCGATGCGCTGGTCACGGGGCCTCATCCACATGCGAAGGTAAAGATTGGATAAAATATTGCAGCATCCAATGCAATATTGTTGACATTAGCGCGCGACTACCCTTGGATTGTATCCAATCAAGGGACCAAGGAGTGAAACGCGTGAATGGTCAGGAGCGGCGCGCCGCCCTCGTGACGGGGGCGAGCGGCGGGATTGGTGCGGCCATTTGCCGAGCGCTGGCCGAAGACGGCCTGCGGGTGGTGGCTCTCGACCGCAGCCGGGATGCACTTGACGGCCTGCTGCCGCAACTCGCCGGCACCGGCCACATCGCCATTGTCGCCGATGTCTCGAACGAGACGCAGGTCAAGGCGGCGTTCGACCGCGCCCAGCATGCATTGGGCGATATCGCCGTCATGGTGACCGCGGCTGGCGTCCTGATGCTGCGGCCCGACGGCTCGCGCAATCTCGTCGCAGAGACGGACCTTGCCGAATGGCAGACGACGCAGGACGTCAACGCGACCGGGACGTTTCTGTGCTGCCGGGAATTCGCAAACCGCCTGCCCGCCTCCGTCGGCGGCGGACGCATCGTGACACTGTCGTCCGTTGCGGCCCAGCTCGGCGGCTACAGGTCCAGCGCGTCCTATATCGCCAGCAAATCCGCCGTGCTTGGTCTCACCAAGGTCTTGGCGCGCGAGCTTGCGCCGCGGACGGTCACCGTGAACTCGGTGGCGCCGGGACTAATCGACGCGCCGATGCTGCGTCTGTCGCTCGATCCCGCCGACGACGAGAAGGCTTCGGCCCAGATTCCGCTGGGACGGCTCGGCACGCCCGACGATGTCGCGGCAGCCGTGCGCTTCCTGGTCTCGCCGGGCGCGTCCTACATCACCGGCGTCACCATCGACGTCAACGGCGGCTACAGGATGCAATAACGGGTTCAACAAAAAAGGGGAGGAACAAGAATGTTGATCAGAGCACCCGGCCGGCTAGCCGCACTGGCCGCCGCATGTTTTGCCGCCATGAGCCTGCCGGTAGCCAGCTTCGCGCAGGAACCAGGCATCACCGACAAGACCATCAAGATCGGCATGTTCGCACCGCTGTCGGGAGCGAACATGGCCTATGGCTTCGACGTCGCGAACGCGGCGCGGATGTATTACGACAAGATCAACAAGGACGGCGGCATCAACGGCCGCAAGATCGAGGTGGTCCTCGAAGATGACCGCTGCAATGCCAACGATCTGGTCGCCGCGGTGAAGAAGCTCGTCGAGCAGGACCAGGTGTTCTTGCTCAATGGCGGATCGTGCTCGGCCGCGGTCGTCGCCGCAAAGGACTATGTCGTCCGCTCCAAGATTCCGCTGATCATGCTGAACGCCTCGGGTGACGGGGCGCTCTATCCGCCGACCGACTACATCTTCGGCGCCTTCTCGATCTCGCAGTACGCGGTCGGAGGAGCGATCATCGATTTCGCGGCAAAAACCCTTGGCGCCAAGAAGATCGCCTACATCAACCACGACGACGCCTATGGCGTATGGAACCTGGAAGGATCGAAGGCCGACGCGGAAGCGCACAAGGTCAATCTGCTGGTCGAATCGATCAGCCCGACCATCACCGATGTCACCGCGCCGTTCTTCAAGCTTCGCGCCGCCAATCCGGACGCGATCGCGATCGTCACCTATGCGCGCCCCGCCGCCCTGCTGATCAAGAAGGCTTACGAGCTCGGCTTCAACAAGCCGATCATCCTGTCCGTCACCGGAACGGCCAACCTGTCGCAGCTCGCGGAGAATGTCGGTAGCAAGGACGCGCTGAATAACTTCTACGTGCAGGACGTCTTGGCCGACCTGCCTGGCGGACCGAAGATCAAATGGGTCTACGACATGTACAAGGCGGCCTACCCCGACCTCGCCGCCAAGCCGGATCACCCGCAGGCCTATATGCCCTACGGCATTCCCTCCGCGATGAGCATCGTCAACGCCCTCAAGGACGCCGGTCCGCAGCCGACGCGCGAAAAGGTGCTCGACGCCTTAAAGAAGCAGAACTTCGACAGCGGCGTGATGGCCGGGCCCGTCGTATTCGGCCCACAGGAGCGCGCTGCGAACAAGTCGACCATCTTCATCAAGTTCGACGGCACGAACCAGGTACTGCAGCCCGGCGTCTATACCAGCCGCTGGCAATTCAAGGGCTGAACCGCTCGAGGCCGCGCTCCATCCGCGCGGCCTCGCATCCTCTTCCCCAACCCGGTTCTCGAACGGCGCATTCATGGATTTGCAACTCGCCCTCCTTTTCCTGCAACAGGGCGTCGCCTCCGGCCTCGTCGTCGGCAGCGTCTACGCGCTGCTGGCGCTCGCGATCGTCATCATCTTCAGGACGTCCGAGGTGCCGAACTTCGCGCAAGGCGAGATGCTGATGGCGGCAGGCTATGTCGCGCTCTATTTGCTCGTGTTTCGCGCGGTGCCGGCCTGGGCGGCGATCCCGATGACCATCGTCGTCGCGTTCGCCGGAGCGGCGTTGTTCCGCCGCGTCGTCCTCGCCCAGGTCGCCCATGCGAGCGGTAGCCCAGTCAACCTCGTGATTGCGACGCTCGGTCTCTCCTATGTGCTGAAGGGCCTCGTGCGCCAGACCGGCTTTGGCGACACGCCGCGCTCGTTTCCCGCACTGGTCTCGACCGATTCACTGATGATCGGACAGGCGAGCGTGACCCGGCTCGATCTCGTGATTCTGGGCACCGCAATCGCCGTGATGGCGGCCTTCTTCTGGATGTTCGGCTACACCAAGCTCGGCCGCGCCATGCGCTCGGTCGGCATGAATCCCAAAGCGGCTCAGCTCGTCGGGGTCAATCTCAACCGGATCCACACGATCATCTGGGGCCTGTCAGGCGCGATCTCGGCGATCGCGGCGCTGCTGATTTCACCCAAGCTGCTGATGACGGCGGACATGGGCACGGTCGTAACGCTCGGCTTCGCGGCCGCGATCGTCGGCGGTTTCGCCAGCCTGCCCGGCGCCGTGGTCGGCGGCTTCATCATCGGCATCGTCGAGCAGTTGGTCGGGCTGTTCGTATCGTCGCGCGCCATCACGCTCGCTCCGTTCCTTGCCATCATGCTGGTGCTGATCCTGCGGCCTCAAGGCCTTTTCGGCGGCCGCATCGTGATCAAGAAGGTCTGAGCCGCCATGCGCATCATCGGCCTTCTCGCGGCGTTAGCGGGCTTGATCGTGCTGCCGATGGTTTCCAGCGGTTATGTCATCTACCTCGCCAATCTGCTGCTCACCTTCACCGTGCTCTGTCTCGGAATGCACATCGTCATCGGCGAAGCCGGCCAGTTCTCGCTCGCGCAGGCGGCCTTCTACGGTATCGGCATCTACACCAGCGGTCTTGCCAACGCCGCCTTCGGCTGGCCGTTCCCCTTGTCGGTCCTCGCATCGGGTCTCGTCGCCGCGCTGGTGGGGCTGTGTATCGGGACGCTCGCGCTGAGAATGCGCGACATCTACCTGGCGCTCGCCACCTTTGCATTCGGCGAGGCCATGCAATGGGTGTTCCTGAGCTGGACGCCGGTCACTGGCGGGCCGAACGGCCTGCGTATTCCACCGGCCAGCCTGTTTGGTTTCGAGATCATCAGCGACAGACAGGCCTACCCCGTCGTGCTCGCCATCACCTTGCTGATGATCTGGGCGACGGTCGTGATTGCACGATCGCGGCTCGGGCGCGCCTTCCGGGCCGTGCGCGAGTCCGAGGTCGCCGCACTTGCGATGGGCGTGCCGGTCCGGACCACCAAGCTCGCAGCCTTCGCACTCTCAGCCTTCTTCGCGGGCGTGGCCGGCGCCATGTTCGCGATCTATTCGACCTACATCCATCCTGATAGCCTCGGCTTCCAAACCACCATCCTGGTGCTCACCATGGTGGTCGTCGGCGGGCTCGGCTCCTTCTCCGGCGCGATCGGCGGCGCGATCGTCTTCGGCCTGATCTCCGAGCTGCTGCGCCAGGCCCCTTCCTACCAGGAGATCATCTACGGACTGATCCTCATCGTCTTCATGATGTTTGCACCGCGCGGCCTGTTCGCATTCGTCGGCGACAATTTGAAGAGGTTCGCCCGTGCCTGACGCCCTGCTCAGGGTCGAGAATGTCACCGTCCGGTTCGGCGGACTTGTCGCGGTCAGTGATTTCAGCCTCGACGTCGCGCAGGGGACCATCCATGCGCTGATCGGCCCCAACGGCGCCGGAAAGTCGACCACCTTCAACTGCATTTCCCGCTTCTATCAGCCGACCTCCGGCCGGGTCGTGTTCGACGGTACCGACATCACCCGGGCACCAGCCTCCGAGATGGCCGGCCGCGGCATCGCACGCTCGTTTCAGAATCTCGAGCTCTTCAACGAACTGACCGTGCTCGAGAACGTCATGATCGGCGCGCACGTCCATTGTGGCGGTTCGTTGCGGGACTGGCTCCAGGCAAAGCCGCCGGCGGTGATGCGCCACATCGAGAGCGTCATCGAACGCACCGGCCTTGGCCCCTATCGCGAGCACAAGGCCAGGAATCTCGACTTCGGCCATCAGAAACTGCTCGAGCTGGCGCGCGCGCTTGCGATCCGGCCACGTCTCCTGCTGCTCGACGAGCCGGCCGCGGGCCTCCGCAATCGAGAAATCACGTCCCTCGACCGCCTACTCACCGACCTCGTCAGGACGGACGGGCTCACCATTCTGATCGTCGAGCACGTCATGCAGCTCGTGATGTCGATCTCGGATCGGGTCACGGTGCTCAACTTCGGCACCAAGATCGCCGAGGGGACACCGCAGGAGGTGCGCAACGATCCGGCGGTGATCGAAGCCTATCTCGGCAAGGAGGCTGCCCATGGCTGACCTGCTCGAAGTCAAAGGCGTTTCGGCCGCCTACGGGCGCATCCAGGCCCTGAGCAATGTCAACCTCAAAATGAGCGTCGGTTCGATCGTGGCCCTGCTCGGTGGCAACGGGGCCGGTAAGACCACGACGCTCAATACTATTTCGCGGCTGGTGCCGCTGACGAGCGGCTCCATCCGCTTTGAAGGCCAGCCGCTCAACCGGCTGCAATCCCATCACGTGGTCAAGGCCGGGATCTCCCAGGTGCCGGAAGGCCGCGAGGTTTTCCGCGACATGAGCGTGCGCGAGAACCTCGACATGGGCGCCTATGGCCGCAGCGATCCCGCGGGCGTCCGCAGCGATCTCGATCGCGTCTTCGCCTACTTCCCGGTGCTTCGCGAACGGCTGAAGCAGAAGGCGGGCACGCTGTCCGGAGGCGAGCAGCAAATGCTGCTGATCGCCCGCGCGTTGATGGCACGGCCGCGGCTGCTCCTGCTCGATGAGCCCTCACTCGGCCTGTCGCCCGTGCTGGTGCAGAAAATCTTCGACATCATCGCCAGGTTGCACGCCGACGGCCTCAGCATCCTCCTGGTCGAACAGAACGCGGCGGTCGCGCTGGCCGCTTCGCAATATGCCTACGTCCTCGAAAACGGCGAGATCGTGCTCGAAGGCGCATCCGATGCGTTGCGCCAGAACGAAGCGATCAAGCGCACTTATCTCGGGAGCTGATCATGGCCTCTCAACCCGGACGCCTCGTCGGCAAGGCTTATCTCATAACCGGAGCCGCACGCGGGATCGGTGAGGCCGTCGCTCATCAGCTCGCCGGCGAGGGTGCGGACATCGCGGCAGCTGATCTCGACCCGGCAGGCCTGTCGGCGTTGCAGGCTTCACTGCAGTCCGCAGGCGCCCGGGTGGTCGTTCAGGCCTTCGACACGCGTGACGCAGGCGCGACCAGCGCTTTCGTCGCGGATGCCGTACGACAACTCGGCCGGCTAGACGGCGCGATCCCTTGCGCAGGTATCGCCCGTGCCGCAGCCGCGGAAACGATGGACGACAAGACGTTCTCTGACGTGCTCGATATCAATTTGAAGGGCGTCTTCTACACCTGCCGCGCCGTCGGCGAGGTGCTGCTCGCGCAAGGTCACGGCGCGATCGTTACCATCGCCTCCATCACCGCCAAGGGCGGTCAGCCGGGCCGGGCCAACTACGCGGCGTCGAAATGGGGACTGGTCGGCCTCACCAAAACGCTGGCGGTGGAATGGGGCCATCGCGGCGTGCGCGTGAATGCGGTGGCGCCAAACGGCGTCGACACGCCGATGATCCGCGACGGCATTCCCGCCGCCTTTCTCAACGACGTCATGCTGGATCGCACGCCGCTCGGCCGGCTGGCGCAACCAGCCGAGATCGCGTCGGCCATCGCGTTCCTGCTCAGCGACGAAGCTTCCTACGTCAATGGCGCCGTGCTCGAAGTCGACGGCGGACTCACCGCCGGCTTCCTGACCCACCGCCACGGGGCCGATTTCGCGCGTGCCGACGCCAATTCAAGAAACATGGAGAAGAAACCATGACAGATCCTTCAACCCAGCCACCACTTGCACTCGTGACCGGCGGCGGGCGCGGCATCGGCAAGGCGATCGCAGCCCGACTGGCCCGGGACGGATTCGAGGTCCTCGTTGTCGACCTCGATCGCGCGGCGGCCGAAGCCTGCGCCGCCGAAATATCCACGGCCAATGTGACGTCACGCGCAGCCGCCGTCGATCTGCGTCAGCACGATGCGGTCACATCGCTGATTGCAGGGGAACGTCCACTGTCAGCCCTCGTCAACAATGCCGGCATCTTCGACGAGCGCCCGTTCTTCGATCTCACGGCGGAGGACTTCCGTCGCATGTACGAGATCAACCTCATCGCTCTCTTCAGCCTATCCCAGGCGGCCGCCGCGCGCATGCAGTCCGGCGCCAAGATCGTCAACATCGCCTCCCGCGCCTTTCTCGGCGCACGCAACCATGCCCACTACGTGGCCTCGAAGGCCGCCGTCGTCGGCTTGACCCGCGCAACCGCGATGGAACTGGCGCCGCGCGGCATCCTGGTCAACGCCATAGCGCCCGGACTGATCGACACGCCGCTTCTGGCGGCGCTCACACCCGAACGCCTGGCGGCGCAGCTCGCCCTTCAGCCGACCGGAAAGGCTGGACGGCCGCAGGATATCGCCAACGCCGTCTCCTTCCTTGCCTCGCCGCGCATGGATTTCATCACCGGTCAGGTCCTGCTGGTCGACGGCGGCAAATCGCTTGGCGGTGGCCTTGGAATCTAGACATGTCAGCAGCTCAGTTTTCGCCTGGTTTCGATGAAGAGCACGACGTCGTGGTCGTCGGCTCCGGCGCCGGCGGAATGGCCGCGGCCCTCACCGCGGCGCATCACGGCCTCGACGTTCTCGTCGTTGAGAAGACCGACAGCATCGGCGGCAGCACGGCGGTGTCCGGCGGAGCGGTCTGGATTCCCATGAATCCGCACAGTCGCGAGGTCGGGGTCGACGACAGCCGGGAGGCGGTGCTCAACTATCTCCAGGCCATCCTTGGCAATCGCATGCGTCGCGACATGATCGACGCCTTTCTCGACGCCGGCCCGCGCATGGTCAGCTTCATGGAGAGCAACACCGCCCTGCGCTTCATCCCACGCGCCCTGTCACCCGACTACCAGTCGAACCTGGAGGGAGCATCGAGCGGCGGCCGCACCATCGACCCAGCTCCGTTCGATGGCCGCGAGCTCGGCGAGCATTTCAATATGCTGCGGAATCCGATCGCCGAATTCCTGGTGTTCGGCGGCATGATGGTCGGGCGGAAGGACATCGACAGCCTGCTCGGCATCCGATCCTCCTGGGCCAATTTTCGCGACTCCACAAAGCTGCTGCTGCGCTACGGCCTCGACCGCCTGCGCTACCCGCGCGGCACAAGACTGCTCATGGGCAACGCGCTCGCGGCGCGGCTGCTGAAATCCGCACTCGATCGAAAGATCCCACTGCGGACGGGAACGGCCGCAACCCGGCTGTTGCTGGACGGGCCGCGTGTCATTGGGCTCGAAGTCGAGCGCGATGGACACGTCTTGCGCATCGGAGCGCGACGGGGCGTGGTGCTCGCGACCGGCGGCTTTCCCGCGAACGCCGCGATGCGGGCCGGCATGCTGCCACATGCCGATCAGCATTATTCGATGGCCCCGATCGGCAACAGCGGCGACGGCCTCAAACTCGGACGCGAGGCCGGCGCATCGATCGAGACGGACAATGTCGGCAACGCGTTCTGGACGCCGGTCTCGGTCATGCGCGACCGTGACGGCCGCGAGATCCGCTTCCCCCATCTCATCCTCGACCGCCAGAAGCCGGGTGTGATCGCCGTCAACCAGGCCGGCCGGCGCTTCGTCAACGAAGCAACCTCGTATCACGAGTTCGTCGAGGCCATGCATCGCGCTCACGAGAGCGAGCCGACGATCCCGGCCTATCTCGTCTGCGACGCCAGCTTCCTGCGCACTTACGGTCTCGGCCTGGTGCGGCCGGCCGCACGTTCGCTTTCGCGCTTCCTCGACAGCGGCTATCTCGTTGCCGCCAACACGGTGGACGAGCTGGCACGCAAGCTCGGCCTCGATGCAGCCAATCTTGCCGGGAGTATCGCCCAGATGAACAATGCCGCTGCCAGCGGCAACGATCCCGCATTCGGCAAAGGCAGCACCGCCTATAACCGCTATCTCGGCGATCCCGCGCACAAGCCAAACCCGTGCCTTGGGCCGATCGAGACACCGCCGTTCTACGCGGTGCGCGTGTTCCCCGGCGACATCGGGACGGCCGCCGGTCTGAAGACAGATGCAAAGGCCCGTGTGCTGGACAACGATCGCCGTCCCATTCCGGGGCTGTTCGCATCCGGCAACGACATGAACTCGATCATGGCCGGCGCCTATCCGGGTGCCGGGATCACACTCGGCCCAGCTTTGACCTTCGGTTACATCGCCGGGCTTGAACTCGCCAACGCAAAACAAGATGAGGCGTAGCCATGAAGATTTTTTATTCGCCCTTTTCGCCGTACGTCCGCAAGGTGCTAGTCACAGCGCACGAGATTGGCCTTGCCGACCGCATCGAGCAGCTTCCCAGCGCAGCGCATCCGATCAACCGCGATCAGACCATCATCGCGCATAACCCGCTAGGCCAAGTGCCGACCATGCTGCTGGATGACGGGACCGCCCTCGCTGACAGCCGCGTTATCTGCGAATATCTCAATGACCTCGCCGGCGGAAAGCTGTTTCCGAAGTCGCAAGCGCAACGTTGGCGAGCGCTGGGCGATCAGAGCACTGCCGACGGCATTCTGGCCGCCGCGCTGCTCTCGCGCTACGAGCTTGCGGTCCGTCCTCCCGAGAAGCTCTGGCAGCCCTGGCTCGATGGCCAGTTGGACAAGGTCGAAACCTCGATTTCCGCGATTGAGAAGGCTGCCCCCACGTTCGGCGAGCGCGTCGACATCGGCACAATCAGCTTCGCCTGCGCCTTCGGCTATCTTGATCTGCGCTTCCCCGACTTCGGCTGGCGCTCGCGCCATCCGAAATGCGCCGCATGGTTCGCCAGCTTCGAGGTGCGGCCGTCGATGCAGGCGACGCGGCACCCGGTTGCTTGAGCTTGCGGCTAGTCTCACTCGGAGCCTAAACCGACAGAGAATCCGCTCTAGCAACCTAATTGCATCGAGGGATTGTGGTGCGCTCGGAGGGCGTTCGCACTTTGCGCGATTTCAATGGGTTAGAGAAGCGAGAAACGAACTGAGGTGCATTCCGCGCAGAAAAGTGCCTTTTGGCCGAACAGCTGAAGAAGAGCCCTGCCCTATGCGAGGTCAGGTCAGACCCACCGCCCATAACGGTCTGGTTGCAGGTTCGAGTCCTGCCGGACCCACCAAGATTATCAGTGACTTACTTCGTCTTCGTTGCTCGCATCGCCACGACCGCACGGCTGATCGTTGCACGGTGATGCCTATGCCCGAGTTGAAGAACTCATGTCAGGTGCAACACGGCTGCAAATCTCACGAGCTCGAGCTCGTCAAATATCATTGACACGCGAAAGCGGCACGTCGCGCGATCACGGCACATCTAGATTTTAGTGCTCCGTCGCGGACTACGGGCTTGGTCATATACCGGGCGAATGGTCGTTTCCTCCCGCACTTAGCCGAGACCTCCTAGAGGTCTCGGCCTTTTTCGGTCACGATCGCCGCTCTGCTCGATTGCAGGCCTAAGCTCTTCTGGCTCCGCAGCCTTGGCAAGACGTTGATCGTGGCGCTCTCGCTGCTCGCGTATCGTCGAATAGCCGCCGCCCATGCTGATGCCCGAAAGGGTACGCTCCGCTTCTGCATTGTCCGATCCGAACGCGCGCGTCTGCAACTTCGACAACCGGCCGCGCGGGCTGTCTCCGGCCGTTGCGGAGATCAAAGCTCGCAGTTCGGTTGCAGATTGAGCTTTCGAAGCAGCGGACTGAGCCCGTCCTGGCTGCAGCTCTGTTTTGGTCTCTCGATCGCTTTGGATTGAGCGTCTTTTGACTCGGCAGCACTGCGCTTGCGGATTTGGTAGCCGGAAGCGGCGTTATCGTGCCAATGACGCGGAATGAAGGCTGGCTCTTTCGGCTTGGCCTTCGCTTGAGGAGCAGGCGTCGCTACGACGACCTCGGGTGTCGGTTTCGGATCTATCGTTGCCGCGGCGGAAACGGCAAGCGCCACATCTTCCTTTTGGGCCGCGAGCAGTCGGTCACCCTTGGTACCGGATACAACCGGGTAGCTCACAATCTCGGGCGCGACTGTAGCGGAGGCGACCGGAGCAGCGCTTCGACCAAGCGCCGCAACAGCACCCAGCGCCACCAGGCCAGCCACTCCCAAGGCAAAAAATCTGATCACTTTCGACGGGTCCCCACCCTTCAGCCCTGGCAGGGTCGGGCCGGAATCAGCCGAGATTATGGCTCAGGGGCTGGCGCGGTTAACAGAAAGAGACTTGGCCCCGATTTCGTTCCGCGATGACTGCCCGGCGCAGCTAGACAGTTGCCCGGGGGCTCGCATCGCGGAAAGATCCACATGCCTCCCGCCAGCGCCGAGGTGGTTGATCAGCTGGGCAGCCCCAACGCAGGGATGGCCGAGCCAGAGCCTAGAACAGTACAGGGGCCTTCGTAAGCACTGCCGTTGCGACTGAGACATATCCGAGCCGGTGAAGAAGTCAAATTGCCGCCGTCGTCGCCGACTGATTTTCGTCGGAGCAGTTGCGCGTGTGCGGATCAGCTAGGATGCTACCGCTCTCACGCGCACGTAGGAGCCAGGAGCGTCCTCGATGACCGGCAAATTGCCGCCGCCCGGTTCGCGCGCGGGAACGCGCTGATGATCCAGGCGGCTCACCCACTCGTCCCAAACGGGCCACCAGGAGTCCCGATGACTGGTTGCATCTGCGAACCACTGGTCGGGGGTAGGCGGCAAGTTATCGTTCGTCCAATGGCCATACTTGCTGCCCGGTGCGCTGATGACTCCCGCCATGTGTCCGGAGGCGGACAGAACGAATTTGACGGGACCGGAATACAGACGCGTCGCCGCATAGGTCGACGTCCATGGGGCGATATGGTCCTCGCGCGTGGACAGGATGAACGACGGGATCTTGATCCGCGACAGGTCGATCGGGGTACCAGCGAGCGTGATGCCGCCGGGCTTGGAAAGACGATTTTCCAGATACATTGCCCGGAGGTAGAATGAATGCATGGCAGCGGGCATCCGTGTGGAGTCCGAGTTCCAAAACAGTAGGTCGAACGGGAGCTGCTCCTTGCCGAGCAAGTAGTTGTTCACGACGAAGGACCAGATCAGGTCGTTGGCCCGCAACATATTGAATGATGTCGCCATATCCTGAGCGTCGAGATATCCGCGCTCGCGCATGCGCCTTTCGAGCGTTGCGAGCTGCTCCTGATCTATGAAGACGGCCATATCACCGACTTCCGCGAAATCCACCAGCGTCACGAAGTAGGTTGCGCTTGCGATCCTGTCGTCTTCGTTCGCGGCCAGGTAGGCGGCCGTTGAGGCGAGCAGAGTGCCCCCAAGACAGTATCCGATGGCATTGACCTGCTCTTCGCCGGTCGCCCTTTTTATTGCATCCAGGGCTGCGACTGGACCCTCGCGCATGTAGTCTTCGAAGCCCTTCTCAGCGAGCTTCTCGTCCGGATTGACCCAGGAGATGACGAAGACAGTATGGCCTTGGTCGACCGCCCACTTGATAAGCGAATTCTTCGGCTGAAGATCGAGGACGTAGAACTTGTTGATCCACGGCGGAATAATGAGGAGAGGCCGCTTGCGTACGTCGCTTGTCGAAGGAGCGTACTGGATAAGCTGCATCAGGTTGTTCTGGAAAACGATCTTCCCGGGAGTCGTTGCGATATTCTCGCCGAGCCGGAAAGCCTTCATGTCGGTCATCGTGATCGAGAGGCGACCCTCGCCACGACCGAGATCGGAAAGCAGGTTGTCCAGCCCGCGGAGCAGGTTTTGTCCTCCGGTCTCCAGCGTGGCTTTGAGCACCTCCGGATTGGTGGCGACGAAGTTCGAAGGAGAAATGGCGTCGACGAACTGACGCGTGTAGAAGTCGACCTTTCGAGCAGTGGCGTCGTCCATGCCCTTGACGTCTCGGACGGTCGAAAGGATTGCCTTGGCGGCGACCAGATAGCTTTCCTTCACGTAGTTAAAGACTGCGTTCTCGGTCCAGTCGGGATGCTTGAAACGTTTGTCCTTGGGTTTGTCGGACTCGCAAGGCCGCGTCAGCCACATGCTTTCTGCCGCCGATTTCCAAACCGCCATGCTTTCGTTGAAGAGGTTGATCTGGGCCTTCGCCACCGGCGTCGGGTCCGACATCATTCTTGTCATGAGATCGACGAAATCAAACCCGAGCGTCGAGGTGTCTCCCATGCCGACCTTCGTGGCGTCGGCTTGGGATGTGGCGAACCGCTGCATCAACAACTGGCTCTGCTTCGCGACCGAGTGCAGTTGGCCGGCGAGAACAAAAGGATCCCACGTAGGTTGCGTCGGTCGATCTCCCATGTCTTCCTCCCTCCGTTTTTCGAAAGAGTAGCACCGCTGGGATCGAAGGCCAGCGAAGAGGCGGTCGATCCCGCGGATGGCTGGATTAACGTGAGGTCGTAAGCCAAGTTTCCTTGTGCTGCGATCAACGTTGAGCATCACATGTAGATGCCTGGATTCGTCCGGCGATCCGCACAAATTCGAGTACATTGTGCTCTGCAAAAAGTCACCCGGGCGTCTAGGCGCGAGGGCCGCCAAAATATCCGATCGCCGCTGGGGCGGTTGTGATTGCGGCTCCAATGTAAGAGGTTGTCCAACGTCTATGAGGCGCCTTTGCCTCGTCAGCACTGATGCCGCCCCAAATGGAACGTGCCGATAATTGGTCTCGATCGCACCTGGCCCATGCGAAGGCGTATGGCGATCGGAGGGATACGCTGCCGCTTCGCCGACACCGGAGAGGATCGGTTGAGCAGATCGCCGAACGCTGGGTCGCCAGGGTGACACACAGCGGAGTCCAGGGAACAACTAAAGCGATGATGCTTGCGTGTGGAATAGGTTACCAATAACGGACATCGTCTACGAAGCCCCAAACAACAGCGGTGCAACCAGAGCAGCATATTGGTCCAACCATGGGTTGGTGTTTAGACCGATCTTCATCAGCTATCTGATCCCCGCTGCAATGACTTACCACCCTCCGGATCCTGCATTGCGGTGATGACAGAACAGCTAAATCCCGAAGATTGGGTCTGGCAAATTTCGGCTGAAGTCTACCGTCTCAATTTGTATAGCCGCCTGACGGGAAAAGCAGATCAAAATCGATCATCGGTCACCGATGAAGAGTTGGCTGAAGCGATCCGGGACAGTTTCACTCAAATGAACGAAATCGCCTATCGCGAAATGGTCAAGTTGGCGACCGAGGCAGCACTAGAAACCTACGATCGGGTCGTATCGTCCATCGTCAAGCGGTCGCGCGTTCGGCTGCGCAACTGAAGTCGCTTTGCGCACTCGGAAGGTCGCTCTCTTGGCTTGGCGCACATACCGTTGCGCCGCTTGCGGCCGGTGTCACAGCTCGGATGAGCGTGGACTCTCACTAGGGAAGCGACCCCGGCAGGGGCTGGCAAGCGCCGGGGCCGCTCCATCCCTCGTGAAGCACGCCCCGCCGAGCGCAAGCCAAGCATACTGGAGAAATCGATAAGGGAGGACTTTGTCGGCGCGGCAGCCTGTCGCACCAGATAGTTGACCTAAATTAACCCGCAAGCCTCGACCGACCTCTAGGTCAAGGTTCCTGAGGTTTTAGTTGTCCAGCGGTAACAGCTAATCTCGTTCGGTAAGCGACGCACCGATTCTATTTGCGGCGCAAAAACCTCGGGCGTAGCTTTGTCGACGCCGGGGCTGGACCATATTTCACGTATTTTTTTGACCCGGCGGGGCCGCAGCGTCGCAAGCCGCTGCGGCCTTTTGCTGACGGGCTGCAACGGGCGAGCACCGTTCGAGTTGCAAGACGATGGTTCCGCTATGGCCTTGGTCGGCTGCGCGAGACCCATCCGGCTCCTTATCCCAATCGTTCTGCTCGCTCGATCAGTCGGCGCCGTTGCGATATGTTGGCACTTCAATCCAGAGCCCGTCGATCTGGGCGCGGTCTTCGCCGCGCTTCCGCGCGGCATCGAAGCCCTCGACAATTGCAGACGCACGCGCCAGCTCGTCCGCGCTTGGAGTAAAGACCGCGTTCAGCGCAACCGCGTGCGCGGGACGCACTAGGGATTTGCTGCGGTAGCCGAGACGACGTGAGAACGCAGCCTCGCGGACCGCACCTTCAACGTCGCTGAACGTATAAGGGGCATCGATCGGTTCAATGCCGGCCGCGCGAGCTTCCAGGATGAACCGCCGGCGTGCGTAGTCCAGTTCGACCGCGTCAATGCCTCGTTCGGCGCACAGATCATTGGAGAGGTCTTCCGCTCCTAGCAAGGCGCACCGGATTCGGGGGCTGCTCGCGGCGATCGAACACACCTCGACCACGCCGCGGGCCGTTTCGCAGACCGGCAGGATATCGGTGCTGTTCGTTGCTATTTTAAGCTCTCGTTCCCAATGGGTGATCGCCGCATCCAGGGCATGCATCTGCGCCGCCCTGTCGCTGAACGGCATTCCCGGCGCCCTGATCCACGGTCGTTTCGACATCAGCGGACCATTGTCCACGGCCTGGCAACTGCACAAGCGATGGACGACCACTAGGCTGCATATTCTTGACGACGCCGGTCACGGCGGTGGCAATGAGTTCATGCCTTCGATCTGACAAATATTCACGAACCTGACCTAGTGCGAGAAGCGTCGCGCACCTCCGTCAACGTGGATTACCTGGCCCGTGATGTAACGGGCAAGTGGCGAAGCAAGAAAGGCGACAAGCACTGCGAGATCTTCCGGCTCGCCGATATAGCCAGCAGGACAATTCTCCGCGACCCATTTGCGCTGAGATTCCTCGGTCGGCAATAATTTCTGATCGATCTGCTCGGAGTGTAGCCGGCCGGGCGGGATCGAATTGACCGTGATCCCATCCTTGCCGACAACACGGGAAAGCGACTTTGCCCAGATATGGGTGGCTCCATTGGGCGGAATGCCACCATTCAACGCCAACGGCTCATCGCCTCCGGTCAGATTAATGATCCGACCGAATTTCTGAGCCTGCATCATGGGCACGAAGGCATGGGCGAGTTCCCGACCGGCATGAAAATTAAGCGCCATAGCCTCATCCCATTGCTGACGCGTGCCTAGGCCGTCGAATGGCCGCGAACCGCCAGCATTGTTGACGAGGATGTCGAGGCGGCCGAAAGCGGCAAGCACCTCATCTCTGATACGCGCGGCTGCGTCGTGCTGTGTGACATCTGCGACGATCATCAACGGCCGCTCGCGTCCAGAAGCCGCAATCTCGTCCGCCACATTTCTTAGGCGGTCTTCTCGCCGGGCCACGATTGCGAGACGACATCCCTCTTCAGCGAGCATCTGCGCGATCGCGCGGCCGAGGCCGACGCTGGCACCGGTGACAAGCGCGACCTTGCCGGCGAGCTTAAGATCCATGGTTTTCCCTTTTTTGCCGTGACTTGATACTCGCAAGCGAGCTCAAAGTCCGAGATAGGCCTTTCTGACCCGATCATCGTTTTGGAGAGCGGCGGCAGGGCCCTCGATCGCGATCCTGGCGTGCTCCAGCACGTAAGCGTACTGCGCCTGCTTGAGGGCCAGGGCGACATTCTGCTCGACGAGTAGAATGCCGATGCCTTGTGCCACAATCTGGCCGATGACGGCCATAACCTGCTTGACCACAATGGGAGCCAGGCCGAGCGAGGGCTCGTCGAGCAGCAGGTAGCGAGGCCTCGACATCAGGCCGCGCGCGATTGCGCACATCTGCTGCTCACCGCCAGACAGCGACCCAGCCTGCTGGCCAAGCCGCTCCTTTAACCGGGGAAAAATGGAAAGGACCCGGTCAAGCGCGTCCTTCTCGTGTCCCCTCGCCCGCGGTGCGTAGCTTCCGAGTTCAAGATTCTCGCGCACGCTCATGAAGGCGAAGAGTTGGCGACCCTGCGGAACATGCGCGATGCCCGCCTCGACGCGCTCATGGGCCGGCATACGCGTAATATCGATGCCTTCGAGCCGGACCGTACCGCTGGAGACATTCGCTTGCAGGCCGGAGATCGCGTTCAGCGTGGTGGTCTTCCCCGCACCATTGGCGCCGAGCAATGCAGCAACGCTGTTGGTTGATACCGAACATGTGACGCCGCGTAATACGGTAACGTCGCCATAGCCGGCACTGAGATCGGTTACATCGAGCGCCATCAGTCGTCGCTTCCGAGATAAGCTGCCACTACAGCGGGGTCTCGCACCACTACCTCCGGCTTGCCCTCGGCGATTTTGCGCCCGTAGTCGAGCACTACGACCTTGTCGGCGAGCGACATCACGGCATGCAGATTGTGCTCGATCATGATGACGGCGAGGCCGTCCTGATGCGCGAAGCTGCGGATCAAATGAACGCTCTCGTTGATTTCCGAAGCATTGAGCCCGGCGAGTATCTCATCAAGCAGTAACATCCTTGGTTCGATCGAGAGAGCGCGCGCGAGTTCTAGCCGCTTGCGGGACTCCAAGGTCAGACTGCCCGCCTGCTGGTCGAGCAACGAACGCATGCCGACGCGGCCGATGATCTCCGCGGCCTTTTCGCGTGCCGTCGCCAGCGGATAGTTCAGCAGCGCGCCGACGGTGACATTCTCATGCACCGTCAGGCTGACGAGGGGCTTGACGATCTGGAACGTACGGCCAATGCCCGCGCGAGCGCAGACACTTGCAGAAGCACCGGTAATGTCCTGGCCGGCGAAACTGACGTTGCCGGAATCGGGCCCAAGTTGACCGCTCAGGATATTGAACAGCGATGTCTTGCCAGCGCCATTTGGACCGATGAGCCCAACGATCTCGCGGTCGGTCACATTCAGCGACACCTCGTTCACGGCGACGAGTCCGCCAAAGCGGCGTACAAGCCCGCTCGCGCGCAACAGTTCCTTACCAAGAGATCGGCTGGCCGTGTCCATCATGTGGGGCGCCATGCCTTGAGTGTGCCGACGATACCCCTGGGCGCCAACAGCACAGTCCCGAGAAGCACGGCGCCATAGATCAATAGCCGGGGGCCGCCGCCAAAGAACTGGCTCAACACCCCATCGAGCGGAGTCATCACCAGCGAACCCACGATCGGGCCAAGCGGTGTGCCAAGCCCACCAATGATGCTCAAAAGCGCGATCTGCACTGAAATGTTGATCGAGAACACGCTCGGCGGATCGAGGAACAGGATGTACTGGGCATAGAAGAAGCCGCCGACGGCTGTGAGTGCAGCACTGATCATGGTGACGATTAACTTTACCTTGACCGTCTTGATACCCATGCTGGCCGCCGTTGCCTCGTCGTCGCGAACAGCGATCAGATAGAGGCCGAGCCTGCCGCGATGCATCCAGCGGGTGATCGCGTAGACTGTCATCATCAGCGCGAAGGCCGCGACGAGATAAGCCCACCGCGAGCTGAAGATGAATGTAGAGATACCCGGTTGGAACGGGATCGCGATGCCGCTTGGGCCGCGCGTGAGATCGCTCCAGTTATTGGCGACGATTTCCATCGCGATCGGGAAGACCAGCGTTGCGAGCGAGAAGAATGCTCCCCGCAGCCGAAAGCAAGGCCAGCTGATCGCGACGGCAAGCCCGGTCGTAATAAAGATACCAGCGATCAGGCCTAGCCAGGGCGAAACCCCGTATCTGGTGAAGGCAATCGCAGTGACGTAGGCGCCGATACCGAAAAACGCCGACTGTCCGAGCGACACCAGTCCTCCATAACCCGCCATCAAATTCCAGGCGCCGGACAGGGCCGCCCAGAGACAGGTCATCACGGCGATGTTGAGGTAGTAGTCATTGAAGAACGCGCTCATTTGGTGCCGACCTCTTCCATGCCAGCGCGGCCGAATAGTCCCTGAGGACGGATCAACAGAATCAGGATGAACAGCACAAGCGCCATGACGTCCTTGAGTTCGACCGAGACGTAGAAGCCTGTCAGCGTCTGGGTGACGCCAATGATCAGCCCTCCAACCATGGCGCCGGCGACGCTGCCGAGCCCTCCGAGAACGACTACGACAAAGGCAGTGATGATCAGATCGACCCCTGCGGTTGGAAACGTGTAGAACATCGGCGTCAGGATGCAGCCTGCCACCGCCGCACAGGCAACGCCGGCGCCGAACGCCAGCCGGTTCAGCCGCTGCGTGTTCACCCCCATCAGCGAAGCGGCATACCGGTTTTGCACCATGGCGCGCAGTGCCTTGCCGTCGCGCGACAATTGCAGAAACGCGATCAACGCTCCCGCCATCAAAAACGCGACGATGAAGGCGTAAAGTGAGCTCACGGAGATGGCGACATTCCCGACGATAAGGGATTGCGAGGAATAGGCCGTCTGAACCGAACGGTAGTCAGGGCCCCAGAAGGTAAGGGCAACGTTCTGAAGTACCACCGACAGGCCAAAGGTCGCGAATATTTGCATCGCATGTGGCGCGTGCAGGATCGGCTTGATCACCACGCGTTCGGCAAGCAAGCCAAGCCCGAACAGGACCGGTGTGACGATAAGGATAGATGCATAGGGGTCGATTCCCCACAGCGTGTTGAGCCAGAAGGCGCCGAACATGGCGAGCATGATGAACTCGCCTTGCGCGAAATTGACGATCCGCAAGACACCAAAGATCAATGTCAGGCCGATCGACAGCAATCCGTAGACACCGCCGATGAGCAGGCCCGAGACCAGCAATTGAGGAAGGATGTCCAGCATCTTGTATCCCGGCTATGGACGATGACTGGCATTGCCAGCCACCGCGGCCAGATCAACGCTTGTCCCAAGTCTGGAGCGGCACCAACACCGGATCGCCGGTCTTGAGGTTATCCGGCGCCACCACGACGAGTTTTCCATCCTGCCATTGCTGCGCGACCGGGAAGGAACGCTCGTTCTGCCCCTGCATCTCGCTACCCGGCTTGGCGAACTTGACGCCCCAGCCGAGCGAGGTGCCGCCGGCGGGAATGTCGAGCGCAAGCGCTGCCTCCTTCAGCTTGGCGGGATCCGTCACGCCTGCCGTGCGCAGCACCTTGTCGAGCAAAATGTAGGTGCCGACAAAGCCCTGGGTTCCGACGTAGGATGGCGCCTTGCCCTGACTAGCCTGGAAGCGCTTCTGAAACTCGGCGAGCAGCGTCCGCGCCTCCTCTGAGAGCGCCGCCGGATTGATCCCCGCCGACCCCTCGGTGTCGAAGATTCCATTAACGGCGCTCCCCAATCCTTCACCGAAGCTCGCCAGACCGTAAATGCCGCCGGTACCGATGAAAGCCCCGACATTAACGCCGAGCTGCTTCATCTGGCGCTGGATCAGCAGCGCGTCATTGGCATAGGACGAGGCGATGACGATGTCAGCGCCGCTCGCCTTCATGCGCAGCACGAGCGGGGCGAGATCGGTGGTCGTGGCTTTATATGGCAGACGCCCCGCGACCTTGAAGCCGAGGTCCTTGGCCTTTGTCTCGGCCGCGGTTGCAACAGAGGTACCGTAATCCGAATCTTCGTGAACGATGAGCACGGTGAGATCGGCAGGCTTCTTGCCAAGACGCGGCGCAATGGCGCTCGCGGCGAGACTGGCGGCAAGCTGCCCGTTCGAGCTCGCCGTGAACACGAGGCGGAAATAGCCGTTGAAACCGCGCTTGGTCAAACCGTCGGCGATGCCGCCGGTCTCCCAATACAATCCGCCGCGGCGTTCCACCACCTGGCTTGCTGCGTAAGACAGCCCGCTCGAATAAGTACCGGTTATGATCTGCAGATTCTCGAGCGAGGACAGGCGCTCGGCCTCCGACTGCGCCTTGTCCGGGGTCGACGCATCGCCCTGGACGAGTTCGACTTTCTTGCTGGCGATGCCGCCTTTCTCGTTGATCATGTCAACAGCGATACGCGCGCCATTGAGATTTTCATTACCGAGCAGCGCCAGGCCGCCTGTCAGGGGGTAGAGCGCCCCGATGCGCCACGTCTCTTGCGCGCCCGCGGACACGGTCGATGCGGCGAACACGAGAGCCGCCAATACGAGACGTTTCATTGTCTATCCCCCTTGCTGTGTTTCTGCAGTCTGGCGATGACGGTGGCCGCATCCGTCACGTCGGCGAATTGCCGATCCATGTCGAAGAGGCTGATCGCGTGCGAGATCGGCAACCGGTCGAACACCGCGTCGGCCGGAACGATCGCGCGGTAATTGTAGGAAGCGGCGTCGAAGACGGTAGCGCGCACGCAATTGCTGGTTGCACCGCCGAGCACGATCACGGTGTCGATATTGCGTTCGACCAGATAACCGAGCAGTGGCGTCCCGTGGAAACCACTCGGCTTCTTCTTCACGAAGACGATATCTCCTGGCTTGGGTCCGACCTCGGGCAGCAATTCAGCGCCCATCGTTCCGTCGATGCACCAGTCATCGCGCTCCTTCATGAAGGCGCGCTTGCGACCATAGACACCAATATCATTGCCGCTGGCGTCGAGGGCGAAGCGGGTCAGGAACACCGGAACGCCCGCCGCTCGTCCGGCATCCAGGATGGTCGCGATCCGATCGACCGCCGCCCATCCTATTTCACCGCAGGACGAGGGATAGCGCTCGTCGCGAATGCCGCGCTCGCCGACCATGTAGCGTTGCGCATCGATGACTACGATTGCGGGCCTCACGCCGAAACCCATCCGCTGTGCAAACCGCCCTCTCGCCAATACGGCGCGGTCGGCCTCACCCAAATAGCTATCCCAGATCTGCGTGCCGGTTGTGTTGTTCATCGGTCATCCTCGGAGGGTGCGTGGTGGGCGTGCCAATGCTCGGCGACATCAAGGCGCCTGCAGGCCCAAACGCGGTCATGCTTGAGGATGTGGTCGAGGACGTTCGCCAGAGCCCGCGCCCTTGCCGGCCGTCCCGTGATGCGCGGATGAAGGCCGATTGACATCAGCCCGGGCTTCTCGGCGCCTTCCCTGTAAAGCTGGTCGAAAGTCGACTTCAGATAGCCCTCAAAATCGTCGGGCGCCGAAAAGCCGGAGGGAGCCGCGAACTTTCCGTCATTGGCATCCATCGTGTAGGGCACGACAAGATGGTTCTTGCGCTCGACCTCGACCCAATAAGGCAGCTCGTCATTGTAGGCGTCCGAATCGTAGCGGAAGCCGCCCTCCTCGACGATAAGGCGGCGCGTATTCTCGCTCGGCCCGAAACGGCAATACCAGCCGAGCGGCCGCTTGCCGGTCGTGCGCTCGATAGAAGCAACCGCGCGCGCGATGCGCTCTCGCTCTTCCTCTTCGCTCAGGCGGAAATGCTCTTCCCAGCGCCAGCCATGACAACAGACATCGAAATTCGAAGCAGCGATGGCCTCCGCTACCTGCGGATTGCGTTCCAGCGCGACAGCACAGCCAAACACCGTTGCGGGCAACTGCCGTTCCTGGAATAGATCGAACAGCCGCCAGATTCCGACCCGGCTGCCATATTCGTACATGGTCTCGAACGCGAGGTCGCGCTGTCCGGCCGGCACCCGCCCGCCCGGGGCCTCGGCAAGGCCAAGCTCGGTACGACCGCTGCCGTCGGGAACGCTGTATTCCGACCCTTCTTCATAGTTGATCGCAAAATTCACGGCGATCCGGGCGTTGCCAGGCCAGCGCGGATCGGGGCGTTTTCGGCCGTAACCTACGAAATCACGCGGATGTTCGGAACTTGGCCGCCAGACGCCTGTCATGCTCTGTCCTCTCCCTGTGCAGGGAGCCGGCCTGCGGCCCGCAACTCATCAATGATCTCGTCGCGATCCTGGTCAATCCGTGCGCCGGTGCGACGGATAGCGCCGGGCGTGCGCGACATCACCGGGAAGACGTTCTGCATCCGCACCGGGCCGAGATCCTCGTCCGGTACCGAGACCACCGAGTTTCGCGCGATATATTGCTGATCGCCGAAGATTTGCTCAACATCATAGATTGGCGCAATCGCGGCCTCGACACGCTCAAAGGTCTCGAGGACTTGGGGCAGATCATGTTTGGCGATCCAGCCACCGACGATCCGATCTATCTCCTCGACATGCTTGATGCGGTCGAGGTTGGTCTGGAAGCGCGGATCATCCGCCGTACCCGGGCCCCCCGTCAGGTCGAGCACACGCTTGACGATACTGGGTGTCGCCGCCGAAAGCGCCACCCAGCGCCCCTCACGCGTACGATAGGCATTGCGCGGCGCATTGTTGACCGAACGATTTCCAGTGCGGTTCTGGATCACACCGAGCTGGTCGAAGATGATCGGTTGCGGTCCCAGCAAGGCAAAGATTGGTTCGTAAATGGCAAGATCAATATACTGGCCCTTGCCGCTGCCGCCGATGTCACGTTCGTAAATCGCGAACATCGCCGCAAAGCAGCCGTAATAGGCCGCAATGCCGTCGGCGAGCCCAAATGGCGGCAAAGTCGGCGGGCCATCGGGCTGGCCGGTTATATGGGCGAAGCCGGACATCGCCTCCGCCAGCGTGCCAAAGCCAGCGCGTCGGCTATACGGCCCGGTCTGGCCGAAGCCGGTCACCCGCACCATCACAAGCCGGGGATTGATCTTTGAGAGCACGTCCCAGCCAAGCCCCCAACCTTCAAGCGTTCCGGTTCGGAAATTCTCCACGAGAATATCCGCGTCGACGATCATCGCCTTGAAGATCTCGGCGTCCGCGGCGGTCTTCAAATCGAGCGCGATGCAACGCTTGTTGCGCCCAGTGGTCTTCCACCAGAGGCCGTGCCCTTCTTTTTTGGCGCCCATGTTCCGTAACGGATCGCCGCTCGGGTGCTCGATCTTGATGACGTCGGCCCCGAAATCGCCCATGAGCGTCGAGATGATCGGCCCCGCGAACAGCGTCGCGCAATCAATGACGCGCAAACCCTTCAGAGGGCCTGCGGCTGCAGGCATGGCGCGTTCGGTTTTCATCGTTTCAGGCATGGTGGGCCGCCCCTTCGACGATTCTCAGCACTGCGTGGGCCCGGTCGATAAATGGTCCATCGGCCATGACGCCATCGACCATGAACGCCCCGACCCCGCGCGCGAGCATCTCTTCGGCTTTGGCGACGATGCGCCGCGCATTTTCGATTTCCGCGGGGCGCGGAAAGAATACCGCGTTGGCGATGTCGATCTGACTGGGATGGATACAACTCTTTCCCGCAAGACCTAACGCGCGGCCGGCTTCAGCATCCATACGGAACGCTTCGCCATCCGCCACGCCGACGAATGCTCCGTCAAAGGCGTCGATACCGGCTTCGGCAGCGGCAAGCCGGACAGCCAGCCGCACCGGTGCCAGCGCAAGCGGACTACGCTCGACTCCAAGTGGTTCGAACAGATCGCCGAAGCCCAGCTGCAAGCCGATAACCCGCTCATGGGACAACGAGATCTCGGCCGCCACACGAAGGCCTCGCGCGGTTTCGATATTGGCGAGAATGCCAACGCGGCGGCCGATACCGTTTTCGCGCTCGAGCCGATCGAGGAGGCGCGCCGTCTCCAGGATCGTTTCGGCACTTTCGACCTTCGGAAGATTGACGATGTCGAGGCCGGGTCGCACGACCGCCTCAAGATCGTCGGCAAAGAAAGGCTCGCCCCAGGGATTGATGCGGACAATCACAACCTTTCCCGACGTTGTGCGACGTTCAAGCGCCCTCGCGACGTAGTCGCGCGCTTCGATCTTGCGGTCTTCCGCCACGGCATCTTCGAGATCAAACGAGATTGCATCGGCGGCCGATTGCCACGCTTTGTCGAACAACTCGGGACGGGAACCCGGTACGAAGAGCTTGCTTCGCATCGACGGGGAACGGGTAGCAGACATCGCCACGACCTACCTATGAGAGCGGGTTATACCTCGCCGTCCAGCGAGCCCCCGTTTTCGCGTTGGCTTTTCCGGAAAGCCGCTTCATTCCATCCTTAGATTGCTTGTTCGGCAAATATAATGTTGTTAGAGGGGCATTCCTGCAAGGAATGGCCTTAAACAACTAAAACGTGCAGCCATGGACCTTCGCAAGCTTCGATATTTTGTCGACGTCGTCGAGGCCAAAAGCATCAGCAAAGCGGCTGCGAGTCTTCACGTAGCCCAGCCTGCCTTGACCAAGAGCATCCAGTCGCTCGAACAAGAACTAGGTGCAGTGCTTTTGCAACGCTCGGCCAAGGGTGTTGCTATGACGGAAGCAGGGGCCAGGCTCTACGAGCACTGTCAGATTGTCTTTAAACAACTCGACCGGGCCCGGCACGATGTACGCAAATCGATCGAACGACCGTCGGGTGTAGTGACCGTCGGACTACCGCACAGCTTGATGACGGTGCTCGCCTTGCCTCTGTTGCAGCTCACTACGGCGCGTTATCCCGATGTTCGCCTGGAGCTGAAGCAAGAGCACACCCATTTGCTGGTTAACGATATCCGAGCGGGAAAGTTGGATTTCGCCGTAATGGCAGAACCGCGCTCAGCATCGGGCCTGCACTGCCAGCAACTTCTGAAAGAGGAGCTTCTTTTTGTCGGACCGACCTCAGCCGACCTGAGTGCCCGTCAGACCCATATCTCCTTCCTGGATGCTTCGGTGCACGAGTTTATCCTTCCGTCGGTCGGCAATGGCCTTCGCCATACGGCAGAAGGACATTTTCGCGCCCGCTCCCTGCCGCTCAACGTCAAACACGAAGTCGACGCCATCGCCCTGATCACGCAATGCGTACAAGCCGGGCTTGGCGTCTCGCTGCTGCCAGGCGGCTGCATTCGCATGGATGCCGACCAGGGCCGTATTCGGGCGATGCCCTTCGCGGAGGGGGGCTGCCATCGTACCATTGTGTTGTGCCAGGCGGCGGGAGCAGCCTTATCTCCAGCAGCGGCCACCGTGGTGGCAGTAGTGGAAGAGGCTGCCCAGGAATTGGTGACTGGCGGTCAGTGGCTTGGAGCTAGGTTGGCTTGAGGGCTTTTCGCGTTGCAAATGCGCATTCGACAGCCCGTCGCAATCTACGCCAACATGCGCGTGCGATCTGCCCTTTTGCCTTCGAAACATCGCTTTGTTCTCCGGCCCAGCTTCGCTGAGTTAGTCTGGATGAAAGCTCGAATTTGCACTGCCCCATGGTTACGATACCATCTCCTGCCGTTTTCTTGCGACCCGTCACTCCTTTGAAACCCGACAGGGATCGTCTAGACCTCTTTCGGCTTCAAGGTCGCTTTTGACCGACGATCCTTCCCTTATTCCGGGGCTGGCGAGTACGCTCGCGAGGGTGGCTTGAACACGTTGGAAGACTCCACCGTGCCCACCCGGTCCACACCCGAGCGAGATAGGAGCGTGGTCGGTCACGCAAAGTGATGGCCAGGAGCTCTTCGACGGATCTGCGCTAATAGTTGCCGGTCATCGGGTTTGCGACTCCGGGTCGATCACGACGAAGCAGGGATCCGCGCGTCGATCGGTGAGCGAGGTCTCAATACACAGAGACGTCTAGCAATCGACGTCCAGAGGCACCGCACCAGTTTCGTACCGGAAACGACGTCAACCAAACGTAACGAAAGCAATTGGACTTGAACAAAACGCGGGAGAATCACGAAGCTGACCTGCCGCTCATAACGGTCTGGTTGCAGGTTCGAGTCCTGCCGGGCCCACTAAGAATATCACTAGCTTACTTGCTCCTCGTTGCCCTCAACGACCGCACCAGAAACCGCACCAGATACGTCCACTTTTCGTTCGTGCAGAGAGCTCGTGAGAGTGTCAGGCAAGCTCGCCCACTGATGAGTAGATGAGACAGTCCATCGACGATCGTCGCCTTTCCGGCCGACGGAGAGGCCGACAGAAGCAGTCTCCGCCTCTGGCGATGACGTCGGCCATCTCCGGTAAAGCGGAAGTCAGCCATAACGCCATTCGTGTCCGCTAAGGGCCATTCGCGACATTCTAGCGGTGCGCCGACGAATTCCGGTCTACCTCGATAGGCAGACATAACGCATTCGTGAACCTCGCCACAGGGCGACCGCTGTCCTTGCGAATGAACACAAGGGACGGCAGGGGCGACCAACCCTACAGCGGGAAGACTTGCCACAGCGCCTGCCTCGGCTGCATGTTAGGACGTTCGAGGCAGCATTCCGTTCCGGGGAGGCGCGATATGCTGCAGTTGAAAGACAAGGTCGGACGGTTCGCGACGACAGGGCGCAGCTGCCAAAACTGGAAAAAGGATCAGGAGCTGGTCATTTCGCTGCTCAACAAGATCGCCATTTCCGACGGCGGCGCCGAGAACACGCTTAAACCACAGATGGTCGTGACCGGTTATGCCAGCGACGGCCTTTACAACTCGATTCTGTACTTCCAAAAGAAGAACTTTCCCGGCACGCCTGACGGCTATGTTCGGCCTGCCGGCCCGACATTCAGTCGGCTCGTTGAACTGTCGACGAAGGCGGCTGCCAAGCCCGCCCTGCCAAAGGGCCAATGGGACGCAATCGCGACTCCTTCCGTCGATGCTGCACTTCGCAAAGGCCTCATCGACGATTCAAAGCTGGACTACGCAGAGATCGTTGACATCATCCGGGCTACCGTCGCAGACGGCATGGTCACCGCATTCGAGCTGGACGACCTGACCACCATTGCGAACACCTCCAGAACGCTCTCCCCCACCTCGAAAAAGCTCATCACGCTCTTCGTCGGAGAAGAATACAAGGAGAAGCGCGGGATCGGACCGTACGACCTCAATTCCGACCAGAAAAAACTAGCCGCGGAAATGGTCTGCGATTTCCTGAAAAACACGAGGACGACGTTCTTTCCGAAGCTCGACCCACACCGCGTCGGCATAGGTATTCTCAGGCGCATTGCGAAGCCGAGCCTCATCAATCAAGATCAGGGAAGTCTGTGCGGGCCATCCGCCCTGATGTTCGGCTACGCGTCCGACAAGCCAGGGTCTTACGCGCGGTTCGCGATCGATCTCTATCAGAAGGGGCAGGCGAACCTTGGCCGCCTGCTGATCAAGCCGGGAAAGGATGTGAGGAACTTCACGCCACCTTGGTCGCTGGACCACGTCGATTGGCTGACATGCGCCTCCATACGCGATTCGGAGAACTGGTTCCTCGATTTCGACGACACAGGCAAGATCAGCGATCTTGCGGGTGTCACCCTGCCGAGCGAAATGGAGCAATGGTTTCGCAAGGCAGGATACCGGGACGTGCGGGAGAATACCAACATTTCGCGATACAACAAAGACATCGACGATGTAAACGAAGCCAACCGGCTGCTCGACAGCGGATATCGCGTATGTCTCTTCATAAGCGCCAATATGATCGACTATGACGACCAGTCCGATAAAGGCTCCGCGTTTACAATGCACTGGGTCGTGCTGCGCGAGAAGATACAAGTGATGAACGGGTACGTGAAGGCGAAGGTCTTCTCGTATGGCGATGGAGACTACGTGATACCGCATCCGCAGGAAAAAACCGGTGCCGTCAAGCCCCTCGCCGTTCGGGACTTTCTTATGAATTTTTATGGGTACGTGGCTGCCAAGGGGTGACCGGGGCCAGAAGCGCCGAAGGCATCATCATGCTGGTCACGCACGAGATGGCCTTCGTCCGATGTCTCGACCCTGCGTCGGCTTCATGAATGCCGGCATCATGGCCGAGGATCGGCACGCCCGAGGAAACCATCCGCCAGCCGCGCAGCGAAACGGCTGAAGGTTCTTGAGCCGGTTTCACGAGGCGCACCGAGGCTTGTACTCGCAGAACGCCCGGCAGTCAGGGCGCGTATGAGGTCCGCTGTGCCCCTGATAGCGGCGCAATAGCGGATCTCAGCAGAGGTCGGCTTTGGGTCAAAAGCTGACGGTGTCCGATTAAGAGACAGCGGTCTCCTGTCGCTCGATAAGCAGAAATGTAGCTTAGCCTCCAATCCCTTTTTCGCTATCGCTCAGACGCATCAGCGGGCGTTCGTCTCAAGCGCTGTGATAGCAAAGAACTTCCCGATCTGGATGCTTGCCCAGTATGAAGCCCCTTGCGACGAGGTATCGCCGCTTTGAGTTTATGGTGCGCTCGGAGGGCGTTCGCATTGCGGTGATTTCAACTGGTTACGTTGGAGAACAGCAAGCTTTGGTGCATTTCGCGCTTAAAAGTGCCCTTTGGCCCGGCCCTCTGAAAAGGAGCCCTGCCCTAAGCGAGGTCAGGCTGGCCCATCGGCCACAGTATCGCCGCAGGTTGAAGCGCGCTTTGTTCTACGCAGGATCGTTCTAGGCCTGCAGGGATCACGTCTCGCGACTGCGCGGGGCATCTCGCTCAAGGCGATACCCGCCCTGCAAGCGGTCGGGGGTTTCGAGTCGGGAGACGCTACCGCTTTTCCCCACATGGCCAAATCTGCGATACTTTCTCCGATCGTCCGCCTAAACTCGGAAATTGTCGAATGGTGGATTCAAATCAGCGTGGCAAGGTCTCGCGGTCGACGGTATTCGATAGAAACCGCGGCGGCCGGGACGCTTACACCGAATGAGATGAAGCCTATTTTCCAGACCTCGGACAGGCGTCTTCAAGCTAGACGCTTGCGAACCTCAGCGGTTACCTCAAAAGCGAGCAAGCAGAGGAGCGCAAGCTCACCGTCAGGCCAACTCCTCCGCAGCAGCCCTGATTCCAACGTAGATTTCATCGAGGTCCGGCTCCGTGACGCAATAGGGCGGCATCACATAGACCGTATTACCCAGCGGCCGCAGCAGCAGGTTTCGACGTTCAAAGAAGGCCTGAAGCTTCGGGCCGATGCTTGCGAGATAACCCACATCGCTCCCCTTCACATCAAGAGCGGTGATCGTCCCGATGCGGCGGACACTTCCAAAGCGTGCATCCGCCCGGAAGGGCGCAATAAGGCGTTCTTGCATTGCTGCGACTGACGCAACGCGCTCGCGCGCATCCTGCTGCCAAAGTTCGAGGTTCGCCCGGGCTGCTGCGCAAGCGACTGGGTTCGCTGTGTAAGAACTAGAATGGAAGAATGTTCGCGCACGATCGCTGGAATAGTGCGCATCGAAAATGTCGGCACGGCAAAGGGTTACCGCAAGCGGCAGTGATCCGCCGGTGAGACCCTTCGAATAGCAGGCGATATCCGGCGTGATGTCTGCCTGCTCGCACGCGAATAATGTGCCGGTCCGCCCCCAGCCGGTCATGACTTCATCGGCAATGAACAGGACTTCCGAGGCGTCGCAGATGTGCTTCATTTCCTTCAACACCCAGCCGGGATACATCAGCATACCACCAGCGCCCAGGATCAGCGGCTCGACGATGAACGCGGCCGCGGTTTCCGTCTCGCACGCAGCTTCGAGCGCATCGAGCGTCGCTTGCTCGTGACCCGCGCCGGGAAACGGGATTGACGTGACGTCGAACAGCAGCGGCTCGTAAGCCTTGTTGAAGACGCCGCGCGCCCCGACCGACATCGTCCCCACGGTGTCGCCGTGATAGGAATGCTGCATGACGATGATCCGCGTGCGCGGCACGCCGATATTGTGCCAGTAGCCGAGCGCCATCTTCATCGCCACTTCCACGCTGGCCGAGCCGGAGTCGGAGAAAAACACATACTCCAGCCCACGCGGCGCCAGCTTCAGGAGTTGCGCCGCAACCTCTTCGGCCGGATCGTGAGTATGGCCGGCAAAGATGATCTGGTTGAGCTGTTCCGCCTGGTTCTGAATCGCACGCACGATATGCGGATGGCAATGACCATGGGTCACGACCCACCACGATGAGATCGCATCGATGATCCGGCGGTCATCCGCGGTGTAGAGATAGGCGCCCTCCCCGCGCACGATCCTTGTCATCTGATCGTGCAGCGCGTGCTGGGTGAACGGGTGCCAGATTGGCGATTTCTGAAGTGACATCATGGGTTGAACTCGTCGCGCCGGAACGAGGCGTTGAAAGCTGTTTGCAGCGTGTCAGCAGCGAGCGGAGACAGCCAGGGCAACCGGCCCAACCGGCGTACTCGTCCCATTTCGCAGATGGCGCGCTCGCTCTCAGGATTGCCCTCGCCAATGAAGGCGATCCCGAGAAGATCGATCCGGCGCTTGCGCATTGCCTCGACCGACAACAACGAGTGATTGATGGTGCCGAGGGCCGTGCGAGCGCACAGCACGACCGGAAGCCGCCATCGCTCGAACATGTCGATAAAGAGCGTGTCGTCGTTCAGCGGCACCATCAGCCCACCGGCGCCCTCGATCACCAGCGGCCGGTTCAAAGTGTCGGGCACGTCGAGCGCGGCAGGATTGATGCGGACACCATCGATCGCGGCGGACTGATGCGGCGAAGCCGGCGTGCGAAGCCGGTAACGCTCGGGCACGATGCGATCGGCCGCGAGACCCGCAAGCCGCGCCACCAACTGCGCATCGGTCTCTTCCTCGAGGCCGGACTGAACCGGCTTCCAGTAGCTCGCGCCGAGGAAATCGGTGAGACCCGCGGAGAAGATGGTCTTTCCAATCCCGGTATCGGTTGCGGTCACCACGATCCGGCTGATCATCGCGACCAGCCCTTTGTCTCTTCGACGAGCGCGTCGAGCAGCGCGCGCACGTCGTCCTCGTCGACATTGAGGGTCAGCACAATCCGCAACCGCGCGGTGCCCGCCGGCACGGTCGGCGGGCGAATGCCTCCGACGTCGAAGCCGCGCGCACGCAGCACTGAGGCAAGCTGCATCGCGCGCGCATTGTCGCCGACGGTATAAGGCACGATCTGCGAACGCGACGGACTGTTCAAGCCGCGCAGATCGATCTCGCGATGCGTGAACGCAACCAGTTCTGCGAGGCGCTGCTGGCGCTCGGGCTCTTGCTGCAGGATCAGCAGCGCCTCGCGCACGGCGACGGCCACAACCGGCGACGGCGCGGTGGCGAAGATGAACGGGCGGCAGCGATTGACCATAAAATCGCGCAGCACGGCGGAAGTCGTCACCAGCGCGCCGGCGGCGCCCAGCGCCTTGCCGCAGGTGTGAACGACCACGAGATTGTCGCGCCCCTCATAGGGCGCCGTCAGCCCGCGGCCCTGTTCGCCGTAGACGCCGGTGCCGTGCGCCTCGTCCACCATCAGGAACGCGTCGTGCCGTTCGGCGATGGCGACGAGGTCGTCGAGCGGCGCGACGTCGCCGTCCATGCTGTAGACGCTTTCGACCACGATCCAGACCCGGCCCGTTCCGCCCTCGGCGCGCCAGGCGCGAATGGTGTCCTCGACTGATTGCGGATCATTGTGCGCACTGAACCGGAACGCGGCGCGGCCGGCCCGCGCGCCTTCATGGATGCTGGCGTGCACCAGCGAATCGAGCACGAGCAGATCGCCGCGCTGCGGCAGCGTCGTCAGCACGGCGAAGTTGGCGACATAGCCGCCGCCGAAGAACAGCGCGGTCTCGGCGCGGAAGAACGCTGCGGCCTCGGCCTCCAGCCGTTCGTGCTCCTCGCAATTGCCGCGCAACAGCCGCGACCCGCCGGCGCCGATCGGCGTGCCGGCTGCGAGCGCGGCCGAGACCGCGTGCTTGATGCGTAGCGCGTTCGCGAGCGCCAGATAGTCATTCGATACGAAATCGATGCCCGCGCGCGGCTTGAGGCCGCGCAGCCGATCGTCCTTGCTCAGGGCGTGCAAGGCCGCGGCGTAGTCGACGGCTTTCGCCGCCTGGATTACGCTCATGTTTCGCTCACAGGGTGGTGGTTCGTCGCGCGGCGAATGACGCCGCGCGCTCGCAGATGATTGCGGTCAGGCGAGGCGGGACGTGATGCCGAGCCGGTCGAGCAGATCGGCGTCGCGATCGCGCTGCGGGTTCTTGGTGGTCAGCAGCACATCGCCGATGAAGATCGAATTGGCGCCGGCGAGGAAGCACATCGCCTGCATTTCATCGGTCAAGTATTGCCGCCCGGCCGACAATCGCACCACGCTCTTCGGCATCATGATCCGCGCGGTGGCGACCAGCCGGACCAGCGCGATCGGATCGGGACGCTCGGCGGTGTCGTTGACCGGCACGCCCTTGACCTCGTTCCAGAGGTTGATCGGCACGCTCTCTGGATGACTGGGGAGATTGGCGAGCAGCATCAGCATGCCGAGCCGGTCCTCGACCTGTTCGCCCATGCCGATAATGCCGCCGCAGCAGACCTTGATGCCGGCGTCGCGCACATGCGCGAGCGTGTCGATGCGGTCCTGCAGGGTGCGGGTGGTGATGATCTTGTCGTAGAACTCGGGCGAGGTATCGACGTTGTGGTTGTAGAAATCGAGCCCAGCGTCAGAGAGGCGTCCGGCCTGGTCCGACGTCAGCATGCCGAGCGTGACGCACGTCTCCATGCCCAGCCCCTTTACGGCGCTGACCATGTCGCAGACCTGATCGAGATCGCGATCCTTGGGGCTGCGCCAGGCCGCGGCCATGCAGAAGCGGGTTGCGCCGGAGTCCTTGGCGCGCTGCGCGACCGCGACCACCTCGTCCCGCGGCATCAGGCGGGTGGCCTTCAGGCCGGTGTCGTAAAGTGCGCTCTGTGAGCAGTAACCGCAGTTTTCCGGACAGCCGCCGGTCTTGATGCTGAGCAGGCTCGCGGTTTCGACGTGGTTTGGATCGAAGTTGGCGCGATGAACTCCCTGCGCCTGAAACATCAGGTCCGCGAAGCGCAGCCCGTAGAGCGCCTGTGCCTCAGTCCGCTTCCAGTTCCTTCGCGGCGAGGAGCTGTCGAGCCTGTTGGGCCGTTCGATTTCCGTGACATCAATCATACAGATTGCTTTCCCTACAAATCATAGATAATGACACCATTTATCTATGATCAATGGTCTCCACTGGATGCTAGATATGTTTTGCCGAAAGCGCAGCCAGTTTTTTGATAGATAATCTATGATCAGTGACGGTGAAAACACGACAACTGCAAAGCGCATCGCCGAGTCGCTCGCGGAACGGATCATCAACGGCGAATTGCTGCCGGATGCACCGTTACGGCAGGATCATGTCGCGCGGGAATTCCATTCAAGCCACGTCCCGGTGCGCGAGGCGTTCCGGCAGTTGGAGGCTCAACATCTTGCCGTTGCAGTGCCCCGTCGCGGCGTGCGGGTCGCCCCGCTCGACACCAAGTCAATAAAAGAGATCGCCGAGATGCGTGCCGCGCTGGAGGTCGTCGCGTTGCGCAACGCCGCTCCCAGGTTCACATCGAACCATCTGGCGCGGGTTGAGCTTGCTCTGATTGAAGGCGACAATGCCGAAACTATTAAGGATTTTGAAATAGCCAATCGCGCCTTCCACCACGCGCTGGTGGCGCCGTGCGCGATGCCGCGGCTGCTTGGCAGCCTCGACGGCTTGCAGCTCGCAAATTCACGGTTGGTGTTCGCGATGGCGCGAAACGCGAGTTGGCGACCGCGGCCCAATCAGGATCATCGCCTGATTCTGCAAGCACTTCGTGCACGCAATATTGAACAGGCATGCAGCCTGCTCGCACGTCATATTCAAACGATTGAGCGTCTCACCCTGCCCACGCTATGATCTAAAGACCGCCCGCAAGCGAGTCACACCCCTCCGCCATGCCCTTACTGTTGACGCAGTTCTTTGTGCCGTCGCGACAGTACTTCGGGTCTGCCCGAAAGCATGCCGTGATTACGATTGCTCCGCCGCGGCGGAGAGTTCGGCCTCGTTCTGAAGGGCGGAGCATGAAGTTCTTGTAAAGAAGAATAAAAAGGAACGCCGCAACCGGATAGACCAGATTCAACGCAATCGTCGCCAACATGATTTCGCCGGACGCGTGAAAGAAAAGTGGTGCGAGCTCTAACTGCATGATCAAGCCAAAGCCAGCGCTGACTCCGCCGACCACTTCAATAGGCCGGCGAATCCGAGACCAGTCAGCTCAATCGTTGCGCGACGCCGTGTCGGACCGAACGCGCGTCACGTCCTTTGCGTCGATCGGGGTAGTCGCTCCCCCCCCAACTGTTTCTGATATAGCTGAGGACCGCCGCGATTTCGCGGTCATCGAGCTGCCATCCGTAGGAGGGCGTCCCGGCAATGTCCGACAAGCTGCCCGCAGAATCCGAGAAGGAACGCGCGGCGCAGAAGGCCGCCGCGACGTTTAGGGCGAGTGGCTTTGGCTACTTCCTGGAGCAGTCGACGCGGCCACAGACAATCGGCTACTCCCTGCTGGATTCACCCCTCGGGCTCGCGAGCTGGATGCTCGACCATGACACGGACAGTTACTACAAGATTTCCCGAGCGTTCGTGGAGGGTAAGCCCGCGGGCAGTCTCACCCGGGACAGCATCCTCGACAACATCACGCTGTACTGGCTGATGGGCACTGGGGCCTCGGCCGCACGGTGGTACTGGGAGGCTGGACAGGCCGCAGCCCGTGCGGCCGGCAAGTCTCCTCCTGCGGTCGCGGTTCCCGTGGGATTTTCGATGTTCCCCGGCGAAATCTTTGCTGCGCCCCGAAGTTGGGTCGAGATTATGTACCCCGGCCTCGCCTACTTCAGCGAGGTCGAACGTGGCGGACATTTCGCCGCCTGGGAGGAGCCGAAGCTGTTTTCAGATGAGGTACGCGCAGCCTTCAGATCATTGCGCAAATAACGGACCAGAGGCTCGACGCCAACGATGTTGAGCACGCGCGTCAGATTGCAGGTCAGCGCACACCGCGCCATCTCCGTGGCGACCTTCGGCAGCGTCTTGCACAGGAAGTTCGCCAGGCTAGGCGGCAGGAATGCATGCTTGCAAATTCTAACAGCGGGCGTCCGGCTCAAGTCAACTGAAACAAGTTTGTTGCGGGGACTAGGGCGCGACGAAGTGAAGGGCAAAGGCAGCCGCGACACAGAGCGCGACGGCAATGGAGGCGGACCACCATTTAGCGGGGTAGCCACCGAATGTAATTCCAACCAAGGCTGCGCCTAACATCCAACTGATCAAGGCCACGGGGTTGCTCCGCGTCATGTCCTATCAATATGCGCTTGGAGTCGCCCCGTTTCCAGCCCGTCCGGCTGCCATAATCAAACCGACCCACTACCCAAAAGCTGCCCTCAGCCGGTGCACTGCCCATCGTCAGCTTCGGGTCAAGCTCTGAAGTCGGCGGGTCCACGGTAGATGGTTTGCTCTGCCACTGTGAGCGGACATCACCGGATCCGCGGTTCAGGTCCGCGAAGGGCCAGAAGCGGAAGCACTCCACTAAGTGAGATTTCGCTTCCAGGTGTAGTCTTCAGCTTCGGGCCGAGGTTGCAGGCAATCAGGTTGAGGAGGAAGTCGGTGGCGACGCGAGCGAGGCCTCGATGTTTCGTCATTGCTCGCCTCGTGCTAGACTTTGCCTGCCCGATCAGGGAGAACAGCCATGACCGCCGAGTTCGATGAAGACCGCTTCAATATGGCTATCCGTAAATTTCTGAAGCATGTCGGAGTTACATCGCAGCGTGAAATTGAGAACCTAGTGCGTAGCGGAGAGGTGAAGAGTGGCAAGCTCAAACTGCGAATGACCTTGTCCGCGGAGGGGACGCCGCTGAACCATGTGGTCGAGGAAACAGTCGCGCTCTGACGATTGTCCCGGCTGTGGGAAGCCATGGCCCTGATCCTCACGAAGGCTACCATTGCGGTCGCCGGCCGAACGTCGCCTTCGGGTCAAGCTCGGAAGTCGGCGGGTCCATGGTAGATGGTCTGCTCTGCCACTGTGAGCGGACATCACCGGATCCGCGGTTCAGGTCCGCAAAAGGTCACATCCGGACTCATGCAGCGCAACAAGATACGCACTCAGCCGATCACTTTGTCAGTGCGCGCGAGTACCATCGGTAGTCGAACCTTGCAATTCGATTCGAACTGCGCGGCGCTTCATTCGGCTAACTTTGTGCGTCGGCGCCAAGTTCGAGGCTATGTCCTGCGATTGGGCTGAATCTTGGCCTCCAGGCTCTGCGCATCACCGGCTCCAACGGTCCGATCTCAGGCGCCAATACTAGTTCAACACTCTCACCAGATCATCAGCCTCGCGCAGATCGCGGGAAGTTTCCGCGGATGCGAATTTCGCCCGGGTCGATATTAGCAGGTCTCGTGCCTCAGTGCGTCCGGATGCGCTCTCGCCTGCGCTGACCAGGCGCGCGATGCTGATCGCCGTGCGCAATTCCCAACCGACCGCCCCGAACTTCCTGGCAGTGGCAAGCGAGCGCTTGAACAAGCGCATGGCGGCCCGGTCGTCCCGCGATGGATCGCGACACAGCAGCGAGCCGTGGATCCGGTAGATCTCGGGAGCTGCCCAGCGCTCGCCGGTTTGCTTCACCAGGGCCTCAGCCGAGGCAGCGAAGTTTCGAGCCCTGCCGATCTGCCCGATCCGTCCGAATTCCGTGGCAAGCAGAATTCGATAGAGCGGCATCTGGATGCACCGGTTCTCGGCGGGCAGCTTATCGAGCAGGCCGCATAGCTTCTCGAGCGCGTCCGGCGCGGGGCCTCGTGCCGCCAACGCTGCGGTTGCCCACAATGGACCGATGACCCGGTACATCGGATAGCCATACTCGTCAGCGACCTTCAGACCACGCTTCACGCTGGCAAGGTTCTCCGCAAGGTCACCCTCATACCAGTGATCGGCGACGCCGAGAATGGAGGCAAAAGCCACCATGAACGGATGTCCGATCTCGTTCGCAAGCTGCCGCGCCGTCACGCAGCACTCTCTGGCCCGGCCGGGCCGGCCCAACAGCCATTCAATGTGTCCGGAATAGACGAGCGATACAATTAATGGATCATGCTGATAGATCTGGACCAGCTTGCCGTGCTCGCGCGGATTGTAGCGAGCGCTGACCAGAGCCGCGAGCTCACTCGCCTGCTGCAAACGACCGAGGAAGAAATTGGCGATCACGGCGGCGGTGTAGGCCATGAGGGCGGCCTCGTCGTTGCGCCACTCTTCTGCCCGCCGGACGAAATTTTCCGCGTGTTCGAGGCCCTTGGTGAGCTCGCAGTTGACCAGCTTGGCTATGGTACTTCCCCACAGCACCGTCGCCTTCTCGCGAATGGTGCCATGGCTCGCGCAAAGCTCGAGTGCACGACTGTAGGGGCCATAGACGTTCGGGTCGGACCATCCGGCGTTGGCCGTGTACGCCATCGCCAGATTGGATTGCAGTCCGATTTCAGCCTCGAAGCGCCGTGGCGACGCCGGCATCTTGGATATCAGCGAGAGGCCTTCGCGAAGGTGAGCCACGGCTTCCTTGGTGGCAGATCTGCGCAGCGCGGATTTTCCAGCCTGGAGCCAGGCCTCGATCGCCTCCGGAATGTTGCCTGCGCGCGCATAATGATAGCCTAATACCGCCGGCTGGCCGCTTTCTTCAATGGAGGCTTCCTGGAGCAGCCACGATGCCACGCGCGCATGGAGTTCACGCCTTTCCTCCATGAGCAACGAGGAGTAGGCAACTTCCTGTATCATCGCATGTTTGAACGTGAAGACCTCGCCTTGAGGTTCCTTGCTGCGATACACGATCCCCGCTCTCTCGAGAGCTCGCAACGCCTGTGGCAGCGTTTGGCTCTTATCCGGAAACACGTTGAAAATGCCTTCATAGTCGAAACGCCTTCCGAAAACGGAGGCGATCTGGGCGACGCGCTTGGCAGGACCGAGACGATCAAGGCGCTCCATCAGGGAATCGTGAATACTTGACGGCACCAGGGGTTCCGGCAACTTCGGCACAGGGCTTTCGGCGGCCGGCGGGACCGCACCGGCATCGACGACGGCCCGCGTGAACTCCTCGACAAAGAGTGGCACGCCGTCGGTCCTTTCCACGATCTGGCTGGCAATCTGGCGCGGCACGAAATCGCTGCCCGCGACGGCTGCGACCATCTGCTCGCATTCATGCGCTGCCAGCTTCCGGAGGGGGATCCGTCTAATTGCCGTGCTTGGCAACCAGTCGGCCTTGTAATCATCGCGATGCGTGATCAGGACCATGATCCGCTCGCCAGGACAGCGAGCCATCACGCGTACCAGCAGTTCGATGGTGGTCGGGTCCATCCACTGGACGTCCTCGACGATCCCGAGGATCGGCTGCTTGCGCGAGGCGGCGACAAGAGCGTCGACGAACACCTGAAACGCGCGCTCGCGCTCCAGGGGAGATCCGAAATCCGCGGGCTCGTATCCCGCGCATGCGGGAATCGATAGCACCGCCCCGTAGTAACGAAGCGCCTGCTTGAGATCGGTGACGGCGCTCGCCAACAGCGCTTGCAGTTTTGCCAGCGCGAGTTCCGCGTTGTCGGTCTCGTGAATGCCAGTCGCGCGTATGAGGCGCTCGATTTCCGGGGCAAGCGGCGTGTTGATGTGGAACGGTGAACATTGCAGCGACAGAACATCACGCGGAGACGCACCGAGCGAACTGCGGAACTGGCGGATCAAACGTGACTTGCCGATGCCGGGCTCGCCGGAGATGACGCCAACTTCTCCCGAGCCGGCGAGAGTCTGCTGCCACATCTCGGCAAGTAACGCACTTTCGCTGGTTCGGTTTATCATCGGGGCAAGAGGCGACCTCCGCGCGCGGTCGAACCTGCTTTCGTTTGATCCAAGCGCCTCTGCACGCCAAGCCTCGACCGGCTCCTCTACGCCCTTGAGAGCTTGTCGGCCAAGCGGCGCATAGCTGAAGGTTCTGCGGGTCAGATCGTAAGTGCTCGAGCCGACTACGATACCGTTCTCACTCGCGAGTCCTTGCAGGCGGGCAGCGACATGCGCCGTACTGCCGAACACTTCCCGTCGATCGGGGGGCTCGCCGGGCACGCTGCCGACGACGACGACCCCGGTGTTGACCCCGATGCGCACGCCCAGGCGAACGAAGCTGCCGTCCGACAGCAGAAACTTGTGTTCCTTGATCGCCGCGGCAATCGCCAGAGAGGCGCGGACCGCGCGCTCAGGATCATTTTCATGGGCTTGCGGGACGCCAAAAAATGCGAGCAACCCGTCACCAATCATTCTGGCGATATGACCGCCGTAGCGGCGAATCTGTTCGTCGCAGATATCGCGGTAAGTTCTGATAATCGCGAAGAACTCCTCGGGATCGATCCGCTCGCTCAGGGGTGTCGAACCGACAATGTCGATAAATGTCACGGTGAGCTGGCGGCGTTCGGCATGCGGAGCCTCATTCTCGACATTCGGCGGCCCCTGTGTCCGCTGAAGTCCGCCCAAACGATCGGGCTTCGGCTCGCTGCTCATGACCCACCAAGTTCACTTTCCGCCGTACCCGCCGCGAGGCAAGATAGACGGCGAGCCGCATCCAGTTGACGCTGCCGAGCGGCCCGTGCGCAGGCAGACAGTTCCAGGGATTGAATACCATGTGCTCGCAGTCGTACAGCGCATTCTGCGTCAAACTCTTGAAATGGCAGTGCTTCCTGGGCGCACTTTAGGACGGGTCCATGGCCGCGAAGCGTCCCCGACGTCATCCGACGTGACGGCGTGCCGTACCCTTTTGGAGAAATCGAACACGACGTCATCGCCGCCTCGTTGCGTGCGCGGGTGCGGATCCCCCACAAGCGATTCCTGAAGAAAGCTTTTCGATGGGTCCAAAACGCAGACGTCCACCATCTGATGTCCTCATTCGACCACCGGGAGGACCGACCAAATAGCGCACTACTTTGTGCTCGCCGATCTCGGCTTCGGGTCACAAGCGGCGGTCGAGGCAAGCGCGGCCCCGCGTCCGGTCCGCCGCCGATAGTCGACATCGCAATAGGCTCGGTCTTGTGCGGCTAAGGGCCACGAACAGACATGGCCTCACCTGTCGCGTTAGCGCCGAGCTCTGACCGCTGCTGTCCTAATAAACCAGGCTAGTGCCGGGCGGCTTCTCTAGCGCGGCGGCCAACGACCGGTACTCCTCGCAGCCAGTCCCGCAAATGGATGCAATCCGGCCGAGATGATAGAGCGCTTGCTCGCGGTTGCCCCGCTCGAGCTGCCACAGTCCATAATACTGCCACGTCAGCACGTGGTTCGGATCGGCCTTGAGCGCGCGCTCGTACCAGACCTGCGACTGCTCGTAGTCACCGAGCTTGCGGTAGGAGTAGCCGATGAGGTTGGCGACGTTTGGATTGTCATCGTGGCCGAGCGTTTTCAATTGCTCAATCGCAGAGGCATAGTCAGTGCGGTCGTAGATCGCCGAATAAGCTGCGCGATACCCATGAGCAAAGGCGGGGGCGTCGAACAGGGACTGCTTGGCTTTTTTGGCCTTGGGCGCGTGAGTGGCCTTGGCGCCCGACCGCTTCGGGTATGACGAAGGGGGATAAGCGGAGCGTTGCCCCATCCCGCTATAGTCTGCGTCACTGCCACCTGGCCCAGTGCCCGGGGCCGCAACAGCCGAAGTGACCGAGAACGCATCGATCAGCGCAATCGAACACGTTGCCAGCATCGCAATCCTGATCATCAAGTTGGCCATATAAGCCTCCTGCAAGCTACGCCTTCGAGCTCCCACTTCAGCCGAACATGCTAACTCCGGCTTATCTCAAACATTTCTGGAATGGTATTCAGAAGAACGAGATTTGGTGTGACAGCAATGTTGTCTTATGAGCCGGTCAATGTTCGCAGCAGGTCAAAAGCTGATGGTGCCGGAGCAGGAGTCCGCTGTCTCTTCTCGCGCGATAAGCGGACATATGGCTTAACCGCCGATCCCTTTCTGGCTTTGCTCAGACGCATCAGCGGCGTGCGTCTCAAGTGCTGTGGTAGCAAAGATCTTTCCGAGCCCAATCCCTGCCAGTGTAAGCCCTTGCGACGGCATATCGCCGCGTGGATTTATGGTGCGCTCGGAGGGCGTTCGCATTTGCTGTGATTTCAACGGGCTACAGCGGAGGACAACGAGTTTAGGTGCAATTCCCACTCAAAAGAGCCTTTGGTCTAAAAGATCTCGGTTGCCCCTCGCCTTGCCTTACCCCGACCTTCTCCAGGGGCTCCGCATAGCGAGCCGCCCCCACCGACGAGCGAGGACCTCTAAAGAGCGCCCTCAGATGGGGTGACCAAAAGAGCCACCAATCGAATTAGCGCAACAGGCCCTCTTTGGGGACGCGCGTACCCCAGGCGACGCATTCCTCGATGGGAGCATGAGCATCTGCTCGATGCTGTGCAGCGGCGCCTTGATGCGAACCCGATCGCTATGCATCAACGTCGCGAGACCGTCGGACATCCGTTCGGCACAATGAAGACCCCCAAGGGCGCGACACACTTCCTGACTAAAACGCTTCCAAGGGTCGGCCACCGAGATGGCACTATCGCGCGCCTTCGCCGGCTAAGTCGTGGTCCAGTTCGATTATGCATTTCTGGGCCTGAACTTACCCGGACGTGATGGGTAATTCCTTGGAGATCGAACTCAGGATCTGTGAGGAATCTCCATGTCTATGCAAACGTGCAATCCGGCTCCGGCTTCAGAGGCGGATCTTCGGCACGCCTCGAGCCAAGGCGAACTGCAGGCCTGCTATCCGGTCATTGCGGAGTTGCGGCCGTTTCTAAGGGATGCGGTTGACTGGTGTGAACGGGCCACCGTCATGGCGCAAGCGGGATACCGGGTTCTTGCGGCGTGGAAACAAGATCGTGCCGTCGCCGTCGCGGGATATCGCGTCATGGAAAATCTCATTCACGGGCGATTTATTTATGTCGATGATCTTGTCACCGCGTTCGACAATCGTGGCAAGGGCCTAGGGGCTTCCCTACTGAAAGAGCTCGCCCACATCGGCACGAAGGAGCATTGTAGCCGATTGGTCCTTGATACCGCCGCGACGAATGCGAACGCGCGTCGCTTCTATACGCGTGCAGGGCTGCTCGACGTCGCAGTTGGCTTCGTCAAGCAGTTGGAGAATGTCACATGAACATTCTTCACATTGACTGTAGCGCCAGACCACAGTCCTACAGTCGAAGCCTTTCGGCGGCGATCGTCGATCGGCTTCGCGCCATCCACCCAAAAGCAACCGTCATTCGGCGCGACCTTGGATCTGATCAGATCCCACATGCAACGCCGGCGTATGCGACCGCGCTGGCTTCGCCTGCGGCGCTCTCGAAGGCTAGTTCGCGCGATGCTATGCGCCTTTCAGAAAACCTGATCGTAGAACTTGAGGCGTCCACCCTTCTCGTGATCGGAACACCGATGAACAACTTTACCGTGCCATCGGTTCTGAAAGCCTGGATCGATCAGATCGTGAGGAAAGGCCGAACATTGAGAGTGACGCCGACCGGCAAGGTCGGGTTGCTTCAAGACCGCCCCGTTTTCGTTGGCATCGCATCCGGCGGTGTTTTCTCGGGAGATCATGCAAGCCAGCCTGATTTCCTTACACCGTACCTTTCCGCGGTCTTCCGTTATATCGGGCTCAACAGTATTCATTTCCTTCCCTTCCAAGGGACCGCCTTTCTTGACAAGCACATGGCGACCATCGAGCGGGATCTTCTGCTCAAGGCGTTTGAGGCTCAGATTGCCGCAACGAAGTACAAAGAGCCCGCGCAAGAGAAAGATACCAAGATCTGACGTTCGATCATCGGGCGACCGCTCAGTTTCCAACAGTAGAATGTCAATGACATTGCCACGCACCCTGAAACGTCCGACATCCGGCGCGTAGAGGCGCGCGGTATGAAGTGGTTATTACGAACGCGCCCGGTGGACGAACTGATGCCGTCTGCCTAATCGAAGAGACGACTCGGTGATTGTCGTTCACAACTAGATTGTTGGCGCGTTCGTCGGCTCGGGAGCAGTAATCGGCCCATTAAGATCAACGCTCAGTTGTCGAATTGGTGTGAGGATGAAAATCATTCGATATCCGCAGCGAGACGGCTACGGGCCATGTTGCTGACGTCAAATTAATCGCAATGAAATCAAGGAGTCAATTTCAATGCATGCATGCTCTAGACCCGTCTGCGCTAAGATATGCAGATTGCAACACAGGAAAGCTCGTTTCGCCGGCAGTTCGCTTTGTCTAGCGATCGGGTTGCTTGTGCTGTTTCTCTCGCCAGGGCGGGCGCAGCAACAAAACGAAATCGTGGTCACGCCGTTGCTATCCACGACCACTACGTCGGCGGGGCAAGAGATTGTATTGCCCGAAAAGGACCCGCAGTTGGTGGTGACGATCTTTGATATTCCTCCTCAGATGCAACTTCCTGAGCACAAGCATCCTTACCCTCGATACGGCTACATCCTATCGGGAAACTTGCGCGTGATAGATACTGAGACCGGTCGGAGCAAGACATACAGAACAGGCGATTTCGTGGTGGAGGCAGTCGGGCGATGGCATTCTGGCGCCAATGCGGGAGGGGAGTCGGCAAAGGTGCTCGTCATTGACATTGTCGAAAAAGGGCACACGAACACCGTCTTGCGTCAGTGATTTCATCTAAGCGGACGCGAGTGTACCCGCCATACCTCGGCAGTCATCAGGGTCAAAAGCGTTGGACGCCGAAGAGGAGCCAAGCTAGCGAGCCGATCGACGCAGTCAGCTCGCCCGAGTTTGCATGATCGATACTGAAGACCGAAAGCGCGGGGATGCGGACGGATCTAAGGACACTGGGAAGACACTATAGCTACGGGATCACAGGGCGACTTTGGAACGGCCCTCTGCGAAGCTGCACGAAGCGATCAATGATTTGACAGAGCCGATCGCAGGACGCCTCAAGTGACCGCCCGGGTATCGTCGCAGTTCCAAGTAACAAGCCGGAGCAAGAGGCAGGCGACGTCGAGTACCACGGCGATAACGGCATAGGCGCGAGCCCATGAGTACGAGCATCCTCAGCGATAGCTGTATCCGGAATTTCGCTGGGAAGGTCGAGCAATAAGGCAAGTCCGGCGGTTCGCGCGTCGTGTCCTTGTGTACGGAGACACGCCTTTAATCGCTCCTGCCGAATGAAGTACATGCGCTTTGTTCGTCGAAGGTGACGCATGTAATGTCCGTCTCTCATAAACTCAGCCGTCGCGATTTGCACCGAAGGCCCTGGCGGGGCTGCCAGGAAGGCAGCTGTCTCTGCAATTTGCGCGGTGAGCGACGGAGGCGCGACGACAAAGCCGAGGCGGAGCGTAGGGCTGATTGTCTTACTGAACGTGCCGATGTGAATGACGCGGCCGGCCCGATCCGTCGAAGCAAGAGCGGGAGCAGCGCGTCCTGCAAGCTGCAACTCACTCAAATAGTCGTCTTCAATGATCCATGCTCCCGTCTGCGCTGCCCAGTCGAGCAACTGAAAGCGCCGCTCGAGCGACATCGTCGATCCCAGTGGAGCCTGTTGACCTGGAGTGACTACAGCAAGGGCAGCGTCCGGCGCGCACTCAAGTCCGTAGGCGACATTCATGCCCTGTCCGTCAACTGGAACTGGCGTGAGACTAAGCCCCGCGAGTTCAAGGCCGCGCCGGGTAAACGGAAAACCTGGGTTTTCCACCCATGCGCGTCGACCGTCAAGACCGAGGGTGCGAAGCACCAATCCTAAACCTCCGTGGAAGCCGGAAGTGATGAAGATCTGCGAAGGAGAGCATTCCAGTCCACGCGCAATTGCGACGTGTGCGGCGATCTCGCGGCGCAATGGTGGTTCGCCTTGCGCATCCGGATAAATGGCGGGCGCTGTCGCTTCTGCGCGGACGGCCCGCGAGCGAATCCGAGCCATGAGCTTTGCCGGAAACGCGTCATGCTCAGGAACGCCTATCCGAAACGTCGCAGGACCATGGTTGTATGCCCGATACATCGCGATCATCGTACTAGGGTTTGAACGCGTCTCAGGGAGCATCGCTGGCGTGAGCCGTTTCGCAACACGCGTCCCGGCAGATCGCGACGACACGATGAGTTGAGCGTCGGTCAGCCTCTCGTAAGCCGACCGCACCGTGCCACGGGCAACACCTAATTGCGCCGCCAAGTCGAGCCATGACGGCAGTCGAGCGCCCGGCAGAAGAGCGCCGCTATCAATTGCAGAGATAATCCCCTTACTGATCTGCTCCGCGAGGGGCGTCCTCGCGTCTCGATCGATCTTGCAGAATGGCGTCTTCGTCATGGCTCGTGGTTCATTCAGTTGATGAGCTTTCGGTGCTTTCGTTCTACCCGGTCTTAGCTATCTGTTAGGTCCAAGGTGAATGACAAAGGAGACCAAAACAATGAAATCAAAGCCGATCTTAGTTGCGGCTTTCCTGGCGATCATAAGGCCCGCCGCCGCCCATGAACCGGGCCATGTCGTCGTACAAAATCTTGAGCTTGTAATGCCCGGCATCTCCGCAAAGTCCGCAAAGTCCGCAATCCCAGTTGTCGGTCTGGAAAGCGTCACTCGCGCTATATCGCCGAAGCCATGTGAGACACATACTACGACACAACGTGTCGGAGTTCAATATGAGCAAATTGTCGCTGCTCTCGGTACGCCGGGTTTCCTCGACACCAGCGCCAACTGGCGTAACCCAACCTATTGTAGCGGTTAGCACACCTGACTTTCTTGATTGAGAGGAAGCGCGACGACCACAACGACATTAAACCCGTCATGATGATTGCCGGTTAATGGGACAGTCTTGCCAGACCGGCAGTCTCTTATTCAAAATTACTCACTGAAAGGCGGAGTGTACCGATGGCAGCATTGGATTCGCTCGATACTTCCTCGATTGCTCGTTGCGTGCCCCTTCGATCGAAGCGGCAACTACTGCGAAACTTAGCTGTTTGCGTGGTAGTCGCCTTCTCGATTAGCGAAGGAAAGGCTTTCGCGAGCGACGTTCCACCTGCGCCTGAGGTCACTGTCGCGTTTCCAAGGGCAAAGTCGGTGCCAATATGGGATGAGTACACCGGTCGTTTCGAGCCGGTGCAGCAAGTCGAGGTTCGACCACGGGTGTCGGGCGCGATCGACAAGATCCATTTCGTGGATGGTCAGTTCGTCAAGCAGGGTGATCTCCTCTATTTGATCGATCCGAGGCCGTTTGAGATCGCTGTCGACATGGCCGAGGCGGATGTCGCCAGGGCGCAGGCGCAGGTCGCGGTCACGTCTACTGACGCGACCCGGGCAGAGCACCTAATAGAAACGAACGCAATAACCGTGCGTGAAGCTGACCAGCGCAAGACCAATCTCAGTGTTGCCAAGGCTCAGCAGCTCGGTGCGGAGGCAGCCCTACGCAATGCTGAGCTTAACCTTGAATGGACGGAGGTCCGAGCTCCAATTTCCGGCCGAGTGTCCAATCACAGGGTTGACGTCGGAAATCTCGTGCAGGGTGGCCAGACCGGGGCAACATTGCTGACGACGATTGTCACCTTAGATCCCATTCACTTCACCTTCGATGCCTCGGAGGCCGACTATATCCGCTATGCCCGGCTTGCTTCTGCGGGCGAGCGATCAATTTCGCGAGAATTCAAGAAACCGGTCATGGTGCGGCTCGCCGACGAACCTGGATGGAGCCGTGGCCACGCGGGGGTTATGGACTTCATCGATAATCAGATCGATGCCCGTGCCGGCACGATACGCGGACGGGCCATTTTCGAGAACAAGGACCTGTTCCTGCTGCCCGGCACGTTCGGCCGTCTGCGGCTTTTCGTCGGCGAGATCAACGCTCTTCTGATTCCGGATGCAACGATCGTCTCCGATCAGGCGAGCAGAGTCGTGCTGACGGTGGGTAGCGACAATAGAGTTGTTCAGAAAAGTGTGACGCTTGGTGCGATGTACAAGGGATTGCGTGTAGTCCTGAGCGGACTGTCCGAAAGCGATCGGGTCGTAGTTGCCGGCGTCGCCAATCCGTTTGTGCGGCCCGGCGCCGTGGTCAAGCCGACTGAGGGCATGATCACGGTGTCGGCCGAAGCCGCCTCGAACTAGACCCAGCAAACCTGCTGCCGTGGATGACTGAAGATGCGATTCTCTCATTTTTTTATCGAGCGGCCCGTTTTCAGCGTGGTGCTTTCAGTACTTCTGACCATCGCGGGGATCGTTGCGCAGCGGTCGCTGCCGGTCTCCGAGTATCCGGAGATCGCGCCGCCCACGGTGAACGTCTCCACGGTCTATCCCGGAGCGTCAGCCGAGGTTGTCGCCGCAACTGTTGCGACGCCGCTTGAGCAGCAAGTCAACGGCGTTGACGATATGCTCTACATCACGTCGCAATCCACAGGCGACGGAAAGCTGTCGATCGACGTTGTGTTCAAGCCCGGAACCGACGTCGACAAGGCGCAGGTCCTCGTGCAAAACCGCGTCGCTATTGCGACGCCCCGTCTGCCGCAAGAAGTCATCCGTCAAGGCGTCACCGTGCAAAAGGCCTCGCCAGACCTGATGATGGTTGTGCACATGATCTCCCCGGACGGCTCGCGTGACCAGAAGTATATCTCCAACTACGCGACGCTTTACATCCGGGATGCACTCTCGCGTGTCGATGGCGTCGGCAATGTGCAGATCCTCGGCGCACGTGATTATTCCATGCGCGTCTGGCTCGATCCTGGCAAGATCGCGGCGCGCGGTTTGACCGCCGAAGAGGTCGTAGCCGCATTGCGGGCCGCCAATCTTCAGGTCGCTGCAGGGGCCATCAACCAGCCGCCGGTGAAATCACCGGGTGCGTTCCAGCTCTCGGTGCAAACTCTCGGGCGCCTCACCGACCCGGAACAGTTCGGAGATATCGTGATCCGGGCTGACGATCGCGGATACGTTCGCGTCCGCGACGTTGCCCGTGTCGAACTCGGTGCGTTAGACTATACCGTCAACACCTATCTTGACCGTGATGCAGCGACGGCGATGTTGATCTTTCAACGACCCGGCTCGAATGCCCTTGCCACCGCAGCCGGGGTGAAAGCGGTCATGGAGGGAGTACGGAAGGACTTCCCGCCGGGGGTCGATTATACGATTGCCTACAATCCGACGGAGTTCATTCAACAATCCGTGGACGAGGTCGTCCATACGCTGTTCGAGGCGGTCGTACTGGTGGTTCTCGTCGTCATCGTCTTCCTGCAGACCTGGCGTGCGGCGATCATTCCGGTGATTGCCATTCCGATCTCGCTGACCGGATGTTTTCTGGTCCTGAGCGGCGTCGGGCTGACGTTCAACACGCTGTCGCTGTTCGGACTTGTCCTTGCGATCGGTATCGTGGTGGACGACGCTATCGTTGTTGTCGAAAATGTGGAGCGGTACCTCGAACACGGCATGAGTCCAAAGGAAGCGGCCCACAAGACCATGGACGAGGTCGGCGGCGCCCTGCTGGCGATTGCAATCGTGCTCTGCGCCGTGTTCATTCCTGCAGCCTTCATTTCCGGGCTGCAGGGGGCCTTCTACAAGCAATTCGCGATTACAATCGCCGGCGCCACGGTGATCTCCGCCTTTGTGTCGCTGACCTTGTCTCCCGCATTGGCGGCCATTTTGCTGAAGCCGCGCCGGGGAGGGTCAGGCATATCGAAGAACATGCAGCGGATTTTACTGCCGTTACGCTTGTTCTTTGCGGGGTTTAACTGGGCGTTCGACAAGTGCGGTATCGCTTATGGCGCCCTGACGGGGCGCGTCATCAGGTTTGGCTTCATTGCCCTCATCGTCTATGCGGGACTGATATTCCTCGCCGCCGATCTGATGAGGAGAACGCCGACCGGCCTGATACCGAAGCTCGACCGCGGCTACCTGATAGCGGCGTTTCAATTGCCGCCGGGCGCGTCGCTCGATCGTACCGATAAGGTGCTCCGCGAGGCGAGCGAGATCATCTTGAACCGCAAGGGAGTTGAGCGTGTCGACCCGTTCGTCGGGTTTGACGGCGCAACCTTTACTAATGCTACCAACACCGGCGTCATTTTCGTGGTTCTGAAACCGTTCGAAGAACGCGCCAGGGAAGACTTGACTGCCGCTAGGATCCAGGCCGATTTACGCGACCAGCTGAAGGTTCTGACAGACTCGTTTGTGTTCGTTTTGGATCCGCCGTCCGTGCCCGGCATCGGCACAGGTGGCGGCCTCAAGGGTTATGTTCAGGATCGTGCGGGCCGTGGCCTGCCGGCACTCGAAGCCGCGACCTGGGGAGTGGTCGGAGCTACACATGCAAATCCGGGATTTTCCCAGGCCTTCACACTGTTCAACACCCACACGCCGCAGGTTTACGCTGACATTGACCGAACTAAGGCCGAGCTTCTCGGCGTGCCAATCTCCCGCGTCTTTGACGCGCTGTCGATCTACATGGGGTCCGCGTATATCAATGACTTCAATCTGCTTGGCCGTACCTATCAGGTCACTGCCCAAGCCGACAACGGATATCGGCTGACGACACGTGACATTGCAAACCTTAAAACGCGCAACGCGTTCGGCGACATGGTGCCGATTGGCTCCGTCGCAACGCTTAAGGATACGACCGGGCCCTTCCGGGTGACGCGCTACAACCTCTATCCTGCGGCTGAAGTGCAAGTTAGCCTTGCGCGCGGGTTCTCGTCTGGTCAGGGCATCGCAGCAGTCGAGGCGATTACGAAAGATAAACTTACGCAAGGTTTCGGATTCCAATGGACCGAGATTGCTTTGCAAGAAAAGCTTCTCGGCAACACTGCTACTCTGGTTTTTGGTCTTGCCGTCGTTTTCGTTTTCCTGCTTCTGGCCGCGCTTTATGAAAGTTGGCTGCTTCCGATGGCGGTGATCCTGATTGTCCCGATGTGTATCCTTGCGGCGATGATCGGCGTAACCGCGCGGAATCTCGACCGTAATATTCTGGTGGACATTGGCCTCATCGTTCTCGTCGGCTTGGCGGCGAAGAATGCCATTCTGATCGTCGAATTCGCGAAGCAGGCGGAGGAGGAGGGGCAGACCCGCTTCGAAGCGGCAGTGTCGGCCGCCCGGACGCGTTTGCGCCCAATCCTCATGACGTCATTCGCCTTCATCTTCGGTGTGGTGCCGTTGATGAGCGCCTCAGGGGCAGGTGCTGAAATGCGGCAATCGCTGGGTACAACTGTGTTCGCCGGTATGCTCGGCGTAACCTTGTTCGGACTTTTGTTTACGCCTATATTTTACGTGGTCGTACGAGGCGCCGCGTCGAGGCTTGACCGCTTCAAAGCAAGCCGACGCCGGCAGGATGTCGAAAGCGCTAAGCCCGAAAGAACGTTAGCCTCAGGACCATCAAACGCCACCGACTGACTTGAAAAATTGGAGTGGGAGCCAAGAATGGCGCACATCACTACGGGCGTGGAGTATGGGCTGCATTGCTTACTGTATTTGGTCGAGCCTCTCGACGAGAGTCAGCCAGCGAGCGTTCGGGCGCTTGCTGAACTGCAGGGCGTATCGGTTGAATACGTAGCAAAGCTGTTCACCAAGTTGCAGAAGGCCGGCTTGGTGGTCGCTACTGAGGGAGCGCGAGGAGGCTTCCGACTCGCTCGTCCGGCGAGATCGATCAGCGTACTAGACGTCATCACCGCGATCGACGGAGAGAAACCAATTTTTGAGTGTCGCGATATTCGGGCTCAATGTGCAGTTTTTGGCGGGAAGCGGCCAGCGTGGTCAACCCGGGGCGTTTGCTCGATCCATGCTATTATGCTCGAAGCCGACGCGCGTATGCGAAAGGTGCTCGCTTCCCGGACGGTGGCTGACATCGCGTCGATGGTGACTAAAAAGGTTCCGGCCGAGTACATGCAGAAGCTCGAAAAATGGTTCGAAGAGAGGGCTCCCACCTCGCGGAACGGCGGCTAGGACGCTCAAGGCAAGAGTTAAATTGACACATCGGCGGTGCCCTAGTTTGTAAGGACGGCGTAGCTATCTCGGCCGCCGATCATGAGTAGGGCGGCGCTACCTCGCGTAAGCCAATTGTCGTTAGCGCCGGGGTCCCTCAATAACTGCTTCCGGGTGATGCGGACGGTGAGACGCCGAGTTGCTATACTGGACGCCAAATTGGCTGCGCATTAGCAGCTCGCCCTAACAGGTGACATCGCAAGAGCGTGATAACCTGATGCGCGCAAGAGAAATTAGCAGAGAAACGAACGGCGTTTGCAATAACGCCCGTATGTCTCAGTTTAGTACACGAATTAGATTAATTCCTGGTCCTTTTTCTCAGGTCAGGATCGATCCAATCTCCGGCGGAGTTTGTCGGAGAACAAAAGAAATGACATTTCTAGGACTTCAGCTGGGATCTGTCGCGCGAGCAGTGGCAATATTGGCTCTTGTGGTGACACAGCGATCATCAATCGCGGAGCAAGGGCCGGGCTCCGCGATCGGTCCAGTGTTCAACGAAGCCATCCCGAACATCCCGGGCAAGAACCTCATCGCCGTCGCTGTCTACTATCCTCCCGGCGGTAAGACACCGGCGCATCGTCATGCGGCTTCTGCATTTGTTGCGGGTTACGTGTTGTCGGGCGCCATCCGCAGCCAAGTGGATGGCGGCGAGATGCGAGTGTTCAATGCGGGCGAAAGCTGGTTTGAGAAGCCCGGAGCGCATCACGACGTGAGCGAGAATGCGAGCAGTTCTGAGCCCGCGAAGCTTCTCAAGATCTTCGTGGTTGATCGCAAGGATACCAATCTGACCATCATCGATGGACGCTAAACCTACCGCAACAGCGTGACGCGGTGGGGCTCCCGGCGGCTCCATTTTCCGGCCCGATCCAATCGATGTCTATCCGGTCGTACCGGCATAGCGTAGGAGCGGTTCACGTGCCTTGCCACTCCACGGGCAGCGGATTCTTGAAGTGGGGTGAGATCTGTTTCGATAAAGGCGGGAACTCTACCTCGAAAAGCAGACCTCGTATGGGCTCAGGAGCAAGTCCGCTTCGGGTCAAAGGCTGACGATGTCCGAACAAGGGATGGTTGTCCCCTATCGCGCGATAGTCCCATCTCCGCTATCGCTCAGACGTGTAAAGGGACCCGTCTCGGGCGTTGAGGCAGCAAATAACTTCACGCGATCTCTTGACCGAATTCCGGAGGCGGACGCTCGCCCAGTGTGAAGCCCATAGCGATGACCTGCTCCACTTTGGGTTTATGGTGCGCGCGGAGGGAGGTCGCATTTGCTGTAATTTCAAATGGTCGCGAGATGAAATGAAGGGTCGGGGTGCATTTCGCCCCTATTGGTGCCTTTTGGGCCGAGCATCAGCCTGGGCGGACAAAATTGTTCCCTCGGCTGCACCTTAGCTATTCCAGCTCACGCTCAAGCCGGTCGTGTCGTCATCATGATGGTGAAGTCGAGACCCTGCCCGATTGGCGCAAGGAGCCATTTGAAGCCACACTATCAATCATTCACAAGGATTAGATGCGATTTGAAGAAGCATGCAGATGATCGCTCTCCAAAACTACCTAGTTTTGCTGCTGGCCACCTTGCCGGGCTCAATATGAAAGACCATCGGCACATTTGGCAGATGGTTCTCTGAGCTGGACATCAAGAGCAGACGATTGACGGTGTTGTCCTGAATTCCACCCTCGAACAGCATCCCGATCATTCGTGCTTGCTCAAGCGGAATATTCGCTTTCTGCATAACCTGCTGCGCGCGGGCCTGCACGCGCGTAAAGCGGCTCGCGAGCCCCTGCTCCACATTCGGCTTGCGGCTCCGATCGGAGAGTTTCGTCACATATTTGAACGTCTCGCGCATGATTTGCCGATAGGTGGCAAACGTATCGTCAAATGATAGTCGGGCAATGTCAGAAGAGGTTTGCGGAAACGCAAAGCTGGACTGACGCATGGCGCGGGCGAGCTCTGGTAGCGCCATTGTTGGTATTCGTCCAGTCCGAGCGGCAGCCATGAGCATCTCTTGCCAACGCGCAGGGCTGTCGGTGACGATACTGGCGCCTGTGGCCTGGGCCAGATACATGGCCATCTCAAAATTCGGTGCCAACTTTGCCGTACTGAGGCTGCCGCCATTTTTGCCGCTCTCAAACGGCTCTTGCTGGAGAACAGCGAGCGGATCCTGTTCCTGAAGCCGAAGCATTGCCTGCAAAAGGTCCTCGCGTTCGGCTTCGTTCTTGTCAGGAAAGGCCTTCTTCATCTGCGACAGCAAAACACGCTGCGGCATCGACATAAGGCCACGCTGGGTGTCTTTCGAACATCGTGGGCAAAGGCCTGCGAACGGGCGGGCACGGCGACCTGACGTTTCACGATTTGAGGGGCACCGCAGTGGTTCGGCTGGCGATCGCTGGAGCGAGCGTACCGCAGATCGCGGCTGTGACCGGCCACTCGTTAAAGGACGTCGAGGCCATTCTGGACGCGCACTATCTTGGTCGCGACATTCAGCTTGCAGAAGCTGCGGTACTCAAGCTCGAAGCGAGAACAAAACTGTAAAACGACCTGTAAAACGAGGTCGCCTACGATACCAAGCCAGATGCTAAGTGCTTGATTTATATGGTGGGCGCACCAGGGCTCGAACCTGGGACCCGCTGATTAAGAGTTCAAAACTAGCCCTTCGCTACGATTTCTGAATCTGCTCTGCGCTACGACGATCCCTCAGAAGCCCTTTGTTTTATAGGGGTTTGTCGCATAGCTTCGCGGTACGTCGAACCCGAACATCCAAACAACCCGGTTCGCCAAAACCGTTTGAAAACCGTTTTAGTCCACGGCCTCCGCTCCAATGAATGACATTCGTATTCCTCTGAACGACAAGAGCATCGCTCAGTTAGCTACCCCGAAGGAGGGCTGGTATCTAGCCCGCGACACTGAGTTGAAGGGCTTCTTCGTCGTCGTGGGGAAGAGGAAAAGAACCTTCACTGTCCAAGGCGATCTTCGGCAGGGAGGCAAGCGAGCATCGTCCATCAGAGTATCGATCGGCGACACGCGCGAGTTGACCACCCGAGCAGCGCGCGCGATCGCAAAGGAATATCTGGCTCAGATCAGCAGGGGACTGCGCCCGAAAACTGCAAAGCAAGGCGGAGACGCTGGCCTTGGCCAAGTTGGGAACGAGGTGAATACCGAGGTTGCGGCTGTTACCCTCAGGCATGCATGGCAGCGATATCTGGAAGCCCACCTGATCCGAAAGGGTCGTAGTGAAAAGACCATAAGTGGTTATCGCGACCACGTAGAACGTCTCTTTGCGGAGTGGCTTGATACTTCATTGGGCGGACTCGCGGAGGATCCTGCTCGAGTTGCCAAGAAGCACGACGAGATTACAAAGGAGAACGGTCCTTATATCGCGAATGGTTGTATGCGAACGCTACGCGCAATTTACAATCATGCTCGTAAGACTAACAGATCACTGCCACGCGACAATCCGGCGGATGCCGTCGATTGGAATGAGGAGAAACGCCGAGATACTGGCATGGGCATCAGCGACTTGACCGAGTGGTTTCGGGAGTTGGCTGTCCTTGAAAATCCGATCCGCCGTGAATTCCACCTGCTCACGCTGCTCTGTGGTTCTCGAACTACCGCCTTACAGCAAGTGAAGCCAAGTCACATCGACTTTCACAGCCGAACTCTGCATATCGAAAAGCCGAAGGGCGGCAGGAAGCGAGCTTTCGATATCCCGCTCTCCCGCGAAATGATCCTGTGTCTCATTCGGGCAATCCGCTTTGGCCGGCAAATGTATCCGTTGCAGTCGCAGAAATGGGTCTTTCCCGGCGACAGTGAGTCAGGGCACCTTGCTGAAACTAAAGAGGATCGCGATACCCTCTCGAAGTGGGGTAACGATCTTCGCCAAACATTCCGGACTATTGCAACGGCTGCCGGGGTCTCGGAATTTGATGCTAAGCTGCTGATGAACCATTCAATTCCAGGCGTGAACGCCGGCTATGTTACTCGCCACAAACTACTTGAGGATCACCTTCGCAGCCAGCAACAAGCGATCAGCACCGCAGTGTTCTCGGCCCTCGGTAAGTCCCTCACGGAAGACGCCGCTTTGCGAGGCTGGCTCGGCCATGGGGCAAGCCGTCGTGCAACCAGCGAGCTTGGAGTGGAGCCAGGCGCTCAGGGCGAAGAGCAAGGCAAGATGCGGCGTGCAGCTTGATGCATGCACGGGCCAGGGAGCCTAACCGCACTGCCGGACACGGTCGGTCAGCTGAACTCGCCCGTTCCGGCAATTGCCGAGTGACGCAGGGCGATGGCAAAACCAGATCGAAGCAGGCTCAAATCCAAGAGGCGTAACCACCGATACCGACATTCGGTTCAAGTCCCGATCTGAGCGCAGGCGCCCCTGCGTCCCGAACGTAGTGAACATGTTCTAAGTTATTGATTTTCTTGCGATGGCGAGCGCTCCCGTCCCGTTTTGTTCACGCTCGTTTAATTCGTTGCGATTTCGTTGCGGCGTTCCTGAAGAAGAACGGCACTTGAGGCAGAGATCTAGGGGGGCGTGATGGGACTGAGGCGAGGTTCACTGACCAAGCGTCGAAGACAACCGGTTCCGCACCTCGTGTTAGACTGTCCCACTCCGCGGTGATCTGTCGGGGGTTCGAGTCAGTAGACCGCTACCGCCTTTCCCCACACGACTCAAATCTGCGATATTCCCTCCGATGGCCCGCCTAAAGTCGGAAGCTCATCGAACGGTAGGTTCAAGTCGGGGGCACGCAACCAACGATTCTTGCGATTGGTCGAGAGGGCGATTCCCCGCCTGGCTGCGTACATTGACCGTTACCCGCAATTCCGCTCGTACATCTGCCACACCGTTCCCCTAAACGACACATGTGCATCAAGGAAGCGGTGTAGACGAGGGCTGCGAGAACTCTCGGAAGAGGCCCTCGACACTGTCGCTGACGATATCCTTGATGCCCGTCGGGTTGGTGTAAGGAAACCGCGCGTTGATCCAGCCGGACGGTCGCTGCCTTTGCAGCATCGGTGAAGCCCCCGCGGGCAATCTCCTCTGCGGCTATTGCGCGACAAGTCCTCAGATACAGCCGCTCGTCATCGAACATCGGCTCTTTCGGACCCGACGCGCCGTGTCCAGGGTGCACGATGGCGACATTGGGATACATCGCCTCGAGCCGGTCGAGGATGCCAAGCCACGGCTCGGTATGGGCTTCTCTAAGGGGACCGTGGAGCCGGTTGAGAATGGCGTCCCCGGGGAACAGCTCTCGCGTGGCGGGCAGGTAGTAGGCCGTGGTCGCAGGGGCCTCGCCAGCCCCTAATTCGCGCGCGACGATCGTCAATCCGTCGATTTGCAAGGTCGTGTCGCCGTCGAAGGTGATGCCAGGGACCACGAAGTCGCGCGGCGGGATGTCGGGCGCATCGGCCTGCTCGCCCGCGTTCGCACCATAGGTGTCGTAGCGAATCGCATCGGCGGTCACCTTGGACGAATAGACGGGGATGACCTGAGCCCCTGAACTTCCTCCAAAAAGAGGTAGAATCCGTCACCTTGAGGGAGACGGAGATGAAGCAGTCGAGGTTCACGGAAGAACGGATCATTGCGATCCTGCGGGAGCAGGAAGCGGGTTCGAAGACGGGGGATGTCTGCCGCAAGCATGGGATCTCAAGCGCGACGTTCTACAAGTGGAAGGCCAAATATGGCGGCCTGGACGTATCAGACGCTCGGCGCCTCAAGGTGCTTGACGACGAGAATGCGAAGCTGAAGAAGCTGTTGGCCGAGGCGATGCTCGACAACGCCATGCTGAAGGACCTCAATTCAAAAAAATGGTGACGCCCGTCGCAAGGCGGCAGGCTGTGGCTCACCTTCGTTCGAGTTTTGAGGTCAGTCAGCGGCGGGCGTGTGAAGTGATTGGAGCTGATCGGTCCTCGGTGCGTTATCGCAGCCTTCGGCCTGACGACGCGACCATTCGCGTCCGGCTGCGTGAGCTGGCGTCGGTACGCCTGCGCTTTGGCTATCGCCGTCTGCTTCTCATGATCCGCGGCGAAGGCGTGCTGATCAACCACAAGAAGCTGCGGCGGCTGTATGCCGAGGAGCGGCTGCAGGTTCGCCGGCGCGGCGGACGCAAGAGAGCTCTGGGAACACGGGCTCCGATGGCGTTGCCGCAGGGACCGAACCAGCGCTGGTCACTGGATTTCGTCAGCGACACGCTGACCGACAGCCGACGCTTCCGTATCCTGGCTGTCGTGGATGACTTCACCCGGGAATGCATCGCATTGGTCGCCGACACCTCGTTGTCGGGGACCCGGGTGGGTCGTGAGCTCGATGCCGCGATCGCTCAACGAGGCCGCCCGACCATGATCGTCAGCGACAACGGGACCGAACTCACCAGCATGGCCATCCTACACTGGTCGCAGCTCACCCGGATCGAGTGGCACTACATCGCACCGGGCAAGCCGCAGCAGAATGCCTTCGTAGAGAGCTTCAATGGACGACTGCGCGACGAGTTGTTGAACGAGACGTTGTTCTCGTCACTCGAGCATGCTCGAGAACTGCTTGCCGAATGGCAGGATGATTACAACACCGTTCGTCCGCACAGCGGGATCGGCAAACCTGCCGCCATCAACCTATGCCAGACTAACAGCGTCCGAAATGTAACGGGACGGGACGCTGCGCTATGTCGAGGGCTCCGCGCCCCGTCCCGTTGCATCACCGAGCCACACAGGCTCAAATAACCAAAGGATTCTGCCCATCGCTGGATGATCTTTGGGGCTCAGGTCACGCATCCGCAGTGGAAGCTGACACCGACTGGCGAGGCGATGGCCATCTTCGCTGGGACGGAGGCCTATGTCAGCCCCTCCTGGTACGTGACCAAGCACGCGAGAGGCGAGGCCGTACCGACGTGGAACTATATCGCCGTGCATGCCTATGGGCCGGTCGAATTCTTCGATTCTGCCGATCGGCTGCGAAGGTGGTCACGCGGCTGAGCGATGTGCACGAGCGCTCGCGCACAGACCGCTGGGCGGTGTCTGACGCCCCTGGCGATTTCATCAAAACGGAGCTTAAGGGGATTGTCGGTCTGCGATTGCAAATTACACGCCTCAATGGCACGCGGAAGATGAGCCAGAACCGCAACGCGGCGGATCGCGCCGGTGTCATCGAGGGGCTATCGAAGAGCGACCGTGACCAAGACCGTCGTGTGGCTCACCTCATGACGAACCCGGACGACGTATTGTGACGCGGTATCACTGGATTTTCTCCATATCCTCGACTGCTCTCCTTCTGGACAGCGATGCGACGGCGGCGGTCGGTTCCTGCTCGGGCTTTTACAGATCACAGAAACCATACACGACGCCTCGCCTGCGCGTCACCTATTGCGAGCGGCAGCAGCGGCGCGAGGCCCCGAGGCCAGTCCGGAGAAGAAGAGCGGTACACCGGTTGCAATCCGCGGGCTGCTTCGGGGCGCATGACAGGAATGCTCCGATTGAGATCGGATTCAAGGGGGCTGCGCCGGCTCCACTGCTGTCAAAGCAAACCAGTTTAGTACGGAATCTTGCGACTGGCGCTAACTGATCCGCCACACTGAAACTCTGCGCAGCCACGAGCGAAGGTTGCATCTAAAGTAAATCACCGCATTGAAATCGCCCTTCCCACCCAAACAAAGATGCTTTGGAAGGCGGATTGCCGTCATTCTCTCGAACACCGCGTATGCAGCTTTCACCGTGATTCCGACGCCCTGCAAGTCTCAAGAGACTTGCAGGAAGCCTTCAAAGCGTCTTGAAGCTAACACGGTCAGATTGCAGATCTTCTGACAATTCGCGACAATCTGCGCTCGCTCCAACACTCCCCGATGGGCAGTAAGAAAAGCGAATGTCTAAATCCGCGAGGTCTCGCCGCTCGCTCTGTCACGATGATCGGGCTCCCGGAGCGCCCTGCTCGATATCGCACTCGAGCCTAAGACGTTGAAGAGACCTGTTCCCACCGATCGACGACGTCCGGCGCAGCCGGCATGCTGAACTGAAAGACGGCCCCGCGAGGATCATTGGCGCCCGTCCACATCCGGCCCCCGTGCGCCTCAATAATAGAATGGCAAATGGCCAGCCCCATGCCCATGCCTTCGGGCTTGGTGGTGTAAAACGCCTCGAACACGCGGTCAGCACTGTTCGGATCGAGTCCTGGGCCCGTATCCCGAAAAGTGACCACTACGTTGTTCGAGTCATCTGTCCGCGCACTGATCAGTAACTCGCGGTCACTTTCGTTAATCTCGCTCATGGCGTCGATGGCGTTCGTGATCAAATTGAGAATCACCTGCCGGACCTGGACGCGATCTGCCCGGACGAGCGGCAACGCCTCAGTACGTCGCGTTTGCACCCATACATCATTTTTCGTAAGTTCCGCGCGAACTAGGGCCAGCACCTCTAAGATCAATTCGTCAATTGCGAGCAGCTCAGTTTGCATAGGAGCCTTATTCATAAGAGCGCGGATCCGACGGATCACGTTCCCTGCACGCATACTGTCACGGACAATCAAACCGAAGGTGTGCCGAACTTCTTCCAGATTTGGCGGTTGAGCACCGAGCCAATTTAGCCCCGCCCCCGCATTACTTCTGATCGCGGCAATCGGCTGGTTGACCTCGTGGGCGATTGAGGCGGCCAGCTGTCCCATTGTCGTGATCCGATTGGCGTGTGCCAGCCCCATCAGAGTCTCGCGATATCGTCGTTCGCTTTCACGGGCTTCTGCTTCCGCTCTCTTTCGCTCTGTCAGGTCGAGGACGAAGCCAACACCTTGGTCGTCTCGCGCATCGAATACGGCGAGGCCAATTAGCACCGGCACGCGGCTGCCATCCTTGCGGACATACTCTTTCTCGAACTGCTGAACAGCTCCGGTCCTTTTTGCTTCTCTTCCAGCATTCAGTGTGCGCTCGTGCCATTCTGGCGGTGTAAGGTCGAGACCGTTAACTCGCCTCGCGACGAGATCCTCTCGGTCGTATCCTACCATCGTGAGGAAGGTTTGATTTGCCTCGATGATCTCGCCTCCTTCGCGAATGATAAATATTCCGATGACGTTAGCGTCGAGTAAGCGCCGGATTTTCGACTCCCGTTGCTGAACTTCGCTGTACAACCGGCTGTTTTCCAGCGCTGTTGCAGCTTGCGAGGCAAGCATTTTCAGCACCGAGTTGCGGGCAGCCGAGAATATGCGCGCGGCGAGATTATTCTCCAGATAAAGTACACCGATCAGCTTGCCCTGCGTGATCAGTGGCAGGCAAAGAATAGAACGCGCTTTGCGCTCGCGGATATACGGATCTTCCGCAAATGAAGGCTCGGCGGCAGCGTCTTCGAGAATGACGTTTTCGCGGACGCGTAGGACGAAATGCAGCACGGACTCGGGAAGCGCCATCGGAGTTACGGGCTGTTCATTCACCTTTACAAGCAGCGCATCCGCTACCGTTGTGGCTTCCGCCTCGATCCGTGGCTCGCCTCCATGCAGCAGAATTAACAAACCTCGTTCGGCGCCGGCCTGCTCAATGGCAGTCCGCATAAGCGTGTCGATTAGTTTTTGGAGAACAATCTCGCCGGAAATCGCCTGCGACACTTTTGTCACCGTCGCGAGATCAAGATGCTCAACCGGAGCTCCGATCCTCATTCCATTCATGGCAGGAGTGGTCTCCTCATGGCTGAGATGGGGATACAGCTCGTCGAGCTGACGCACCTTGCCATCTGCTCCCCAACGAAGGTAGCCGCGCCGCGCGTCCTGCAGGTAAACCCGGGAGATTCTGTCAAAACCGCGCGCAGCATAAAAGCGCGCTGCAAGTTCGCAAGCGATTCCCTCGTGGTGGGCGAAACCGTTACGTGCTGCGGTCTGGATTGAGTGTTCATATAGTCGCATTGCGTCTGCATCCCGGTATTCGAGCCTTGCAATTTCGGCGCCGACCAAGGCAGCCCGATTCTCAAAATTTTCAGGACAATTCGTCGCCCATATCTGCAGCTGTCTGTAATGGGCATCAATGATATCCCAATGCTGCTGTTGTTCGCTTTCGCCTAGCTTGTCGCAGTAACATGAGTGAGACAGCGCACCATAGAAGTGAAGCTCCGCGATCAAGGGCTCCGTCGGCATAGTCCATAATTTGGGCTCCGCCTTGGAGCGAGCATCAACAGCCGCAGCATAATCGCCGGCTAGAAATCGCGCCTGAAGTTTGCGGATCCAGTAGACGGTTTCGCTAGGTGACAGCTCCGGACTCCGTGCCAACGATCGCTCGACGTCTAGCTCGTCAAATTGTTGGTCATCGAAGCAACCGAATGAGCGCGTGAGGCCGCGCATGTTTCTAATGATTGCGAGCTGAACGGCTACGCCATCAGCAGCAAACTGAACCTTTCTATTCCGTATCGTAGCAAAACTTTTCTCTACTTCGTTCTGCACCTCTTTCAGGGGATCTCCGGCCATCATCATATTTGAGGTTAGATGAAGCAAGCTGTACGCTTCATAGATGACATCGCCGCTGCTGACCGCAGCTGCGAGCGCTCGCCGAATCAAAACTCGGCCACCTCTTAGGGGCTTCGTCCACGGGATCACGTTGCACCCGAAGGCCAAATAGACGGGAGCCCGAAAGCGGGAGAACTCACCGCGATCAACCAGGTCGCAAGCAAGACGACCAAATTTGTCAGCTGCTTGGTAGTCACCGAAGCGCCCGGCCAAGATTCGGCCTAGCCATGCGTAATGGGCGCAAGAAGCATCAGTGTTGCCGTATTCGAGGCTGATGGTGACAGCTCTGCAGATGACCAAAGCGGATAAATTGGCGTCCGTGAAACCTGCGGGCGGAAGAATCCGCGTCAAGACGGCAAGCGTGGCAAGCGCGGTCTGATCGGTCATTGCAGGCAAACTAGCAAGATCCTCGATTGCGTTGGGCAGCTGCGACCACATCCGCTGATATTCGGCTAATGTTTCCTGGTCCGTCGGATGCTGCGACCACTCGATCCCGACGTCGTGAAGATATTCGAGCCCTGTGAGCACTGCCCGCCCGTGCTGACCGAGCGTCAAGTAAAGATCGACCCGCAAACAGGCGACCGTTGCTCGCTGGGGCCCGTTCAAGGCGCGCTTCGACAGAGCGGACAGGAGACTCTCTGCAACGTCCAGCTGGCCTACCAAGAATTCGCATTCCGCCCGGCTTGTCTCCAGTGCAAACGCGAGTTCGTGGCGCCCTCGCCAAGAGTGCTCCGCGAGCAGCGCAGCACCAACGGTGAAATATGTGAGTGCCGAGGCGTAGGCCGCCGACGCCCTGGCACGCTGCCCTGCGACCAAATTCAGCTCTGCGAGCTGCTCACGCTCCTGACCGGAGGCAATTAGCGCGACACCTCGATTGAGTTGACTGACGATGTCGAAGATTGCCTCTTCGCGTTTGTGCGCAGGGGCGTGTGCCGCCAGCATCCGACCGATCCGCAGATGGGCAGGAGCGCGCGAGGATTCCGGCACCAGCAAGTAGGCCGCCTCTTGAAAGCGATCGTGGAGGAAGCGGTAGGCTGTTCCGTGGCGCGCGATCAGTTCCTGCCGGATCGCCGGCCACAGGGTCGCATGCACCTGCTCCTGCGAAGTTTCGAGCACGATTGCAAGCTCCGCCGTCCCGGCGATGTTGCCGAAACAGGCCAGCTGTTGCAGCGCGTCCTGCGTTTCCTCGGGCAGGCGGATGAGCTTGCCGAGCATCAGATCTACGACGTTCTCGGTGTACGCTTTTGCGTGAATACGCTCGAGATCCCATCGCCAGCGCGCCGACTCGTGATCGAACGTCAACAGATGCTCTTCGGCCAGCTCAGAAAGGAATTGAATGGCGAAGAACGGATTACCCATCGTCTTCTGATGCACCAACTTTGCAAGCGGGGCAGCGCGTTTGGGTCCGCAGCGAAGGGTGTCCGCGACTAACTGCGCGACATCGTCTGCAGTGAGCGGCGAGAGCGTGATCTCCTCGAAATTTACGTCAGCTCTCCTGATGGAGTCCAGCTTGCGTTTGAGTGGATGGCCTGCATCAAGCTCGTTGCTGCGGTAAGCTCCAATGAGCAGCAGGTGCAGATCCGACTGGGTCAGGAGATCCTCGATCAAGTCGAGCGTTGCGGCATCATGCCACTGCAAATCGTCGAGGAAGAGCACCAAAGGATGGGTTCGCCGGGCGAACACGCCAATAAAGCGGCGAAGCACCAGCTGGAAACGAATCTGCGCTTGCCGGGCTGGAAGCTCAGCAACCGCGGGCTGCTCGCCAATGATCAGGCTCAGATCGGGGATCAATTCGACCATCAGTCGTCCATTCGCGCCGAGCGCCTCCCGGAGCGCTTGCCGCCAGGTGGCGAGTTCGCCCTCACTTTTGCTGAGAAGAGCACGGACAAGACTCTGAAACGTGTGCACTAGCGTCACATAAGGAACGTCGCGCTTCAGCTGGTCGAATTTGCCTGACACCAACTGCCCGCGCGAGGGCACCAGCGCTTTGTGTAGCTCCTGGACGAGCGAAGATTTACCGACACCGGAGTAACCAGCGACGAGCACCAACCTCGGCGCGCCGCTCTTCACCGCGCGATCGAAAGAGGCAAGCAAAGCCTCGATCTGAAGGGCTCTGCCATAGAGCTTCTCGGGGATGAGCAACCGATCAGGTGTGTCGTCTGTGCCGAGCTCAAACGGGTCGATGCGACCGTGGTTGGCCCATGCTGCGAGACAGTGTTGCAGATCGTGCTCAAGGCCAGCGGCAGTCTGGTAGCGTTCCTCGGCGGTTTTCGCGAGGAGTTTCATCACAATCTGAGATATCGGCTCGGGGAGGTTTTGCGATTTCTCGACGGGCGGTATTGCTTTTCTTGCAATATGACAATGGATCCACTCCAAGGGATCTGAGCCCGTGAACGGCAGCGCGCCGGTCAGCATCTGGTAGAATGTCACGCCAAGTGAATAGAGATCGCTGCGACAATCGACCGAGCGATTCATTCGTCCGGTCTGTTCGGGCGCCATGTAGGGCAGCGAGCCGGCGATGAACTCGGCAGGCTCAGGCGGCACGCGCTCGCGGGAAAGACGGGAAGCCAGACCAAACCCAGTGAGTCGCGCCTGTTCGTCAGGACAATTGACCAGAATGTGAGCGGGTTTCAGGTCCTTGTGGACCAAGCCGTGCCGGTGAAGCTTGCCCACGGCCCTCGCGATGCCAACAGCGAGGCGCAGGAAGCGCTTGGGCTCCATACGGAGCCCAAGTAAATTTAGCAGTGGCTCGCCGCATGGATCCTCCAGGACCAGCATAGTCCGACCAGCTTCCCGGATGAGTTCCAACGGCCGCACCGCCCATGCCTCGTCTAACTCCTCCCTCAGCTCATACTCATGGGCGAGGCGGTCGAGCGTCGCTGGGTGTTCCGCGATGGGCCGCACAACAAGCACGACAGCCCTGCTGCCGTGGATTTGCAGGCGCCACGCACGGCAGAACGCGCGATCACCGTCCTCCCACAGGGGCTGGATGTCACTGTCGAGATTCGAGCCGAACAAAGTTCGGCTGAGGGGGTCCCGCGGCATTTGCCCGCCCGGTCAATAAGGACTGAGCCAAAACCTGACACATATGGGGCGAGCTTGTGAAGGGAAAACGGCGCGAGTACCGATCAAGGCCGCCAAAGAGTGGACCGCGGCACGCCAAGGTGCGACTTGCCTTCCAACCAAGCCGCGCTAGCGACGGCGCTATTTGTGGCGCGCGTCGCGCGGCTTGGTTGGAAGGGACAGCCCGATCGTGTCGATCCAGCCCAATCCTGCGCGCCGGCCGCCTGCACAGCATCGGCGGCGGGCGCTCCCGACTAGCGCAGTGTGTGGGCGAAGGATTGTATTTGATAGAGCGGCTCGTGGCCCGTTGCCGGACCACCAGCGGCCCACTGCCCAACGTGCAGCAGGGCCCAGATCGCTGCTACCGCTCAAGCAGACAATGACATGTGAAAGCTGATCGGTTTGCCCATGATCGGCACAACGCGCGAGGCCATTGGACGCCGGCTTCTGACGGCTGCATCGGCCTGAGCGTCCGGGGCGCGATGCGCAATGCCATCCCATGAGCCAATTGCGAGATCTCCTGGCGCGAACTGAAGCCCCGAGCGCCACAACTCGCTTCGCACAACGTCGTCCGAGTATGTCTTTCGAGCAAGCGGCCATACCATTGACGCGCTCAGTCTTCAGCACCAAACTAACATGGCATTGGGCCGAGAAACGTGTCTTCACAAGCTTCGAAGCCGTCCCGGTGCGCGCTGTCACGGCGTTAACGTGCGCCCGGTCCGTCCCGGTATTATCTGTGAAATGTTGATTATGCTGTCCCCGCGAAGCGAGCAGCGCGGCGACACTGAGATCGCCGTACCGAGCTAAGGAAGCACAGAGCCTGTGTATCCGTGTATCCGACACGATATTGAAGGACCTCGCCGTACACAATTTTGCACTTGAAGAAGGCCGGCCCTTCGACAACGCCTCTCAGACGCTAGTCACGAGCCTGATTTACGATCGCAGCAGAGACTTAGCTCGAACGAGACGAATCCAATGATGCGGAGGCGCGTTTGGACTTTGAATGATCAATAAACCGCAACGCCTGATCGAGCGACTTGAGCCAAAGAGCTGAAACAGCTTCTTGGTAAGCATGAGCCCCTCGAAATCGGATGTACTAAGGCTCGGAGCGCTCGGTCCATTGCAGCAAATCGAACAGCTGGACCTTTCCGCCGCTTCGATGGCTACCCCCGCGGACATAAGCGCCGGCCGATATCTTTTTCGAGCTGAAACCGCACTGGCGCAGTATCAGCTCAGCCTGTTCCCCTCGAGGCCTGCACCAAGCTGTCGATCTCCGGAGGTCGATGCCGGCCGAGGAATACCGGACGGCAGGGCACGATGCCTCTTTACGCTGACCGACGGAAATGTCGCTTCCCCGGCTGACTATGGTGCGAACCGCTCTGAATGCGATCAGACGATCAGTGAGCTCGGCGATCGCCTCGCTGATATCTGGCATGTCGAACGACCCTTTCTCACAGAAGCCGGTCCCGAGAATTCGCCCACGCTTAACAGCACGGCCGCCAAAGAAGTTTGCTCCACAATCGGTCCGGAAGGATGCTTCTAAGACCCGAGGAGAAGCAAGATGCGAGCTCGAGTCGCTGAACATCAACGCCGCAAGGGCGCTCAGGCTAGAAATCCCGCCGACACGAGCGGTGCTGTTTTCGAGATCGACGTTCACTCCTGGCTCGATTGTTGGAAGGCGCCATGCAGTCATCGACTCTGAACCACAGCATCAAGGGCAGATCTGCAAGCCACTATGAGCGAAACCGCGCCCATAACTATTCTCTTCATTCCTGCTCCCACCCGCGACAAACCCCTGATGCTCAGCGAGCGCCCGTATAGGCCCTCGCTGATCGGAATGCCGCTCGCTGCGGTTCGCAGGAGGGCGATTGCCGGCCGTGCGAAGCCGATAGATCCGAGAGAGTTCTCGCTGCTTGAACCGCTGTTCAAGCAAGGCGTAGGCTACCCCAAAACCAGTGAAGAGAATTGCAATTAAAATGAAGTACAGCGGAACGCCTTCTTTGCCAATTCGATAGATCTACGCCGGCATCGTACAACCTAACGCCACGAACGATTCAACCCCTTCCCGGTCGGCACGAAGTAGCAGGGAGTCACGACCTGCTCGGCCTTGCTGAGCGAGCCTCAGTTTTGCCACGCTGGTTGCTTCATTGGAGGCAGCATCACCGGATGTACTGGCGATGTGGGGCGAACCCGACGCACTTTCTTCTCGACGGAGTGCGGCCTGGGCCGTAGGCCCTTAGCGGATCGATGAGCTACTGGCAGGTCTAACAACAGCTTCAGGTTGACCGTTCGGGGCGCGTTTTGTCGTTCCTATGTAGGTCAAAGAGCGAACCTTCAAGGTGCCCGGCACGGAGTATGATGTCCGCCAATTCTGGTGGAAGAATGATTCTTCGCTGGATCAGCGGTTGTTTGGCTGGTGCAGGAGAGCAAATGCAACTGCCTTTTGGCGAACCGGTCCGCAGCTGGACACCAGATGGAGTGTGTCCCGCCTCTCCTTCAGATTACGCCGCCTCATGTTGGGGTGCGAGCGTCGTGAAGGAAGCAACGACACGAACGCACGTGAGCGCCCCTCCAGCAGCTCGAATTCGAGCATCTTTCCTACAAACATGACGGAAAGGACTTGAATCGCACCTTGCGTCAGGTTGCACGAAGTCGGTGCAAGGTGCTTTCCCCAACCTCGCAAAGAGCAACTCACAGGCGCTCTGACGACGCAACAAGAAGAGTTCGTGGGCTGATGCCGCTGCTACTCGTTCTAATGTCTATTTTCCTTAGTACGGGTGCGATAGTCTACGCCGCTTGCCGATCTCAACGCCGGCGAGATCGGCGCATGCACAGGCACAATCGCGCCAATTCGCTCAGCTCGCCCCCCGCATTCGACTACCAAAGCGACGGGCATTCTGATCCTTCAGCCGCATAATGAGCCGTCCGCTGCAGCCTCACTCGTGAAGGCCAGGCGACACGCGCCGCCGCTAAAGCGAGCGCCACAAGTTCTGGATTCGGTGTTTCTCGATCGGCTGCTGATCGATTTGATCGATGCCGCGGGGCCGATCCAACGCGACGGCGGACAGATGCGAAAGGCAGTTCTCGACCAGTCGGGTGGTTTTTGCTACACTTTCCTGTAATGCGTCACGCTGGCGCGAATGGCTGACCAGTCACATACCTGGAACATTTCAAAGATTTGCACTGCGCAAAAGTCCTCGAAAGCCTATGCGATCAATCAAAGGTCGTAGTGAGGCAGTAAGTCTACTGTAAATCGTACAAGTGAGGCTCTTATCGTGACCGAGCGCTCTGAACCCCGGAAGGAAGCCCCAAATGTCGTCGGGCCTGAGGTGAGGCCGAGCGTCTTCGTCGTCGACGATGACCTCTCAATGCGCGAATCGCTGGTCAACCTATTTCGTTCGATCGGTCTAGATGTCGTTGCTTACGGATCCGCCCGAGAAATGCTCCAGAGCGAGCTCCCTGATGTTCCTAGCTGCCTTGTGCTTGACATCAGGCTGCCGGGATTGAGCGGCCTTGAGCTCCAGAATGAGTTAGACAAACTGAAGATTCACATTCCCATCATTTTCATCACCGCTCATGGCGATATTCCGATGACCGTCAAAGCCATGAAGAGTGGAGCAATCGATTTTCTCAGCAAGCCGTTTCGCGATCAGGAACTACTCGATGGCGTAGTCGCAGCTATCGAACAGGATCGGAAGAGACGAGGTGTAGACAAGGTGGTCAGCAGGCTGCAGTCCTTGTTTGAGGCACTAAGTCCACGAGAGCAGGATGTGTTGAAACTGGTCGCCGCCGGCCTATTGAACAAACAGGTAGCCGCGGAACTCGGGCTCGCCGAGATTACAATCAAGATCTATCGCGGCCACGTGATGAAGAAGATGGGAGCTCGATCGCTAGCCGATTTGATCAGGATGGCTGAGAGGCTGGGAATTGGGACCGACCGTTTCAGGGTACAAACCTAAGTATGATTTTACAATTTCGTCGTACACGTGCACCCTTCTGCTGGCCGTCATGCTTCGGCCAGCGCCTTCGCCCAACTAAGAACAGGTCGTCTTGTCTAGGTATTCAACTGTTTCCGTTGTTGACGACGATCCTTCGATTCGTGCCGCACTGAACAACCTTTTGAAATCGCAGGGCCACATCGTTCATACGTTTGCATCGGCTGAGGAATTTTTGCGGTCGTCTCAATTGAACGACACGTCCTGTGTCATCGCAGACGTGCAGATGCCCATGATGAGCGGCTTTGAACTTTTGGAACAGATGCGAGCCCAGGGCCATGCTGCACCATTCATCTTGATGACTGCCTTCGCAGATGATCGCACGCGAGCCCGCGCGTTGAGCGCGGGCGTAACCGGTTTTTTTGCCAAACCCTTTGCCTACTTGGCGTTGAGCGCCTGCCTCGATGCATCGCTTCGCGAGCATCGGGGTGGAACGAACGCGTGAAAGATGGGAAGCAGTCTGGACCAAGCCGCAGCCGCGCGGCGCTTACGATGTCGATCAATGCGCGATTGCCCGTGCTTACCGCGTGCCAGTGGCGACCATCGCCTTTTGCCGCATTCCTGTCGTTGTTGTTGCACTTTCGGCATCTGGTTAAAGCACTTGCAACGTCGGGCTCCTGACAAGGCGCCTTTGGTATGATCGCGCAATCAGACGAGGCGAGGCCCTCATCGCTTTAACGAAGGAGCGCCCTAGCCGCGAGCGGTAACCGCTTTTACCGCAAAGCCAGCAGCATTCCCTTATCCGGCACAACGTTCATGCCCTATGATGGGTATTTTGGCTCCGCTCACAGTCCGGCGGATTGTATGCGAAAGGTATTAATGGACGAGAGCAGTGGCACTGATCTTCCAGCCGCCATTCTCGTCGAAACCGTGCAAGGAGAGGGAGGCATTAACGTCGCTGGTAAGGAATGGTTGCAGTAAATTGAGGCTTTGGCAAAAGAGGTCGGAGCTATTTTCATAGTTGACGATATCCAAATGGGCTGTGGCCTTACAGGCGAGTTCTTCAGTTTCGAGTTCGCCGCGTTGTCGCCAGACATTGTTGTAATGTCGAAATCGCTGAGTGGGTACGGTTTGCCACTATCGATGCTCCTGATCAAAGAAGCGATTGACGCATGGGAACCAGGCGAGCACACGGGGACGTTTCGAGGAAACAACCTTGCACTCGTTTCTGGCAAAGCGGCTTTGAATCTGTATTGGCGCAACCAGACGTTCTCGCAACAGGTCCGACGCTTGGGCGCATTTATGCGGCGTCGACTCGATGCTATCGCGCACCAGCACGGAAACAAGTTTGCTGTTCGTGGACGGGGCATGATATGCGGATTCGATTGCAAAACGACCGAAATCGCAGAGGCGACGTCACATAGAGCGTTTGAAAAGAGATTGATTATCGAGCGATGCGGACCGACCGATCAGGTTGTAAAGTTCTTGCCTGCACTTACGATCGACCAAGAAACGTTGGGACAAGGCCTAGACATATTCGAGGAGTCATTGACCGAAACGTTGAATTCAGCCCGAGCAAGCTAAACTTGTAGGCACACGAGAGAAACTGTTGCTAGCGACCGCATCGCCGCACAAGTCACTGGCGTGTGTCCTCGCTTGCCGCCGAAATGGTCAGGAGTTTTGAGGCCATGATCATGAAGGTGAAGCCTGAAGGCCAACGCTATCTGTGATCCGCCGAGTCGGCTGATCCACGGAGAACGCCTGCTGCCCTCCTCGGTCCACAACACGTGAGTGCGAGCAGCACCTTTGACCGCAGAAGCTCGCAGTCGCGAGCGACTCTGGTCGAGCTGGCCTATCTAAGTTTCCAGTCTGAGGTCTGCCGAAGGTGAGCTCGCAGCGGAATGGAGTCAAATGGTGTGGTATGGCTTCTTGGTGGCCACGTGCCCAGCCGCACGGGTGCGGACTTTATTAGGACCGTAGATTGTGCAGCAGCGATCCAGCCTGAGCCGTTTACAGCATAGGTGCAGCAACAATCACTCCGGCGGCCGGCTTTACGACGAAAGCCGTCAAGGAACGAGCGGTGGGGATGTCCCGGGTTCGTTGAATTTCTGAAGAGGTCGGCGTTGCCCACCTTGAGCCGGTAGGCTCGGGGTGCTGATTCCAAAGGAGAGCAACACCATGACGAGAGATATCACACCGGCTGGTTGGCCGGCGACCGGCGCTGGGGACGAAGCATTTGCGGAAGTGCAGGCGAGTGCCCGAGTTCAGCTATCAGAAGCCCCTATTTGGCGTGAGCGCCTCGACGGCAAGCGAAGGTGTCGGACCAAATGTCAACTATGCTGGGCCAATCGAAGAAGCCCGACGCATCTGCCGGGTCCGAGATGCGTCGGGCTGAGTGGGAGACTGAGAGCGCGACAGTCCTCCTCCCAGAACCGTGTCTGCAAGTAGTATGCCGTGCCCGTACTGCTACACCAATATATCAAATTAGATATCTGCCCTGCCACAAAGTTCCGCGAGGCATTCAAAGACGCTCGGCCAGCTCCATCTTCAAGGCCTGACTATTCCCGTTCCAAAAACTACCGCCATCACCTTTCGTTTGGATCAAAATTGAGGCAGAAGAAGCGGACAACGGGCCGCCGGCTCATCAACAACAGATATCTAGATGTTTGATGCATTGCTACGCGGGACTGGAACGATCCCCCCGAGTTCGCGCACGACAGAGGCAAACGATCGAGATCTAAGCTTAGATTTCGCGAAAGGTGCGCTCATTGTTTTGGTGATCGTTGGGCACCTGATTCAGTATGTCATCTACCGAGACGACGGGTTTTGGTATTCGCCGTACTACAAATCGATCTATATGTTTCACATGCCACTCTTTATGGCGATAAGCGGATATCTTTCTTCTCGATCGCTGCTGCAAAAGTCGTTCACTCGAGCCGCCAGCGACCGTGCGAAGCAGCTCTTGCTGCCGATGCTGTTTTGGTGGACGTTCATGGAGACAGCTAAGCTGGCGGCATTGTGGCGCGCAACCAGCGTAACGAGCGGACTTTTGGAATTTGTAGACGATTTCGCTGGCACATACTGGTTCATCTGGGCGACGTTTGTTTCCTATCTTCTCCTCAAGATTTCTACCAAGCTCAACCACCAATCGTGGGTCATATCTGGCTTGGCCATACTGGTCGCACTCGCGCCTCTGACATTCTCCATATCACCCCTGATCAGATTCACTTACCCGTTCTTCTGCTTCGGCTTCTTGCTTGCTCAATCGAGAGAACGATGGACGAGTACATCGCGACATCACAAGCCGCTCCTGATCTTATTTCTCTCGATAGTGACTTGCGTATGCTTTCTAGCATGGGACAAGGACACCTATGTCTACAATAATCTTGGGGTAATCCACGATTTTCGGTCGGCTAAAAACGTGCTTCTGATGTTTGTTGGCTCTGCAGCGGCCTCAGCAATCGCTATCGAACTCCTGCTGCAATGCTGGAGCATTGGCCGTTCAAATCGAATGGCCCGCTTTATCGCTGTGGAGTTGGGCCAGACCACGCTGCTGCTCTACCTGGTCCAGGGTACCGTGTTCCGTCTCATGGATTTCGTACAGTTCGGAAACCTTTGGGATCTCACGACCCGGTCGATCATCGCGGGTATGCTCGGGGCAACGATTATTGCGATCGCGCTAACGGTGCGCTCGATTGTTCGCGGCGTTCCATATCTATCGCAACTCGTCCTCGGAATGCCGCCACGCTCAGGTCTTCCGCAAGCAAAACCTGCAATGAACTAGCTGTATGCATTTGTACGGCAGGGTATTGCGATAGCATCGACTTGTGACGCCGCAGGAATAACGTTCGAACCCAGATCCGGCGGCGACGGCGTGCCGCCGGTCGAGCCGGTCATCGGCATAAGAGCAACCCCATCGAAGCGTGCATTGGTGAGGGTTTGCATGGCACCGGCGAACTCAGCCCATTGCGTCCATCCAAATAAGATCGACTGCCCTGAGATTAGCTTCGCTGCACCAATCGTCTAGCCGCCGGGTTTCGACCCAGATCTGGCGATCGAACCTAATCCAATCACACTCGGCGAGATGTTTTTTCGAGTGCCGTACTGAACCCGAGACGTAAGCGCTGTACGCATCCGGTGACGGCCCCCGGTCAGGTCGCCTTGGGCGGATGGCTGATTTGCGCTCAAGCAGCGTGGGCGACGCTCTGGGGGCGCCAATTCCAAGGTAGAAGTTCGTGGATGCGCTTGGCGGGTTGATCCGGCAGGCGGGCCAGCACGTCGGCAAGCCAAGCCTGTGGATCAATGTCGTTGAGCTTGGCGGTGGCGATGAGGGTGTAGATCGCAGCCGCACGCCGGCCGCCCTCATCGGAGCCGGCGAAGGTCCAATTTCTTCTGCCGACGGCGACAGTCCGTAGCTCGCGCTCGGCGGCATTGTTCGACATGCACAGGCGCCCGTCATCAAGGAAGCGAGTAAATGCATCCCAGCGGCTGAGGCAGTAATTGATCGCCTTGGCCGTATCATTGCTCCTGGAGAGCTTGGCGCGCTGTTCGCGCAACCACGCCTGCAGCTCGACGATCAGAAGGCGGCGGCTACGCTCCTGGCGCACGCGCAGGCGCTCCTGCGGAGCAAGACCGTTGATCTCACGTTCGATGGCGAACAGGATATCGATGCGCTTGACCGCTTCGGCCGCAATCGGCGCTTGGCTTAGCCGTGCGAGATCAAAGAACTTGCGCCTGCCATGCGCCCAGCATGCGGCCTCGACGATTTGGCCTCCTTTGCGATTGGGCTCGTAGAGCCTGCTGAACCCGGCGTAGGCGTCGGCCTGCATCAGTCCGGCATAGCCCGCCAGATGCTGTTCCGGATGTTCGCCGCTGCGATCCGGCGAGTAGAAGAACACGGCGCCGGTGGATCTGGCCCGGCAAACGGGCGGTCGTCCCGTACATAGGTCCAAAGCCGGCCGGTTCGCGTCTTGCCCTTGGCCAGGACCGGCACCGTGGTGTCGTCGGCGTGGACGCGCTCGGCCGCAAAGACATGGCTCCGGATCGCACCGACCAGCGGCATCAGGGCTGCCGCGGAGGCACCCACCCAGTCCGCGAGCGTCGATACGTCGAGGTCGATGCCTTCACGTTGGTAGACATCGCTCTGACGATTGAGCGGCAGGTGCAGGCCGTACTTGGCGAACAGGATATGGGCGAGCAGCTTCGGCCCTGCACGCCCCCGCGCAATCGGGTGCGAGGGAGCCGGTGGCTGGGTGATCGCTTCGCAGGCCCGGCAGACGAACTTCTCACGCACATGCTGGATCACCTTCCACTGGCGTGGAACGAGCTCCAGCGTCTCGGTCATGTCCTCGCCGAGCTTGCGCAATCGGTTGTCGCCACAGCATGGGCAGGTCGCCGGCACCGGATAGACAATGCGCTCCCGCAGCAAATGCTCCGGCAGCGGCCGGCGCGCCGGCTTGCGGCGCTCGAACGATGGCACCGTAATCTTGCCGGCTGCCGCCATCTGCACCGCTGTCTCGGCTTGTGCGGCGTTCGCCTCGAGATCGGCGAGCTGCAGCTCGAGCTGGTCCAGCAATGCGCCGCGCTCCGAGGACTGTCCGAACTGCTCGTGCCGCAGCTTCCTGATCGTGAGCTTGAGCTGCTCGATCAGCAATATCTGCGCCTGGGCATCCGCCTCTGCGGCCAGGCGGGCCGTTCGCTCGGCGCGCAGCATCGCCTTCAGCGTGGTCACATCGTCAGGGAAAGAATCATCGGCGCCCATGCCAACCAGAGAATCATAACTTGCCGTCGCTGTCCGAACCGCCGATCGTGGTATCGATTCAAATCCTGGCGATCAGCCGGCCGCCTGCGGCCGCCACGTGTGTTGCGGCATCCGCCAGTCAATGCCCTCCAGAAGATAGCCAAGCTGGGCCGGGGTGATGGTCACCACGCCATCCGCCGGCGACGGCCAGAGGAAACGGCCGCGTTCCAGCCGCTTGGCGTAGAGCGACATGCCCAACCCATCGTGCCAAAGGATCTTGATCAGCTTGCCGCTCTTGCCGCGGAACACATAGAGGTCGCCGCCGTGCGGGTCGCGCATGAAGGCTTCCTGCACCAGCACGGCCAGCGAGTTCATGCCGCGGCGCATGTCGGTGTGGCCAGTCGCAATCCACACCCGCACGCCCGACGGAATGGGGATCATCGCGGCCGCCCATCTGCCAGCGCCGCGACCGCGACCTTCAGCGTCGCCGCATCGACCGTGCCCGTGATCCGCATCCGAGTTCCGGCCGCAAACTCGATCTCGATCGTTCCGCCGTCGGCCGACCGGACTGGACCAGGCATCGCTTCCGCGACCACCATCGCCGGTACGAAGCCGGTTTGATCGGCGGCTTCCTTCGACTCGGGGCGAAACGACCGCCGCCATCGCAGCAGCAATGAGCGCGAAACGCCATACCGCCGCGCAGTCGCCGCGACTTGCCGCGGCGCCTGCAAGCTCTCCAGGACGATCTTGAGCTTCTCGTCCTCGGACCAACGCCGCCGCCGGCCGGTGTCCACTACTTCGAGCCGTTCGATTTGGGCACTGCGCCTATCACTGTCCATAAGGACAGTTCTCAACACCGCGCCTCACTTGGCAAGGCGGCCTTCAGCGGACGGATACGTTCGAACCCGATAAGCCAGCGATCCATTTCGAGGACGCGCCTCTAACACTTACCCTGCTTGCGGCGCATTCGAGCGAGGAGCACGTGGTTTAAGGGCCCGGGTCGACCTCTCCACGAGCAGCTCATCCGACTTTTTTCTGCCGAGGGGCTGCAAATCAAATGTGATAATGAGGTAGAACGCAGTTGATCCGTCAGCTCAGGCTGGTGTCCCAGAAAGCTTGCTCAAGAACCGGGACTTTGTCGCGGGCATCGATAAGAGAAGGGCGCTCGGGACCAGCAAACCGCCAGTTTCAACGGCTCCGGCATCTGCTCAGGCGGCTTGTTCACGCACATGCGGGCTTTGCCCGGTCATAGCACCGCCAGTCCAAAGACATGCTTGCGAGCGCGGAAAAGACCGCGGCGGAATGGTCGCCGAACCGAGCCCCGACCTTCTGAGCCATATCGTCGGCGCGCTAGACGCACCATTGTTGTTGATTCCGTGACCACTCGCGAGCAATGAACCGCCAGATGCTTTTCTCTACTGAATTCGTCGTCCGGGGCATATGGCGACAGTGATCGCCGCGATAATCTTCTTCAGGTCCCATATAGCACTGGCCTCATTCATGCAGCGTTTTTTTGTGAACTCAAACAGCACAGAGTCAACATGCGCGCCTTCACTTTTGCTTGCCAGATACCAACTTGATTGTCGAAAAATGGATCAATGATGATAAGTACTGCGCGACAGAGAAGGAATTTCAATGCTTTGTTTGCCCGGCTTGCTCGCGGTTGCACTGGATGAACAGCAAGACTGGAACACTCCTAGGCAAGGACACGAAATGAGGGAAACTCGCTGGCTCACTGCGCGAGTTGATCACGCGGTCACTGTGGAACGCTTCTCGGCCAAACGGTTCTGCTTACCTCCGATCCGCGCCGCAGTTTCATTAGTCGCACCCACGCAATAGAGAAACGCCTGACGAAGGCTGAACGAAGTCTCCCGGACTACAAACTTTCGTATAGTGCTTCAAAACCCTTTCGATGTGGAAGGTTTACCTCTGTACAGTTGAGCGATTGATGCAATGCCTATACAGAGTCCAGAACTCGGCAGTTCGAGAGCGTGACGCTTCCGCATTCGAAAAGGCCAGACGCGATTGACGTCGTCGATCGGGGACCAACATTAGCCTGTGCAGAGCAACGATTTGTCAAACCAAGAGAGCAAACGGCGGGTCGCTCTAGTTACCGGCGTGACTGGACAGGACGGCGCTTATCTGGCCGAATATCTGCTGTCGCTGGGCTATGTCGTGCACGGCATCAAGCGGCGCTCGTCCTCGTTCAACACCGCGCGGGTCGATCATCTCTACCAGGACCCGCATGTCGGCAACGTGCCGTTCCTGATGCACTATGGCGACATGACGGACTCGACCAACCTGATCCGTCTGGTGCAGCAGATCCGGCCGACCGAGATCTACAATCTTGCCGCCCAAAGCCACGTCGCGGTAAGCTTCGAAAGTCCGGAATACACCGCCAATGCCGACGGCATCGGCGTGCTGCGGCTGCTGGAAGCGATCCGCATCCTCGGCATGGAGAAGGAGACGCGGTTCTACCAGGCCTCGACCTCCGAGCTCTATGGCCTGGTGCAGGAGGTCCCGCAGAAGGAGACGACGCCGTTCTATCCGCGCTCGCCCTACGGCGTCGCCAAGCTTTACGGCTACTGGATCACGGTGAACTACCGCGAAGCCTACGGCATGTTCGCGTCCAACGGCATCCTGTTCAACCACGAGAGCCCGATCCGTGGCGAGACCTTTGTGACCCGCAAGATCACCCGCGGCGTCGCGCGTATCGAGGTCGGGCTGGAAGAGACGCTCTATCTCGGCAATCTCGAAGCCAAGCGCGACTGGGGCCATGCCAGGGACTATGTCGAGGGCATGCACAAGATCCTGCAGGCCGACAAGCCCGATGACTTCGTGCTCGCCACCGGCGAGACGCGCTCGGTGCGCGAGATGGTCGAGCTGTCGTTCGCGCATGTCGGCCGCCGCATCGCATGGCGCGGCAAGGGCGTCGAGGAGACCGGCGTCGATGAGAAGAGCGGCAAGACGGTCGTGAAGATCGATCCGACCTATTTCCGCCCCACCGAGGTCGATCTCCTCGTCGGTGACGCCAGCAAGGCGCGCGAGGTGCTTGGCTGGAAGCCGAAGCGGAGCTTTGCAGAGCTCGTTGCGGAGATGATGGCGAGCGATCTGGCGGACGCAAAACGGGAAGCGGCGAGTGGCATACGCACCGTTTGAGCTGACAGGCAAAAGCGTCTACGTCGCCGGCCATCACGGCATGGTCGGCAGCGCGATTGCGCGCCGGCTCGAACGGGAGGACGTCAAGCTCGTCACCGTGGACCGGCGCGAGGTCGATCTCTGCAACCAGGCCGCTGTGTTCGACTGGTTCGCGAAGACGCGGCCGCAAGTGATCTTCCTCGCCGCGGCCAAGGTCGGCGGCATCGTCGCCAACAACACGCTGCGCGCGGAGTTCATCTACGACAACATCACGATCGCGGCCAACGTGATCCAGGCCGCGCATCAGAACGGCGCCGAGAAGCTGATGTTTCTGGGGTCGTCCTGCATCTATCCGAAACTGGCACCACAGCCGCTGCGCGAAGATTCGGTGCTCACGGGTCCGCTGGAGCCGACCAACGAGCCATACGCGATCGCCAAGATCGCCGGGATCAAGATGGCGGAGGCCTATCGCAACCAGTACGGGTGCGACTTCATCAGCGTGATGCCGACCAATCTCTACGGCCCCGGCGACAATTATCATCCCGAATTGAGCCATGTCGTTGCCGCGCTGATCCGCCGCTTCCACGAGGCGAAGGTTGCTGGCGCAAAGAGTGTCGCCGTGTGGGGCACCGGCACGCCGCGGCGCGAGTTCCTCTATGTCGACGACATGGCGGATGCCTGCGTGCACCTGATGAAGAGCTATTCGAGCACGGAGCTGATCAATATCGGCACCGGCCAGGACATCACCATCGCCGAGTTCGCGCGGGTCGTGGCCGAGGTCGTCGGCTACAGCGGCGAGATCGCCTTCGACAGCTCGCGCCCCGACGGCACGCCACGCAAGCTGCTCGACGTCAGCCGCCTCGCAAGCCTCGGCTGGCGCGCGAGGACTTGGCTTGTAGATGGAATGCGACAGACCTACCAGGACTTCTTGGCGGTATCGGGTACATCGGACAAAACGAGAGACTCATGCAGCTGCTAACTGCTGACGGCGCTCATTGTGCGATTGCCGGAAAGTTGCGTTAGGATCTTCCGGCGGATTCGACAGGGCTCCACGTGTTGCTTGGAGCTCGCGCACCTCGGGGTGCCGCGTGCCCGATGGAGGGCAGGAACGGCTAGACTGGCCGATAACTATAGCGAGCGAATTGGTCAGGCGCGCCTTGCGGGACGCTCTGTTTTGAACTTGAGGTAAACTGATTAAATGTGCGGAATTGTCGGCATCTTGGGGCGCGGTCCGGTCGCGGATCGCCTCATCGATTCACTGAAGCGACTGGAATATCGCGGCTACGACTCAGCGGGCATTGGAACGCTCCAAGGAAACCAAATCGAGCTTCGACGCGCCGAGGGCAAGCTGAGGAACCTTGAGGCACGCGTTCGCTGCCATCCGCTCTCAGGCCATGTCGGGATTGGGCACACGCGCTGGGCTACTCATGGCAAGCCGACGGAGCACAATGCTCATCCGCATGCAACAGGCAATGTTGCAGTCGTCCATAACGGCATAATCGAGAATTTCCGCGAGCTGCGCGCGGAGCTAAAACGGCATGGCGCCTGTTTCGCCTCTGAAACAGACACCGAGGTGGTGACGCATCTCATCGACTTTTATCTGAAAGACGGCTGCTCGCCGCAGGAGGCAGTAAAAGCGTCGCTGCCGCGGCTAGTCGGCGCGTTTGCGCTTGCAATCCTGTTCAAGGGTCAACACGATCTCATGATCGGTGCGCGCAAGGGCTCACCACTCGCGATCGGGCATGGCGAAGGCGAAATGTATCTCGGATCGGATGCTATCGCGCTCGCGCCCCTTACCGGCTTGATCACCTACCTTGAGGACGGCGATTGGGCTGTGCTCAACCGCAACTTCAGCGTGGTCTACGACGCACAAGGCACAGTTGTCCGCCGGGAGGTGATGAAATCTGGCGCGTCGTCGGTTCTCGTCGAGAAAGCAAACTACCGCCACTTCATGGCGAAGGAAATCCACGAACAGCCAGAGGTGATCGGGCAGACGCTGGCGCATTACGTCGATATCGCCACCGAGAGCGTGGCACTGCCGCAGGAGCTTCCGTTCGACTTCAACGAGATCGGACATATCTCGATCACGGCTTGTGGTACGGCAGGCTACGCCGGCCATATCGCCAAATACTGGTTCGAGCGGCTGGCTCGTATTCCAGTGGAGCTCGATGTCGCCTCCGAATTTCGCTATCGTGAGGCGCCGATGCGCAAGGGAAATCTTGCTATCTTCATCTCGCAGTCCGGCGAGACGGCCGATACGCTGGCCGCGCTCCGCTATGCCAAATCGCAAGGCCTGCATACCCTCTCGATCGTGAACGTACTGAGTTCGACCATTGCGCGCGAAAGCGGGACAGTGTTGCAGACACTCGCCGGACCTGAAATCGGCGTTGCCTCGACCAAGGCGTTCACATGCCAGCTGGTCGTCCTGGCGGCGCTTGCGGTTGCTGCTGGCAAGGCGCGCGGTGAATTGCCGGAGAGCGACGAGGTCGATCTCGTGCGAGCGCTGATCGAAATTCCGCGGCTAGTTACAGCGGCGCTTGCCAGCGAGCCGCAGATCGAGAAGCTCGCACGCGACATCGCCAAATCGCGTGACGTGCTATATCTCGGTCGCGGCACGTCGTTTCCACTGGCCCTGGAGGGGGCGCTGAAGCTGAAGGAGATCTCCTATATTCACGCCGAGGGCTATGCGGCCGGTGAGCTCAAGCACGGCCCGATCGCCTTGATCGACGAGAGCGTTCCCGTAATCGTCATTGCTCCCTGCGACCGGGTGTTCGAAAAGACCATCTCGAACATGCAGGAGGTTGCCGCACGCGGCGGCAAGATTATCTTGATAACGGACGCTCGGGGAGCCGCAGAGGTATCCATGGATTCACTCGCGACGATTGTGCTGCCGGAGATGGGTACGACATTTACGTCGATTGTCTATGCGATTCCGGTGCAGCTTCTGGCCTACCACACGGCCATCCTGATGGGCACGGACGTCGACCAACCCCGAAATCTCGCGAAATCGGTAACCGTCGAATGAGGCAAGGTGACGTGACCTGGATTTGTCGTGGTCAGATTCCGAATGCGCACAAGCCTCTGTCAGATCGAATTACGATGTGCTGCCCGGCTCCTGGCGCGATGCGACCGCATGGCTTGTGCCGGTTCATGGCCCGGCGTTGAGGTTGGCGGCGTATCCGTCTACCTCTCCGAGATTGCTACTACGGGCAACCGCGGCTTCTACACATCGTTTCGGTCCTCGAGCCAGCAGGTTGCGATCTTTGTCGCGGCTCTTATCGGATATTTTTTGAGCGAAGCTCATTGCCTCCACAGTTGCGAACCGGCGCATTGTCATTCTCGGCCGGTTGGGTGGGTCTTCATGACCAGAAACTCTGGAGTTTCCTCCAGCGTCCGGCGCAGGAAGAAGATAAGCGGAACGATCAAGCAGCCAAGGAAGAATGGGATCCGCCAGCCCCAGGCAGCAACCATTTCGGCCGGAAGTCATGATGATCGCGTATTGCAGCTGTCCTCGCAGAACACGCTCTTGGTGACGCTTTTGGTCGCGGTGACGAACTTCATCTGGAACCCAATTGGCGGCGCGATTTCTGACAGAATCGGTCGGAAGCCGGTCTTGGTGACCATTGCCGGCCTTGCCTTGGTGACTGTATATCCGGCGTTGTCTTGGCTTGTGACCGACCCGAGCTTTGGCAAGATGCTGGCAGTGGAGATGATGTTATCGTTCTACTTTGGCACCTATAGCGGCGCCATGTTGGGCGCTTTGGTCGAAATCGTGCCGAAGCACGTTCGCACAACCTGCTTTTCTTGGCCTTCGCACTCGCCGCAGCTCTCTTTGGCACCTTTACGCCGCTTGCATCGACTTGGCTGATCGATCGGACCGACGACAAGGCTTCGCCGGGTTTCTGGTTGATGTTTGCAGCTTTCCTCGGCATTATCGCCGCACTCACGATTTATCCAGGAAACACCAAGAGAGTTGCGAAGCTGTCGCGACCCCAGCGGTCTAACCGGGCCTTAAGCCCGCAATTTACCCCCGCATTAGCAGCGCGCCCACGGGGACCTTCACGTCCAAGACTGAACTGAACGGGGTGCGTGGCGGTCCTTGCGGTGATCTCACGGTGGTCCGCGTGCCACTCTGCGGGTCACGGTTCTTCGCATGCAAGATCGAGCAGTATCGGGACGAGCCGTCGCTGATGTTGACCGGGAATGGCTGAGCACTACCGCCACGCTCGATTCGTTCTGTAGTCGAGCGGCGCGATGATAACGCTCGCACTTTGCGGTTACTTCAAACACGGCAGAGCTCCCGCGAGGGAGATACATCCCTCGCGCGAGCCCACGTGCGCTGTCAAGCAAACTGAACGGGGCACGTCTTGAGGCTGCATGAATTCCCCAGGTGGACCTAGTGTATCGCAGCTCGCCAAACCTAGCGAGCGGTTGAAAAGATTGAATCGTGCCTGGTGCACCGAGCGACGGGCCAATGCATGACCACGGCCCAGGCCATCGATGCCTCCGATCGATCAGCCGCGACTTCACGCACCGCTAGTTTGCGCGAATGAGGTACCGCGCGCAAGCTGTGCGAGCTCCGTCTCGAGCGTAGGGTTGCGCTTGAACATGGCGTCGATCAACGCTTGCGCCGGCTGCTCGGCCGCTTCCACCCACGTGGCCTTCTCCGCTCGTGCGGAGGGCGCGAAGACACGCTTGACGACGGTCGGCGACCCCCTCAGACCGCATTTGGCCATGTCATCCACGCGGGCAGTTTGAGCGCTCCATTTTACGATTGAGGCACGGGCCGCACGCAAGGCATCGATCATTGCACCGCGACGAATTTGATTGCTTGCCTCTAACATGCTGACGAGACAAGGAAGCTTGGAACGCAGCATCTGGACTCCTCCTTCGCAGCGCCGTTCCGCATCGATCGTGCGTACTTTGAAGTCTAACGCTTTGATTGTGAAAACATATGTAAGCTGCTGGACCCCGAGCCTCTTCGCAATGCCAGGTCCCACCTGCGCCGTATCGCCATCGATAGTCTGCTTGCCGGTGAATATGACGTCTGGTGGGCCATATTCCTTGCCGATATTGCGAATCGCGCACGCCAGCGCGTAACTCGTCGCCAGCGTGTCGGAGCCCGCGAAACTACGATCAGTGAGCAGGACAGCACGATCGGCACCAAATGTCAGCGCCTTTCGGAGAGATTCTTCGGCCGATGGCGGCCCCATTGTGAGAACAGTGATTTCGCCGCCGAACTTGTCTCGTAGCTCGAGCGCAGCTTCCAGTGCGAACAGATCATATGGGTTGATGATTGTCGGCACGCCCTGACGCATGATCGTATTCGTGACAGGATGCACGCGGATTTGTGCGGAGTCGGGCACCTGTTTGATGCAGACGATGCTGTGCATATGCTTCTCCTAAGATGTTGAGCAGGCTCCCCACGAATAGCAACTGTCATACCACCCCAGGCATTTCGCCCATGAGACGAATGCAACGGCTGGAGACTGACGGTGAGACCGTTGTCGGGACTGCGACGGGCTGCGCAAAGCGGACGTGATCTCTCTCTGATCTGAGTCGCGGCAGAAACGGCGCGGCCGCGATCTTGCGCTAGTTCGACACCTAATCACTTCTCATCGGGCGAATACATTGCAAGCCGATGACTAGCACGCGGCTGACGCGAAGAGGGCTTACGCTCCCGGCATGGCCACCCCCAAGCAGAGCACATCGGTTTCGTATCCGCTTCATGGACCAGAGTACCGCCTCTTGCGCACGCTCTCCTACCGCGCCCGACGATCGAGAGAGACGCTAGCCGACTTTTTATTCAGAAGCGCTTGATCTCGATACCGTGCCTTCTCAAGGCATAGCCAATCTGGCGCGGCGTCAGTCCAAGCAGGCGCGCCGCCTTGGCCTGTACCCACCCCGACCTTTCCATCGCCGCGATTACGCGCTCGCGATCTGTGACCTTGGCGGCACCTATGCTAGGTCGGCCGGGTGGCTCTAGCGGCGTCAGTTCGCTACCGACCGGCTGAACGTGTGCCACAGCTTGTGTCGGCGGCATGCTCAGCCTCGCGGGAAGTGAGATTATCGGGCTCTGCTGTCGCGCCACTTGCTCCGGCCCGGGCTTCCATAGCGTGGCGGACAGGCATTGCCCGTGCCAGCATGCAAAATCGTCTCTTGCGATCGACGATCCGTGCGCCAGGGTCGCGGTCCGCTGCACACAGTTCTCCAGCTCGCGGACATTACCGGGAAATCCGCAATTCATAAGAACGTCAATCGCACTTGAATCGACGACCAGAGCACGGCCGTTCTCATTGTTGAAGTTCTTCAAGAATCGAGCGGCGAGAAGCGGAATATCAGTGCGTCGTTCGCGCAGCGGCGGCAGTAGCAGCGGAACCACGCTAATGCGATAATAGAGATCGGCACGAAAGTCCTTCCTTGCCACCGCCTCTTCAAGATTCTTATTCGTGGCTGCAATCACGCGGACGTCGACTTTGATCGTCTGATTGCCGCCCACCCGCTCGAACTCCTGCTCCTGAAGCACGCGCAGGAGTTTCGCCTGAAACGAAGCCGAGATCTCGCCAATCTCATCCAGAAACAACGTTCCCTTGTCGGCGAGTTCGAAGCGACCCTTGCGCGCGTTGAATGCGCCCGTAAACGCCCCCTTCTCGTGACCGAACAATTCGGATTCCAGCACCGTCTCGGTGAGGGCTGCGCAATTGAGTTTGATAAAGGGGCGTTTGGCGCGGCCTGAACGCTCGTGAATAGCCTTCGCGACCAGCTCTTTGCCGGTACCCGATTCGCCACGCAACAGAACGGTGCTATTCGATTTTGCGATCAGCTCGATCTTCTCAAGCATCGCGCGCAGCGCCGGACTGTCGCCGATAATTCCCTCGACTTGGACCTTCTTACGCTCCCGCCCATGAGGCATGAGCTCGGACGACAGCTGCTTCTGCATCCGGAACTCCTCATCCATAAGCCGCCCGCGGTCGCGCACAAAGGTGCAATGCAGCTTCGCCGTCTGGCCCAGAAGGCTTGCGACCATCGTCAGCAGGCCGAGGTCGTCCTCGAGCTGCGCATGCGTCCCGTTGTCTGCGATGCGGTCGATGCTCAGCGCACCCACAACTTTCTCGTCAATCTCTATGGGAACGCCGATGAACGCAACACACGTATTACCGGCTGCGTCTAGCATCTCGACGTCCGAAGGACTGAAGATCGAATGCAGCGCTACGTTATCGACGACGAGGGGCCGCCCCGTCGCCACAATTTGATCGATTGCTCCTTGCGGCAAGCGGCCCCCGCAACGCGCGTCGCGCCCTTCGCTCCGGACGTCATCTACGATGATCTGGGGCACCCCGTCATGTTCGAACAGACATACGATGCCGCGCCGCATCTGCATGAGCGAGGGCAGACGCTCGATGACGCTCGCCAGTTTGGCTTCGAGCCGGCATAGGCCGGTGAGCGTGTGCGCTATTTCAACGATCGTGCTTAGCGATTTCTCTTGCGACGGCAGAATAGAAGCGGAAGGGTCCGCGTCGGAGGTTGAGTTTGGTCTTTCGCGCAGGGAAACGCTGTCCAGCATAATGACTTCTCCGTTCCTATCTTGATCCCCCCCATCACCTCGATCGGACTTGTTAGACTCGTGTTGCATGCCTGCCTCGATCTGACAACCAGTTCTCAGGGCGGGGGCGAGAGATGACGCCTCTTCATGGCACCCCGGCAGCACTTACAGTGACTAGATCTTCCGCCTTATTCTTTCCAACTCACTGCGCGGATCAGCCCCGGCCAACATGGCTTCCATCGATGAAGCTCAGTTAGCCGGGTTCGCCAGGGACGGATTCACTCACAAGTGTTGCCCGCCATTGATCGGCACTTCGGCGCCAGTGACATAACTTGCCGCATCTGAACATAGGAAGAAAATGACCTTTGCGACCTCTTCGGGTGTACCCACCCGGCGTAGTGGGATCATTGGCACAAGATGCGCTTCCGTGTCAGGCGACAAAATGTCCGTCTTGATTTCGCCGGGCGCGATTGCATTGACGCGAATGCCATGTGAGGCGTAATCGTGCGCCATTTCGCGCGTGAGACAAGCGAGCGCAGCTTTCGACGTGGCATATGCCGTGCCTGCAAATGGATGCACCCGCGCTCCGGCGATCGAAGTCACATTGACGATCGAGCCTGAAGCCGCTTTTAGCTCATCGAACAGACCTTGAGCGAGCAGGATCGGCGCCACCAGATTGAGGTGGAACACGCTCATCCAGGTATCGACTGAGGTCGCCAGCGACGTAAGCCGGGCACCGTTTGGCGCTTTTGGTGAGTTTCCGGCATTGTTTATCAGTCCCTGCAGCGGTGCGCCGGCAAGGCGCTCCTTTATCTGGGCAATCACGCGCGGTAGCGTCCGATGATCGCTTAGGTCGACTTCGATATAGCTATCCCCCTCTGAGTCCCATGGGCAGCGCACCGCGTCGAATGGTTGGCGCGCGCAAGAAATGATGCGCCAACCGGCTTCCGAGAACAATCTTCCGGTGGCGCGACCGATACCGCGCGATGCCCCGGTCAATACCAGCGTCTTCCGCTCACGCAGCGGACGGCCCGCTCCATCGGCGTGAATTGGACCACGCGGGTCCGTTTCCGACGATTTAGCTGCGACCGCATTGTCATCCGATAGACCTAGATTCACACGCGACTCCCTTCCGCTCCCCTCGGCTGTGCACCTGGTGCAGGATCCGGGCCAGAGCGACGCAGGGCACAGGTGGCGCGCTTTTAGGACGCAAATGGCAGGTTCCGAACATCGACCTGTTTGCTTTTCGACACCGGCAACGCCGCAGCAATGGCTGTCGTCGAGCTCCCGCGTTCTGCCCACTGCGTGCGCCACGCCTTCGAGCCGAGAGGCTGGGGTTTCCATGGCGAGCTCACTGCGTCACCACTCCACGAGTGGTCTGTGGCTCATGCGCGCTGACGAGATAGATTAGCTGCCTTTGGCGGAGATCAGGATTCAATGGCCGGTTCGTCCAAGTTTGTCTTCGTCTGGTTACGCGCGGCCGCACATACGGCTCTTGAGCAATATCGATGGGCCACCGGCCGCGCGGTTCATCAGACCTCCGTTCGAAAGGACTCTGCGAGCGAGCATGAACAAGACCGTCGTCCAGAAAACGAGCTGACTGCAAAAGGGTTGCCCAGCAAAGGCAATCCATCTACCGGCTGCGCCTCCTTGCTGCTGGGACATTCTGACGTGACTGTCTGTTACGTCAGATTTCCTCGGCGACCCGGACTGCCATTGCCGTGCTTTTCACCGTCTGGCCAGCGATGGCGGATTTGGCCGGAGGATGACAGAACCATAACCTTTCTGCGCGGCCTTCGACTTACACCGGAGGGCCCGAAGCATTGCGGGGCAAGGCCGCCGGCGCCCGCTGGCATTGGCCTTACGCTTCTGAGTCGTTCGCCCTCCCACCGCACCGCATCCGTGGTAGTGCGCCGGTCAGCCGTCGCTTGCGGGACGGAAATCGCCATCCAACGTTCCTGCGACACGTTGCGAAACTCGACGGTTTCGAAGCAAGCAGCATCAGACCGATGATCTAGCCCGCCATTGTTCAGGCCCACATTCTGGCGCTTCAGCAAGCCGCGAAATGCTCGTTTGGATTATCGATCATGGTCAAGCGCTTCGGATTGCTCTGGTCGAATTCAATAATCCGTGGCACGAGCAGACGGGCATAGCGCGTGAAGGCGCTGGTGGGGGGAAAGCGGATCACGGTAGCGCAGCGCGCAAGAAGATACATGTCGATGAGAGCGGAAGCTCCACCTTCAATTCCCATTTCCGCACTATGCAACGGCCCTGCCCGATCGGCCTGGAAACGTTTTGGTACGGCGAAGACATCGGGAAACAGACCCGATAGGCGATCGAGCACCTGTGCACTGTCCGTGCACAGAAAGACCTTTACGGGCTTTGGATATGGCAAGGCTTTGGCTTTACGGATTGCCATGCAGACCTGACTAAGGGCGAGCTCCGAATCAGCCCAGTACGGCGCATGCTCCATGATATCTTCGCCATTGCCGTGCCGAACATGAACGCCAATGATGCTATGGCCGCTAAAATGTTTCTCATACAAGTCGTCGATCCGCGCTTGTATCTCAGACCTGAGCTTGATGTTCCGAAAGATCAGTCGTTCGGCTTCCTCGCCACAACGCCACATCAGGCAGGCGTCACAGACAATGGTGTTGGCTTCGTTATCTTCTCTTGCTTGGAACAGCTCGGTCAGTTCGTCACGTTCTCGGAAGATCTGCTCATCCGGACGATTAATGCAGTCGACCGATGGCCTATTCCACCACCGCGGGAAGAACGGTCCGGGAAACGAGAGCTGGTTGATCCGGTCATCGCAAATCACCGGTACCCCAGCGATGTCCTCAACCGGCTCGAAGAACACCGGAAAGGCGTTGCTGAACGGTCGGTCGATGTAGCAGGAACCGCGCCAGTCAACGACGAGCGTCCGCCCGGTCCGCTGCGCGTACGACCAGGCTGACGCCAGCGACCAGAGGCAGTCACCAAAGCCGGTACGCCTCCGAGAAATAACAAAGCGTTCCTTGGTCAAGTCATCAAACCCTTCTCGTTGCGCAAGATCAGTTTTGTGTGGCGCCACCTACTCATCTGCGATTCCGATCCACGCCAATGGACGGCTGGTCACCTGGGCGCAAGGCAATCAACCTGCAAGCCCTCCTCCACGGCACCGCGATTGGCAGGTCATGCAAGAGGCCTCCAAAGCGCCCTCTTCCGCATTGCTCACCTTCTACGATCACGCAGTCTTTGACGGATGCAGCCGAATACGGCGCAGATCCCAGAGCCCGCGCAGTTCGTTCACGAGAGCTTCTCGCCTAGTCCTGTCAGAGGTGACCCTGGCGAGAAGATCGGCAAGAACAGCTTCCTTCTCAATTTGCATCAGCATGTCGAACAGGTCATGCGAGATGCGCACGCTGTCCTGGCTGGAGTGACCCATGCGGATCTCGCAGACTGTCTCCTGGCGTTCTCGGCCCGCATGAGCGCGAACTCGGTAAAGAGATACATGGGGCGGCAGTGATACAGCGAGTGCTGTCCAGCTTTCGAGCATTGTTGCCCGCTTCTTGACGAGGAATGAACCGACCACAAGGCCATCAAGCTCGGTCGACAAAAACGCCGTAATCGCATCGGCAACGGAATCTACGATCGGTTCGGCATTGTTGTTGAACGACGTATTAAGCAAAATCGGGACGCCTGTCCGGCTCTTGAACGCGTTGATGAGTTCCCAATAGGAGGCATTGTTCGTGCGGGAAACCGTTTGCAGCCGAGCCGTACCATCAATATGCGTGATCGCGCCCAGCAAAGCACGCTTGGATTCACGCACGCGAACGACGAAATTCATGAAGGGGTATTCTGCGCGACCATCCGGCAGCTCAAAGAACGCGCCCGCATCCTCCTCCAGAACCGATGGCGCAAATGGTCGATAACTCTCGCGCTTCTTGACCATCGCATTGATCCGGTCCTTGTTCGCCGCGGGCCTCGGGTCCGCAAGAATACTGCGGTTGCCGAGCGCACGAGGGCCGAACTCCGACCGGCCCTGTACCCACCCGATCACGGCGCCATCAGCCATCCACTCGGCTGCTCTGGTTGCGACGTCAGCGGTCCGCTCAATCTCGAGGTGTCCGGCCCATCCCTTCAGTTCCTGTTCGATGCTGTCGTCGCTGCCGACATCTGGCCCCCAATAAACCGACTGTAATCGCTCGCGGGGCGCAGGTTGCCCGGCCTCGTTCGACACCATCAGTGCCGCGCCCAATGCGCATCCGGCGTCATGCGCGGCCGGCTGCACGAAGATGTCTTCGAACAGGCCTGAATACAGGAGTTTTCCGTTCAGCGTGCAGTTGTGGGCTACCCCGCCAGCGAGGCACAACCGTTTCATTCCGGTCGACTCACGGTAATGCCGAAGAATGTGAAACACGATCCGCTCCAGCGCCTCCTGCAACGATGCGCTCACGTCTCGATGCTGTTGGGTGAACGGCATTCCCTTTCGCCGGATCTCGATACTGCGCAGCAATGCCGGGCCGATACGTTCGAGGTGAACGCGGTAGCCACCGTTTGCGGAGAGCTCATAAAATTGCGAAAAGAGCTCGCGATAGCGTGCGGGATCTCCGTAAGGAGCCAGTCCCATAACCTTATACTCGTCGAACAGGCCGTAGCCGAGATATCGGATCGTCTCCAGATAGAACAGTCCGAGAGAGTTATTCTCTGGAAACGTCATAAGCTCGGTCATTTCGCTGCCTGACCCGACAGCCAAGAGACCCGACAGGAAGTCGCCACAACCGTCGATCGCGAGGACCAGACTTTCTTCAAAACCCGACATGGCCAGAGCGCTCACGGCGTGGGCCTGATGGTGGCCTACGAATGACACCCGGGAAGGATCCACTTGGGTACCGAACTCCGTGGCTAGAAGGTGCCGTAGCAGCAGATTCGCGTCTAGGGGAATTGAGATTTCCGGTTGTGAGATGAACAACCGTTCGAGCATTGCATTGCAATAGGCTTCAGTAGCGTAGAACGCAATACGATCGACGTCGCGAAGCTCCACACCCGCGGCTGCAAGACAGTATTCGATCGCACTGCTCGGGAGCTTGTTTGAATGTTTGATCCGGTTGAGGCGCTCCTCTTCCACGGCAGCGATCACGCGCCCGTCCTTGACAAGTACCGCGGCGCCGTCGTGCAGAAACGTGTCCGGTAGTCCAAGGGGGTTTTCATAGACCTTGTCGAGGCCGCCACTCAATCCTAGACACAGCATCTTGTTCTCCGTTAATCCTGAGAGGCCTGTCGGCCTATTTCGTATCGCTTGCTTTGGGAGTAGGCCGCACGTCCCCGCGGGGCCGATCAGGCATCGCTAGCTGACGAGACGCATTTAAGCGTCGCACGCGATTGGAAGTTCGCTACGCCCGATATCTCCTCTCGCACACGCGATGCTTCGCTTTAGGTCTTGTTCGTCTCACCGCATCAAGCGCTGCCGAAGCAGCACGGCCGAGACGAGGAAGGGAAATGCTGCGAAGATGCAAAGTGCGCCCACATGCAATCCGACGCTCTCGACCGGCCGACCGAGCATTGCTGGACGAATGAGATCGACCGAATGAGTCAGCGGCAATAAGGCCGCGATGCGTTGAAATGAACCGGGCAACTGGCTCATTGGGAAGATCGTCCCGCTCAAATACATCATGGGCGTGAGAATGAGCGACTGGTAGAAGATGAAGTAGTCGTGGCTCGGTGCAAGTGCTGAAACGACCATTGCAAGGCTCGCGAAAGTAACGCCAGTGAGGGCGATGGCTGGTAACGCATAGGGGATGGATGACCACTCTGCGTAACCCAGCGCGACGGCGACAATCGTGATCGCCGTCCCGGCGAGCAAGGCCTTGCTCGCTGCCCATGCCACTTCACCAAGAACAATGTCGCCGAGCGTAAGGGGCGTACAGAGCATTGCCTCCCACGTGCAATTTGTCTGCATGCGAGCGTAAGCCGCATAGATCGTTTCGAAGGTTGCGGAGACCATCGCGCTTGTGGCGACCATGCCAGCCGCCAGAAACGATATGTATGAGGTCCCCTCAACGCCACCTATGATCATTCCAAGGCCAAAACCGAGACCGAACAGAGAGCTCATCGGCTCGGCCAGATTCCCAAGAACCGATGCCAGAGCGACTTTCCGCCAGACCAGAAAATTGCGGCGCCATACCGCGATCCAGTTCCATGGATTAGCAGGGAGCGCCGGCGCAAAGCGTTGCCACATCGTTCAGTCCTTTATCTCTCGCCCGGTTAGCCGCAAGAAGACATCCTCCAGATTTGGAGGACGCTGCAGAAGGCGGAGATCCGTGCGGTTGGCAAGCCGGAGGCGCACCTGCTCTGGATCCGTGACATAGCAGAAGAGCGTCTCCCCGCTCACCTCAGCGCGCTGCACTTGGGGTCTGACCAGCGGCAGCAGTTCATGCGGATTACCGCCGTAAATCTCGATCACGTGGCAGCCGATCTGCTGCTCGATCAGCGCGTGAGGCGCACCTTCGGCGATCTTGCGGCCGTGCTCAAGCACGCACAGGCGGTCGCACAATCGCTCCGCCTCTTCCATGAAGTGGGTGGTGAGAAGGATCGTTTTGCCGCGCCCTAATAGCGAGCGCAAGCGTTCCCAGATCAGGTGACGGCCGTGCGGATCGAGGCCCGTCGTCGGCTCATCAAGCACCAGGAGCTGCGGGTCGTTAATGAGGGCCCGCGCCAGCGTCAGGCGTCGCTTCATGCCGCCGGACAGTTCGGCGACGCGGGCATCCGCCTTGTTCTCCAGGCGCGCGAATTCGAGTAGGGACGGCGTGACCGCTTTCACCTCAGCCGCGCTCATGGCGAAGTAGCGCCCGAAAACGAGCAAGTTTTCGCGCACCGTAAGCTGAAGATCAAGGTTATCGAACTGTGGGACAACCCCGATCCCCCGCCGCGCCAAGCGCGCCCGTGCCGGCACTGGCTCCCCGAGCACGCATATCTTACCTGCGTCGGGCGACGCAACACCCAGGATCAAACGCGCAAGCGTGCTTTTACCCGCGCCGTTTGGTCCCAGCAGACCGAAGCACTCTCCCGGCGCGACCGTAAACGAGAGAGCGTCCACGACGAGCCTGTCGTCGTAGAACTTGCTCACCTGGAAAAGGTCGACTGCCGCGGCTGACATTTGTTTACGCCATCGCGACGGACGTTGTTCGCGCCGCTTTCTCGCTCGCGCGCTTTTTTGTCCAAAGCAGGCCGTCACACCATACGTGATCGACGCGTCCCCACTGGCACGCGGCGGCAGCATCCGGGAAAAAGCCGCGTCCATGCAGATTGGCGCTGGTATTGCAAAGCAGCGGAATGGCTGTGAGCTTCTCGTACTCGACGAGAAGCTCGGCCACTTTATGCTGAGAGGTTCTGGAAACGGTCTGTAGACGAGCAGATCCATCGAGATGCACGACGGCGGGAATTTTCTCGCGCCATTCCGGTCGGGTCTGGTGATCGAACAGCATGTACGGATCGGGTATCCCAGGGCTAAAAATCTCCGCCGCACGATCCTCCAGGCATATCGGCGCTACCGGCCTGAAATGCTCACGAAGTTTGATGTCGTTGAGATGATCTTTCATTCCTTCCCAGCTTGCAGCCGCGAGAATGCTTCTGCCACCCAAGGCTCGTGGTCCGAGCTCGGCACGCCCGGCAAGGAAGATCACGGGCTTGTCGCAAGCGAGGATTGCCGCAAGTTCGCCCATAGTGCAGGGCGCGCCCTCCCATTCGGGCGGGACTTCGCTGGGACGAAGGGCCGGTCCACTGTAGACCGACCATTCCAGAGCTCTAAAGCCTTGCTGTGCCGCCAGTGCAGAGCAAGCAGCACCAATGGCTGAGCCGCTGTCGTTCGGAAAGGGCGGCACCCACACGATATCGAACAGGCCTGTCGCACGAAATGCACTATTCCACTTAATATTCAGGCCACAGCCGCCGGCTATGCAGAGGTTACGCGCCCCCGCAAGATCCGAATGCCGCTCCACAACATCAGCAATGGTGCGAACCAGCAGACGCTCTAGGAAGACGTGAAATGACGCAAGGACGTCTTCGGCTTGCTTTCCCTTCAATCGCACTGCGCACGCATCGAAGAAGTCGTGCAGAGCTTCAAGTGGCGATTGTGAGCTGTTGATCTCTTCAGGCTCAGGACAAGCGCCCTCAGCATCCGCGGCAAAGTGCGCCTCATAAAGTTCCTGAAACGTCTTAATACTGTCCTCGTCGGGGGATCCCAGGGCGATATAGGCCATCAGCTTGCCGGCAATACCGAGATCCCAGCTGGTCCGGTCTGCCCGCCTGTAAGGTCCAAAGTGATGTCCTGCCGTCGCATAGGCGTGACCTATCATCGGAAACAGGCACTCGATGAACCGGATGCCGTGAGGCTCGACATAGTAGAGGCGTGGAAACATGCAGCCGTCCCACACCAAGCAAAAAGCAGATTGTGCGGATTTGGCAAACGAGCTGGCGCAGTATGCGGATGCTACGTGCCCGGTGACATGGGGATAGCTTTGATAGGGATATAGCTTCCCGTCAAGCATGAGGCCGATGCGATCGCGGGACGTCAGGGGGCTATCGCCTTGCCGTTCGACATACGGCGCGCCCTTGAGCTTGATCGTCGTCGTCCCACTAAGGACTTCAAACTGGGACTCGAACTCTCCATCCCAGCCATCAATGACGAACTGATCAACATCGTTCGGATCCAGCCCGTGCTCCGCCAAGGCGCTAACAACCGCATCCAGGTTTTCAATGGTTTGATAACGCGGATTGTTGTTCAGCTTCTCCTGTTCGATACAAAACACCACCCGGCCGTCCTCGATCAGAGCGACTGCCCCGTCATGCGTCAACTTGATACCGCAGATACGCATAGTGGCTCCTTTTCAAGCTCGGCCGTTGGGAGGGATCGAAGTTCGCTCCGGATTGCGAAAGCGGACCAACAAGCAGTCTTCGTCAGTCGACTGCCCCTGGCACTGCACGCGTTCGACCTCAATGAGCGCTTCAGTCAAAATCGTGATGACTGTCTCGGCGCCAGCGACATGCCCCCATCGCCTGCAGGTCGCATCACGTGCAGATCCGAAGACCAGATGCCCACGTGGAGCAAGCATCTTCACCATCTTGTCGATTGCGGTACGCATCCGTGTCATGTCTTCGAGATAGTAGAGAACTTCGGCCACCACGATCAGATCGAACAGCTCTTCGGTCGAGAACTGCAGAATATCGGTCGCCGCCCAGCTGATATGTGACCACCTCTTGGTCCGCTGGACCGCTCGACCGATCGCTCGCGGCATAACATCGATGACTGTGAGCCGTTTGCAGTGAGGAGCAAGCTTGTCTGTGAATGCACCGGCCGCGCACCCGATCTCGAGGCCGGCTGAGACGGCGCCGTTCGACAGCGATAGCCGTAGCAACTGGGTGTGACGCTCACGTTCGAACGGATTGTCGTCAAGCCGCCACGGGTCATCGTTTGCCAGCTCCCGTTCCAGCGACTGATATGTCTTGTCCACGCTCACCACTGAATCCCCCTACAAAGCTGCTCAGTCAGTCTCGGCCACAATGCCACCAGGCGCGATCAGCTGCGAGGGAGCGCGCGAAAGACCTGCCCCGCGAATTGAGCCAGGCGTTTCCGATGCCGGGTTAAGGCTTGGTCCAGTTGTCGCGTCTGCGATCGAGACCTTCGATTCATCGACGTCTGACGATTTCGCTACTTTGCGCGAGAGCCAGTCGCTGTTGCTCAAGGTACAGAGCGCATAGGCTTTCATCGGGAGCAGGAGGAAGATGTTGATCGGTGTGTGCAGCGAGAAGCCGATAAATCGAAGCTCACGGGCACGAAGGGCCGCTACGCTGCATCGAATCATGGTCATCGCGCCGATGGTCAGACCGGTCCACCAGGGCACGGTGCCGGTGAGCGCGAGCTGAGCGAGCGCGGCAATCGTTGAGATGGCGAGCAGCAGCGGCCCGAGGTTCTGTCCGAGCACGTCGAGCGTAAGGTACCAGTCCAGGCTGGGCAACAGGTGCAAACCGAGCAGCGTGTCGCGGTAAGTGCTCCGCGCCCAGCGGAGCTGTTGCCGCAGATATGGCAAGAGCCTGTCCGGGACCACCGTGGCGGCGATGGCGTCCGGAACGTACTCGGTTCGAAACCCTGCCTTGAGCATGAGGATCGTCAGATGGCGGTCCTCACCGAAGTCGCTCGGCTTTCCCCGGAAGAACTGCGTCTCGTACTGGTCGAGCAGCAAGAGCAGCGCGGAGCGGCGGTACATGGCACACGGCCCGCAGCAGCACATGACGGCGCCAAAGCGCGTCTGCGCCGCGCGCTCTTCGTTGCAAGCCAACCAGTACTCCATGTCGATCAATCGGGTCAGCCAGCTGTCGCTCCGGTTGCTGGCCGTCAATTGCCCCATGGCCGCGCCGATGGCTGGATCCTGCATCTTGCCTACGAGCTTGCTGACCACGTCACTGGCGATTTCCGTGTCGGAATCGACGTTGAGCACGAGATCGCCGAACGACCGGCGTATCGCTGCGATCTGCGCCTTGCGCTTTCCAACGTTGCTTGGCAGCAGAATGACCGTGAACCTCGGGTCATACGCGTAGCTCCCATGGACCGGGGCCACTGCACCGACATTTGCAGAGCCGTCATCGACCACATAGACTTGCAATCGGCCTGGGTAATCCTGGCTTGCGAGAGATTTCAGGCAGGCCGCCAGCGTCCCCGGATCCTCGTTGAAGCAGGGCACGATGACATCCACGCTGGGCAGAGCTTCGGTGTCGACGAGGTCGTACGGCGGCAGTGAGGCGTCGGTTCGCAGCGCATAAAGCGCCTGCGCGCTCTTATGGACGCTGGAGAGCAACGCGTAGGAGGCAACAGCAGCGGTGCTGATGGTGGCAAGCAGGCTCATGGGAATTGATCTATTCAGTGAGTTTGAGGAAGCGACCGGATTGCAAATCCAAGGTCATGCAGTGCTGGAATAAGCTGGGCGAGCGCCGTCACAGTCTGGTCGCGCCGCCCAGAGTGAGGGGAGCGTTCCAACTCGTCGGGAGGGCACCCGTCGTGCAGGAGCACGATTGCCCCCGGCCGGACTGAGGCCAGCACCGCGGCAACAATCGCCTCGCCGCCAGGACGAGACCAGTCTTGCGGGTCCACTGACCAGTGCAGGGCTGCCAGTTCGGCCTTCGCCGACGCGGCGAGGGCCTCCTTGGTCCAACTCCCATACGGCGCACGCATGTGCCGCACAGAAGCTCGGGGGCAGGCCATCCCGATGACCTTGTTCGTCGTGAGGATCTCATATTCCACCTCATCCGGCATGCATTTGGATAAATCCGGGTGCGTCATTGTGTGGTTTGCGAGTTCGTGCCCTTCTGCAATGATGCGCTGGATCAGCTCCGGCTGGCCCGCTGCATATGCACCAATCACGCAGAAAGTGGCGGGGGCCCGATGCTGCGCCAGCACATCCAGGATAGCCGGCGTGCAATGCGGGTTGGGACCATCATCAAACGTCAGATAGACACAGCGCTCTCCGCCCAAGTCGGCGCAGTCGCTCCGCGCTTCAGTCTCGTTGGCTGCGGTGGTCACAGTTCTGGCCCGTTCCGTTCAATCATCTCACCGGCCGGCCATTCGCTCATTGGCCTCGCAATCGGCAGAACGAGGCCGACCACGTCCTCCACGCGCGTCGGAGGCACAGTGAGATAGATATCCGGACGAGCTGACCGGACACGGAGCCCTGGCAGAACAGTCGCCAATCCCTGTCGCCCGAGCAGCCTGGTAATATGTTTCTGCAGGGCGGATCGGACCGTGCCAAAGCCGAACGGCACCCCAAGGTCTCGCAACACGGGATACATCACGCGGATGGAGTGGCTGATGCCGAGCCCCTCGAGATCCGGGCGTACCCCGTACAATCCGAGTTCAGCCACAAGCAGGTCGACCTCACCCACTTTTATGAAGCGGCGCAGTGCGCCGATGTGAATCGCGATGCCACGATCATCGTAGCCGATCGCCCGAATCTCAGGCCTTGCGCCGGCCCAGCTTCGATGACCTTCAAAGGGTTTTGCATTGAATGCCCCGGTCGGACCATAGGTCTTCCGGAAGAAGTCGGACAATTCAATATGGTCAGCAAGTTGAAGCTCATTCTCCCAGCACAGCCTCCAACGAACTGGAGGGCGCGCCGAAACACCTCGTGTGGATCCGGGCGCGATCATGTCCATAGAGAGTAATTCCTGTTCATTATCTGGCTCCTGACGCAGGCCAACAGTTCGCTGCGCTCGAAAGGCTTGCTCAAGAACTGGAGTCCAGCTTGGAGGGGTCGACTCATATCGTCTTCGGAGTTGTCTGTGAGCACAACGGTGGGAATCACGCCTCCGGATCCAGCCAGATGATGGAAAAGCTCACAGCCACTCATCACGCTCGACTGCATGTCCGCGATCAAGCACGACGTGATCAAACGGCGGCCCGATTTCAAGAACTCGTCTGCGCTCTCGAAGGGTTCGGGTACGTAGCCCGCGGAAAACACCACATCTGTCAGAGCTTCACGCACTGACCGATTTGCATTCACAATGGATACGACGTCGAGCGTGTGCGCAACTCGCATCAGATTCGCCAAGGACGCCTTCGCTTGCATGTTCCGCACGATTTCTCCGCAGCAACGACGCAATCGGATGCGACCAAACCTCGTTTGGTACCCGCAACCGAAGGGGTCCAACTGGAGGGAAATATACGACCAGCTTGAGCCTTGGCTCAATTCTACGGCGGTACACGGCCGGTATAGAATGGGTTGGCGAAGCCATACGAAGGTTTGCTCGTCCTAAACGCCGACGCGCATTTGCGGATCCCCCACCGTGCTAGCTCGCCGAGATATGACTTGCGCAACACGCACGAAACTGCGACCGCACGCTCCAGATGTCTTGATCGATCCCTGGCGCTGGGCTGAGACGCGCTACGATATGTAACCATTCTGATAGATCTGACATCTCGCTAAACTATCCTTTGCTATTCTCATTCGGTACAAGTGGTAAAATCGATTGTATCGATAGAACACATTCATACCGTGGATCACTCAAGATTATGCGTTTCAAGGGACTCGATCTGAATCTCCTCGTCGCGTTCGACGCCCTGGTGACGCAAGGCAATCTCACTGCGGCGGCAAGAAGCATCAACCTCAGTCAACCTGCCATGAGTGCTGCCGTCGCGCGGCTTCGCACTTACTTTCGCGATGAGCTATTCACGATGAGGGGCCGGAAGCTTGTCCCAACACCGCGGGCTCAAGCGCTCGCTGCCCCGATTCGCGAGGCTCTCGCTCACATTCAGCTCTCGATCATTTCTCCGGACGGCTTCACTCCGTCTCAATCGAATCGGCGATTCAGGATTATCCTGTCCGACTTCATGACTGTCGTGTTTCTTCGACCTATCGTGGACCGCGTCGCGCGGGAAGCTCCGACAATCAATTTCGAGTTGCTGCCGCCGGTGGAGGAACCCGATGAACTTCTCCGGCGCGGTGAGGTCGATTTTCTCATGTATCCCGAGATGTTCATGTCGAGTGCGCATCCCAAGGCGGCTCTGTTCGAGGACACTTTCGCTTGCGTGGGCTGCCCGATGAACAAGCAGCTGGCGCCGCGACTTACGCTCGAGATGTACACGTCGATCGGGCACGTGGAAGCCCAGTTCGGGCGCACCCTGAGGCCCCTCTTCCAGGAATGGCTCTTGCTCGAGCATGGTTTCAAGATACGCACCGAGGTCGCGGTGCAGGGTTTTGGTATGATTCCGCCTATGTTATTGGGCACCAACCGTATAGCGAGCATGCCCTCAAGACTGGTCAGCCATTTCGCAAACACGATGCCCCTGCGGGTCATCGAACCTCCGCTGCGACTTCTCGCATTCACCGAGGCCGTCCAATGGCCGGCCATTCATAATACTGATCCTGCAAGCATTTGGATGCGCAACATGTTCTTGCAACAGGCATCCTTGATGGTCTCTCGGACCGAGACCAACCAACGTCACGGCCTATTCTAGGATTGTTCGGCCGAACCAGATCTACGCCAACCTCGAAGCTCCAGAGCTCGCTGGTGTTCGGCCTTTCGACCTTGGCCCGCTTGAGCGTAGTTTGATCGCGTCGACGGCGCCGTGGATCCCGCGCTGCGGTGACGATCGTGCCAGGAACAACCTGGATCCACTCGCCATGAGCTCGCGACATTGTCCCGCTGCGCGCGTGCTTGGAGGATGAGTTTTTATGATGAGAGGACGGCAACTGTGCCAATGTATGGCGCACGGAAGCGCTCGCCGCTCCCATTTGCCAAGCCCTGCTCCACCTGCAGCTCTTGATCATCTCGGGCGACATGATCAATCCAGCCACATCGGATCGTGGGACATCCTTTGGGATCTGGCGACAGTCGTGTTACTTTCGAAAGTGTCGTGGCGGGTGGCGCGCGGGATGCCGCCGCCGTCAGTTCCGAGTTACGGCCCCTTACCGCTGACCCGGAAGAGCTACTTCGGTGCGATAACATGATTTGCCTATCTTACCCCGAAGCATCTATGTCCAGCGCACGCACACCAAAGCGATCCTGTTCGAGAATGAAAGTGAGTGAGCTTCCGGACGAACAAGCCATTGCCCGCGACAGCTGGACGGCGCTGCGCAACACTGATCCAGCTCACGTGTGGATATGCGAGCTATTGCTGTAGGAGCTATGACACGTCCTTGTTTTCCCAAGGCGGTGGCTGCGCGGCGCCGGCGCTCGTTGACCCGTTTTGAACGCCTCCACGTTCAACGGATACTCGAGCGTCCTTCGAGGCTCGGTCCTCAATCGCGAGTAACGTTTCGCCAGCCGCGCAAAGTGCGCTTGCGTTGAGAAACATGCCGGGAATGGTTTTGCGGCGCGCCTTATCCGACGCCTTGCGTCGCAGACTTGCCCGTTGAAGAGCAGCCATCATCTTGGCGCATTCCCAAACCCGATGTTGCCACGCGCGAACAACTCCATCGCGCCCACAAAGCCATCTCAACAGGACTAGCAGCGTGTCGAAAACGGTGTTAGGCGCCGATCGGGCGGCCACGCCACGATGTGGTGGTAGGAATACTCTGCGTGATTGACCAATCAATTTGGCTCGACGATAGATCACAGCAAGGATTGCGACTGAAAGAGGCCATCTGATCAGATCAGTACTGTGTCCGGCCGCAATTCCTTAAACTGTGTCGCAAGAGCAAGCGGGGCTGCATGTACCTGCTTTCGCTTCGCGTGGCAATCAGATAGCAGATGGCCACTGCTGCGGCAGCGTCCAGCAAAAATTGCACGGTTTCGGTTAGGCAGCGTTGGACAAAAGGGAAGCAAACGCCGTGTTGCACAGCGGCACCACACGAACGCACCTGTCACATTCTTTCGACCAAGTCGCCGCTCCGTCTACTTTTTGCCCCACCACAGCCAAACGGCTTCGTCACGTGCAGCGAAGGTGCGGCAAATCAAAGGAGCTTACTGTTGGAGAAGCCAAGCGGAGTCTACGACCCCGAGGATCTCGCGAGCTTGGGAAACCTTTTTGATCGAGCAATCGCGTCTTTACCGACATGCATGCGAACCAGCGAGAATCGCGTGGCGATCGCCAGACTTGTGATGCAACGCGCAGCGAGGGACGAATTGGCGTCGCTGGCGCACTTGATGCTTGCGCTTGTCTCGGCTGGTTGATCAACAGCTTGCGCTCAGTGCTCCTGGGGTTCGCAGCAAGAGACCATCATCTAGATCATTGAAATAACTTGATTCTCACGTGACGTCAGGTTGTAGGCTTGCAAATTGAGGACCATGACAAACGCCACACCACGACGGCGCCGATGGCGCATTGGAGAACTTGCAGAGGCGACCGGCGTAACGGTACGCACTCTGCATCACTACGAACATACCGGGTTGTTGACGGCCGCCGAACGTACCGATGGCGGTCACCGCATGTACGATCGTGAAAGCCAACAACGCGTCTCTCAGATACGGGCGCTACGTGAGCTCGGCTTCTCGCTTCCTGAGATCCGCAAAGCCATCGAGGGACGGACGTCTCTCACGGACTTAGTGCGCAACCATCTGGAGCGAATTGAAGTTCAAGTCGCGCGGGCGACATTATTACGGGATCGATTGCGCAATATGACGACGCAAGGTGAGACCGAAGTTAGTGTCGACGAGCTGCCGGCCACGTTAGATGCAATGTCGCGGATTGAGGAGCGTACCCCCTCGACCATCTGCACGTGCGCCTCTAACGCCAGCCGCGAAGATCGGTGGCGGAAGATTCGGGACGAGCTACGAAGCTGCATGGTTCGGGGCGAGCCGCCATGCAGTGAGCGACCAAATGCGGTCGCGCGTCAGGCCCGTTCGCTGCTGACTGAGATCGCAGGAGTTGACTCGACTGTCTCGATGATACTGAAGGTGCTGACGCGATTGACCGAACCACACAATCTCGCCGGCTGGGATGCGAGCCTCATGCGATACCTGGATCTCGCCCTCGCCGCGCTGGAGAACCGGCTCGGAAAGAGTTGACGCGCCGGCTGCTCGGACTCGGTTGCTCGAATGTCTGTAACTGAATGAGCTGATGCTGATCCTTGTCTGACTGAGGATCGTTGGCCCGCAGCAATTCGCCTGCGAATGTGCATCGTCGGCACTCTTTGGGGACTTTCGCTCTGCCAAGCTCGACGAGCACGCTTCGAAGTACTTGATTCGTACGTAGCGTCAAATTGTACCTTCTAAAAGCATCGACGCAGCGGCGGGGCGAGCGACAGAGCGCCGGTTAGCCCAATGGAGACTCCAATGATCTGCATCACTTTCGGAAGTTCCCGGTGAGAGCGCTGGGCGAGAACAAGTCAGTGGATGAAGTCTTTGGCCATTGCCGGTGACTCCGCAAACGGCACGCTCTTTACCTTCATGCCGGAATCGACGAAGAATGCTGCAGGGGCAGCCGCTGTCGCCAAGCTCAAGGGTGCAAGCCAATCTGCCGCAGGTTGCACGCTACGCTTATGCCGTAGTTCAAGGATGGGCAAGCTCCGTCAGACGGGCGGGCACCTTCGATGCCAGGCGGGTCGCTGCGGCCGAACCTCGGGCTCAATCGAAAGGGCTATTGCCACGGTTCGATTCGACTCAAAGGGAGACAATGCCGCTCCTGGTCCATCGTTTACCACTGGCGCGACAATACCGTCGAAGCGGTCGCCCAGACCTGACCGCACGCACTAACATCGCACGGAGCGTTGAATGATGAACCATCGGCGGCCTGGCGATTACGCGCTGGTAACGTGCGTCGCAGTCGCCGCAGTCGCGGCATTTCTCGCCCTCGCGGCAATGCTATCACGGCTGTCGTGCACGCCCGAACGGCCGCCCGAAGAGTACGTTCCCATTCGTCTGGTACCACTGGAGTGAGCATCACTTCCACAATCGTAAGGCCGACGAACATCGGCGGCTTCTTCCACTTAGTGAAACTGACGCGCACCTCGCTCTCGGGAGTGAGCTGCCACGTCTTTAGAAGGAACGTAACTTTTGGCAAGATTTCTGTCTGCGGATTACGCGAGTTCAAGCCATTAGCAGCGCTGTTCGGCCGAGTGGACGTGGCGTTCCCTCCCCGAGCTATCGCCCAAAGTTGGTGACGGCGGGAATCGGAAAGGCGGCATATCGTGGGGGTGCTTGACGCCTCCACTTCTCCACCGAAGGAGCGATATGCCGTGTCCAACGATAACGTCATCCATCTGATTCAGCCAGGAATCTTCGACGATCAACTCACAGAAGTCTTGCGCAATGGAGCGCGTGCCCTGCTGGCCCAGGCGGTCGAGGCCGAGGTTGCAGACTTTCTCGGCCAGCATGCCGATTTGAAGACCCGGGACGGCCACCAGCGCGTCGTCCGCCACGGTCACCTGCCGGAGCGCGAGGTGATGACCGGCATCGGTCCGGTCGCCGTCCGCCAGCCGCGTGTACGCGATCGCGAAGCGGACGCCGCCGATCCTGGCCGCATCCGGTTCTCGCCGTCGATCCTGCCGCCCTACATGCGCCGGTCGAAGTCGATCGAGACGCTGCTGCCGATCCTTTACCTGAAGGGTATCTCGACCGGCGACTTCTCTGAGGCGCTGGCTGCGCTGCTCGGCAAGGATGCTGCCGGGTTGTCGGCATCCGCCATCGGTCGCCTGAAGGATGGCTGGCTCGACGAGCACGCCGCGTGGCAGAGGCGCGATCTGTCGGCGAAGCGCTACGTCTACATCTGGGCCGATGGCATCCATCTCCAAGCGCGCCTCGAAGACGAAAAGCAGTGCATCCTGGTGCTGATCGGCGCGACGCCGGAAGGCCGCAAGGAACTGGTCGGCTTCACCGATGGCGCCCGCGAGAGCGCGCAGGACTGGCGCGATCTGCTGCTTGACCTGAAGCGGCGCGGGCTCGACGTGGCGCCGCGGCTCGTCATCGCCGATGGCGCACTCGGGTTCTGGAAGGCCGCCGCCGAGGTCTGGCCGAAAACGCGCGAGCAGCGCTGCTGGGTGCACAAGACCGCCAACGTGCTCGCCAAGTTGCCGAAGAGCCAGCAGCCGAAGGCCAAACGCGCGTTGCAGGAGATCTGGATGGCCGAAACCAAGGCCGCCGCCGAACTGGCGTTCGACGCCTTCATCGAGAGCTACGCGCTGAAGTACGAGAAGGCCGCCGATTGCCTGAGCAAGGATCGAGACACGCTACTGGCGTTCTACGACTTCCCGGCCGAGCACTGGAAACACTTGCGGACGACCAACCCCATCGAAAGCACCTTCGCCACCGTTCGCCACCGCACCATCCGATCGAAGGGCTGCCTGTCCAACAAGACGGCACTCGCGATGGTCTTCAAACTGCTCGAGGCCGCGCAGAGAAGCTGGCGTCGTCTCGATGGCCACAACCAGTTGCCAAAACTCGTTGTCGGTGTGACATTCAATGATGGGATCGAGGTCATCGCCAAGCCGACCGACCGTCAGCCCATAACCGCCGCCGCCTGACCGGCTCCGGCCGTCACCAAAATTTGGCGATAGCTCTCCCTCCCCTCGTGAAACAGGTATTCGCTGGGATAACGCCGTGCGCCCGCCTGATCCGCGCTGATCGCTGCCGGACTCTGATCCGGTGCGGCGCTTAGATCTGAGCCCGCCTATGGCAGCCCACCCTCACATTGATGCACGCCTTGCGCTTTCCGGCTCCGAACACAGCGAGCGCATCACGTAGGCTCGATGAAGTCCGTCAGCTGCTCTCGTCGACAAAAGGGAGAACGTCAAATTGGATGCAAAACTGAAAACTATGCTTTCCTCGCTCTCGCCGGTGGCTCGCGAATTGGATGCTCTGCCGTCCGGGCGGCCCACCCCCGACAATACTTGCGTGAAACTAAATACGAATGAGAATCCATTTCCTTTGCCCGCCATCGTGATGCGAAGCGCAATTGCAGCTCTTGAGGTGCAATATCGCTATCCGGAAGACGACAATATCAGCTTGAGACAAGCGGCCGCAGCGGCCTACGGGATTGCCACTGATCGCGTGATGGCTGGCAATGGATCGTCTGAACTCCCCAGTCTCATTTACAGAGCCTTTCTTGCCCCGGGCGACGGCATCGCGATGATGTCGCCCGGCTTCTCGTTCAATCGCAAGCTTGCCATGCTGCAAGGGGCCCGGTTCATTGAAATTCCCTGGCCTGAACCCGACTGCTTGCCGATGGACGAGCTGCTTTTCGGTCCGCCTAAACATGCTAAGTTCATTCTGCTGGCCAATCCGAACAATCCGACCGGAACCTTTGTTCCGCTCGCTGAGATCGAGCGCCTCGTTATACGGTCTGACCGATTGATCGTTTTGGACGAAGCTTATGTCGATTTCGCACCTGAGAACGGCCTACGCCTCATTGAGCGCCATTCGAATCTTCTGGTCCTGCGCACGCTTTCCAAGAGTCATTCCGCCGCTGGGATTCGCGTCAGCTTCGGTTTCGGCCATCCCGAGCTGATTGGGCGGCTTCGCAACATCCAGAATGTTTTCAACATGAATGTGGTCGCTCATGCCGTAGGCATGAGCGACCTTGCGCATCGCGACGCCTACGAGGAGAACCATCGCCACGTCAGGTTTGAGCGTCAGCGCGTAGCGGCCGCCCTCTCAGAATTTGGGTTCTCCGTAACGCCTTCCCACGCGAACTTCCTCCTCGCCCGTGTGCCGGTAGGCCAGGGTGGCAGATGGTGGCAGGCGGTGTTGCAAGACCAGAGCGTCCTCGTTGCCTTCTTTACGGATGCCGGCCTGCAAAGAGTGCATTCGCGTTAGCATCGGTACGAAACGTCAGATGGATGCGTTCCTTGCGGCTGTCGGCAGCATTCTTAAGAAGGTGGGACGCCGTGGCTAGTGATTCCCTTCCACTCAGGTCCCTGCACATGGAAATGATCTGCGCGTTAAAGTTGCCGCTCTTCCTAAGCTCAACCCGACCGGCCAATGGAGAATCAAGAGATGATCGAGGTCGACGTGGCACGACCAACACACCATCGCCGCATCGGGAGGCTCGATGTCGATGCACCCAGGCAATCACAAAACGCGTGGGCGCCCCGAGCACCTGGATATCGGATGGCCCACATTTGCATAGCCGGGATCACTCAGTCGATTTGGCCTCGTCAACAGAGCGATCCGAGTGAGAAAGCGGAAGAGAACGGACGCCTGGCAGAAGCCCAACTCCGAGGCCGCTGCATGTATTGTGGCAAATGGAAAGCGGCGCATCCCCTCCATGTCAGTTTTGCACGTGAGCCACCGCACGCCATCGCGTTACGGCTTGGAGCAGAGGATAAATGCCTTGCTCGCAAATCGCACACTTGCGAGTTCCGCTGAGCATATCTTGAACGTCCGTCTCACGCCCGCTGGGGCGTAGCAGCCGACATTTATCCCAGTCATTCGCCTGTTCGGGGTCGCCTCGCGCGCCGGCCAAATGCGCACAGGTCTAATTTCGCTGGGATAGTCCCAGATACTGGTTTGAGAAGGAGATGACCAATGATGTCACCAAGACTGATGTCAGTCCTCGGGTCGATGGTAGCGGCCGAGCGTATGTTTTGGAAATTTCGAGAATTGATCGATGGCGATAGCGCGATCGCACCTGAAATTCGAGAGACGCTTCATGTAATGTTTGATGCAAAGCTTCTTTCCGCAAAAGATAAGATTATGAGCGACGCGCGCGCTGCGATCGACGCAACTCCTGATTTGCCGCAGGCGGTCCGAGATCGAGCATACAGGTCGCTCTCCTTTGCAATGAAAATGTCATGACCAACGAACCGCGCCGCCCTCAGGATCCTTTTAACGAAGTTGGTATCTGCAGCCCTCATCCCAAGATGCCTTGATGCATGACCCGCTCAAGCGATCGGCGCCTCACTGCCGCCGTACGAGCCGGCCGACAACGGTGCTTTGCCCAGCGTGGATGTCATCGTGCCCTGCTTCAACGAGGGACCCGCGTGCACTGGCGGCTTGCCTGAGGTCTCTCGCAAGCCAGGGCTTCCAGCAGTTCTGATCCGCCGCCGCTCCGAGTTCCCGCACGCCGTGGTTCCTAATGCGGCATTCGGCCTTGCTCAAGCAAGGCAATTGCCGATCTGCCACAAGAGGGCGAACGCCGAGCGCCGTCAGTTCGTCGAGCACAGAATCGGGAGGCGACGTGGAGGGCACGCGCGTGCTCGCGTGCAGTCAGTCCCAACAGCGCGGTGCAACGTGTGACTGCTGGCCGATTTCACCCGAGACACTGACGGTGAAGACTGCGAGCCGGCCGTTCACGGATGATGATCGAATCGGCGGCCGTGTATTCGCAACCGGCCCTGGACCTTTCAACGGACATTTGTGTGATCTTAGCATGCGCGGAAGCATTGCCGGACCGAATTCTAATCAGCGCAGGTGCACACCGCGGAGAAGACATGTCTGGCACGCGAGCCAGCGCTTGAACTGAATGCGACGGCGAGCACGATTGCGACAGCATCGACAAGAGCACCTTTCACTCTCCTGCGGCAGCTACGCCGCTTCCATGCCCGTGGCGACCTGCACTGGGCCAGAAGGAAGATCCAGAGCCACCGCACCACTTCGAATTTCATCTCGCGCAGGATCAGCGCCGCATTTGACCGTGACAAATGTTTCCTGGCCGAATCCAAATCCCTGAACTGAGAGGCTTCGAAGGTTAGGCGCCCTTCTAGAACTCGATCCGCGATAGTCAGTACAGCGGATGCATCATGAAACCTGACGAGCGCGTCGCCGAGGTACTTGAGAATAGCACGTGTTTTGATGATGAGGCATGGGAGTTGTGGGCGCAGTGCCTCTCACCCACTGAGCGGCTGGCGTATATTCGGAAGCATCGCTCTCAGTTCCCGTTCGCAGATTACGATGAAGTGATAGCTGTTGTACGAGGTCGGCCGGTTGCTCATCGGAGCTCCTTCAATGGCGTCACAGGATAAGAGCAAGGACCTGGCAAAGCGCTTTGCTCTTCTCGGTTGCGGTGTGGCTGGGCGCCATATGGCTTGCGGTGCGCTTCATCCGCTGAGATCAGCCGCCCGCTTTTCGCCCAGGCCTATGCAATCTGGTTCGCACGCGAAGGTGCATTGCGAGGCGTGATTCGCAACGCCGCAACCTGACGCAGGGTTCGGTTCAAGCATTCCTTTCGGCCCAAATGTTGCGATGCAGTTACAGCTATTCGTGCGGATGTTGTTAAGACGCGCGAGGCTCGGGGGCACTCAAGACATGAGAGTAGAAATGAAGAACTTGTTGCTTGCGACTGCAAGCATTGTGGCGCTCGGCGCGGTGGCGCCCGCATTCGGCGCGGATCTTGCTGCGCAGCCCGTCCAGCCTCTCTATGCCAAAGCCCCGCAGCCTGTTGCGGCTACGATCTACGAGTGGAGCGGCTACTACGTCGGTTTGAACGGCGGCTTGGGCTCAAGCTCGAATTGCTGGGACTTCAATGGCGGCACGCCTGAGGGCTGCCATGACGCGACCGGCGGTACCGTGGGTGGCCAGATCGGCTATCGAGGGCAGATCGGCCAGATCGTGCTTGGTGTTGAAGGCCAGGGGAACTGGGCTGATTTGAGCGGGTCGAATGACAGCGTCGCGTTTGCGGATAACAACCAGACCAAGATTGATGCGTTCGGCCTGGTAACGGGGCAGATAGGTTATGCCTTCGACAACGTACTGCTTTACGCCAAAGGCGGCGCCGCAGTGACGAGCAACACGTATCAGATTAGCTCGACCCTCACCGGCGCGCAGCTTGGGAGCAGCCAGCACGTTCTTCGGGGGGGCGCTTTGGGAGCCGGCATCGATTACGGCTTCGCACCGAGCTGGTCGGTCAGCCTCGAGTACGACCACCTATTCATGCAGCCCGCAACGGTGCACTTCCCCGCGCCCGCAGGCGGAATCGATCGCATCCGCCAGGATTTCGATCTTGTGACTGCACGGCTCAACTATAAGTTCGGCGGGCCCTTTCTTCTGAAATATTGATCAGCAGTACGAACGGCGGTATCGAAAGCCCCGGCCCAAGGCCGGGGCTTGCTTTTGCAAGGGCGGGCTTGCTCGATCAAGCAATACCGTTATCGCAGGCGACTAGGTGGTCGCAATCCAGGCCCAAAAACCGCTCCGATCTTGGTCGAGCGGCGGCATCCACAACGAAGCACGCTTGCGAAGATCACTGTCATCGCGCGCGCGTCATCGATGCGCCGAATAGTCTGCCGTCATGCCCAGTCCACGTCGGATTTAGGCGATCGTGCGAACTTCTCCCGCCTCGAAAACACGACCAACCCTCGGCGGGATGCGCATCTATGCCCCCCAAGACGATCGGGATGACAGGCTTGTCAGCTATTCGCCGCAACAGCATCTTCTCCACCTTGGGCTGAACGTGTCCTCGCTGATTTTGTCATGTTGCCACGCTGATCAGATCGCTCGCTCGTGACTTCGGCATAGGTCGGTACGGGCCAGCGGCGCCGAAACGTCAGATATGACCGAGGCGAATCGCCTTGGCAAGGCGATGGGTACGGCTGTTCGTCTCTAGCTTTCGCATCGCGTTCTTCAGGTGAAAGTTCACCGTATTCTCGCTGACTCTCAGGATGACTCCGATTTCCCAGGATGATTTCCCCTCTCCCACCCAGCGGAGGCAATCCTTTTCTCGTTCGGATAGGACCACTTGCATATGGCATTTGCCCTTCGATGACGGCGCGATTTCTGTGAATGCATGATGAAACTGCCAAGCCAATGCGTTGAAACGACTGAGGCGATACTGAGGGTCAACATCGTCGAACCTGGATGCAAAGGATACGAGGGATAGCTGTCCAAATGGTCCGAACAGTGGTACGGTTACGCCGCGCTTCAGACCGGCCTCTTTGGCCTCGTTCAACACACGCTTGGAAGTGCTCGACCGAACGCGACAGTCATACTTCTCGTCATGAGCTGCAATCGATTGGCTGAGATCGGATAGCTGCTCGATAGAGAACATTGTGCATGCGCTTCTTCGGGAGGAGGCGGACCTCAAGCATCCAGCAAATGTCGTACCAGCTGGCGCGCCAGGAGCGCTGCCGCAAAGCAGGAGTGCTGGAGAACTGGCCGCACCACGTTCACTGCTAGAATTCGGACATTCGTCGCAAGAGAGACAACCTTGTTGGGGCTAGCTGAAGAATATATGCTGCATCGACAAGTACGCGAACGATCGTTTACGCGTTGGCCAGCCTCCCGCCTCTGCTCCGGGGGTCAGCCGAGCTAGCGTAGACCCGGCGCCCGCGTCATCAAGCGAACGGCGAAAGCATTTGAAAGCTGTCATCGCAGCAGGTCATTCCGAGCGCAGGCGGCGGGTGCCTCCAAAGAGCAGTTCATCCCTACCCTATCACTGCAACTCGCCATAGAGTTTCAATCGCGCCCGTGGAATTTCGAGATCTATGCTGGGCTATCCCTGCGTCCCAGCACCGAAGCCTCCGCCAAGCGGCAGACCGCACTCAGAATCAAGCAGTCAACGCTCAGCCGCTGCCTACGCAATCTCGAACACAAGCTCGGCAGCACGCTCCTCCGAGCGCACCAACGGCGGCACGCGACCGACGATCCAATGTCAGGAATTCCTCGGTGCCGCCCGACGCATCGTAGCTGATAGTGAGGCAATGGCGGCACGCCTCAAGATTAGCTCGCGTGGCGAGAGCGGCGATTGGTCATTGGCATTCACACCTCCTCTCAACGGGCTACCCTCCTCGAGCAACGGAACCGCTTCCCCGACGTCGAAAGGCATCTGGTCGACGGATCGAGCGACCATCTAACTTTGACCTCGCCAGCTCCGCCATGACCTAGCCTTCCTGGCTGGGCCGACCCCAAGATGGAGTGACAGGTCTGGACTGCCCGCTTAAGTGAGACACGTTCGAGGATGATGTGTGGCAGCACAATCGCCCCTCTGCCGGCGCTCGTACTCGCATTGCCACGCGGTCTACAGTCCTGAGACCACGGCAGGCGACAGGTTGGGACTGTTTGCCCCGCAACGCCGCCACAGCGCCTCCCGGAGTGATGCCGGCCTGGATCGTCCGCCGGGCCATGACATGCCGGACGACACGGGCGCGAACGTCTCAAGTCCTTCAGCGTGGCAAGAAATGTCTCAACTTCGATCTCAATACCGTGTGCCAGAAGCTGCTGCGCACGACACGCACCCTAACATTATGAGTTCGAACTGAGCTGCTGCCGGTTTGATGGACACCCGGTTAAGCTAATCCCACCTTACGTTCGAACTCAACTGGGCTGACGCATCCGATCGTCGAATGACGCCGGATGCGGTTGTAGAACCGCTCGATGTAGTCGAACACATCCGCTCTGGCCTCGTTCCTGGTGCGATAGGTTTTGCGCTCGATGCGCTCGGTCTTCAACGACGAGAAGAAGCTTTCCATCGCCGCATTGTCCCAAACGTTGCCGGATCGGCTCATGCTGCAGACGATGCCGCTGTCGGCCATCAGGCGCTGGAACTGTTCGCTGGCGTATTGGCTGCCGCGATCGGAGTGATGCATCAGGGCGTCCGGCTTGCCGCGTCGCCAGACGGCCATCAGCAGGGCGTCTGCAACCAACTGGGCCGTCATACTGGCGCGCATCGACCAGCCGACCACCCGGCGCGAGAACAGATCAATCACGGCGGACACGTAGAGCCAGCCTTCAGCGGTCCAGATGTAGGTGAAGTCGGCGATCCACTTCTGGTTCGGCCGCTCGGCCGCAAACTGACGGTCCAGAAGGTTCGCCGGCACGTTCGCTACCTGGCGATCGCCTTCATCCTTGGGCAGACGCCGGCGCCGTGGCCTCGCCCGCAAGGCTTGCAGGCGCATCAGCCGCTCGATCCGGTGCAAACCGCATTCGACGCCGTCTGCCAAAAGGTCTCTCCAGACCCGCCGTGCGCCGTAGGTCCGGTCGCTGGCAACAAAGCTTGCCTTCACCTGCTGGCCGACTGCCTCGTCGCTCCGGGATCTGACGCTGGGGGACCGATTCAGCCAGGCATGGAAGCCCGACCGGGATACGCCCATTGCTTCGCATAGCCATGCCACCGGCCAGATGTTCCGGTGCTTCGCGATGAAGACGAACTTCATGTCGCTTCCTTCGCGAAGTAGGCAGCGGCCTTTTTTAGGATGTCCCGCTCCGCCTTCAACTTGGTGACCTCGCGCCGCAGCCGCTCGATCTCCAATTGCTCAGGCTTCATTTGCCCGTGGCCGGGGAAGGCCTGCACAGGGTCGGAGCCGAACTCCTTCACCCATTTGCGCAGCACGTTCTCATGAACGCCCAGGTCGCGGCCTGCTTGCGCCACCCACACCCCGCGTTCCCTGACAAGCCTGACCGCTTCGATCTTAAACTCTCGACTGAACTTCCGTCTCTGCATGACCTACCTCCGGCTCGATAAAACACCCAATCTCGGTGTCCATCAAACCGGCAGCAGCTCAAACATCGTGAGAGGCATTTCGTGCAGCTCCCCTTCCTACTCCAACGTGATGCGCAACTTCGGGAGGACTCCGCGACCTTAAGCCAAGCCGATGCAGCGTATCGAGGGCGTCCAGGACGCCACCTTCTTCCCGTCGCAGCCAGCATGGATTTGTCGCGTCTACAACAATGAGCCTGTCTTGGGAGGTTGCCCACGTTCGCTGCTGTCGCATCCAGTTGGACACTGGAGATGGCTGTCTTTTCCATCCGCACGCCACACGCGTCCTTCGGCCATACCGCACCGTTAGTCGGCTCATGGAGCAAGTGCCCGCACTCCTTCACTAAGCGCACAGCGCACTCCTCAAGCCCGCCTCAATGGGTTGCGGCTAAGCGCTAACGACAAAGCCCATCATCGGGAGCGATAAGAGGAATGCCGTCCAGAGTCCTATGCGCAGCGACTGCCGTAACAAACCCAGATGATCCGCCCCAAATTCTTGTGCGATAAAGGGCGCGACGGCCGCCAGCAGAGTGACCCAAAGCCGAGGCTGAAGACATAGACTCTGCCGGCCAACTCTGCCGCGGCGATCGCCTCAATCCCGATGCGTTCAACAAAACCATGATCGGTCGTCATCATCGCGGTTGCCCAACCTGAGTCAGAACCATCGGCCACGCAAGCTTCGCGGTCTAACAAATGAGGTAGGCACATCCCACGCGGCGTCCCGGCGACATCATGATCAGTAGACAATCTCGGCCGTAAGACGAGGCTCTTCGCCTCATCAGCTGCCGCACCAACCATCGAAAACCGTACGTGAAGTTATCGGACAGATCCTCCACGCATTCGCGCACAAAGACGTTCACTCTACGGGGACTTATACTGCTCATGTAGGGCCCTCGCTGAACCACCCACCAAGCCGATCGCGCGCGAGGAGCTCACCTATTGATTTATGGCATCTAGGCCAAGCAGCATAACGCCTCATCTTCGAGCGAATGCGAAACGCGGTTCTGGGTGGCGGTCCGCATCATCTTCTTCCTCCTCGTGCGACCGATGCTCGATTCTAGAGGCTGATGGCGAAGAGCCGACACAATTTGTTGGGCCGCTCTAGGTAAATTCTAGGGCGCGCGTGGTCAAGCAAGACCTAGTCACTGTGAGCAAAATGGCACGCCTATTGCTTTGAGGTAAACGAAAGAAGTGTAGCGAAGGCAGAGGGAGCCTTTCAATCACTTGCCGACAACTGTTTGGCGAGTGATTCGGATGAATGTGCGGCTTCAGGACAACTTTTTTGACAGGCAGATCACAGCAACTGCGCGGTCCCGGCGCTTTTCTCGGCCTGACATGGGGGAGAATCGAGTTGCTTGTCTACCAACGTGAGCTAAATGTGGCAACGACTGGGGGTTTTGCGGCTGGCGCGGGGATGCCACTCGCCAAGTCAATCCGTTGCCGATGCTTACCGGAGGCAGCGTCCACTCTGGTAAAATCGGTAGGGACCGGACTCGAATTTATGCGTGATATGCCAGTATTCCACCGCAGCGCGCTAACGAGTATGGAGCTACCTGATGGTCGCGCCCTTCGAAGCTATGACACACAAACTAGATGAGGGCCGCAGACCATCGGTCGTCTTTGTTGGCAGGAATAGCCGTGGCAACTGGGTCGCCCGCGAGCAGAGCCGGTATTTTTGGAGGCCTCTTCCTCACCCGCGCCCAAGCGCTCAAATACGCCTTGGCGGAAAATAACCATCATCCAGAAGCCATTGTCGAGATTTCAATCGAAATGGATCTGGATATCCCCGGAGAGCGGACGGAGGCGGTTTCATATGCCCCCCCAATTGGTCGCGATTCGAGATTGTCTTCCCAGTAGACGGAGATCGTCAACAGGGATCACCTCACGTAAATTGCATATTGCGAACAGGCTGACAGTGTCTCGTGTCTTCACGCGCCGTCGCCCCTACCGCAAGAACGATCAGGCCTTTGTCGAGAAGAAAGATGCCGCCGTCCGTCGCCTGATGGGCTACGGCCGCTTCGATGGCGTCGAGACGGCGCGCCCGATGGGCCGCCTCTATGCGGCGGCACGGCTCTACGTCAACTTCTTCCAGCCGTCGTTCAAGCTGAAGGAGAAGCGCCGCGGTGGGGCTAAAGTGATCAAACGCTATCATCTCCCATCAGCGCCCTATGAGCGTGCAGTGGCGCATCCCAAGGTGACCGCGGCCGTGAAGAAGCGGCTGCGTGATCAGTATCGCTCGCTCGATCCAGTCGCGCTGTTGGCCGAGATTCGAGCGACCCAGGACGAACTCGGCAATGACGTCGATCATCGTGCCGGACAGGCGCGCGGCCTGCAACCCCCAGCACGAGCACCGCGCCCGCGACCGCAGCCACTTTTGCGAAGACGCTCGGCAAGACGACGACGTCCGGCGAGTCGCGTGCCACGCACCGGCGCACCCGTCGGCCCTATAAAACCAGGGTTCGCATGCCCTCCAAGCTCGACCCGCATATTGCTGCGATCGAGGGCTGGCTCGCGACGCAACCGCAGCTAACTGCACTCGCCATCGTCGGCCGGCTCAGCGAGAAACACCCCGAGGAGTTCGGGACGAAACAGCATTCGATCGTGCAGCGTCTGCTGAGGGCGCTTAGACGGAAGACGGCCTAGCAGTTGGTCGCGGAGGAGCGGCTCGGCCAGACCGCCACGATGGCGCCGCAACCGCACGGACAGAGCCTGCTCGCAGGCTCGATGATCCGTTCCACCCGAGGCAGATGGGCAGGCAAGCAGCCGCGATTGCGATGAGAACCTTGATCCGGCGCGCTCCGCGATCGGCCCTGGATCACAGCCTCGGCTCTCTCCTGCGCCGCGTCCAGGATGCCTTGCGCGATCTCCACGTCTTCCAGCGGCAACTGATACTGATTTGGCCGCAGCTTCTCGGACTTCGCGCCGAATTTCTCGCGTCGCAATTCCCCGAGAATGACCTCCAGCCGACGTCGCGCTTCCTCCGATGCCGCCAGTGCCTCCTGATGCTCGCTCAAGGCTGAGTGCGTTTGCGCCAAAATCGCCTTCAGGCGTTCGTTCTCCGCGCGCAGCGCCGCAATGCTCATGCGCCATTTCGAGCACATCACCACTGCGCGTGCCACGTTCAAAATAGCTCCCGAGTCAATCTGCCGCAGTTATCCGGCCGCCTGCGGACGCCGCGCTTCTTGCGGGCGCACCAACCTCCAATCCAGCCCTTTGAACAGGGCTGCGAACCTCGCTGGCGATATGCGCATCACGCCGTCTGCGATCGTTGGCCAAACGAACCTGCAGCCTTCGAGGCGCTTATGAACTAACACGAGGCCCGTTCGATCCCAGACCACAATCTTGATCCGGTCCGCTCGTTTCGATCGGAACACGAAGGCTGCGCCGCTGAACGGGTCGAGGCGAAGCATCTCCTGCACCTTTGCCGCAAGTCCATCGTGGCCACAGCGGAAGTCGATCGGCCGCGTCGCGATGTAAATCTTCAGATCGGCACCGGCTGCGATCATCGTGACGCTCGCATTGCGCGGATCACCCGCGGTGCGAGGCGTCGCAGCCGACATTCGCGCCGCTGGTCGTGGAAAGCGCCTTGGAGGAGGGTCACGTTCCGGCGATAGCGCTTGAGATCGCGATCGGCGATGTGGTGCTGCGGACCGACACAGCCATAGATGGCGAGCAGCTGTCCCGCCGCTCCGTGCTTGCGCGCCACCTCGGACACCTGGGCACCGGGTGGCAGACTCTCGGCGACGATCCGAGCTCTCTCAGCCTCCGAACGCACGCGGCGTCCCGACGGTCCTTCAAGGACCTCCAGCCGGCTCACCGGCCTTACCGATGAGCCGTCCAAATGGACGTCCTTTTTGCTGTCCAATCGACAGTCGGTCGATCCACAGCCGGCCATCCGGATTGAGCATCACCTCGACGATTGCCGGATCTTCTAAATACCCTGCGATGGCGGGCCCGAACGCGTACGCAGCATACGCGCTCCGCGCAAGTTCGCCTCTGAATCAGAATGGATCGCAACGATTTGCCCCAAGCTGCTGAGGCCGCTTCGGTGCCCTCATCTGAAGGCAAATAAAAGATAGATCGCGTGTCACCGCAACAGAGGGAATATGCCGTTCGTAGTGTAGCGTAGAGAAAGGAAAATGTGAAAAGAGCGCCGGCTTGACGCGCCGACCCCTCGAGGGCGAGGCGAGAAATCAGTAATGAGCAATGGTCTGGAGCTTACTATTTTTACGCCCCTCCCGGTCGCGGTGTTTACTCGGGCTCCATTGCTTCTCCTGAACCACTGTCGCTCCCTCGCGTGGGCACGATTGAGGTCCCACTTTTTGAGGAAGCTCAAACCGGGGCTAATGAACCACATCAGCCGGCGGGCTGCCGCAGGCACCAATGCCGACACTGGTCGGGTGCACTACCGTGAGCCTAGTGACCCTGCACCATTCCCCCTGGGATCAGGGGGCCCAGTACTGCACGACGATTGCCAACGCAGAATGCAGGCATTCAAAGGTGATTTCTAGTCCGCAATGGCCGAGCTAAAATCGCAGATCTACTTGAGCTGCGCGTGTAGCGAGACATGGTCGAGTTCACCTTCCCACCACGACACAAATACCGCGGCAATACCGTTCCCGATGATGTTGGTAAGCGCGCGCACCTCGCTCATGAACTTGTCGATCGAGAATACGATGGCAATGCCCGGGACGAGGTCAGGACTGACCACGGTCAAGGTTGCGGCCAGGGTGACGAACCCAGCACCGGTAACACCACTTGCGCCCTTCGAGGTGAGCATCGCCACAACGAGTATCGTGAGCTGCTGGCTGAAGTCGAGATCGACCCCGAGCGCCTGCGCGATGAACAAGGTCGCCAACGTCATGTAAATGTTGGTCCCATCCAAATTGAAAGAGTATCCTGTCGGCACCACCAGGCCCACGACCGGCTTGGAACAGCCCAGCCGTTCGAGTTTTTCCATCAACTGCGGCAGCGCGCTTTCGGATGACGACGTTCCGAGCACGATCAACAGCTCATCCTTGATGTAGATGATGAACTTTAGAATAGAAAAACCGACCAAGCGCGCGACCAGGCCGAGCCCAATGATCACGAAGAGCCCGGCTGTCACATAGAACAGCGCAACCAAGCCGATGAGTTTACCGAGCGCGGACGGTCCGAATTCGCCGATAGTGTAGGCCATGGCGCCGAACGCCCCGATTGGCGCTGCCTTCATTACGATCCTAATGACACCAAACACCGCGTGTGCAGCATCGTCGACCAGGCTGCGCATCCGCTCACCCCGCTCGCCAAGCGCCATCAGCGAGAATCCGAATAGGATGGCAAACAGCAGCACCTGAAGCACGTCGCCTTGGGCCAGAGCGCCAACTACGCTATCCGGAATAATATTGAGGAGGAAATCGACGGCCTTCTGCCCTTCCGCTCTTTTGACGTAGTTGGCTACCGCCGCGGCATCAACCCTGGGAGCGAGCCCATGGCCTACCTGAACGAGATTGCCCATCACGAGACCCAAGATCAGCGCGAAGCTTGACACGATCTCGAAGTAAAGCAGCGCCTTGACGCCGACACGGCCGACCTTTCGTGCATCCTGCACATGCGCAATTCCGGACACAACAGTGCAGAAGATGATCGGCGCGATCACCATTTTGATCAGCTTGATGAATCCGTCACCAAGCGCCTTGACCCAGCTGCTCGTCCCCACAGCAGGCCACAGCCAGCCAACGAGAACGCCAATCAGGATCGCGATGACTACCTGGATATAAAGAACATTGTACCAGCGGCCAGATGGCTGGAGCAGGGCGGCGGCTTTGACAGAGCGGCGCTGACGGTGATTGTACATCACGCTCGACCCGGCGCCGTGGTACCAAAGAGTGGTGACAATGAAGGCTCGGCCCCGCTCAGTGTGCCCTTAGCGCGGCGCGCACAGGGCACTGACCGCTTTAAACAGCCCGGTCCGTTCCCGCGGTTTGCCGCCTCTCCCGATTCGGCTTGCCACCAACGCGAAACGAAGTTCTGAATCTCGCCTGAAACCAGCGGTAAAAGCTTGAGAAAGCTTGCTTGAGAGTTGGAATGCATCAGCGTCACCATTTCTATCTTTTTACTCCAAGAACCCACCAGCACCTTATAAGGCGCCACAACTCTAGCACCGAGCACCACTCTTCACCTGAACAGGCATTCTCGGCGCTATCGCGCCGGAGCGCGACGTACCTTTAAGAAACATTCACCCTAAAGAACTTGTGGTGGTGCAGCTCGCCTGCGTTCACCCGATTACTCGTCCTATCCTCACTTCAGGTGAATGCCCCGCTATCCTTAAAGACATCGACTTGGATCGCAAAAGCACAACGGCCGAGAAGACATGACAATCAAAATTGCTCACGCTGCCCTTGGCGATCTCGGTTGCGGCTTTTCAGACGCTGTGTTTTTTCCGTTTCGAACAACACTCCTCCTGAAAGAGCTTCTTACTCCTGTAGCTCGCCAAAGCCTTGAGTGAGCAGCTGCACCAGCTTCCGCTTGGTTAGATCTGGCATAGGCGCTGCATCCAGCCATTTCAGCGCCACCTCGACCAATTCGATCGCCCGATCCCTTTTACCGGTCTCGCAATAGTACTGAGCGACCGCCCCGTACGAGAGGAACTTCGCGTTCTCACTGCCTTGGGGCGGATTCGCCGCCAGGATGTGTTCGGAGAGGTCCTTGCCCATGGCAAAGCGCTCGGCATGTGGAAAACCCGAGTAGTCTTTCGCAGGGTCGAAGAGTTGGCGGATGGCCACGCGCATCCGATGCACGCATTTCTGCTCGATCGCATCGCGAACCAATTGGCGCAATACGACCAGGCCGGCGCGCATGTCGCGTATCTTGTGAAGCAACAATTCCGCATGAAGCTCATGGAGGCCGACATGGTCCGGCATCGCGGCGAGTGCCTCTTCAACTACTGAAAGAGCTGCCGCCCAATCCTCAGTATTCAGGGCGGCCCGAAGCCTGGCAAAGATCGGCTCCATCAGCTCTCGTTCGCGCTTTTCGCGTCGAGCTCTGTTTATCCTCTCCGCATCTAGGGCTTTGGCTTCGTCGCTCACTGCCCAGGAGCTGTTCAGAATTTTCGGCAGCACGTTCTCGAGTTCCGTCGGATGGCCGATAAAGGCCAAGCGGCCCTCACGATCGACCACGAATGACGAGGGAATGCCGAAAGAAACGCTGGGATCCATCCAAAGCTTGTTCATTTCGCCGGCGTAGTCGAATGCGATCGGGAAGTTCAGATTTGGCAAGTTCTTCGTCAACCAATCGTCCAAGCTGGCTCGCGCTTCATCTGCCGACGACGCTTGTTCCTCAGCCGCGATGCCTACCACCTCAACTCCGTTACTCCTGTATTTGCGTTGCAGGGTCACCAAACCCGGCATCGAGGCGATACATGGTGGACACCACGTCGCCCAAAAGTCGATGATGTATACCTTCCCAGGTTCGAACTTTGTAACGGGCTGGCCACGTAGCCAGTCCTCAACTTTGATGGAGGGAGCCGGCGAACCGACTGTCAGCACATTCTCCTCACCGACTTGACTTGCGCTCTCAGTCAGACTGGTCATTGCTCAAACTCCCTTTACCTGGCTCTGCGGAGAACAACAGCAAGCCGCATGCCAGCCAGCACTCATTGATAATGCGCATTTTCCTATCATTCCTGTCGAACCTGCGACGCATGTTGCATATCCGACCAGCTGTTTGGAGCTTCTCAGCCAATCTGTCGGCCGCCGTGCGGACGTTCTTGACGCCTGTAGGCCGAGAGCCGGAGGTCAGGCGGAAGGCCGAGTTCACCACTCCACATCTTGAACGGTTTCCAGGATGACCATTTCGGCGCTCCGGATCACGACGTGAACTGACCTGCTTTGGCCCGTCGAGTTGCGCTTGACGGCGATCTCACTCTCCAATTCAACTCTTTGAGCCAAGGGCCAATGAACCAGACCGGGGCGACCAGCTGCAGCACAACTTGATACCGAACGCCGTCTGATGCGCGCGATTGAGGGGTAGTGTCCGTCCTTTGCCGGCCATTGCTCGAGAATTAACCCCGTCCCGTACTCGACGAGGAAAGCCGACCCGAAATGCAGAACATTGAGCACACCGTTTCTTGCGCGCGATCATTCGGGCGGAAAGTAATCTCTGATGATCGCATAGCTGAGGACGATTGGCTGATCCGACCACCGTCACAACGATCCACGGCAGCGACAGGAATGGCCGATACAATATCAGCGCGAGTCCGGCTGCAATGAACAGAGCAGCTATGATTGCGAGCAGCTTTTGCATGTTCTTGCCAAGCCGGCGCAGCGAATCGGCGAGCGCGCCGAGCAGCAATGCGGCAACGCTTAGGGCGATCGCCATGACGAGACTGCAGGGCCCACGCGACCCGCTACATGTTGAAGAGATCGGCGCAATGTCCAGAGCCGCCCATCCGCATAGACGATCTTCAGGCTGACTGTCCCTGGGGCTCTTCGCAGTTGCCTCTTGCTGTGGAACCACAACTAGATCGAAGCGCCCGGGAAGGCACTGGATGCGGCAAGCACCTGAAATAGACCGCGCGAGCCTATCCATTTAAGCAATGCCTCGGCTGGTGCGGTTGCCGTTACCGCGCCCAGTGCACCCAGCATGATCATATAGCCGTGATGAGCGCCACGCGCTCTCTCGGAAACCAGAGCACGAGGTCGCCGACGGACGAGCGACTTCGCGGACCGTGCGTGCACCCTTACTTGAAATCGAGAAAGTTACCGATCCAAAGAAGAGGCGCAGGTGCAATCTAAATGGCGCCTTCGCGCCGCCACATCGCGAAGGACCCCCGCGCACGCACCGGCCTTATTTCTGTGGGGTGATGGGCCTCATATGAGGCGCACCAGCTCGTGCGCGCGTGACCGAATACACCTGCGCCTCACCGATTTCCGGCATGCATCACCAGCGTGCGATATGACTAACAACCGTTCGCCTGCCGCGCGTTGAGCGCGGCTCGCGGCCGTTGAAACGTATCTGCTTGCCTTGTGCGACCACTCGCTTGTCGGGAGGCCTCAGGGAGACTGCCGGCCGCACTGGCAGGCGGCGTGATCCCGTTGTTTCGCGAGAACGACGCAACCTGCCAATGCCCTGCGCGAGCCTTCAACCAAATTTGAATAGCACACCGTAACCGCCGCGTGGGTAGCTCCACTCGATATCACCTCCTTCTTCGCAGATCACCCTGCACGTGCCGCACTCCATACACCCGTCGACCGTCACCTCAACATGACCTTTATCGCTGAGCTCGTAGCACCGTGCAGGGCATGCCTTCAGCATCGATAAGAGCCGCGAAGATGGTGTGCTGTGCGGCCGGACCTTGATATGGGCGCGGCCGGAATCCACGAGATAGCGGTTGTAGAATAGTTTGTCCTCGACACGTCGGGAGGGCTCGCTCGACATTCTTTCTGGCTCCGTCGTTGGTCGTAGTCTTTGGTTTGTGATCACCGCCAGGCCCGGGCAATGCGCAGGGCATCGCTGAACAGTCCACTCCACGATCGCGCCTTGATGAACGAGCTCAGTATGAGCTTCTCTTTCTCAAGCTTTGGTGTGCCGTCCACGCGCACGTAATCCTGCATCGCCTTGGAGAAGAGCTGCGGATATGTGAGAAAGAGGTTCTGCGAGTGGGTATGCATCAGTGCCGGCATATCCTTGTACTTCTTCAGGTCCTTAATCACGAAGGAATCATTCAGTAGTTTTTTGTAAAGCGAGAGATTTTTGGCCGTCATCGGATCATTTCGCGATTTGACAAGGCAGATCGCTTCCGCGGCGATACGGCCTGACGTCATCGCCAGATTGGACCCCTCCCGATGGATGGCGTTGTTGAGCTGGGCGGCGTCTCCGACAACGACCCAGCCCTCACCACAAAGCTGCGGGATGGCCTTGTATCCACCTTCGGGGATCAAATGCGCGGAATATTCCTTTACTTCCGAACCCTCGATCAACGGCGCGACGGACGGGTGACGCTTGAAGCTCTCGAGCAGGCCGTAAGGCGTCTCGCCGGTACGCTGGAAGTCGGCAACAAGACAGCCGATGCCGAGCGAGATGCATTCCTTGTTGGAATAGATGAAGCCCATACCGGTCATGCCGCGGGAAATGGTTCCGGCGGCTTCGATGACGAGCCCCTCGTCGCCTTTGAGATTGAAGCGAGCATCGATTGTCTCACGCGACAGGAAATGCATCTCCTTGACCGCGAGCGCGAGCTTGTCCGGTTTCGGCCGCCCTCTTAAGCCCGCACCCGTCCCGAGCACTCCGTTTACCCCCTCGGCCAGCACGACGACATCTGCATGGATTTCACCCCCATCTCGGTCAGTGCGCACCCCGACGACCCTCCCATGGGAATCCTGGAGGAGCTCGGTCACTGTGGTCTCGCACAGCACCGTAGCGCCGGCCTCGCGGACCTTCTGCGAGAACCATTTATCGAACTGCGCGCGGATGATGGTGTAGCGGTTCGGCTTCTCCTCGTTGAAATCATCGGAGCGATAGTGAATCCCCGTATGCGAACGCTCGTCCACGATCCAGAAGCGTTGCTCGACGAGATGCCGCTCAAGCGGCGCATCTTCTCGGAAATTTGGGATTAGCTTCTCCAGCATATCGGCATAGAGGATGGCGCCTTGCACGTTCTTCGACCCCGAATACTCGCCGCGCTCCAGCTGCAGCACTTTCAGGCCCCGCTCGGCCATGGTAAGCGCTGCCGCATTCCCGCCCATGCCTGCACCGACGACGATCGCGTCGAATCTTTCCTCGATCATGAACAAGCTCCCCTAGCCAGCGATGCGGTCGTGCGAGTGCGGCGACAGCTGCGCGCGGAATGCAGAGGTCAATGCGGGCAACAGTCGAATAGCGTCGGCGACGATGCCGATATGGGCGAAGTCGAAGATCGGAGCGTTCTTGTCCGTGTTGATCGCAACGATGAGGTCGCCCCCCTCCACGCCAACGCGATGCTGGATCGCGCCGGAAATACCTGCCGCGATATAGAGCTTTGGCCGAATGGTTTTCCCGGTCTGGCCGATTTGTCGGTCCGAGGTGACCCAGCCCTTCTGGACCAGCGGCCGCGAGCAGCCATATTCGGCGCCAAGCACGTCCGCGAGCTGCTGTACCAGTTGGAAGTTCTCAGGCGATCCCAGACCGAGCCCTCCAGCGACGACCACGTCGGCATAGGCAAGGTTGGACTTTGTAGAATCGCGGTCCGGGAGGAACGACAGCACTTTTGTGACGATATCTTCTTCTGCAAGCCCGAGCGGATGCGAGATGACACGCCAGACGGCGCCGGTCACGCGCTTCGGCATCGGCATCACGCGCGGACGGACGGTTGCCATCTGTGGACGATAGTTCAGTGTGTAGATCGTGCACAATAGTGAGCCGCCAAACGTCGGCCGGGTCGCTGCAAGCGAGCCGTCGGCATCGACATCGAGCTCGGTGCAGTCGGCAGTTAGGCCGGTGAGCAGTGTGGTGGCCACTGAGCCGGCGAGATCGCGGCCCAGTGTAGTTGCCCCTAGCAGTAGGATTTCCGGCTTGTACGTACTGACCAGCTCTGACAGGGCCTTGGTGTAGGATTCATTGCGATAATCGGCCAAGAGATCATCCGCGACGATATAGGCGACGTCGGCGCCGTAGCAGAAGGATTCGGCGATCGCCTGCTGCGTTGTCTCACCCACCGGGCCGATGACAACCGCGGCGAGGTCAACGTTGAGCTTGTCGGCGAGCCGGCGGCCGGCACCCATCAGCTCCCAGGAGACGGGGTGCACTATCCCGCGTTCCTGCTCGATGAAGACCCAGACGTGCCTATGCGCCTTGAATCGTTCGGGCAACTCCCTCTTGGTCGCCGCGCGACCACCACCCGCGGCCGGAGCGGCGCTTTTGGGCGCGGTGCTCATCATCTGTACTCCCATCCGTGTTCAGTAGCGGCTCGCCAGCGAAGGGTGCTCCGCCTGTTTGAATTCGCGCGTGAAGATTGCTTCAGTTAAGAGTTCGGCCGCGTGCCCGCCGCCATTTTTCAACACCGCCTGGCAGCAGCGCGGGGCCGAGGCACCCATTGCTGGACCTTTGTCGACGAGCCCCGAAGCACGCGCTTCGGGTTCTTGCCGGGTTCGGCATTCTGGGGCCACCATTTGGCAATGGTACTAGTGAGGCACGCAACCGCGCGGTAGTCACTCGATCCGATCGATTGGTCCCCCTCATCTTCGAGATGCAACCAAGTTGGAACAGATCGAGGACCTGCCAGGGGTGCGGCTGGTGCCATTGTCGGCTGCGAGCTTGCCGGTGAAAACGCGATCCATTACTCCGAATGCCCTCGCAATATTTCCGATTGCAGCGACACGTCCGCAACTCTTGGCGAAGGCACGAGGGTTGGCGGTGAAGCCGCCCATCAACGGCACCGTGAGACCGGCGCTGGAGAGCAAGGGCTCCCCCCCGCGAAACCTCGGCCATTGATCGGCCAATGGGAGTGATTTCGTCGACGAATCTTTGGCGCGGATCAAGCGCAGCTTTCAATTCAGCCAGGCCGGAATATGCAAACGTCACTTTGGCGTCGCGACGCATCATGATGCCGACACGCAGCGCGCGCGAAACTGCGCGGCGTCCAAAATAAACTCGATGCGGACCAAGATGTGCATTCGCTTCCCCACACTAGCTGAGCATATCTCAGCAATTGTCGTACCAATTGCGCAGACGATAAAAATTGACCGCCAATACAGACTCTTACTGAAGGAAATCGGATTGGCAGCCTCTCACGAGGATCGGAACATTCGATAGCCGCGCTGCACCCGTGTCCGGAATGCGACAGACGACATTCATCCGAATCTTGCTGCGCTTTCCTCGTCAAATATGCGCTCCCCGGCTGCCGGCGTACCATTGCAGGAGCTAGGTGCACCATGAGCACCAGCTTGAATCGATGGAAATATCAGGGCTGAGCCGTGATTACCTTCAGGAGCCGAGTGTCCAAGCTGCGGATCCGCGAGGCCGTAACTGCAACTTTCATTTGAATTCGACGCCCTGGGAGGGTGGCCGGTTCTCTGAACCTTCACGCTCCAGAGCACGAGATACAAACTCAATTCACTCGAAGGAACTGAGCTGCACCAATGCTGGCTGCTTGTTCGATTGTGGTGCGGCCGCATTTTTCAAGACTTTGAACACGCGCTGTTCGATCGGGGAGGACGTGACGAAATCGGCATAGGCGCGCTCAAGCGTGGCCTTGCAACGCGAGGCGATGTCAGGATCGGATGCACCGGTAAACTCCTCGCCGGCGAGATATTCACCCATGCGACGCAGAATATGAAGCCGCGCCACGTCGATGATTTTCGCATCGTACTCGACGCCGAGCACTGCAAAAAACTCCTCTGCCGCGGAGGCCTTGTTCAATTGCGAAAGGATCCCGTCCATCGTCATTCTCAACCTCCATCTAGATCCGCGAACAGAAACCGTCCTGGCTGAATGTTCCAACCTGATCGCGCGAAGCGCATGGCTGACCACCTGGTCGCCCTCGGTTGAAGAGCGAGCTCTCGCGAATGTCGCGCCAGATCGCCACCACCGTTTCCTGGGAAACCGGGCCTTTGTGCTCGACGGCATGCTTACGGACGCGCGCGAGAATGGTCCCGGCTTGGTCGGCAGTGACCGAAAGCTGCAATGCTCGCCGATCACAATGCGGTGGGAGCGGCCGAGCAACCCCGGGTCCAACGCTTGGTAGGCGGGCCGGTCTTTTAAGAGCCCATCGAGGTCAAGACATGCCCGCCGACGAGCGCTTGTTGAGCGGAATGGTGGGCACGCTGCGGCTGCACCGGCGGCCGCGACTTTTTCCAGTTCGGAGAGCAGCACGCCGGTATCACGGCCGTAGATCTGGCTGAGTGCGACGGCAACTTCCTCCAGCGGCCCATTGCCGGCTCGCTCTCCCAATCCAATGACCGTCAGAGGGGCGTGCGTCGCACCGGCCTTGATCGCCGCCAGCGTATCAGCCGTCGCCGGGGCAAGATCGTCTTGGCCGTGGAATTCGAACTCGAGATCGGTGCTGGCGCGCAGTGCGGCCATGAGCGTTAAGGATGCGTCAGGATTGAGCAGGCTCAGCGTATCTGAGAGACGAAAGCGCCGCGCGCTGGCCGCCTTGGCGCTTGCGATCAGCTCGATCAGGAAGTTGAGATCGGCACGCGAGGAGTCTTCGCCACCCAGCGCTACATCCAGTCCCTTGTCGCGAGCGTGGGCCACGACGCGCTTCATCCGCTCCAGTGCGGCCAAACGGCCGCCACCGAGTTTCGCGCAATCTGCACGTCGGACGAGGGAATCGATAGGATTACCATCGAAATACCGGCCACGATGATGCAAACGGCAGCATCGCGCCAAACTCAAACGTTCGCGTATGAGTGAGGCGTAGCTCCGCTTCAGCAGATTGCCAGCAGGAATAGCGCTGCGGTTTGTCGTCCAATGATGGATTGGATTGAGAGATCAGGTTTTTCGCGTAGTTGGAGGCGGTATGTGCGCGACGTGTGCACCGGGAGCCACGCGGACGAACGCGTCCGCGCCCAGGCGTCGCGTGGCTAGGCAAGGTCAGTTCGTTTGAAGAGAAAGCCTAGCGCAACGAGAGCCGCGCCATGTCCCCGCATCACAGTTGCTGCCGCGGATAGCAGCGCACGCGCTCCGGGTATGTGGCGACGTTGGTGATCCGCAGGGCTTGGGGTATGTCCTCGCTCCATAGCGGTGTGTTCATGTTGGCGCCGCCGGCGTTGTTCGGGCTTCGCGTGGCGTTGCCGGCGAGGTTCTGCGCCGTGACGCGGTTCACTTGCGAATGTCCGCCATAGTTCCGGTTCGCCGGATGACCGTCGACGCCGAGCAGGTAGCCATTGACCCGCGCCGCGGACGAGCGGTCCTATCTCCGCATCGACGTCCGCGGGTTTTATCCGGCACCAGCCGATGATCCTGGCCCCAAGGCCCGCTTCGGCGACCGCTCGGATCGCGGCAATCTCTTCCTGACCCATCGCCGGCGTGCCGGCCTCGATCTCCGTGACTCCGGCCGCGGCCAGCGCACGCGCGATCGAGACCTTGTCCGGTGCCGTGAAGGCCACGCCGGGTGTCTGTTCGCCGTCGCGCAGCGTGGTGTCATTAAGGACTATGGACCTCGACCGATCTTTGTCGGGCCCGGTGATTGCGGCAGCGAACGCCATCAGCGGCTCCGTATGTTTATTCCGTAAGCTGTTCAGCAATTGCTGTGCCAACCCGCTCGAATTCCCGAGAACCTGTGAATGACGTCGAATTTCAGATTAGTCGGGTGTGTCGCAAATCCGACAGGGTGGAAACGGCGGAGCGCCAGGTTCGGGGCGCTTGCGACCGAGCTGAAGGCAAGCGCCGAGCTTAGAAGCATGTTAGCCGGGCAACGGTTCGGGCCTGACCTCAAGCTGCAGCAGTTCGGGGAAGGCGCGTGCATTCCGGCGCTTATCGAAGAAGATTCTTGAGCCATCGGGTCGTCCAACCACAAGTCGGCGTTCGTAAAAAGTTCAGCGGGGCGCGATGGAGAGGGCGGATGTTGGCCTCGATCGCGCGTCAACATAGAACATCTTGGCGTAAATGTGACGGTCGCATCCGCCAGTTATCAAGCCCGATATCGGCGCCGCCGCGTCCTGCTTAGGCCGCCTGCGCGAAGTTGTTTAGCCGGTGTCTTTTCAAACCCTCACTCTGGTCATGTGACAGTTGGCCGAAAGCTGTCCGATACACCGGGGCTCGCGCCGAGGAGCGGGCATCCATTGTGAGCTCAGCCATGCGAACTTGGGATGGCATGGACGGGGTCATCGAGACGACGCAGATGATCCCGCCGGCGTCCGGCCATCCGGCTCTCCCCGCTCTCCTCGCCGAAGCAAAGATCAAAATCATTGCATTCCGTGCAGACCGGCGCGGTACACATCACCAGACCGTCATCTTCGCATAGCGTGCGATAGAAGAAGCGCTTCCAGCGCATGTTCTTGGTGTTGCGAGCCGCCAGCGGCCCGAAATGGCGCATCAGGAGGCGGGACAATTCGTCCCGCTCCCGCAGACCGAGATCTTCCCACAGGTGATTAGGCTCCATGGCGCGCCGCGCGATCATCGTCGCGAGCCAGCCGCCGACCTCGCCATGGGTGGAACGTTGCGCTAGCAGGAGGTCTCGCACCATAATCGTCTCGTCAGGAGCCGGTAACGCGGACTGTTCGCGCCAGGTACAACTCCTGACCGGCGTGGATGGAAAGTACTGCACCAAGAGCGCATCGAGCTCCTGGTTAGTCAAGCCAGCCCGTTCGGGCAGTTGGCCGCCATCCATAGCGGATGCGGCGAGAACGCAAGCGAGCACATGGCGATCGAAATCCTCATCGTCGCTGATGTCGACTTCTGTTGGATGGCGCCCGGTCAGAAGCCCGTAGAGCTCACTTGCATCGCGCGGCTCGCGGACGTGAGCTGCTGATACAGGAGATGACATCGTATTGGCCAATTCGCTTTGTGTGCCAATCATGAAGGTCCCCCAGCTTCTGAGTGGACGATGTCGGCCTTCCCCGGTCGAGAAGGCCGACAACATGAACTATGCCGAAGCAGCGGCGAGCTCGGCGGCGGTCTTGCCGACCAGGCTCTCGTCGACAGGCTTGATGATGCCGTGCTCCATGAGCATATCCTCGAGCTCTTCCATGCTGATTGGCGTCGGGATGGCGCCTTGTCCCGCATTATTGTGGATCTTGCTCGCGAGATTGCGATAGTGATCCGCCTGCTTGGACTCTGGCGCGTATTCCAGCACAGTCATGCGGCGCAGCTCCGCGTGCTGCACGACGTTGTCGCGTGGCACGAAGTAGATCAGCCGGCTGCCGAGCTTCTTGGCAAGAGCATCTGCCAGCTCCAGCTCCTTGTCGGTCTGGCGCTCGTTGCAGATCAGGCCGCCGAGGCGCACGCCGCCGGAATTCGCATACTTCAGAATACCCTTCGAGATGTTGTTGGCGGCATACATCGCCATCATCTCGCCGGACATCACGATGTAGATTTCCTGTGCCTTATTTTCACGGATAGGCATCGCGAAGCCGCCGCAGACGACGTCGCCCAGCACGTCGTAAGAGACGTAGTCGATGTCCTCATAGGCGCCATTCTCCTCCAGAAAGTTGATCGATGTGATCACGCCTCTTCCGGCGCACCCGACCCCCGGCTCTGGACCGCCGGACTCGACGCATCGAATGTCCTTGTAGCCGAGCTTGATGACGTCCTCGATTTCGAGGTCCTCAACGCTGCCGGCATCCGCCGCCAAGCTCAGAATGGTGTCCTGCGCTTTGGCGTGCAGGATGAGGCGGGTCGAGTCCGCTTTGGGATCACAGCCGACGATGAGAATCCTTTGGCCCAGCTCAGCAAGAGCCGCCAGCGTATTTTGCGACGTTGTCGATTTACCGATGCCACCCTTGCCATAAAACGCGATTTGTCTCAGCGAAGACATGTTGCTCTCCATCAACCGATTGCCAATTTTGCGCGCCGAACGCGCGAGGCTGTTTCTCTCTCAGAAACGTGGGCACACGGGTTTCGGGAAGGAGGCCATCGCTCGCCATCGGCGTCGGCGTGCCCTCAGCCCTCACTCCTTGTTGCTGCATCCAGGTAGCAACTGGCGTGCCATTCGTTCGCACGCGCGTTAAGCATCTGACTAGGCTTGACTAATAGCGCAGCGTCCGAGACCGGAAGCTGTGGCGGACCCGACAGAGGCAAGGGCTCTGACAGAAACCCGACAAAGCCTGGCGCGTGGATTCGTGCAGATGGGGTTCGAGGACACCGCCATCATCAAAGGCGAATGTTCCACGACCGGCATGATGGGTACTTGCCGTCAGATGGGTGGCATATCGCTTGCTTTGCCAATCGCGGAACGCTGTTTCCGTGTGACGCGATGTTGTGAGGACAATATGCCTGGAATTGGAAGTAAGTTGCCGCCGTTCGACATCACAGGCGTGAAGCCCGGCTTTCACCTGCCAGAGGAGAACGGGCAGAGCGCCTTCGAGACGCTGACTGACAGGAGTTTCCCGGAAAATGGAAAGTCATCTACTTTTTCCCGAAGGATTTCACATTCGTCTGCCCAACCGAAATCGGTGAGTTTGCTCGCCTGTCCAAGCATTTCGCCGATCGCGATGCAATCGTGCTTGGTGGCTCGACCGATAACGAGCTTTGCAAGCTCGCCTGGCGGCGTGAGCACAAGGATCTGCACCGTCTATCGATCTGGCAGTTTGCCGACACCAAGGGCGCACTGGTCGATGGCCTTGGAGTGCGATCGCGTGATGGCATCGCGCATCGCTACACGTTCATCGTCGATCCTGAGAACACGATCCAGCATGTCTATGCGACAAGCCTCATGTCGGCCGCAGCCCGACGGACACGTTACGCGTTCTGGATGCGATACAGACTGATTAGCTCTGCCCTTGCAACCGCGAAATCGGCGGCGACACGCTTAAAATTGCCTGAGGCAACATATCGAAAGTGCAGCAAGGAGCAGCTCCCGAATTCGAAGGACGTCAGATTCAATCGTTTTTGGATACAGACGATCTTACCGCAAATGCGCGCCTGCTGCTAGCGAGTACGGCACGCAATTCAATTCTCATTGCCGCCATGCCGTCTGCCGCGGCCGCCGCGCTGTCCGCGCGCGGCAGTCGCTGCGGCGAAATCGACAGTCTCGATGATGACGATGAACAAGGTTCACCACCGCTCTTGCTCACCTCATAACAAATCCCGCATACAAGAGGATGCCGGCGCGTCTCCGCATGAACATACAAAATACTTGTACGCTTCTGCGCCTACTCGACGCACATCTCCTGCCGGTTCCTTTATATTGTCGCCGTAGGCCGGACCGCGGCTATTCCCTTCTTTCTGCGCCTTGCCGGCACGTCGCAGCCCGTATTTGGGCTCGGCAGATCTATATTCAGCGATGTAAGCCGCACTATGTGACGAACGAGCCGGGCTTATCAGTCCCTGATTAAAACCATGACACTCGACGAGTTTTAGGCCAAGTGAGCCGGTCTATCAGGAAATCGGTCAGCTCGTTCATCGCGCGAGCTGACCCTCGGGCGCAGAACCTGAAACGATCGGATGGCCCGGCGGTCGTAAGCCGCCTGGCCGTCTCGATCACCACGCCGGTCAATTTCCGAACCTTGACGCGTATCTCAGCGCTGGTGACCCAAGCCAATCCCCAAGGTATGTGCTTTCTGTCTTAGAGAGCCCTCGGATCGCTTCATAAGCTTTGAAACCCTAGCTACAGGGGTGCGGGCCTTTGAGTGCGCTTTGAGCAGCTTGACGTCATCCTTACTATACTCTTTGCGCTTGGTGCTTTTTGCCACGTGTTCTCCGATTCCGCTTTGCACATTTGCCTGTAGCGTCTTGTTTTGGCGAAGACGCAACTGCTTTCCACTACCATATCAATGGTCATCGACAACTATTCAAGCGGATTTTTCTCTTGTAGATAAGAACCGGGACTACACGCGAATTTGTCCGCTGTCCTCTCGATCTATATCCGCGTGACAAACCTGATTCTCGACGTGCACGTCAGCGCCTTCAACATGGAAGCAAGCCATAGAGAAGGGACACTCGATGCGTCTTCGTAAAACAATCCCTTCTTGCTTGAACGCGCCGACTTCACTCACCAGTTTCGTAGTATGATATTTCCAAGCCCCAATACTATTGATGGAGTAGAGCGGATTGGCCGGGACAGTCGCACTGCCTCACTTGCGCGCGCATCATCAACCGGCCTTCACAGCGAGTGCACGGCGGCGGACTTAATGACGAGTACTCACAAAGGCAAATCTTGCGAAGCCTGAGCGTTACTCCTCGTCAGCAGATCGAGCACGGCTCGCTGATCCAATTTAATCTACCGCAGTATCCTTGGTTTAATAAGCCACGTTGACGTTCCCAGGCCATTCCGTCCTCAGCGAACAGTTCTGCGAGACCATCGCCGGTCCCCCGTCTCATGGACCCGATGAACGAGTGAGCGATCTGCTCGTGATATTTCCCGGGCCGGGCACTACGGCATGGCAAGCAAGCCGCGGGCCTAGCCGTCCTGTGTGAGCTTGGCACCGGCAGGCGATTGCTTGATCGACTTGCCAGAGCGCTTGGCCAGCACAATGCCGGCGCGCTGCGGCTCATTCGTGAGCTGTAACAGTGACCTCCACCGTCGAGCAGATGCAGGTCGAACTTCCAACCCGGCGGAACGGATTCTGCGTCATGTCGGACGACTCGCAACAAATCCAGGCAAGATGTGGAACTTTCTGCCGGAGCGTCAGGCAGGGCTCAGAGGCTGTATCAATAGCGGCGAGCGTCTACTCGATCTCCGTCAAGGCGCCTTCGAGCACCATCTCCACATCTATTGCCAGAACATCTCCACATCTATTGCCAGAACAAACGTTCAGGGTCGGCGTTCAGAACCGCTGTCGCCAGGCCAAGCCGTTGATGGGTTGAATGCCACTCCCAAACGCCCGTGCGGTGATCTTTGCGGAGCAGCTGCCATGCCGCCCCAGTCCTATCGTGGTGCAGCAGCGCGACGTCGACGAGGCCGCCCTCCGCATTGATATTGCCTGAGCAGCACGGGCTCTCGACCAGATAGCCGCCAGCAACCGCTGTCACCTTTGGCGAGACATATCGGTAGTGCTCGCGCTTCTTCAGCGCGCGCACGATCCGCCACCGGTCGAGCTCGTTGGGATGCGCAGGAAATCCGGAATGATGTCGCCTGATGATTGCGGCGCTCATTGCGCGATATCCTAGACTGCAGAGATTTCTGCCTCGAGGCAGCCAACCACCAACTGCTTGCCGAAGTCGACCATATAAATGGGTAGGTTCGCTTCCGTATGGCGACCGACCTGGACGATCTCACCAATGTACCCGACGCTGACCAGACACTCTTCCGCCGACGCGTCGGGAAAGGAACCGTCGTTGAGCAGATCGATTGCGGCCTTGACACGTTGGCCTGACCGGCATTTTGGCAATCTTGGTTCGATCATCGGGGTGCCGCTCCTGGCAAGAACGGCTCCTCGCCTTCGCGGTTTCGCGTGACTAGATCGAGTTCCTTGCATTTCATGCCGACGCGATTGCCGGAGTTGAGGAATTCGACTCCATAGATATAAAATTGTTGCAGGAATGTGCCGATCGAGATGACATAGCCAAGCTCGCCTTTCTTGACCAGAACCTCACCGATCTCCTTGCCCACATAGGTGCCGTCGTTGCGGATAGTGCGGTTGGCCCGCACGTTGTCACCATAATCAAAGAATGGGGCGTCCGTCAGCTCGACGATGTCACTATCACGGGCGATGTTGCTCATGCTGCCGTCCCTGTTCCATAGTTCAACTGTACCGCGCCCGGCCTTACGGACCGCCCTATCATGATGCTCGATCAACCCCCGCCATTCCCGCACGGCGGCGCTTGCGATCACGGATCGCATGAGCCTGTCGGGATCCCGGTGCAGCAACATCAACGCCCGCAACCTAAACTCCAGATGCTCCAGATAACTATCGTGAGCCCATGGTTGATGTTGAAGAAGCCACCGACGCGGCACGCGCGTCTGTCATCGAGGGAGGCGTGCTTGAGCCGGCGGCGAGCCGCGTGCTCCAGCGCGGGATGCGCACAGCCGACAGAGTCGACCTGATTACCCCGGCAACCCAGGGCATTGTGGACGTCATCACTCACGGTCCCGCCCATACGCTCGAGCGTGCCCAACAACACCTTGGTGCCAGCCTTGTCCGCGGGACAAAGCCCCAGCTGTCTCCCGACAGCTGCCGTCCATCCCGAGTTGCCCGAGACGCATCTGCAAGTCGGCAATATGCGTTGAGCGAGAACAGGAAGACCCACACGAGGTGCTCTCATAACAGCCGAACTCCGGCTTGGTGGCGCCGACCGCACCGGTGGCAGGAAATTCGATTCCGCATCACGTGATCGGGTGCGAACGCCTTGGCATGGCGCAGGTGTACTTTCTGCACCTTCATCGAGGTGAAACCCTGCCGCCCTGGGATGATGCTCGGCCGGCTCGACACCGTGCGACCAAGACAGGACTCGGTGAGGAGGCCCTCGTTTTCTCTCGGACGACCGACTGAAGAAGGCCTCGGGCATGAATGTCGACTGATCAATGATGGCCGCAGGTGACTGGATTGATATCGCGGAAGACGGGTCCTGCGCTCTTCGTGGGCCCATAGGCGAAATCGATCCTCGACGCTCAAGACAGCGGCCTTTGGGCCGACAAGAATAGCTCGACGCGCTCCCACCGACGTGCGCGTCGCCAGAATATGGTTTGGCAACTGGCGAAAAGGTTGGCGACCAGGGCGAGCCGTCCACCCGGTCTGAGAAGGCGAAAGCCGCGGCCGGCGCCTCGTCAAGGCGGGCATCATCCGCCCGAGTTTCTGAACCGTTAGTGTCGTAGTGACATCCATCGTGGCCCTCAAGCAGGCTCCTGGTGACGCGGCAGCGCCGTGTCGAGCACGCATGTGTTGTCAACCGGGCAAACCGCCACGCATTGCGGCTCATCAAAGTAGGCGGCGCACTCGGTGCATTTCTCAGGATCGATCAGGAAAACGCCGGCTCGTTCGGAAATAGCGAGATTCGGGCATTGCGTTTCGCACGCCGAACAGCCCGTGCATTGCGAGGCGATGATCTTGAACGGCATTGTCTGACCCCATCCTCAGGCGGCGGAAATCAGCGTATTGTGGCGGGCCGCCGCATCGACCCGCTCAACGTGCTTGATCTTCCCCTCATTGACTTTATCGAGATAGAGTTTGAACCAGGCGATCGCCGAGCCATCGATGAACTCGCCGGCATACTGATCGACCGGCTCGATTCCGGCCTTGATCAATTCGGCCTTCGGGCAGCCGCCGATCTTTGACACGAACACGGCATGGCAATCGTTGATGGCGCCGATGGCGACTTCGAGCTTGCTGTCCTCGCCATGGCCGCCCTGGCAATAGGGATGAATAGGACGATGGCCAACGAATTTTGCGCCTGAAGTCGAGAGCTCGTAGATCTGGAACTCCTTGGCATGACCGAAGTGCTGGTTGATCAATCCCGAGCCCTTGGTTGCAACCGCCACCAGCACCTTGATTTCGCTGGACGCGCTGGCGAGCTCCGCAAGCTGCTCCTGCTTGGCCGCAAGCCTTGCAATGCGCGCCTTCTCGACTTTGGCCTGATACTCCTTTCGGGCCTGTTCATCATATTTGAAGTCCATGGCCATGATCTGTTCAATGGTGAATTCGCCGCCGCGGTCCTCCCCGAGCAGTCCGACGGCGTCGGCGCGGCACTGGCGACAGTGACGCATCATGTTCATCTCGCTTTCGCAGCTATCCTGCAATGCTGTCACTTCCTGTGCCGTCGGGGCGCGTTGCCCGCTGCGACCGAACACGGTGCCGTGCTCGGGTGACGAAATCAGCGGCATCACGTTATGCAGGAAGGCGCCGCGGGACTTCACGGCTTTGTTAACCTCAACCAGATGCTGATCGTTAATCCCGGGAATCATCACCGAGTTGACTTTGCACAGGATGCCGCGCGCGGTGAGCATCTCCAGGCCCTGGAGCTGCCGATTGCTGAGGATGCTTGCAGCTTCAATGCCGGTGTAGCGCTTGTGGCGGTAAAAGATCCAGGGATAGATCTTTGCGCCAATATCGGGATCGATCATGTTGATCGTGATCGTCACGTGATCGACCTTAAGTCTTGCAATCGTGTCGACATGATCAGCTAGTGCCAGACCGTTCGTCGAGAGGCACAGCTTGATGTCTGGCGCGAATTTATTGACGAGCTCGAACGTCTTGAATGTCTTGTCCGAATTCGCCAAGGGGTCGCCAGGGCCAGCAACGCCGACCACGCTCATCTGAGGGATGGCGGAAGCGACCGCCAGCACCTTCTTGGCGGCCTGCTCCGGCGTCAACTTCTCGCTGACAACGCCGGGGCGCGATTCGTTGGCGCAATCGTACTTACGATTGCAGTAATTGCACTGGATATTGCAGGCCGGTGCGACCGCGACATGGATCCGGGCATAATGGTGGTGCGCCTCCTCGCTGTAGCAGGGATGGTTCTTCACCTTTTCCCAGACCTCCTTCCGCACATTGCCGATGCCGGCCTGAGATCCGCACCTGCCCTTGCCGCTGCCATCGACCGTACCGCAGCTGTTGTGCTTAGTCATGACTTGCATGGTCTCGCTGATCTCGCCGCCGCCACAGGATACCTGGTGTTGCGCTGAAGTACTCATTCTTCCAATTCTCTTCGCAAGCCGAATCCTTCCAGCAAGCATCCCCAGAGTCGTTTCTGAAAAGCCAAGAGCAACTGGCGTGCCATACCTGCCACAAACGTATTTTGTGGTTCGCTTCAAGCAGTTAGGTACCGCCTGCTCGAATGTCAGTTTTATCAACTCATGTTGGAAAGCTGACAGAATTGCGATCACAAGAGCGCCGGCAGCGCTATTGTGACGGCGGGTACGCGGGTTCATCTATGCCCTTGGGCAAAGAGCATGGCGGCTGGTCGTTGAAAGTTGATCTTGTCGCCGAAATGTGACGCGTATGCAAAGCACAATCCGCCAAAGACGTTCGGGAGCTTTGAAGGACAACTTGAACCGGCGATCCTTCTTAGCATTACAGTTGTCTTTTTGATTTGACATGAGCGCGTTGAGCGGCAGCCTGATGAGCTCTGCGCCAGAAAGACCATGCGATGATGCGTGCGGG